>CAIKVH010000110.1 GCA_903830725.1 uncultured Burkholderiales bacterium | reverse complement strand
GATGTCCCCTGTTTCAACCTTAGAACGTGCAACATGCACCGACTTGATAATATGCTCTGCCAATTCCTTTTTGCAATTGGTGTGGTTCATCACCGCCTTGACCTCGAGGTCAAATGGTAGGTGAGTAAACTTGATCACGGCAGTGAACCTGTCAGCCAGTGCCGTGTTCGTTGTGCGAGTCCCAGCATACCGTCCTGATGTGTCACCATTCAATAGTGTATTGTCAGCCCCGAATACCATCACCCCTGTGGCTCGAGTCCACACTGAACCCCCGTAAGTGACCTTGGCATTGGGTTCAAGAAACCCATTCAAGGGTGCAAGTTCACCTTGATCTGCATTCGTGATCTCATCGAGTAAGATTACAGTCGAGGGTGCAGTGTAGGCACGTAAGAAGTCACCCTGTTTAAACACGGTTGCATTATTCTCTAAGCCAACATCGCCCAAATAGTCGGATGCGGTTGTGTACTTGTGGAAGTTGTACCTCATGAACCCTCTGCCTGTACGTGCTGAGAATTGCTCTGCGGTTTGTGACTTGCCCGTCCCCTTTTCGCCGCCAAACCATGTATTCCTACCCGTGTCCTGAGCAAAGGCGAGGGTGCGGAGAATCGACTCAGTCCAAATAAAATTGGGGTCAACTGGGGGAGATGTTGGGTCATTGTAGATGTCGAATTCCAAGGGGAGGTCAAGACCGAACACATCCTTACAAGACTTGCGAGCGATCTTGTGGACATTGGACATGTTAGCAATCACTGACTCAGCACCAGCATTTTTGACTGCCTGTTTAAACGGCTTGAACGCCTTGTCCAAAAGCACCGTCAACTTGCGGTCAACCTCCGCTTGATCAACACCAATGTTGACCTCAGCCAATGACTCGATTGACTCTTGAATAGTCGCAAGGGTTTTCTCTTGCACCGCCAATGCACCTTGTAAAGCACTGATTTTCTCGACTGACTCGAGAGCCAATGATTGTGCTTTATTCGCAACTGACTCAACCGCAGAGTTGTTCGTGCCAGCCACGACAGGGGTAAAGGGCAGTGATCCAACTACATCAGCCAAGCTGATAACCCCTTTGTCAATTTGAGAATCAAGCCACGTGATCATTGTTGACTTGTCATTCAATCCCAGTGGAGGCATCCCCGAATACTTAGCAAAAGCCCCTTGGATGGTTGCCAAGGGCAACACCGTCATTTTCTGTTTATCTTGAAAGCTCATGTCGTCCCCTTAAACCAAAGCCAAAGTGTAAGCATCGACTGGGCAGTTGGGTAGACCAACCCTCGCCCACTTGGAGGTCAACCGCACGGTATATCCACAGGCGCAGACTGCCTTAAGCATACGTGTACCCTGAGTCTTGACTTGGCTATAGCTAACCTCAGCATGTGGGTATTTACCCAGTGAATCGATGATCGCACCGTACATTGACAGGAATTGGAGCGAACCAGTGGTGCGTTTGTACCCTTTGACCGCATGTGGGACTAAGCCCATGTTGTCAGCGATTTTCTGAAAGGTCACACCTCGGGAGAATGCACCGTCAACCGTTCTGCAAAGCTCATGAATGACAAGCTCTGCCACTGTCTTTGACTCTGCAACCTCGGGGGAGATAAAGATCTCCCAGTGATTGTCCCTAGAATTACTGGTAGGGAAAACGTCCGACAATGCCTTACTGCGCTTGGCATTGAGGGGGAAACCGCACGTAATGCGAACATTCATTGGTAGGGGTTGACCGTACAGGTCAAACATGGGGCGAACCTCTGATATAAAGGCTTGCAAATACTCTTCACGTGTGGTGAACATAATGATCCTTAAAGCACTGGTAAAATTGCCAGTGACAAACCCCGTAGGCTTGTCGCTGATAACTTAGAGGGTGAGGGTAAAACAGTAAGCCACAAAGATGGTCAGCACTAGCACGATGATGGCGTTGATTAGTTCTTTCATGGTTAAGCCTTTGGAATCATGAAGTCTACAATTTTGACACCCCATGCACCCATTGGTGCGTGCCAAATGTCATTGATCCCTTGCTCATACAATTCACCCAAGGATGTGTTGATCCTAGATAATTTGACCATTTGATTGAACTGTTGCCACGCAAGCATTTTGCCTGTGACGATTGTCCAATTGGCAGAATTAGGGTTTTTCTCAAAAACCTGTTGAGCAATCCTCAACTCTGACTTGATGAACTTAGTCATCTCATTGACTGCATCTTTGTGTACCATTTGATCTCCCTTTGTGTTTAAACTGATTGCCTTACACACCTACAACGCAATGCTACTGCAATTGGTTGACACCGTGCAACTGATATTAGTTTAATTACAACATTGTAATCAAAGTATTTAAAAGCACTGCATTTATATATGTAGGCACTGGTTTCTTTGTTTGTGTATCTAAGTATTCATTTTGTAGGCAAAGCATAAGGTGTGCCAATGCCTGTTTTAGTTGACAAATGCAACGAATTTAAACGGGCTATAAGCGATTTAAAGGGTCTCAGGCTACCTTACCATTAGAAAATAATTTTGAGAGATCCTGAGCGATCCTAGTGAGTTTAGCAAACCAAAGTATTACAGTGCAATTTAGTGTACTATAGGATTCAAATACAAGGGTATTTTGTGTGCTAATAGTACGTTTTAGGTAATGTGTATAAAGTTGGGTATAAACAGTGGATAAGTGGTACTGGATAGAAAACCTGTTGATAACATCCTGTGGATAACTTTGGACTTATGCACAGGTGTGGATAAGGTGTTGACAAGAACGATACTGTTTATATAATCAGCACATGTGAGTGTTGCAGGCAATTAATTAGGGGAGTGTTTAAACATGGGCAAAACAACATCGGAAGACTACTTGGCAAAGCTTGAAGAACTTGACCAAATTGATCAGGTATTGGAATCGGGGGAACTCAGCGAAGCGGAACGGTTGGCACTCAACGCAGAGAGTCCCAAAATACGTAGAGATGGTCAACCTGTAGGATCAGAGCATAAGAGACAACGTCCACTGACGGCACAACAAATGGCATTCGCAAACTGTCTTATAAGAGGAGCAACCCTAAAGGTTGCGTATAGAGAGAGCTATCCAAACAGCAATGCGACTGATGCATGTGTGATGGCGAATGCATCAAAGCTCGCCAAGGATGTAAGGATCAAGAGAATCGTCAATGAGGGCGTGGAAGAGACGATAGAACACTTGAGTGAAGATGTGGCTGGGACTAAACGGTATGTGTTGAAGCAGTTGTTAGCGCATAGTAAAGATGCTCGACAAGAGGGAACCAAATTAAAAGCACTGGAACTGCTAGGGAAATCTGTAGGACTCTTTATAGATAGAACGCAATCAGAGGTCAAGCAGTCAACGCCTGATCAATTGAAACGTGAACTAGCCACACACTTAAAGCTATTGGATAACGTGAAGCCCAAGCGCACCGATGCCCCTTCTACTGGCATCGCACCGCAGACGTTGCAATAGGCGTGTAAACGACATGCGTGTAAACGGAGACCCACCGTACCCCAGAGACCCCCTTTTGGCGGCTACCACCCTTCCGCTCCTTACGCTCTAATCTACACATACAAAACCCCACCCCCTTAAATACGAACGTTCCATCTCAATAGTCATTCCAAAATAGGGGGGTATATATATTTTTAAAAATAGCTTGCGAACGTTCTGTAAGTCGTTTAAACTACCTGTATGTTTAAACAGGAGGAATAATGACTGAAAAGGATCAGCTTATTTTAGATTTTATAAAAGCTTATGTTAGGTTGCATGGTGTTGCTCCGTCATATGCTGTGATTGCTCGTGGGGTGCATAAGCAGTCTAAATCCAATATACATAGGGTTATCCATAAATTGATAGCTGAAGGTAAATTGGTAATGAAGCCTCATAAGGCAAGAAGTATTAGGGTGATTGATAAGTCTGTTAAAGCTGTTGCTGCGCTATGACATTGTTAACCAAACAAGAGATATCCAGTTACCTGAGCCTTGTGGATAAGGTGGAGGAAGCGGAGCAAAACAAGATTAGGCAGCTATTGGAATATGATAGGGTAGAGAGATGTAGGGAGTCTTTTATTTTCTTTGCTTCTCAGATGTGGCCTGTGTTTATATCGGGTAAGCATCACCAGATCATGGCAGATGCTTTTGAAAGGGTTGCTGCGGGGTCTTTAAAGAGGTTGATTATTAATATGCCTCCCCGGCATACAAAGAGTGAGTTTGCTTCTTTTTTGCTTCCTTCATGGTTTTTGGGTAAATTTCCAGAGAAAAAGATTATCCAGACTGCACACACCGCAGAATTAGCCGTAGGCTTTGGACGTAAAGTTAGAAATTTAGTTTCATCAGATGTATATGGGAAAGTATTTAGTACAAAGTTATCGTCAGATAGTAAAGCGGCTGGACGTTGGAATACTCATATGGGTGGGGACTATTTTGCTATCGGTGTTGGCGGGGCTGTTACAGGTAAGGGCGCTGATTTATTAATTATTGATGATCCTCATTCGGAGCAGGAAGCTAAACAAGGAAACCCTGCGGTGTTTGATAATGTGTATGAGTGGTACACATCTGGCCCTAGGCAGCGTTTACAACCCGGTGGAGCCATTATTATTGTGATGACTCGCTGGTCTAAGCGAGATTTAACAGGTCAAATCCTTAAAAATCAGTCAAAAGAGGGTGTAGATCAGTGGGAAGTCATTGATTTTCCCGCTATTTTGCCGTCTGGAACCCCTTTGTGGCCGGGATTTTGGTCAAAAGATGCTCTAGAAGCTTTAAAAAGTGAACTTCCAGTTTCAAAATGGGAAGCGCAGTACCAACAAAATCCAACTTCAGAAGAAGGTGCGATTGTTAAAAGGGATATGTGGAAGATATGGCCGGACGAAGCTCCACCACCTTGTGATTATGTCATCCAAAGCTGGGATACAGCATTTGAAAAGTCCAATAGAGCTGACTTCTCCGCTTGTACAACATGGGGAGTTTTCTATCATCCAGATTCTAGAGGAAACAACAAGCCAAATATTATTCTTTTGGATGCGTTCAAAGAGCGTATGGAGTTCCCAGAATTAAAAAAGAAAGCGCTGGATATGTGGAAAGAATGGAATCCAGATTCTTTGATTGTGGAGAAAAAAGCTGCTGGAGCGCCATTGATTTATGAAATGAGAAGGATGGGAATTCCTCTGTCGGAGTATACACCGAGCAAAGGAAGCGATAAGATAGCACG
>CAIKVH010000109.1 GCA_903830725.1 uncultured Burkholderiales bacterium | reverse complement strand
GATGTTGATTATTCTCAATCATGGGTGTAATTTTTAATGCGGAAATGTCTGAATTATAAAAACATTCTGTTGTGTCTCGATATGCAACAGGTGTTCAAATTATCTGACTCCAAGAATTTTTTCCAATTGCAGGACTATTTCGTCAAAATTTCTCACTAGCTCATCGATTGAGCTTGTGGACTAATATGATTGAAAAAATACAAAAAGGAGATTCAAATGCAAACTAAACCAAATGCACACCAACTCGGCTTATCCTAGGGCGCTATGACTCTTTTGTTCAGTCTCCTGGCATTAGCCATGTGCTTCCTCGCTGATGAGAGGGGACTCAAAGCAGTCTGGCTACTCATTTACATCGGATCAAGCTTTCATGGGCTCATCAGCATAAAGGGAACACTGCTCGAGGAATAACGATGCTCGCGTGGCAAATCTACATTAGTACTGAAAAAAATATTAACGAGGATGCCTCTATTGCTGCCTCCTTTGCATCCTGGGCTACTGGACTTGGAGGAGACCAGTGGATTAAGGACCTGGTTAAAGCCAATAATGCGCAAATACTGAAAGAGAGTTGTGGTTATCCCAATTACTATACTGCTAAAGCCAAATACATCATTCCGCTGATTATCAAAGACCTTACCCAATACAACGGATTTTTTGTGATTGGTGAGGATTACGTCTTAAACGGTAAGAAGAACTGGGACATTAAGTTAGAAAAAACTAAGCTCGCAACTATCACCCCAAATAAGCTTCTATATATTGAAACTTGGGACAGAGCTATTGTGCAGAGTGGGTATTCTCAACCACTGGTTAATGGTATCCAAGGTCTAGCCCTATAGATACCCAGACAACTGGTCAAGGTAAATCCCAGTTGTTGGAAAAGAAGTCCATTTGCGTGAATCATCCAAGCAAAGCAAATCAGAGCCATGTTTGCAACGAGGAAGGCTATCCAGCCAAACTTTGAAATTCTCGAGTTGCTAGCAAGTAAAAAGGCCCCCAGGAGTCCTGCAATGGATCCGGTCCATTCCATGAACGTAGTAAGTAATGTAAGAGTGATCATCTTTTGTGTGAATTGAATGATTTGTGCGTAATAACGATGATCCGCTAGTCCTAACTCAGTTTCAACACGAGAAAGAACAATTATGTGGATGTGCTTAGTCTAGAACTCGATAAGGTCACCTGGTGATCTTTTGAATCTCTATCATTAATTCTCAATAAAAGAGAAATTAAGGGGGTACTATGACTGAGGTTTTAAACGCACGCGAACTAAACAATATTGTTTGGGATGTCATAAAGGATAGCCAAAGCTCAGATGACTTTATTGGCTTCATAAATCACGCAAGAGGCACAGAGATAGACTTTGAGAAAGCCTACGACCTTGCAGAGAAATACTGGGGCCAACCTAAAACGAAATCTCTGTTTCCACATGCTGTATCTAAATTAGAGGAAAGGGCTGCCTCAGGTTGCACCACCTCGATGCTACACCTGGGCATTTGGCACCGCATGGGCTACGGCGTACCCATAGATTCAGATAAGGGTCTGGCATGGTACAAAGCGGGTATGGAACTGATGGACGCGCGTTGCTTTATGGCTTACGCCATTGGGATCAGTAAAAGTGATCCAAACACTGCAAGGCACCTCTTTAAGCGCTCGACTGAACTTGGAAACAAACTTG
>CAIKVH010000108.1 GCA_903830725.1 uncultured Burkholderiales bacterium | reverse complement strand
GTAATTGCCATAGTTGGTGTTTTAGCTTATGCGGGTATTGTTTCATATAAAAAATACATCGATACTTCAAAGGCTAATGTAATGGCTTACAACAGAGAGGGGATGATAAATCAAATCATGAAAGAAGATGCTTACTCTCGTACTCCGCAAGGTACACCCTTTAAAGATTGCTTCTCTTTAATCGACTCAGTCGTTCTGGCTCAAGACCAAGGGGGCGCTGTAAATTCATTTACCGGGGGAAGTTATCCTTGGCTCAACGGTCATAGGGAGCTTTATGCTCAGTCATCATTACCACCTGTCACTTGGAAGCAAGGACAACAATTGGTTATGTGCGATAACCCAAATATTGATCTGGACGACCCTGCTGGCAACAATATTGCCATTTGTTCTTGCAGTACATCCACGTGCATGACATCGGCTTCTGGGACTTACTCGGCTGATAGTAACAGTTGTCCCACCCCAAATTTTTATAAATCCTCTACCAATTGAAGAGGCAAATTAGAAATAAACATTTCGACCAATAAATTATGTTTAATAATCAAAAAAACCTATTTGTGTTGATTTTCTTATCCATTTTGGGTTTGAAGTCTTTTTCTGGTGACATCTCTGTGATCAATAAATCTGGACGACCCTATTCGCAACCCCCTCTCGCGGATGGAACATCCCCTCCAGCTAACGCAGCATTACTGGCGCCTACAAACACTACAAATATCCAATTACCAATTAGCATTTCTTCACAATTGACTTCCATGGTGATGGATACGGTCCAAAATCAAGGAGAAAGCTCACAACTGTCAACGACAGGAGGAAGTTGTCAAACACCTAGTGTTTCCTACCTTAGCTCGACCCCCAGCATTTGCACGATAAACGGATCTCTGGTTAAAGCGCGAAACGCTGGCAGTTGTAAAGTTTATGCAACTCAGGCGGCCTGCTCATCCTATAAATCTGTTGATTCACCAACTATTACGATACCTGTTTCAAATGTCGTTCCGGTTGTTGTTCATACGAGTAATGTAGTTGCCGTTGCTGCAAATGGTTGTCAAAACCAGAAAATTACAGTTCCAGTAACAATTACTGGAGGAGTACGTCCTTACACAGTATCTTGTCAGCCCCAAGACTATAAAACAAATTGCAGTGTTACCGTTGGAAGCACCACAGTTACTGATACTCAGGCTAGCCAACCTAGCGTAGTCAGTCAAACTGGCTCAGACATCGTTGTAAAAGTCTGGATTGCAGCGGGGGGAGCGACAAAATACGGAACCTTCGCTATCAGCGCATTTGCGAGTGACCCACCTTACAACACGACAGTTGCAGCTTCGCTCGCTTCCATAAGTTGCAATTGATGTGTTGGATCATCTAGTCGAATTTATTTGTCTGTTTTAAATTACTTATTTTTATTTGAGGCGAACCCAAAGGCCCTAAGACAAAGGGATACCTCACTTAGTATGTTGTTTAGATTAATAAAACTGGTAGTTCTGTTATCCACAATATTAATTTCCGGTTGTAAAAAGCAGATGACTAATCTAGATCTGATTTGCGAAGGAATAGAAAAAGAACGAGCGTTCGTGCAAGTAGCTAATGAGTCTGCTTTAGAGCGGACAGATGAAACGAAAAGAAATATTAAATTTCACTTTGAACAAAAAAAACTTGCTTTGGAGGATGACTCATTCATAGCATGCCCAAAGTGGAGTGATAAAGC
>CAIKVH010000107.1 GCA_903830725.1 uncultured Burkholderiales bacterium | reverse complement strand
CTAATTGCCCGCCACCCAAAACACCTAGTGTTGCACCGGGTAGCAAACTTTTTGTAGGTTTATGCATTTATCAGTATGAAGTAAAGTTTAGAGCACGGGCGAAATTGCTAGGTCAATGATGGGATTTTCTGCTCCATCACTGACAGCGTTCGTCAAGGGTTGGCGATCGGCAGTTTAGATTCTTGCGCCAGTTGTGTCTGTTGATGACGAAACGCTTGAAGTTTTGCTTGAAGAGTGGGGTCGTCCTGAGCAATCATTGCCACAGCGAACAGGGCTGCATTAGCGGCGCCCGCAGCACCAATCGCAAAAGTCGCAACGGGAACGCCTTTCGGCATTTGCACTATGCTATGAAGAGAGTCAACTCCATTCAAATGGCGACTAGCAACCGGGACCCCTAAAATGGGAACAGTGGTTTTAGCCGCCAACATTCCCGGTAAATGCGCAGCACCACCAGCGCCCGCAATAATCGCTTTTAAACCACGGTTTAATGCCTTTTCTGCGAAAGAAAACATCTCGTCAGGCATTCTGTGCGCAGATAAGACTTGTGCTTCGAATGGGATCCCAAACTCGTGCAGAATGTGCGTTGCGTGTTCCATGGTCTCCCAATCTGATTGTGATCCCATGACGACAGCGATAATTGGATTTTTCATAATAAGATTGCGCTAGGCAGTTTTGAGGGCTGCGTGCAAAGTGGTTGATTTTAAGGTTTGAATGATCGAGTATTACCAATGATTGATGTAACTGAAGAAAATTTTGAGTCTGATGTGATTGCGCAGTCCGCAATAACCCCAGTTTTGGTCGATTTTTGGGCGCCGTGGTGTGGTCCTTGTAAATCTTTAGGCCCCATACTGGAAAAGCTAGAAGTTGATTATGGGGGGAGATTTTTGCTTGTGAAAGTAAATTCCGATGATGAACAACAGCTTGCGGCTGCTTTTGGAATACGCAGCATTCCCACCTGTGTCCTAATCAAGGACGGCCGCCCGCTAGATGGTTTTATGGGAGCATTGCCCGAATCAAAGATCAAAGAATTTTTGGATAAACACCTACCTAGCGATGCGGATTTGGTGGTCCAGGAGGATTTGCAGAGGGCAGATGAATTCCTTGAGGAGGGGGATGTGAATGCAGCACTTGCTAAATTACAAGAAGCTCTGGCTATTAACCCTGCGAATGATGACGCACGCTTTGATTATGTGAAATTATTGATCTCAGTTGGAGAGCTAGATTCTGCGCACGCTGCATTAGCACCCGCATTGGCTCAAATTCCTTTGCAAATTCGGTTTGATGCACTCAAGCACTGGTTGGAAGCATTGACCTTTGCTACTACAGACGCACGAGGCGGTTGGTCCGCAGAGCAGTTCGATGAGTTGATCCTTTTGAACAAGCGGGATTTTGACGCGCGGCTGGCCAAAGCAAGAGTTCTGATCTCTACCGGAGAGATGACTCTGGCAATGGATGAATTGTTAGAAATTGTTATGCGCGACAAGGCCTGGCAAAACGAAATAGCTAGAAAAATATATGTTGCGATTTTGGAACTCATGACCCCTGTGAAGCATAAAAGCACAGACACGATGAGTAATAAATCCGCTGGAGGGATAGAGCTGACGGGGAACAGTGCCGCTGCGATAGATCCTCAAGCCGAGCTCGTTTCTAAGTACAGAAGAAAACTCAGTATGGCCTTGAACTAGCGGGCTTATCCTCGAGAGAGTCGAGTCCAAGCTTCCATGTATTTTTCAGCAGTATTTTTAATCACCGAGGTGGGTAACGTCGGGGCCGGAGGGGTCTTTTGCCAAGGTCTCCCATTTACTTGAGCGGTTTCCAACCAATCGCGCAAAAATTGCTTATCAAAACTTGGGGGATTAGAGCCCTCAACATATAGCTCTGCAGGCCAATACCTTGAGGAGTCTGGCGTTAATATTTCATCCATCAAAATCAGATTGCCGTTTGTGTCAAGGCCGAACTCGAATTTTGTATCGGCGATGATAATCCCCGATTTTGCAGCTATGTCTCTAGCAGCTAGGTACAGTTTAATACTGTAATCTTTAATCTTATCTGCAAGCTCTTTTCCAACGGTGTTAACAACCTGCTCATAGGTAATGTTCTCATCGTGTTCGCCCATTTCAGCCTTAGCCGCTGGTGTGAAGATGGGCTCATTTAACTTTGAGGCATTTTTTAGATTAGGAGGCAATAGAACGCCACAAACGCCTTGGCTTTGTTTATATTCTGCCCATCCACTCCCGGCTAGGTAGCCCCGAACAACAGCTTCTATTGGAAGGGGTTTGAGTCGTTTGACGACCATGGATCTGTTTAAGACTTGATCACGTTCTGCGGGGGAAACTACAAGAGTTGGGTCTTCTCCCGTAAGATGGTTGGGACAAATATTAAGTCCATTAGGACCAAGTTTGTCAAACCAAAATAAAGCCATCTGGGTGAGCAATGCACCCTTTCCAGGAATGGGCTCATTCATAATGACATCAAATGCACTAATTCTGTCACTGGCTACCATCAGTATTCTGTCCTGACCTACAGCGTAGTTATCTCTAACCTTTCCTCTTGCAAGTAAAGGCAGAGAATGTATTTCAGACGTGTGCAGTGCTTTGGACATTTAATATTAAAACCACAGGGGAGTTATGAATGTGAAGGCCAATTAACTGGGCTCAATAAACAGACGGGACTAAGTTT
Source organism: uncultured Burkholderiales bacterium (assembly GCA_903830725.1). GTDB lineage: Bacteria > Pseudomonadota > Gammaproteobacteria > Burkholderiales > Burkholderiaceae_C > Limnohabitans. Next base: position 81,003 of record CAIKVH010000107.1, on the reverse strand, counting down.
AACGTTAGCCATTACTCAACCTAACCCTCAAGCTAGACCAAACTTTAATTGACTAAAGGGGCTAACTTACCACTCGCGTAAAGGGATGCAATACTTGTGAGGGTTTGCCCCTTGATTTTGGCAGCTTGCCCTTCACATCCAAACTCAATATAGCGTTGTTTGCATAACTGTTTTGCAGCCTCGCGAGCGGGCTTAAGGAAGTCTCTGGGGTCAAATTTTTCTGGATTTTTGCTTAAATACTCGCGAACTGCAGCAGTCATAGCCAAGCGAATATCCGTGTCAATGTTGATCTTTCTAACGCCAAACTTTATTGCGTGTTGAATTTCTTCTACAGGGACGCCGTAAGTCTCTTTCATGTTGCCGCCAAATTCACGGATCTTGGCCAAGAGGTCTTGGGGCACTGAAGAGGATCCGTGCATGACAAGGTGAGTATTGGGGATACGGCGATTGATTTCTTTTATCCGCTCAATTGCGAGTATGTCGCCAGTGGGTTTTCGGGAAAATTTATATGCCCCGTGACTTGTTCCAATTGCGATTGCAAGTGCGTCAAGTTGAGTTTTTTTGACAAAGTCAGCAGCTTGCTCAGGGTCTGTTAACAGCTGTTCGCGGGTCATTGTGGCGTCTGTGCCGTGACCGTCTTCCTTGTCGCCCTTCATTGTTTCAAGGCTACCCAAACAACCCAGTTCGCCCTCCACGCTCACTCCTAATTTGTGAGCCATGGCAACAACTTTTTGAGTAACTTCAATGTTGTATTCATAGCTTGCTATAGTCTTACCATCACCCATGAGGGAGCCGTCCATCATCACGGAGCTGAATCCAAGCGCAATAGCACCCGAGCAAACCTCAGGGTTTTGGCCGTGATCTTGATGCATAACAACTGGAATATGCGGATAAGACTCAACTGCGGCTTGAATCAAGTGTTTTAAGAATCCCTCGCCAGCGTATTTACGAGCTCCAGCGCTGGCTTGCATGATGACAGGGGCTCCTGTTTCCTCCGCCGCTTCCATAATGGCTTGAACCTGCTCTAAATTGTTAACATTAAAGGCAGGAATGCCGTAAGAATTTTCAGCGGCATGATCCAAAAGTTCACGAAGAGATACGAGTGGCATAAGATTTCTATGTATGTAATGGATTAATAAATTGCGCTCAACAAAGGCGGTCAACCCAAGTTATTTTACTAGAGACGGCGCGCAAAATGAATGAAAGCCTTAAATGAAGTCAACGAGCGTTCAACAAGAAGTCAATCTGAATCCAACGGGTGGAAATTAGTTAACTTGACTAATTTTTAGCATATTCGTACCACCTGGCGAGCCCATGGGTTCTCCGCAGGTAATGGCATAGACATCGCCTGATTGAACGATTTTTTGAGCTTTCAAATGCTTTTCTGCCTGAATAAGCGCCGTGTCCCTGTCGTGGCTGGTGTCTAGCAAGATGGCTTCCACGTTTCGGTAAAGTGACATCTTGCGCTGGGTGCTTAATTTGTGGGTCAATGCATAAATTGGAATATGAATTTTGTGTCGGCTCATCCAAAGTGGAGTGGATCCGGAGTCTGTTAATGCAACTAATGCTTTGGCCCCCAAATGATGTGCGGTAAACAAGGCTCCAAGTGCAATAGTTTGGTCAATACGGGTGAACGTTTTGCCCATGAAATCGCTGTCAAGCTCTACTAATTCAGCGGCCTCTGCGGCGACACAAATTTGAGCCATTTGTTGTACTGTTTCAAGGGGAAAGTTTCCAGCCGCTGTCTCCGCGCTCAACATCACAGCGTCCGTTCCGTCTAGAACTGCGTTTGCGACATCGCTCACTTCGGCGCGGGTCGGCGAAGGATTCGTGATCATGCTCTCCATCATTTGTGTAGCAGTAATAACTAACTTATCTGCATCACGAGCGAGTTTGATCATACGCTTTTGCAGTGCAGGCACCGCAGCATTACCCACCTCAACTGCCAAGTCGCCTCGTGCGACCATAATGCCGTCGCTTGCGGCCAATATATCCTCTAAATTAGGTATAGCTTCAGCGCGCTCTATTTTTGCTATCAAACCGGGCTTGTGTTTGTAAGGGGCGGATGCAACGTAGGCCAATTGACGGGCCATCTCCATATCAGAGGCGGTTTTAGGAAAGCTTACCGCAATGTAGTCAGCTTGAAAACTCATTGCGGTTTTTATATCCTCCATATCCTTGGCAGTTAAAGCCGCAGCGCTCAGTCCCCCGCCTTGTTTGTTGATACCTTTGTTGTTGGAGAGCTTTCCGCCAGTAACAACCTTAGTGTGAATTTGCTCGCCCAACACTTTGTCTACTTTAAGAACGATCATCCCATCGTTCAATAGTAAAACGTCCCCGCTACGAACATCTTGTGGGAGCTCCTTGTAGTCCAATCCAACGCCGGTCAAGTCACCGAGCTCTTGACGAGAAGCATCAAGGATAAAGGACGCGCCTGCGATGAGCATGACGGCTCCATCTGCAAATTTACCCACCCGAATTTTTGGTCCCTGAAGGTCAGCCATGATGGCAACCTCAATGCCTGTTTTCCGACTAATGTCTCTTACCGTTTTAGCCAGATCGATATGATCCTGAGACTTCCCGTGACTAAAGTTGAGGCGAACAACGTTGACGCCGCTGAGAATCATTTGTTCTAATATTTCAGCACTGTTGGAGGCGGGGCCAAGAGTGGCAACAATTTTGGTAGCGCGACGAGTCGTCATATGTAATTTCCAAAGGTGAGGGGCTAGCGTTAATTGCCACTTGAATATGCGGGCCAATAGATTCTTGCACGAAACTAAAGGATTCTAACGAGGGTAAATGTCCACTTATTTGGTTGACAAAAGTATTGACAGAACAGGCGCAACCCGTGAAGTTTTTAAGTGAAGTAAGGGGGTTGCTGAAAGCAACCACAAAATGCAAGTCTATTGATGCAAATCAGACAATATATACAAACGGATGGGTACAATGTTTGGTACTTTAGGCATAACTACGTTTGGTATAAACGAATTAGAGAATAAGCTATGAACTACCCAGAATTACCTATCCCACCAGGCGAACCCATCCCTCACCGCAAAGTAATCCGTGAGTGGCTAATTCCCTTGTCTAGCAAGACCACCCTTAAGGCCTTAGCTTTGCTAGTTTTGGATTATGCTCTTTGGGCTGCTTTGTTGGCTGGTTCTGTTTTGTGCAACTCCATTTGGCTGCAATTGCTTTGTGCTGTGGGTGCAGGCTTTTGTATCGGCAGGCTGTTTATCATCGGTCACGACGCATGTCACCAAAGCTTAACACCACACAGAACGCTTAACAAGTGGTTGGGACGCATAGCCTTTTTGCCTTCCTTAACGCCCTACAGCCTTTGGGATATTGGGCACAATGTGGTTCATCATGGATATACAAATTTAAAGGGCTTTGATTTTGTTTGGGCGCCATTGACCAAAGAAGAATATAGTCAATTGAGTTTTAAGGGAAGACTTTTGGACCGTGCGTACAGAAGCGGTTGGGCGCCGGGGCTCTATTACATGATCGAAATTTGGTGGAAAAAGATGATTTTTCCAACTACAGAGCAAATGCCAACTAAGCGCCCAATATTTATTCAAGACAATTTGTTGGTCTGTGCGTTTGCAGGCCTCTGGCTTTGCGCAAGTGTATGGGCCTCCTATGCTACTCAACAATCAATTGCATGGGTGCTATTTGTATCAGTCTTTGTGCCCTTTATGTTTTGGTGTGCAATGATTGGCTTCGTCGTTTACGTTCACCATACGCATGTCAAAGTGTCCTGGCATGACGACCGCAGTGCTTGGTCAAAAGCACAACCCTTTGTGTCAACTACAGTTCATTTGACCTTTCCATTTAAGATTGGCGCTTTATTGCACCACATCATGGAGCACACGGCGCATCACGTGGATATGAGTATCCCTTTATACAAACTTAAATCGGCTCAAGAAAAATTAGAAAATTTATTACCCGAGCGGATTATTGTTCAGCCATTTTCTTGGTCATGGTATTTCGAAACGGCTAAATGCTGTAAGTTATATGACTTTACGCACAAGTGTTGGACCGATTACGACGGCGAATTTACAAGCGTACCTTGCCCTGTAAACGTATAACTTAATCTACAAAATCGGCTAGCTTTGAGTTTCTGCTTGCGCGCGTTTATTGAGTATCTCGATTGCTGGAAGGATCTTCCCCTCTAGCATTTCGAGGAATGCTCCTCCTCCGGTAGAGATGTAGCTGATCTTATCTTCTATCCCGTACTTTGCAATCGCCGCCAAAGTATCCCCTCCCCCCGCAATCGTGAACGCTTGAGAGGTGGCTATTGCTTGAGCAATGACTTCGGTGCCCTTTGAGAAGGCTTCAAATTCAAAAACGCCGACCGGCCCGTTCCAAACGATGGTCCCCGCCCTTGTGAGTTGGGTGGCAAGCAGATGAGCAGTGTCGGGGCCGATATCCAAAATCAAATCGTCAGTAGCGATATCTTTGATATTTTTAATGGTGGCAGTAGCATTTGAATCAAAGCTTTTGGCAACCACAACGTCTGTTGGCAAGGGCACTGCTGCACCACGCGCCCGCATTGACTTCATCACAGATACAGCTTGCTCCAAAAGTGCTGGTTCAGCCAAACTTTTTCCAATTTGTAATCCGCTTGCTAAAAGAAAGGTGTTGGCTATACCGCCTCCCACAATTAATTGATCAACCTTTGATGCAAGGGATTCAAGAATGGAGAGTTTTGTAGAAACCTTAGATCCAGCAACAATTGCCACCAATGGTCGACTGGGATTGGCCAGTGCCATTGTGATTGCATCGATTTCTGCTGATAGGAGGGGTCCTGCACAGGCAATAGGAGCATATTCGGCAATTCCGTAAGTGGTCGCCTCAGCGCGGTGCGCCGTACCAAATGCATCGTTTACATAGATGTCGCAAAGCGCGGCCATCTTTTGGGCCAATGACATAGTGTTTTTCTTTTCCCCAACGTTCACCCGACAATTCTCGAGCAAAACCACATCTCCAGTAGTCACATTAACGCCGTCAATCCAGTTGGTTTTTAAGGGCACGGGAATCCCTAGTAGCGCGCTAATTTTTAATGCAACTACTTGCAGGGAGTCTTGCTGGGTGAGTGTTCCCTCTGTTGGGCGACCCAAGTGAGAGGTAACCATTACGGCCGCCCCGGCGGCAAGGGCCATCTGGATGCAAGGCAAAGATGCCTTAACACGCGTGTCTTCTGTGATTTGACCTTCGGAGTCTAGAGGAACATTTAAATCAGCTCTGATAAAAACTCTTTTACCCTTTACCAGACCTTGGTCGCAAAGGTCTTTAAATCGAATCATATGCAAGAGTTGTCTCCTAAAAACAGTTAAATTTTTTCGCGTAACTTAAGACCCGTAATGGACTCCAGAGCAGACAGACTCAGTCCTGCGACCCGGTCAATGACCCACAAATCGGTGGGGGAGCATTCAAAGGTGGCGTGATCGGTATATATCCGCTTAACACACTTCAGTCCAGTCAATGGGTATGCGCATTCTTGTACTATTTTGCATTGACCTGTTTTGGTCAGTAAATCCATCATGACCCAGGTTTGCTTTGCACCAATGGCCAAATCCATTGCGCCGCCTACAGCTGGAATATCTTGAGGCAAACCAGTATGCCAATTTGCAAGATCACCTTTGACCGAGACTTGAAAAGCGCCAAGGACACAAATATCAAGATGGCCTGCTCGCATCATTGCGAAACTATCGGCATGGTGAAAGAAGGCCCCACCGCGACGAAGCGTAACGGGTTGTTTCCCCGCATTTATGAGGTCATAATCCTCATCGCCCTTTGCGGGAGAAGGCCCCATACCCAGAATACCGTTTTCACTGTGTAAACAAATCTCGGACTCAACGCAGAGGTGATTGGCCACTAAAACTGGCATACCAATTCCAAGGTTGACATAAGCCCCATTAGGAATATCTTGCGCAATTCGAGCCGCAATGGCATCTTTGCTTTTGATTTGATAACTCATAAAGACGTTCTCACTATGTCACTAATGTAAGGGCGAGGGATTTAAAGGAGTAAAAAGATTGAGTACTTACCTGGATTTCTAATATCTAGGGTTCTCTATGACTAGGCTCAGCAACACAGAGTAGTTTGTTGACAAATATACCAGGGGTCACGATCGACTCAGGATCAAGCTCCCCAAGTTCAACGCGCTCATAAACCGAAGCAACTGTACACCGAGCGGCCATAGCCATAATAGGCCCAAAGTTACGGGCAGACTTACGGTAAATTAAATTGCCCCATCGGTCTCCCTTATAGGCTTTAATTAACGCAAAATCCGCATGCAATGGGTACTCTAAAACATACATTCGGCCATCGATTTCACGAGTTTCTTTAGGAGACCCATCCGAATACTTAGCCAATTCAGTACCGTACCCAGTTGGTGTAAAAAAAGCACCAACACCTGCCCCTGCAGCCCTGATTCGCTCAGCCAAATTGCCTTGAGGGACAAGTTCTAGCTTAATTTTTCCGGATTTATAAAGAGCATCAAAAACATAAGAATCACTTTGTCTGGGGTAACTGCAAACAATTTTTTGAACGCGTTCAGTTTTTAAAAGGGCGGCGAGTCCTCGCTCTCCATTTCCTGCGTTGTTGTTAATAATTGTGAGCTCACGTATATCCAAGTCTTGAAGTACCCCTAAGAGGCCCTCAATGAGTTCGTTGGGAATACCAGCGGTCCCGAATCCACCAACCATAATGGTGGAACCTGATTTGATATCGGCAAAAGCTTGTTCAGCCGTAGCGACAAATTTATCAATCATAAGTGGTAAATAAATGTTTTAATGGGCTACGCTAATTCCAGCCTAAACCCAAATGAAGTGGCAAATAAATGGACATTCCAAACAATATGGTGCCCAGTACAACTTGGCCTTGCCCTTTTCTAGCCATAAAAAACAGAGTTCCTCCAATTGCAGCGTAAACACGGGGATTTGTCCAAGGGGCTGCAATTTGTGAATTCAGCATAAAAATTTCAGGAATGATAACAGCAGATAAGGCGGCGATGGGCGCAAATTGGAGACCTCTTTGCATCCAAGACGGGAGTTGCCATTGTCGCTCAGAGAATAAGAAAAAAGAGCGTGTGATAAGTGTGATTAAAGCCAATCCCAAAATCACGATAATGTGCCAAAAATCATTCATAGGTTTCAACCTCGCGAAGTCGCAAGTACCTGGCTTGAAGGTATTCAATGCCTAGGCAAAAGATTACAGCAAAGGTTATGGCGATCAAAATATTTAATTTTAAGGGGAGTGAGAAAAATACAATTGCCATGACGCCACCTATTAAACAAGAGATGAGCTTTAGTGGGGATGCCGCTAGGGAGCATGTAACACCAACCAACGCCAATACGCCGGCGAACCCTAGTCCCCAATCTGCAGGGATGTGCCGTGCTAAAGCAATTCCCAAAAGACTTGCTATCATCCAACTCGCCCAGTTGAGAAAGCAGTTACCCGCCAAATAGGCCTGCTCACTTCTTTTTCCAATTGGATCGCTAGCGGGTGCCTCAAAACGTTTTACAAATTGGACATAAGAGAGATCAGCAGTTAGGTAAGCCGCCACTAAACGATGCCACCTGGGCCAGCCCATCATATAAGCCCTTAGATGTGCGCTAAAGACAACGAAACGTAGATTCACACAAAATGCCGTTGCCCAAATTACCCATATAGGAGCTCCTGCGACGAGCAGGGGAATGGCTGCGAGCTGTGAACTGCCAGCAAAGACAATTAAAGTCATCAAAATCGAATCGAAAACACTCATCCCTGATTGAATCATTGCAACACCAATCATCAGACCCCAAGCAGCAATTCCTGGGGCAGCGCTACTGATATCTTTAATCCCTAACTTAAAAGAGGGATGGGAATAGTTTTCTTTAATAAAGAACATGATGGCTAATATGGATCAAACGCAGTCAAGAGGCGGGGCCAGATACAAAGCTATTCCCCTGTTGAAGTGAGCTGCCCAAAATGAAAGATTCAATCGGCATTCGCTTACCGCCAGAGCGTTGGATTTGAATAATTCTAAAGACACCAGAACCACAAATTACGTCGATACCTTCATGGTCGATTTTCACGATAGTGCCCGGAGTGCTGTCGGTTGCAGGAGTTGCGTGAGGGATTGGTAACGCCTGCCCACTCCATATTTTAAATACCTCTCCTGCAGTGTGAGTTTGTAAGCCCGGTGTGCTTGAAAAAGCGCGCATCTTGCGCTCGATAAAAAATGAGTTCATAGACCAGTCTATCCATGTTTCTGTTTTTTCTATCTTCCGAGCATAGTTAACGCCTTCAGTGGCCTGAGGAGTGACTTGAAGGGAAGGAAGATGAGTCAAGGTGCTTAGTAAAAGTTTAGCCCCAATGTTGGCAAGGCGCTCATGAAGAGAGTCCGTGGTATCAGTAGGAAGAATCAGACAGCTCTCCTTGGCTAGAATTCCCCCGGTGTCAAGGCCCGCGTCCATTTGCATAATGCATATACCGGTCATATCGTCGCCTGCCTCGATGGCTCTGTGAATTGGGGCAGCACCTCGCCAACGCGGTAGTAAAGAGGCGTGAATATTTAAGCAACCAAATGGGGCAAGGTCAAGAGTCCATTGGGGAAGTATCAGACCATAAGCAGCAACGACAATAACATCGGGTCTCCAAGCCTTAAGCTGGTCTAGTGCTTGCTGAGCATCTTGTGGAAATTTACCGTCAAGGCGAAGACTTCGCGGTTGTATAACAGGCAATCCATGCTCGACAGCGTAGTTTTTTACTTCAGATGAATGAAGTTTTAAGCCTCGCCCTGCAGGACGATCAGGTTGAGTGAGAACGCCGACTACTTGTTGATTGTGGGGCTCGACTTTGTTAATAAGCTCCAGTGCTACCCTAGCGAATGCGGGTGTGCCCGCAAAGACGACACGAAGGGGCGAGCTAAGATTTTTGGACAATGAATTAAAAGGCTGAGTCAATGACTGTTTTCACGCTGAAGTTTTAGCATTTTTGTTTTAATTCTGTTGCGCTTTAAAGGCGATAAGTAATCAACAAAGACTTTGCCAAGAAGATGGTCCATTTCGTGCTGTATGCAAACGGCGAGTAATTCCTTGGCATGAATCTCTTGCAGTTCGCCAGCTTTACCCATTGCTTTTACTTTTACCTCAATGGACCGCTCCACTCCGTCGTAGGTGTTTGGAACTGATAAACATCCTTCTTCTCCTTTAACTCTATCGGGGTGAGTCCATATGATCTCCGGATTAATAAGCACCATTGGGCTATTTCTCTCATCGGAGACATCTAAAACAATAATTCTTTGATGAACATCAACTTGAGTCGCGGCGAGGCCAATGCCGTTAGACTCATACATCGTCTCAATCATGTTCTCAATCAGCGTTAGAGTTTCATTGACGATCTCTTTGACTGGCGTTGCAACGGTGTGCAGGCGAGGATCTGGGTAGCAAAGAATATTCAGTAATGCCATACCGCTTATTTTCGTTGATTTAACGTATGTTGTCTTGGGAGATATAAAAAACTTAAAGTAAGACTCTCTATAATTTTAAACTATCAAACTGTTAAACTTTTTTTGAATGAAGGCATTAATTTTTTACAAATACCAATTCATTTGTTCGAAATAGAGGTATATTAGGGCATATGTTTGATGTTCTTGTTTTTGTATATGAACATTACTGGGAGGCTGAAGCCTGTCCAGAGCTCCCCTTGCTGGGTCGTAGGCTGAGTGCCGCCGGTTTTGAGGGAGACGAAATAGAGCAGGCCTTAGACTGGCTTGAGGGCCTCGATGCCGCATCTAAAAGCGCAGACATAATTGATATTGCGCCAAAAGCAAGCGCTACGTCATTAGTGCCACAGTCACAAGTACCGTTGGTGCTGGAGCCTTCCTCCAATAGTTTGAGAATTTACTCTCAGAGCGAATTAAACCGCTTAGGCGGAGAATGCCTTGGATTTTTACAGTTTTTAGAAAGTGCAGGCGTCATGCCATGTGCGATGAGAGAGATCGTTTTAGAGCGTTCAATGGCCTCTCCAGTCGAGCATGTTGCTCTGGACGATTTTAAGATTATTATCTTAATGGTTTATTGGAGTTTCGGAATTGAACCTGATGTGCTCGTGCTGGATGAGTTGTGCGACGATGAAGACAGGATCTGCCACTAAAAAAAGGCTCTGAATGAGAAGTCGAGCCCCCCGTCCTCGCTTAGAAAATAAGCTTCTCGAAAATATAAAAACCTTAAACGACAGCGCCAGAGTTTGGATCGTTAGGATCAATATCTCCACCTTTTGCGTTGGTTTTAATCAAGTCTTCTCTTTTAATTCCAAGCCACATGGCTAGCGCCGCTGCAACGAAGACAGAGGAATAGATACCAAACAAGATTCCAATTGTTAGGGCTAGAGCAAAATAGTGGAGTGTTTCTCCGCCAAACAAAAGCATTGACAGCACCATAAGCTGCGTGCAACCGTGAGTGATAATCGTACGACTCATCGTGGAAGTAATGGCGTTATCAATGATGTGGATAGTCTCAAGCTTGCGAAGTCGCTTGAAGTTTTCCCTTATACGGTCAAATATAACCACAGATTCGTTCACCGAGTAACCTAACACAGCTAAAACAGCAGCTAAAACGGGTAGAGAGAACTCCCATTGAAATGCTGCGAAGAAGCCCAAAATAATAATCACATCGTGAAGGTTGGCAACAATTCCTGCTACGGCGTATTTCCATTCAAAGCGAATAGCTAGATATATCATGATTCCAACGACAACACAGGCCAAGGCTTTTAATCCGTCTATCGTTAATTCATCTCCAACTTGAGGCCCAACAAACTCACTTCGTCTTAGTGCGGCATTTGAATCAACTTGCCTAAGCTTATCCATGACTTGAGTACTTTGTTCGCCGGAGGTGATGCTTTTCAGTACAGGCATTCTGATGAGTACGTCTTGCGTTGAACCAAAGTTTTGAACCTGAACGTCACTGTACCCTAGCGAATTAATTTGAGTGCGCAGTTCGTCCAAGTCAACACTGTGAGCGAAATGGACTTCGACCAGAGTTCCACCCGTAAACTCAACCGAAAGATGCAACCCTTTACTAAACAGGAAAAAAATAGCGGCTAAAAAAGTAACAAATGAAACCGCATTGAAAGCCAAGGCATGGCGCATGAACGGGATATCGCGACGAAGCTTAAAAAATTCCATGTTCAAGTCCCCTTTATTTCAAATCAGTTGAATTATTAGTTTGGGTAGAGCTAGGGCGCCATACTGTGCCAATGGACACTTTTTGCAATCGTTGAACGTGCCCATACCAAAGGTTAACTAGGCCACGCGAGAAAAATACAGCAGAAAACATACTTGTCATGATGCCCAGACAGTGAACAACGGCAAAACCTCTGACAGGGCCCGACCCAAAAGCAAGTAATGCGAGTCCGGCAATGAGTGTTGTTACGTTGGAGTCTAAAATAGTAGACCAAGCGCGTTCATAGCCATTTGTGATGGCGGTTTGCGGCGCAGCCCCGTTGCGTAATTCTTCTCTAACTCTCTCGTTGATTAAAACATTGGCGTCAATAGCCATACCTAAAACAAGGGCCATTGCTGCCATACCAGGTAGTGTGAGTGTGGCTTGGAGCATTGACAAGATTGCCACCAGTAAAAGTAAATTCACGGCTAAAGCAATGCTAGAGAAAACACCAAACAACATGTAATAGAGGCACATAAAACCGGCGACTGCCACAAAGCCCCATGTCACACTGTCAAAGCCTTTCGCTATATTTTCTGCGCCTAGGCTGGGCCCGATGGTTCTTTCCTCAATAATTTCCATCGGAGCAGCTAGTGAGCCAGCCCTTAGCAAAAGAGCGGTATCGTTAGCCTCTACTGTGTTCATGTGGCCAGAGATTTGTACGCGACCCCCACCGATTTCAGATCGAATGACTGGTGCAGTTACAACTTCTCCCTTGCCTTTTTCAAATAGCAAAATAGCCATTCTTTTACCAACATTCTCGCGGGTTACATCCCTAAATATTCTTGCCCCTTTGGCGTCAAGGGTAAGATGAACAGCAGCCTCCTGCGTTTGATTATCAAAACCAGGCTGAGCATCCGTTAAATTTTCGCCGGTCAATAAAACTTGTTTTTTGACAACAACGGCTTGGCCACTTCTATCACTAAAGCGCTCACTGCCAAAGGGAACCAAACCATTGCTCAATTCTGCACTGCGTGCTTCTGCGCTCTCGTCAACCAAACGTACCTCTAAAGTAGCTGTTCTGCCTAATATATCTTTTGCTTTGGCCGTGTCTTGAACTCCTGGTAATTGGACGACGATACGGTCCACTCCTTGTTGCTGGATGACTGGTTCAGATACGCCCAGTTCATTGATTCGGTTGTGGAGTGTGGTGATGTTTTGTTTAAGCGCCTGTTCTTGAATTTTTTTTGCAGATTGAGGCAACAAAATTGCATGCAGTTTGAGCTCACCATTTTGTGAAGCTACTGAGGTTTGCAGTTCTGCAAATTGGTCCTTGATTAGCCCCGCCGCAAGATCAAGGGTATCTTTGTCCTTAAAAATGATGTCAATAGCCTGGCCGTCTCGAGATATTCCGCTGTGTCTAATATTTTTTTCACGCAGTTGAATTCTAATGTCGCCAGCAAGTGAGTCCGCTCGCTTAGTTAGGGCGGCAAGCATGTCAACTTGCAGCATGAAGTGCACACCGCCGCGCAAGTCCAGGCCAAGGTACATCGGATCGGCGTGTAAGTTTGATAGCCAAGTCGGTGATCGGGGGATTAGATTTAGGGCAACAATATAAGAAGGATGTTCAAGGTCAGTATTGATCGCTTTTTGGATTAATTCTTTGGCGCGCAATTGATCTTCTGTCCGATCGAATCCAACTTTTAGAGAGCGACCTACATCTAGACTTGTCGACGAAGGAGAGAGGGAAGCCTTACCCAGCGCGTCTTGGACTTTAGAGAGAACGGCTGAGTCCACAATAAAAATCGACTTTGCTGCGGAGATTTGAACAGCGGGCGATTCCCCAAAAAAATTAGGAAGCGTGTACAAACTACCCACCACTAAAGCGGCTAATATAACGATGTATTTCCAAAGGGGATATCGGTTCATGTCAATTATTTGTATATTTAAATGCTGCGGGTTTAAAGTTTGAAACCCACTGTCGAAGAATTTGAAAAGTTAAATTTCAACCCATTGAGTATTTAGATACTTTGTGAAGATGTTGTCCAGAGATTTCTGTTAAAACCGAGTATCCCATTTGAAATTTATAGGCCTGAAGGCTAACTGTCTCAGTTGTGATGCGATTCTTTTTCACGCATACATGACCAAACAGCAAGCAGTTCAGCTATTTTTACTTCAATGAGCCCTTGGGTAATACTTGGATAACAGCACTTCTTTGCATTTGAACAACAATGCCAGTAGCAATTTCTAAGCTCATTTGTTGCTCTGAGAGTTGGGTTACTTTGCCTAGTAGTCCCCCAGAGGTTGCAACCTCATCCCCCTTGGCGAGCGAGTCCAACATTGTTTTGTGTTCTTTTTGACGCTTCATTTGCGGACGAATCATTACAAAATAAAGCACAACAAACATCAGCAGTAAAGGGAGCATGCTCATCAAAGAAGAGCTTAGGTCGCCACTGGCAGGTGTCGCAGCAGGGGCAGTTTGGGCGTAGGCAGAAGAAATTAACAAATTGAACTCCTAGAAAGGCTAAAACAGCCTAAAAATATAAAAACATATAGGGATATGATAAAGGGCAGAGCCAGAGATCATTCCAGGACAGCAAACCTTAGATTGTATGCCTGACCGGGCAATAAATTAAAGGCCTAAGATTTAACGACTGTCACCAAATGTTTGCCCACAATTCCTGCTAACTCAAACATTGTTGCAGAATCTTTTCCAAAAACGGCCTTTAATTTGCTGTCTGCAATAATATTGCGTTTATTCGCAGGGTCCTGCAGTTGGTGCTGCTTGATGTAATCCCACAGTTTTTTAATCACTTCAGTTCTTGCAACAGCCTCTGGTCCGATCACGGCTGCTAACTCTGCACTAGGAACTGATCCGGCGCTCGTTTTGCGAGGAGTCTTTACTTTTGTGGATTTGACAGTTGCTTTGCTTTTAGTTGCTTTGGCGCCTTTCGCCGCTGGCTTGGATTGAGTACCATCGGCAGCAATGCGAGATGCGCTTTGTTTGCGCGGAGGGTATTTACTGTTTCTAGGTTCAAACGCAAAACTAACTTTTCCAGCCTCAGGATCCCATGCAAGGTAGGCTTTAAAAGCCCTCCTAGTCCGCATTGAAACAAACTTGTCCAGGAGATCTGTTTTGCCAGTAGTTAGCAGTTTGCGGAATTGGTCTAAATCGATAGGCTGTTGCAACACAATTTTGCCACTTTTAAAGTCACAACTTGGAGTGGGTTGTTCAAGTGTAGGGACGCTTTTAGAGCATACATAGTTGCTGCCCCGCTCGTAAACTGCGGAGTTACATTTAGGGCAAGAACCTAAGGATTCGACATCACCAAAATCAACTATTTCACCCGTTTCGGCGTTTTTATCTTCTCCAAAATCAAACTCAAGCTTCCAATTTTTTTCTTCTTCGTTGAATTTCAAAGCAATTTCAGCAGTGAAAGGCCACCCTGCTTTTGAGCGAAAACCTTCGAGGGGCCCTATTTTTTTATTTTTAATAAACACTTCTACTTCATTTGACTCAAAGGTACGACCTCCCGGGGTTTTTCCAAAGGAAAATCCACATCCATCTGCTTCACCGGTTTTGCCGCAACAACTGTATCTTCTGTAATTTTCTTTAACGACTCCTCCGCAATTGGGACAGGGAGTGTCAAGCGTTGCGTAGTCACCGGGTATCGTATCCCGATCGTACTCTTTTGCCTTTTTGACAATGTGCTGAGTCATCTCAGCAATCTCTTTCATAAAGTGTTCACGAGAGAGCTTGCCTTGCTCAATCATCGCCAATTTATGTTCCCACTCGCCAGTAAGCGCGGGGTGAGAGAGTTCCTCTACACCCAGCCCTCTTAAAAGGGTCATCAATTGAAACGCTTTAGCTGTAGGAATAAGCTCGCGCGCATCTCGAATGATGTACTTTTCGTTTAACAAGCCCTCGATAATAGCCGCACGAGTAGCCGGCGTGCCCAGCCCTTTCTCCATCATAGCTTCCCGAAGGTCTTCATCCTCCACTAATTTTCCTGCGCCTTCCATGGCTCCCAGGAGTGTTGCCTCTGTATACCGAGCAGGTGGTCTGGTTTTTAGAGGTTTAGGATCGACACTTTCAACTAAAGGCTTTTCATTTGCTTGAAGTACAACAAGCCCAGCTTCTTTGTCATCCTCATCTTGTGCTTCTTTTCCAAAAATCGCCTGCCATCCGGGATTTACAAGTATTTTTCCTTCGGTTTTGAAGTGATGGAGGGCACCTTCGTGCTCAACTTTACTAATGCGTGTAGTGATTAGAAACTCTGCTGGAGGATAGAAGGCGCCTAAAAACCTTCTCACCACTAAGTCATAAAGTTTTTGCTCTGCTTCAGATAAGCCACTGGGAGCCTCTAATGTTGGAATGATTGCAAAGTGATCACTGACCTTTGCATTGTCAAAAACTTTTTTGGAGGGTTTGATGTACTTCTTATCTATTGCAATTTTTGCAAATGGGGCCAAGTGCGACATGGCACTATTTGCAATCATCTCAAATGTTGAGTGTACTGTTGGCAAATAATCCTCTGGTAAATGTCTTGAATCAGTCCTTGGGTAGGTTAAGGCTTTGTGTCTTTCGTAGAGGCTTTGTGCCAGCGCAAGCGTAGTCTTGGCAGAAAAACCAAAACGACCATTTGCCTCTCGCTGAAGGGATGTTAAATCGAAAAGTCCTGGACTTCCTTTGTTTGAGGGCGAGCTTTCCTCTGTAACACTCGCAGTCTTACCTTGCAAATGCGTTGAGATCTTTAACGCTGCAGCTTCGCTCCAAACCCGGTCAGCTTTTTTCTCAGAGTCGCTTTCATCCTTTTTATGATCAGGTGAGAACCACTTGCCCGTGTACGAACCAGCCTTTGCTTTGAAGGAGCCGTGGATTTCCCAAAAGTCACGGCTAACAAACTTCCTTATAAGCTCTTCTCTCTCAACCACGACACTAAGAGTGGGCGTTTGAACTCGTCCTACAGTCGTTAGAAAAAACCCACCATCTCTTGAGTTAAATGCAGTGAATGCGCGCGTACCGTTAATGCCAACGAGCCAATCGGCCTCTGAGCGGCAGCGGGCAGCATCCGCAAGCCCTTGCATTTGTTGGTTGGTACGCAATTTATCGAACCCGTCTCGAATAGCCTGGGGCGTCATACTTTGAAGCCATAGACGAGAAACGGATTTATCTAGAGTTTTTTTACCTCCAGCAAATTGTTCTATTAAACGAAAGATCAATTCGCCTTCTCTTCCTGCGTCGCAGGCATTCACTAAGTTGGTAATATCCTTGCGTTTAGCCAATTTAACAACGGCATTTAGGCGTGACTTGGTTCTCTCGACAGGTTTTAAATCGAAATAAGGAGGAATAACCGGTAGGTTTGCAAAGCTCCATTTGCCCCGTTTAACTTCAAAATCCTCAGGAGCTTGAATTTCTAGCAGGTGACCGACAGCGCTAGTGACAACGTATCGATCGTTTTCAAAATGATCGTCGTGCTTTTCAAATTTGCCAGTTTGCGGCGTTAAAGCTTTGACAATGTCTTGAGCAACAGAGGGCTTTTCGGCAATAACCAAAGTCTTACTCATTCGTTTACATTCCTCAAATTGAATTTCAGATTTAAGGATCTTACATCTGGTTTAGTCACGATGTTGATCCTACAATGCAAGATTATTGCTCGCAATTGTGATGTATTGTGCATGTCTAATCTTAACGAGTTTTTATGGTGATCAAAAAAGAGGCCGGAAAATTATCAGGTCGACGAATCCAAGTCAGACGCTCAGGTGTGCACGGCAAAGGGGTCTTTGCCGTTCAAGAAATCCCAAAAGGGGATGTAATTATTCAGTATGTGGGGGAGATTATTACCTGGAAGACGGCGGAGCGCAGACATCCACACAATCCAAAAGACCCCAATCATACGTTTTATTTTCATATAAACGACAAACACGTCATAGATGCACTTCACGGTGGCAACTCATCACGCTGGATTAATCATTCTTGTGCGCCCAATTGCGAGGCGGATGAAATTGGAGATGAGGTTTTTATCAAATCCATTAAAAAAATTAAAGTTGGAGATGAGCTCACATATGATTATGGACTGACTATAGACGAGCCTTATACGAAAAAATTGAAAAAACAATATCCGTGTTGGTGTGGCGCAAAGAATTGTCGTGGCACCTTGCTATCGCCCAAAAATAAAAAATGATAGCTTATGAATTGGCCCATTGAAGAGTTGTATCTAGCAATTGAGCCTTTGATACCGGCTTTTAGGGCGCAAGTTTTGCCCTCAATTGATTCAACAAATACCGAATTGATGAGGCGCTCAAAGGATGGAATAACTGGACCATTATTGTTGATTGCGGAGGAACAAACGGCGGGAAAGGGGCGATTAGGTAGGACTTGGATCGCGCGTCCAGGAGAGTCATTAACCTTTTCAATAGGGCTCAATGTATCCGCTCCAGACTGGAGTGGATTTTCATTGGCAGTTGGACTTGGAATTTTGAATGCCCTAGATCCTTTGCGGCAATACGGGATTGCACTCAAATGGCCTAATGATCTTTGGGTTGGTCCTGTGAGTAGCGCCCGAAAACTTGGGGGTATTTTGATTGAATCAACTCTTACTTCAAATCCAAATCACAGTCCAGAATGTGAGCGCTACTGCGTAATTGGTGTGGGAATAAATTTAGTGGCTCCAACCGGAGTCGATTTGAAAAGAGTTGCGGTGGGGTTGTGTGAAATTGAGCCGCATTCCACTGCGGGATCTATTTTGTTAAAAGTCGTCCCGTATATTGTTCAAAATGTACTTCGTTTTGAAGGCGCCGGTTTTGCGGCGTTTGTGAGTGAATACGCTTCTTGCGATATTCTTTTGGGGCAGCAAGTGAGTATGAGTAACGGGGTGGTCGGTCGCGCTTGCGGTGTGAATCCCCGGGGGGAACTGATTATTCAGACGCATTCAGGGGTTTCAATCGTGGCTAGCGATGAAGTGAGTTTGGTGGGAATGGGCTGATAGCCCTTTGTTTAGATTGCGGTTGCACCGATGAAGAAATTAAATTTATTTTGGCTTTTAATTTGTATTGTTAGCAACCTTCTCATATGGGGTTGGACAAGTGGTTTACTACAAGAGGCTATGGGAGGACCTAAACCCGCGCAGCAGCCTGTTCGCGCACTGGAGGAAATCAATTCAGATGCTATTCGCTTGATTAAGAGCGCGGAAACTAAAGGCTTGCCTGTCATCGACGCGACCTCTCAGGAGCCCTCTACCTCCTCTGCAAAATAAAGAACCACAAGCGCTAAGCATAATTACTAGCGTTGGTGGCGAGATCCTGGGTGTAAACCTCAAGCGCGAGTTCCGTAACGGTTGCGACTTCATTGCCCACTTCCGCGTGGAACTCGCTTTCAGTGGTGCGTATTGCTCGTTCAAAGGCATTCAACCAGGCTAATCCAGTATCAGTAAATCGGATAATCTTTGCGCGAGAATCACTCGGATCCTCAGTTCGCTCTACCAGTCCCCAGGCTACGCATTGGTTGACTAACTCCCCCATGCCTTGCTTTGTGACTCCAGCGCTTTGTGCTAAATCTGTCAACCGAGAGCCTTCGATTGCAAGGTGACGCGTAATATGTATGTGTGCTGCGCTGATTTTTTCTCGGGCCGCTAAATTCGAAAGTGCAAGGGGGACTTCAGTGTCATGCGACATGAGATATAAGACCCGTTCGTCAAAGCGACGCATTGCCTCTCCAAGTAATCTACCTAGATGTATTTGTCGCCAATCTTGGTGCCTGTGACTTTGCTTCATACCTAATATAGTAAAGTAAATTGACTAAAAAATCTTTGATTCGTTGGTATAAATTGAGTTAAAGTACTGCCTAGGCATCCAGTCTGTCTAAATATACAGTCTTAAGGGCCTCCCGAATACTCATTAACTCAAAGGAAACATCATGGAATCAGCAACAAAGGGCGCCGCTCCAACGGGAGAAAAGGGGAAGGCGCTACAGGCGGCCTTGGCTCAAATTGAGAAACAATTTGGAAAAGGGACAATCATGCGACTCGGCGAGGGGGAAGTGATTGAGGACATTCAAGTTGTGTCGACAGGATCGTTGGGTCTGGATGTGGCGCTTGGCGTGGGAGGCTTACCCAGAGGCCGCGTCATTGAAATATACGGACCAGAGTCATCTGGTAAGACAACGTTAACTTTGCAAGTCATCGCTGAGATGCAAAGACAAGCCGGAACCTGCGCATTTGTGGACGCTGAACACGCACTAGATGTTCAGTATGCACAAAAGCTAGGCGTTAACTTACAAGAATTATTAATTAGTCAGCCGGATACTGGCGAGCAAGCCCTGGAAATTGTGGATAGTTTAGTGCGTTCAGGAGCGGTTGATTTAGTAGTCGTTGACTCTGTTGCTGCACTAACTCCGCGAGCAGAAATCGAAGGTGAAATGGGAGATTCGTTGCCAGGTTTGCAAGCGCGTTTGATGAGTCAAGCTTTGAGAAAGCTCACAGCAAGTATTAAAAAGACCAATTGCACGGTTATTTTCATTAATCAAATTCGTATGAAAATTGGTGTGATGTTTGGTAGTCCCGAGACGACAACAGGGGGTAATGCGTTGAAGTTTTATGCATCAGTGCGCTTGGATATTAGGCGTACTGGAACGATAAAGAGGGGAGAAGATGCCGTAGGTAACGAGACAAAAGTTAAGGTCGTGAAGAACAAAGTGGCGCCACCATTTAAAACTGCTGAGTTCGATATTTTGTTCGGCGAGGGAATTAGCCGTCACGGCGAAATTATTGATTTAGGTGTCGTTGCCCGAATTGTCGAAAAATCAGGGGCATGGTACGCATACAACGGTGAAAAAATTGGGCAAGGCAGAGATAACGCCCGAGAATTTTTGCGAGAAAATCCAGAGCTTGCTTTCGAAATAGAGAACAAGGTAAGGGAATCCCTAGGCGTGCCTCTTTTACTAGAACCACTGATAGGCTTGAGCGATCATGATGAGTCTAACGATGTTGCAACGCCGCACGCTAAGGAAATAAAAGAGCCTAAAGGGCGAGCAGCAAAGGCTAAAGCAGCAAAAGATGCCTCAGAAGCGCTAGCAAGTGCGAGTGCTAAAGATGCGGAAGCATTAAACGCGTAAGGCTAATTCCTAGAGGTATTTGTAGTGCTCAACAATTTGGAAACTAGGTGATGGGCCCGTCATTAAAGGGACGGGCCCTGAGGTTGCTCTCGAATCGGGAGCATTCAAAACATGAGTTAGCCCAAAAACTCAAGCCTCACGCCCAGAGTGAAGAAGAATTGGGGCAGGTATTGGAGTGGCTTCTTGTAAAGGGGTTTATCAATGAACAACGCGTCCTTGAATCCATCGTTTACCGAAGATCACCGAAGTTAGGTTATGCCAGGGTCGCACGTGAATTGCAGGAGAAGGGTCTCGCAACTGAAGCGGTCGCAAGCGCTGTTAGAGAGTTGAAGGAGACAGAGGGGGAGCGGGCAAGGGCTGTTTGGGCTAAAAAATTTAAAACCCCAGCACAGACCCCTTCCGATAAAGCTAGGCAGCAACGGTTTTTAATGTCCAGAGGATTTGCGCCCTCAATTGTGATTAAGGTACTAAGCGAAGTGCAATTGCGAGATGGCACTGAACAAAGGATGGTTGCTGATAATGAAGAGGACTATGCAGGGTTCATAGGGTCAGACGATTAGCTCTGCTGATAAAGGCGTAAGGTCGAGCATTAGTTTTAAATTTTGTACAGCCGCCCCACTTGCGCCTTTACCCAGATTATCGAATTGAGCGAAAAGAACAGCCTGACGTTTCTCTAAGTTGCTAAAAACATGAATAGCTAGTAGGTCAGAACCAGCTAATGCAGTCGCACTTAACTTAGTTGCGGCGTCACCCCAAAGAACACTAATTGTGGGATTATTGGTGGAGCATATCGAGGCGTAGTGAGCATGAAGCGCATCAAAAATATCACGGGCGCTTGGTGAACCAGGGAGTTGATCTAAGTGCAGGGGTAACTGCACTAACATTCCTTGCGCAAAATTAGCCACAGAAGGAACGAAGATAGGAGCTAAATTAAGCCCGCCGTATTTTATGATTTCTGGTAAGTGCTTGTGTGTGAGTCCTAGCGCATAGGCCTCAAAGCGCGACGTAGGGGATGCTTCAAACTCCTCAATCATGGATCGCCCCCCCCCGGAGTAGCCGCTCACACTGGGTAAACATAAAGGGGTTGATGGGGTTAATAAACCGCATTTAATTAACGGGTTAATCAATGCGATAGCTCCAGTAGCGTAGCAACCGGGATTAGAGACTTTTGGACTATTAGTAATTAAAGCAGACTGAGCGCTGGTTAGCTCTGGGAAACCGTATACCCAATCAGGGTGGGTCCTATGTGCAGAGGATGCATCTAAGAGCTTAGGCTTGCTTCCTTTGAGCGAATCAATTAAGGACACAGATTCTTTGGCAGCGTCGTCATGCAAGCATAAAATAACCAGATCTACTTCTTGCATGATCTGCTGTTTGGCTGACATGTCTTTACGAAGCTCTGGTGCGATGGACACTACCTCAATGGTTGGCAGAGCTTTGAGCCGATCCCGGATCTGTAAACCAGTCGTGCCGGCTTCGCCGTCAATAAATACTTTGGGCATTTTAGGTATAGCTTTCTAAAGTAGCAGTTTTTTGGTGCAATAAGGGGAGATGTGGCTGAAAAATGTCTAAAAACTGAGGTAGATCAAAGAATTGTGAGTCGCACCATGATACATTTCAACTCGGTAAAGTCTCAAGACATGGTAATTGTCGCTCCGCGATCCCTAGTCATTAACATTGATTTAACACTATTATGAAGATACATGAGTACCAAGGCAAGGAAATCTTGCGTAACTTTGGCGTTCCAGTTCCGCGTGGAATACCTGCGTTTACAGTTCAAGAGGCCGTAGAGGCAGCGCAAAAACTTGGCGGCCCTGTATGGGTTGTTAAGGCCCAAATCCACGCAGGTGGCAGGGGTAAGGGCGGAGGGGTCAAGCTAGCACGCTCTATAGAAGAGGTGAAAAAACTTGCCACTGAAATATTGGGTATGCAACTTATTACACATCAAACCGGCCCGATGGGTCAAAAAGTTAGGCGTCTTCTCATAGAGGATGGTGCTGATATTAAAAAAGAATACTACGTTTCGCTAGTGACAGACCGAGCTTCTCAAAAAGTCGCCCTCATGGCCTCGTCAGAAGGTGGAATGGATATTGAAGAGGTAGCACACAGCACACCAGAGAAAATAGTAAAAGTATTTATCGACCCTTTGGCCGGACTCACTACGGATCAAGCTAATTCTGTTGCCAAGAGCATTGGTGTTCCCGCGGGTTCAACGGAACAAGCCGTGGATGTATTCAAAAAACTATATGAATGCTATCAAAATACAGATGCATCACTTGCTGAAATAAACCCCCTGATACTTGAGGGTAACGGGGGAATCAAGGCGTTGGATGCTAAATTTAATTTTGATCCTAATGCCCTATTCCGTCATCCAGAAATTGTTGCATTCCGTGATTTAGACGAAGAAGATCCTGCAGAAATTGAGGCCTCTAAATTCGATCTGGCTTATATTAGTTTAGATGGCAACATTGGCTGCCTAGTCAATGGTGCGGGTCTCGCAATGGCGACAATGGATACGATTAAACTGTTTGGAGCTGAGCCAGCTAACTTCTTGGATGTCGGGGGTGGAGCAACACCAGAGAAGGTGACCGAGGCATTCAAGATTATGTTGAAGAACCCAAAGGTCAAAGCAATTTTAGTGAATATCTTTGGCGGAATTATGAAGTGCGACACGATCGCAAATGGCGTAATTACGGCCTGTAAGGCGGTTAATTTGAGCGTACCACTTGTGGTTCGCATGAAAGGCACAAACGAAGATTTGGGCAAAAAAATGCTTGCTGATTCAGGCTTACCAATTATCAGTGCAGATACGATGGCAGAAGCGGCTCAAAAGGTCGTTGCCGCATTGAACTGACCCAAAGGAAAAAATAGTATGTCAATTTACATCAATAAAAATACAAAAGTTATTACACAAGGTATTACGGGCAAAACGGGTCAATTCCACACTGAAAAATGCCAAGAGTATGCAAACGGCAAAAACTGCTTTGTTGCCGGAGTGAATCCTAAAAAAGCGGGCGAATCTATTTTCAATATTCCTATTTACGCAACTGTTAAAGAAGCGGCCCATCAAACGGGGGCAACTGTATCTGTTATTTACGTCCCCCCAGCTGGAGCTGCCGCTGCGATTTGGGAGGCTGTGGAGGCTGATTTGGATTTCGCCATATGCATAACAGAGGGTATTCCAGTTCGAGATATGCTTGAAGTGCGCAACAAAATGAAAGCAAAAGAGGCCGCTGGAGGCAAGAGAACATTACTTCTAGGTCCAAATTGCCCAGGACTCATTACGCCAGATGAAATTAAAATTGGCATCATGCCTGGCCACATACACCGCAAAGGACGAATCGGAGTGGTTTCCCGCTCCGGCACTCTAACGTACGAAGCGGTGGCTCAACTTACGGAAATTGGTCTTGGGCAATCAAGTGCAGTGGGTATCGGTGGGGATCCTATCAATGGCCTCAAGCATATCGACGTTATGAAGGCTTTTAACGATGATCCCGATACAGATGCCGTCATCATGATTGGTGAAATTGGTGGTCCCGACGAGGCGGAAGCCGCTCGTTGGTGTAAGGCAAATATGAAAAAACCCATTGTCGGATTTATTGCTGGCGTAACAGCTCCAGCCGGCAAACGAATGGGACATGCTGGTGCACTCATCTCTGGTGGCGAAGACACCGCTGATGCCAAACTAAGTATCATGGAAGAATGCGGGTTTAAGATAACACGCAATCCTTCCGAGATGGCTAAGCTCTTAAAAGCGATGCTATAAAAGCAATTGACTAACTCCTTATAAATAGAGGAGTTAGTCATATCTTGTGTAAGGCCCATAAAGGCCATTTAGGATAATGACTAATCTAATAATTAAAGCCACCCCTTTAAAATCGTTTCAACGTGGCTTTACGCTCATACAAATAATGGCAATTTTAGGGTTGCTAGGTGTTGTATTGACGGTCGCCACTTCGGCATATTTAAAACACCAATCTACGCACTACATAAAAGAAGCACTTGCTGAGGCGGGGCAGGCAAGACAGGCTGTGTTGCAAAACGTAAAAAGCAACACGGACGAATCGCCAAAAAATTGGGCAAAGGGATATACCCCCAAGTTTGGAGAAAACCATTCATGGAGTGTTTCAGTAGACCCTTCCAGTGCGGCAGTTGTTGTGACAGTCTGGTCTCTTAAGCAGCCGGCAACATTAATTTGGTTTCCCCTCAAAGTAACGCAGAGTAAGGCCGAATCTCAAACTTCACTAGTCAGACAAGTTAATGAGGGGGGGTTAGATTGGCTATGTGTTGTAAGAGAGGCTGACATACCTGACGAGTCTCAAATTTACGGACCACTTTCAGCGGGAATTTCAAGACCAGGATTCAGTGAAGAGTGGCTTACGCCCGATTGCCGTTAATGTTATTTTTATAACCTTTAAAGCTTAGGTGCAACGTAGTGCCCTGATTTGCCACCACGTTTTTCTGATAGGTGAATGTTATTCATACACATTGCTCGGTCCACAGCTTTGCACATATCATAAATAGTTAGAAGT
Organism: uncultured Burkholderiales bacterium; assembly: GCA_903830725.1. Classification (GTDB taxonomy): domain Bacteria; phylum Pseudomonadota; class Gammaproteobacteria; order Burkholderiales; family Burkholderiaceae_C; genus Limnohabitans. The sequence continues at coordinate 56,209 of CAIKVH010000107.1, read as the reverse complement.
GCGACTTGTACTGCTGTAAGTGCTTCCATTTCAACCCCAGTTGGACCAGTAGTTTCAGCAGTTGCAGTGCATATAATTTGACATCCTACTGAATCTAGCTCAAATAAAACACTCACATGCGTAAGTGCAATAGGATGGCATAAAGGAATTAACTCGCTGGTACGCTTAGAACCCTGAATGCCTGCGATACGGGCAATGCCTAAAACGTCCCCCTTTTTGGAGCCTCCAACTGAGATCATCTCAAAAGTGGCTGGGCTCATGGAAATTGTGCCCTTTGCAACTGCGACGCGGTGGGTAGGTTCTTTTCCCGAAACGTCTACCATGTGGGCATCGCCTTGAGCGTTGAAGTGAGTAAAAGACGTCATTAGGGTGGTAATAAAAAATTAGGTTAATATGCAACGGAAATGAAGAAAACTCAGTCCTCAATTGGCATTAAAAGATGGATCTTTAATCAAAGACAAGGTCCGCTTGTTGCCGGAATTTTTCTCTTGATGAATAGTGTAACGCTCAATGCGCAATACGCATCAGGAAGGCTACCTAGTTTAGGCGAGAACACTGAGATGACACTTGGGCAAGAGCTCAAAATAGGTCAATCAGTGACAAGGGAGATTGTGCGCGATCCTGATTATGTTAACGATCCCGTTTTGGTAGATTATGTTGAAACCATTTGGCAAAATTTGAGAGAAACCTCATTAAGCAAAGGGTATTTAAACCAAGAATTAAACGATAGATTTTCCTGGGAGGTGCTACTAATTCGGGACAAGAGTGTTAATGCTTTTGCGTTGCCTGGTGGCTTTATGGGAGTCCATTTGGGGTTAATCTCAACGGTCTCTAACCGGGATGAATTGGCTTCAGTTTTGGGGCATGAGCTGAGTCATATTTCGCAAAGGCATATTGCTCGAATGATGACAAAGCAAAGTCAACAAACACCACTTTTTTTGGGAACAATGCTACTGGGTTTGATTGCCGCCAGCAGAAGTCCAAATGCTGCGGGTGCAATGATTATGGGTGGACAAGCCGGAGCAATCCAAACGCAGCTCAATTTTTCGAGAGATATGGAGCGTGAGGCTGACCGGGTGGGATTCTCCGTTATGGAGCAATCGGGATATGATCCTATTGGATTTGTAACGATGTTTCAAAAACTAGAGCAAGCCTCAAGACTGAATGATAACGGAGGGTTTCCTTACCTTAGAAGCCATCCCCTAACGACAGAGCGGATTGCAGATATGCAGGGGCGAATGCCACTTAACAATCTTATGCTCTCAAGACCGATGACGCTTGAACATGCGATGATCGCAGCAAGGGCCAGAGTACTCGTGAATCCAGAGCCCGATGAGCAGCATTCGTTTAGTGTGCAGGCGAATGGACCCAACTCATCTGGATTAACAAACTTCAGCTCACTTAAAAGCAACCCTCCTTTGTGGTTGTCTACGTTATACGCAGGGGCGTTGGCCGATATTCATTTAAAAAACTGGGGACTTGCAGAAAAACATTTACAGGAAATTGCGCCCTTGGTGGCTAAAGATCCAATAGCGCAAAAATTGCTTGTGTTCTTGAGGGCAGAGTATGAAGCGGCGAGGGGCAATCCTGATTTGGCAGTGGGTCTCATTAAGAGCTTGCCAAAAACTCGTGCTCAGATATTAGTGCTTAATCAATACAGAAACGCTACGCATAAATTGGATCAAGCTAAACTCGTAACAGATAGCCTCCAACTTTGGTTGGCAGAGAACCCAAGAGATGCATTGGCTTGGGAGTTGATGTCCGTGGCATTAATAAACGCTGGCAATACCATTGGCGGAATACGAGCAGATGCAGAGGCGCAAGCTGCTCATTGGGACTTCGCATCTGCTGTGGACCGACTTAAAGCTGCACAAGACCTTACGCGCCAAACAGCGAGACAAAATGGTCTGGATGCAACCGCTCAGTTCGAAGCATCTATCGTAGATGTAAGGTTAAGAAACTTAGAGGCTGCGAGGAGGGAACAAGCGCTCGAGCGCTGAGTCGATCACTATGCCAAGGCTAGAATACAAAATTGATCCTAAAAGTGCGTTGCCAAATCCGATAACCTCAAAACCATCCAAAAAGGATGAGGCCATCCAAAACACAACAGCATTTATGACAAACAGAAAAAGCCCCATCGACAAAATAGTAACCGGAAGTGTAAGAATCAACAAAACAGGACGGACAATTAAGTTCAATAGCCCGATCATTAATGCGGCCGTTAAAGCTGAACCAAAACCATTAACAATTATGCCCTGATCAAAGCTAGACAGAGTGAGAAGGGCGGCAGCACTTAGAATCCATTTAATAAATATTTTGATCATGTGCTGATATTAGCTTAAATTTATTAAGCTGTATGTACTCTATAAGGTCAATTTAAGGACAACTATTCATGCTCTATAAATAGTTGTTAGGATTAAAAGAAAGTAAACAACTAAACCAATGATAGCTATTCACATAACAGACATAGAGGCTGCAATTAATTATTGGAGGGAACGAACCCCATCTATTGACGGAATTACTCTTTCTAAGGAACTACGCGCACTGGCCAAAGTATATGCCCTCATGGTTTATTTCAAAGAGGAGGAGGTGGCTGTGAATGGATTTCCAAGCACGGCATATGATGCTTGGATGGATTGGTACGACAGCACACCGGACACCCCCTGTATTGCAATTTGCTCTACCAGTCAGGGGGATCCGTATTGCAAAGGGTGTGGGCGTACTTTTGAGGAGGTTCAAAAATGGACCGAATTAACTGCCCCACAAAAGAGAATGGTCTGGAAAAGAATTACCCATGATGGTACCGCTTGGCGGTTTAATCGCTATTCAGAGCGAGCCGCTGAGGCTGGTACGAAAAAAGAATTTCTAAATTAATTTAAATGTTTAAGTTAGATGAGACGAGCCAATGATTCTGCAAGGCCAGTGTACTGAGCAGGGGTAAGCTTTAAGAGGCGTTCCTTTTCTGCAGTAGGTATGTTGAGGTTTTTAATTAAGGGGTGGAGATCGGACGGTCCTACCACCTTGCCTCTAGTAGCCTCCTTTAGTTGTTCATACGCTCCTTCAAGGCCAAACCGGCGCATTACGGTTTGAATGGGCTCTGCTAGAACCTCCCAAGCATTGTCTAAATCTTTTGCGATTGCCTCTGGATTTACCTCTAGCTTAGCTTGCCCGGCTAACAAAGATTGGTACGCGAGTACAGCATAACCAATTGCAACCCCCATATTTCTTAGTACCGTAGAGTCAGTTAAATCACGCTGCCAGCGACTAATCGGAAGTTTTGCACTCAAGTGATTTAATAAAGCATTTGAGAGCCCTAAATTACCCTCAGCATTTTCGAAATCTATAGGATTAACTTTATGAGGCATGGTTGATGAACCAATTTCACCGGCTTTAAGTTTTTGTTTGAAGTAACCCAGTGAAACGTAGCCCCAAACGTCGCGAGACCAATCGATCAAAATAGTATTAGCACGAGCGATTGCATCGAACAATTCGGCCATGTAGTCGTGGGGTTCAATTTGGATCGTGTAATTTTGTTGATTCAAACCTAGCCCAAAAATCCCCATCGGATCTGGCTGATGAAGAGGGGATTCAATCACGCGTTTACTAAATGAATGCCAATCAAAATCGGGCCACGCTGCTAGGTGAGCGTTGTAATTTCCAACTGCCCCATTCATTTTCGCCATAATTTGAACTTCAGCAATTTTGGATCGCGCTTTCAATAAACGAGAGACAATATTTGCAATCTCTTTTCCGACCGTTGTAGGGCTTGCCGTTTGACCATGGGTGCGACTCAACATAGGTAGTCCAGCGAGTCGATGCGCCATCTCTCTTAGTTGGTCAATGAGTTGATCTAAATAAAGTAAAACGACTTTATCCCTTAGGGTGTTTAATTGAAGGGCATGACTCGTGTTGTTGATATCCTCACTCGTACAGGCAAAATGAATGAACTCGCTGGCACGCGATAGCTCGGTGCGGACATTTTCGTTGAGTGTGGTTTTTTGACATTGATTTTTAAGCCAGTACTCGACAGCTTTCACGTCATGGTTCGTGGTTTTTTCAATGTCCTTGATAGCTAGTGCATCTGAGGTGTTAAATTCCTCGGCCCATCGCCTCATTTCAATTCGGGCCTCTTTGCTTAGAGGCTTGAATTCGGGCATCCCTGAGTCGCTTAGAGCGATAAACCAGGTAATCTCCACTTGGACCCGGCATCTAAAAAAGCCTTCCTCACTCATAAGCGGGCGAACGGTGGCTAATTTAGATTGATAACGCCCATCAAGGGGGGATAAAGCAGAAATATGGTGTTGTGTCATAACCTAGATTTTAGGGGTAGTAAGGGGGGCTTGTTGTTTTCTCGCAAGACGAAGGGACTAAAATAAGAATACTACTTATGAACGATAAAAGATGAAACTCATTGGAACGATAGCCAGTCCCTACGTACGTAAAGTACGCATCGTAATGGCTGAGAAAAAACTTGATTATGAATTCTTGATTGACGATGTTTGGTCCAGTGAAACATCAATTCAGCTGTCCAACCCTCTTGGGAAAGTGCCCTGCTTGGTGATGGAAGGGGGGGAGGCACTATTTGATTCCCGAGTTATTGTTGAATATTTAGATACATTATCGCCCGTGGGGAAACTAATTCCTCAATCAGGTCGCGAGCGTGCTGAGGTTAAAACCTGGGAAGCACTATCAGACGGTTTATTGGATGCAAGTATTTTGGCTAGGCTAGAAGAGCACTGGGCAGGAAGAACCGAAGCGCAACGCTCAAAAGCCTGGATAGATCGTCAAATGAATAAAGTCGATGAGTGTTTAAAGTCTTTTAGTAAAGCATTAGGTGACAAACCCTTTTGTGTCGGCAACCATCTAAGCTTGGCAGATATATCCCTTGGATGCGCTTTAGGTTACTTGGACTTCAGATTTCCAAAAATAAATTGGCGTGAGAACTATTCCAATTTAGACCCTTATTTCGAAAAATTAACCCATAGGCCAAGTTTTACAGACTCTGCGCCTTGAAACTATGATTTAAAATTATTTTTGAGTGGCGCTTGCTTTGCTCTTGATCCACCGAATCAGGACTCCGAGACCGGGTATTTTTTCATAAATGTCCTCCGCCGGATCCCAGTAATCTCTGTGATATTTAATTTTTATAGATCCTGTTAAGTCAGCATCAAAAAGAAGATGACTGCTACCCTTGACTGTAAATACATTTCCGGGAGAGGATTTCAATGCGAATAAAAAATCCCAGGTTATGAATGCTTGATCGGCATCAAAGAGCTTAGTAGTTACGACGAATTGTGGAAGCTCCAAAGTGTCAAACATGTGTTGAAAAATAACTTTGATTGCGCTGGTTCCTGATACCTCGTTAAATGGATCTTTAAAAAAAGCATCGCTTGTATAAAAATCGCTTAATCTATTTAGATCACTAGGTTTTAATTTATCAAAAAACTCAACCAATTCGGGAACAAATGTTTTTACGGATTCATGCATTTTCTTAAAGTCCGGTTAGCTTGCCAATCAACGCAAAATAGATTGAGTAAGGAAGAAGTCTAAGTAGCTTCAAGAAACGAGAAAACCTTTTGGGGAAATGAATCTCGAATTCTCCGCGACGATAACCAGCAATGATTTCTAGGGCAGCTTGCTCCGGCGAAATCAACGCAGGCATGTGAAATGTGTTTTGAGCGGTGAGTCCTGTTTCAACAAAGCCAGGGTTAATAACACTTACACCGATGCCTTGAGGATGTAAATCTAAGTATAGGACTTCTGCCAAATGAATTAACGCTGCTTTAGTCGGGCCGTAAGCTAAACTTTTAGGCAGACCGGAGTACCCGGCAACGCTAGAAATGAAACTGATATGACCACTGCCAAGTTGAATTATTTGCGGCAAGCAGGCCTTGAGTAAATTTAAGGCGCCAAAGTAATTGATTTCAAAGTGTTTGCGCGCTTCATCTAAGTTAAAGTCCTGAGCCCGCATGGGCTGATAGTGGCCGGCGCAGTAAATGATCAGATCAATAGGTTCTTGTTCCCAAAAGGCTAGAAATGCCTTTGAAAGTGCTTCCGGCTGTGTAACATCTAACGCAATAGCTTGTGATAGAGGTCGGGTGGCAACAAAATCCTGAAGGAGGAGTTCATTGCGAGCGGATACGAAAACGAGGGCATCTAAGGCATATAACTGCTTAGCAAGGGCTGCTCCAATTCCACTGGACGCTCCTATGATCCAAACGCGTTTGCCTCGCCAGTCTTTAATAGGAGGGTTCATGTGGTGATTAAATCCAAAGGTGGTTTATGAACCAATTCAAAACTAGCTGCATAGGTACAAATCAAGTGACGCGCTTCGTGAAGGAGAGCGTTACATCTCCTAAATGTATTCCAAATTTAGTCATGCTCGCTTTATTTAGCATTACGCGCTCATTCATTAGAAACATCCAATCGTCAAACTCCACATTCCAAACCCTATCGCCTACAGGAAGGGCAAGGGAATAGTTCCAGTGGAATGTGTTCCCCCTCACCTTGCCCGATGCAGAGCCAAGGACATCTCCAGCAGTCCCCGTGAAGTTGTTGTCTCCACGATGTGTAAGTTGCCAAATACGCTTTTGTTTAGTACCGTCAGAGTATGTGAAGTCTTCATCGAGGGTACCAACTTCCCCGGACCATGAGCAATTCATTAAAACTGTAAAACGCTTAACTACTTTCCCAGATCTGTCTGTAAAAATACCCCATGCGTCAACTGCCCCATTAAAATAGTTTTTCAAATCTAATGCGGGACTCTCAGAACCGTAGTCATCTATGCTTGGAGACGCACAACCACTAAGTGCGAGAAGTCCAGCAGAGGAGCTGACCCCTATACTAGTCTGGAGTAGGTGTCTTCTGTTGAGCATATAGTTTTCCTTAGTAGGCGCTTCTTTTTTGAAGTGTGAATTGAATAACATCTAGGTTGCGCTGGGTAAATCCTGCTTCGCAGTAGCAAAGATAGAACTCCCAAGTTTTCATAAATGCATCATCAAAGCCGAGCTCACGAACTTTGTTGGATTCAGCGAGGAAAACACGACGCCATTCACGTAGGGTTGCTGCGTAATCTTGGCCAAAGCAAAACTCGTCTATCACTTCTAATCCGTTTTCAAGTGCAAGTTTTCTAAACCGACTAGGGCAGGGCAAACATCCGCCTGGAAAGATGTACTGCTGTATGAAGTCTGTCCCGTTTATATACTGATTGAAGAGTGAGTCATCAATAACAATCGTTTGAATACAAGCCCGCGCCCCTGGCTTGAGAAGGCGTTCAACATTTTTAAAATAAGTTGACCAATATTCTTTGCCTACAGCTTCAAACATCTCAATAGATAAAATGGCATCAAAGGGGGGATCACTTATATCTCTGTAGTCTTGGTACCTTAAATCTGCACTAAGCCCCGCTGTCGCTAATCGTTCTTGTGCATATTTGAGTTGAGAGGGGCTAAGGGTAACGCCGGTATGATTGGCCCGAAAATCTTTGGCAACGACCTCCGCTAAACTGCCCCACCCGCATCCAATTTCAAGAACATTGAGTGGGCTTGGATTCTCTAACCCGACCATTCTGCAGGCTCTTTGAATTTTTGCGGACTGAGCCTGTGCGAGAGAAATATCCTTTTGAGCTCCAAAAAGTGCAGAGGAGTACGTCATCGACTCATCCAACCAAATGCGGTAAAACGAGTTACCTAAATCATAATGAGCGTGTATATTCTTTGAACTATTTGCGCGGTTATTGCGCCTGGCCCAGTGCTTGATTTGGTAATAAAGCCGCCCTAGCCAAGTTCCGTAAATAACCCGGTCAATTGCGCGTCTGTTGGCGATAAATAGTTCCATTAATTGAGTTAAATTCGAGGTTTCCCATTCGCCGGCTATAAAAGACTCTGCGAAACCAATATCCCCAGATTTAAGTGCATTTTGGAAAACTCCCCAATTACGTATAACTAAATCAGCCCGAGGCTCGCCTAGACGAGTTTCTCCGAAACTCAATTTCGCACCATGAGGCAATGTGATGTCCAGACATCCGTAAGATAGGTGTTTGAGCATCCTAAGAACCCTTCTTGCCGGTTTAGGGGCGTCTGGAATGTCTAAAGTAGAAATAGAGTCAGAACTGGATATCGACATGTTACTTAAGATGCAGTAGAAAGTTGTTGAATTTAACCATAAAACTAAACGCTTAATTTAATTTTGCACCAGTTTATAAATGGTCATCTAAAGTAAGGGTAATTTGTTGTTCGGGAGGTTGTGGTTTTGAAAAAAAAGGAACTTTTTTAACCCAAAGTTTAAACGCTTGCCAGTGAATCCTATAAACAACCATTACGGTCATTAGAGGGTAACTTAACAATGCTTTTCGGCGAGTAGCGGTGGTCAATGGGTATAGTGCTCCGCTAACACTGGTATGTATTAGAGGTCCATGTTCGTCTGCGTAGTCAATTCTCACAACTGTTTGGGGAGGCTTTCGTGGTGTAGCCAACGTACGCAAAAAACGGAACCGATATAACCCTTTTACTTCACAAAATGGAGAGACGTGAAATTCCTTATTTGCAATTAAATCTTTTGCATAACTCGGGTTTTTAATTAAATAAAAATGACGCTCTCCAAAAGTATTGTTTACCTCAGCAACGATGACCCTCAACTCACCACTGGCGGCGTGTCCATACCAAAAACTTACAGGCTTGAAGGCATAGCCCCAAACGCGCGGGTAGGTATGCAACCAAACTTCACCGTCAACGTCTAACACGCCTTCACTCTTAATTAAAGTTTCAAACCATGCCAGTGCGCCACCTTGGGATGCGCTTCGGGCATCTCCGTGATCAGTGTCGTAAAAACTTAAGGGGCCTGGGCGGTTCCAAGATAATGCGGAATTAGGGGACTCATCTGTACTGCGGGAGGCGCTCAGAATGCGCATGGGGAGAAATAAAAAAAACGTACGGTATGTAAAAATATTGGGTTGTGGTCGCAAGCGTTGATGGCGAACCTGACCAAAACCAATTTGTATACTCACAACAAATTCCCTCGGACTTGCAGCGAATCTAAGACCCCATTTGCAGCGGCCTCACCAGCCTTAAGTCCGTCCTCGTGAAATCCATAACCAAGCCAAGCTCCAGCATACCAAGTATTCAAGTGTCCTTGAATGCTTTGAATTTCTTGCTGTGCTCTTATGGTATTTAGGTCAAAAATAGGATGAGAATAATTAAATTGGGCGGAGATTTTGGTCTGATCAATCTCGCGAATCGGATTCAAAGAAACCACTATAGGTTCAGTAAAGGGTATGGGTTGGAGCATATTTAAATAATAGTGAAGGCATACATTATTTGACTCACCCGAAGCCTCCATATTGGAGGAGTTATTCGATAAATGTGAATTTTCAAAGTTCCACGCAGCCCAGGCTATTTTTTTAGAAGGGAGAATCTTTGAATCCTTGTGCAAAACGGCCACATTGTCTTTAAACTTGAAGGCGCTCAATAAACGCGATTCGTCCACAGACGGCGCGGTAAGCATCTTCAGGGCTTGGTCTGCGTGTGACGAAATAATAACTCTATCAAAAATCTCTTGCCCGCGGGGCGTGGTGAGTCTTATTTCCCCCTGACTGCGGCTAATGCTTAGAACAGGGGTATTCAAATAAGCATGATCGAGTTGCTCAATAATGGCGGCCACATACTGCTTAGCTCCCCCAGCAACGGTGAACCATTTGGGGCGGTTGGTAATTTGCAAAAGGCCGTGGTTGTGGCAAAAACGGATCATTGTCGCGAGAGGAAACTCGAGCATTTGATGTGGCGGACAACTCCAGATACAGCCAAGCATCGGTAGCAAATACCAATTAATAAACTCTGAGCAAAATTTATGCTTCAATAAAAAAACCTGTAGCGGGATTTCAAGTCCAATTGGGTTGGAGTCTTGTGCTAAATGAGAGGTTAGCTTGTTAAAGCGAATAATGTCTTTCAGCATGAATAGAAATGATTTTCTAAAAAGATTGTCCCGCTGAGCAAATACAGAATTCAAGGACGAACCACTCCACTCCAAGGTCGTATTATTTCGCTTAGGAGCCTGAACAGAAAAAGACATATCCGAATGCGCAGTGGGAATTTTGAGTTCTTTAAATAAGGCGATTAATTTAGGGTAAGTTCGTTCGTTAAAAACCAAAAATCCTGTATCTACGGGGTAACTCTGAATCCCCTTTGCCGTCTCCCCCATTACATCAACGGTATGCGTATGTCCACCAAAGTAATCATTGGCTTCAAATAACCTAACTTCTATATTAGGGTGTTTATTCAAATAGTAGGCGGCGCTTAGTCCAGAAATTCCGGATCCAACAATAGCAACTCGGTAGATCATAGTGTTGTAATAATGTAGCGTCAAAAAATAACTAAGGGGCTTTGATTGCTAATTGCTTTTCAATCTCAGCGATGAATGCCTTGTCATCTGGGGCGGTGAGACTGTTAAAGCTTTTAATGCTTAGACCATCTCGACTGATTAAATATTTATAAAAATTCCATTTTGGAGCTGTTTGTGTTCTTTGTGTGAGTTGTTTGAATAGTGGAGTTGCGGAGGTACCTTTAACGGATGTTTTGGTAAACATAGGAAATTTAACACCAAAAGTGTTTTCGCAAAAATCTGCTATTTGGCTATTCTTGTCTGGCTCCTGCGAAAAATCATTGGAAGGAAATCCTAAAACAACAAATCCCCTGGGCTTATATTGGTCGTACAAGGCTTCCAGCCCCTTATATTGGGGTGTAAAACCACAATAGCTTGCCGTGTTAACTATTAATATGACTTGCCCAGCATACTGGCAAAGGGGCATAGGTTTTTCGTCCTGTAGTCGCTGGGGCGTGTGCTGCAAAATTGCAGGACAAGTCGATGTCGGCGCTGGGGATTCTGTGCTTGAGGTATTGGCCCAACTGCAAATCGTAAATGTTTGAATCAGCAACAGGGTAGAGAATAATGCTCTCTTAACAAAGCAAGCTGAGAAAAATCGGATAAATGAGTTCATAAGGTTTGCTATGGGGTTGGGAAATATTTTCTGACAGATGTAAGTGTTATGCATAAATGGGGATAGTCAAAGTCATAGACATAGACAAAGGACACTCTATTTATATACTTTGATACTTAATTATGGCTTGAATTCAAAAACGTAGTATATTAAAAGCCAAGAGAAACTCATTTGAAAACCAGACTCATGGTGCATTCGTTGCCATTTTTAAGCAAAATTGTAGATCCGCGCGACTTAAATGCGCCTCTATCGAGGTTAAGAGCATTGGGCCCCGTTGTATTTACAAACGGAGTTTTTGACGTCTTGCATAAAGGTCACGTAACTTACCTCGCACAAGCTCGCCTGGAGGGCGCAAGCCTTGTGCTTGGCCTAAATAGCGATCAATCAGCAGCACGTCTTGGTAAAGGACCTGATCGGCCCTTGAATAAGCAAGAGGATAGGGCCTCAGTTTTGGCCGCCTTGGAATCCATAAGTTTGGTCACTTATTTCGATGAAGATACGCCTTTTGAATTAATCCAAAAAATAAGGCCTGACGTGTTGGTCAAAGGCGGTGATTACGATATGGATAAGTTAAAAGAAGCACAATTCGTTCGTTCGTACGGAGGAGTTGCAAAAGCCCTAACATTTGTGACAGGATATTCAACAACTCAGTTGGTAGAGAAGATTCGAAAGATTTAGAGTCGCAATACTTGGTTAGTAGATCGTAATTTGACTAGTTAGGGGTCTGAAAATAAGAAATTCCATAATGACAATACGTCAGATTGCTCTTTTTGGAACAATTTTTTATCAAATTTTAGATTGCGCCCATCTAATCTAGCAATATGCTGCGCTGTGCGATACCGTTTATATGCATTTATACCAGAATCTGCCAACTCTTTGCTGATCAAACCCAGTCTTTCAGCGCAGGAGAGTAGACCTATATTTCCTAAGTTTTTAGTTAAATCATGATGTTTGAAGCTGAAAGCTAAAATCAAAAATTGAACTGCAAATTCAACATCAATCATTCCCCCGGGACTATATTTCAAATCAAATTGATCTGGCTTCACGCCATGTGCCCGAAGAAGTTTGTTTCTCATATTCACAATCTCTTTTGCTAACGGTATTCGATCCCTATGAGTGGTGAGCACTTTGTTTCGAATTTGATTAAACCTATTTTTGAAGTCGCTATTGCCAAGCACCACCCGTGCGCGGGTCATGGCTTGGTGCTCCCAAAGCCATGCTACATTTGCTCCTCTTTGGAGTTGGTAGTTTTCAAAAGATTCAAGCTGAGTTACCAAAAGACCAGAATTTCCGTTTGGTCTAAGTGCGGTATCTATTTCATATAAATCGCCTGCAATTGTTTTGACAGATAGCCAGTGAATAATTTTGCGCGCAAATAAGGAGTAGATCTCAGCCGCATTGGGATGTGAGTCATCATATATAAATACGATATCCAAATCGCTTCCGTATCCAAGTTCCTTGCCCCCCAACTTACCGTACCCAACAATGCCGAACGAAGGAGCTGTGATGGGGTTGTTTTTGATTCGGCTCCAAACCACCTGTGCGGTAATGGAGATCACCGAATCGGCTAGGCTACTTAAATCGTCCGCAACCTCTTGTATGTCAAGTTTCTCAAATAAATCTCGCGCAAGACACAGGAAAAATTCCGATTGATGGGCTCTGCGTAAAGCATTAAGTACTGCTTCATCATCGCTTTGCTCCGAGGTCTCTAGAGCCTCGATGCGCTTTAGTAAAGTAGATTCAAATTTAACTGAACTAAAGCGTTGGAGCAGAATTTGCGAGTCTGCGAGATCGTCTATGACACCAGGGTGTTGAATTAAATAGTTTGTTGCCCAGCGTGAGGCGCCCAGCATATAGATCAAGTTATTATGAATTATGGGACGTTCAATTAAAAGGGAGAGATAGTTTTCTCTTCGCAGCAACGACTCCATCCAATCGCACCACCTCAAAGCGCCAACTTCTTTTGTTGCATCTTCGCAAACCCAAAGGGCAGTTTGCTTTATCAAGGCTATTAATTTTGCTTGGGATGAATCCTTTAGTTGTTGCGCTCGAGGGTGATTTAAAAGCCCTTGAATACGAGTCCAAAGGGCAGAGTTTTCATTAAGAGATAAATCATTAAAATCAATGAGTTCAAACAAGGATTGATAAGTGTGGGGGCGTTGTTCGCTTGGTGTAACAGCCCGGCTGCTACCCCGCGATTCGTATTCTGACCCTCCTAAAAGCGCAGAGAACTCAGAGCTAACATTAGATTTATGCATGTCTAGGGTATCTTGCAATCCTTGACTTGTAGCAAATCCCATGGATTGAGAGATCCAGGCTAAGTCCTCAGCAATTGTTGGGAGTAAGTGTGTTTGTTGATCGTCGAGATACTGAATTCGGTGTTCAAGTCTTCTTAAAAACTCATAGGCATTTTGAAGATGCGTGGCGCTGGTTTGACTCATTTGACCGGTTTGCACCAATAAAGGTAGGGCTTTAAGCGTGGGTCGCACTCTGAGTTCTGGAAATTGACCACCTCGAACAATTTGCAGAAGTTGAATAATAAATTCAATTTCACGAATACCGCCTCTACCTACTTTTATGTCGTTTATTCTCTCGGGACGACCCATTGCAAACTTGATCGCTTGAGCCCTAATCTGTTGGTGTAGGTTGCGAAGAGAGTCGAAGACTTGGTAGTCAAGGTATTTCCGATAAACAAAAGGGGTCACAATTTTGGAGAGTTCCAGTGGTAGATAAGCAAGGGTTGTTGGTGCAACTAGGCGACTTTTTAGCCACGCGAAGCGTTCCCATTCACGGCCCTGAACTTGGAAATATTCCTCTAGAGCGTCTAGGCAGATAACGCTTGGGCCTGACATGCCGTTGGGTCTCAGGGCTAAATCGATGCGAAAAACCCTTCCGTGCTCTGTGGAGGTGTCCAAAAGCCGTTGGATTTGATGAACAAGTTTTGAATAAAAATCTTGATTACTTATAGGTGCCCATGAACCCAGGCCACTTTGGCTAGGGGTCCTCTGGGTTTCGCCTTCTTGGTCGTATATATAAACCAGATCAATGTCGCTAGAAACATTCAGCTCCGCAGCTCCAAGTTTTCCCATCCCGATGATCCAAAAAGTAGCCGGGGATCCTGCAATAGTGTGGGGAATGCCAAATCTAAGAGATAAATCATTAAAAGCGAGATCGTATGCCTTGGACAGTGCCCATTCAGCAAGAATAGTCATCATCTCAGTAATCTGCGCAAGGCTACACCCGAATTCACAATCTAGGGTTGCAATTCTTTCTAATACCAATTGGCGAAGAACTCTTAAAGCGTCTTCAGGGGTTGTAAATACCTTAATTAAACGGTCAAAGGCTCGATTTAAAATCTCCTTAGTTAATAGGCCTGGCTCTAGATTGTCCGATAATGTGGAGTAGCGAGAACGAACTCGCCTAACAAACCTTGAGTAATCAACTCCAGTTGTTTGGATTTGAGACTCATGATTCTGTTGTTTGTACATGCGTGATCTGTGGGAATGAATTCTAGAAGGGCCTTTTAAAGCACAGTTTCTTATATCTCAGAAGTAAAAATCTTGATTACAACCAACTAATATCCGTGTTTAAAAAGTTACCGACATTTATTTCTGATCCAGCAGTGCGATTGGTTTGGTCTAAGAGGCTGGTAAAAGCAATCCTGATCGCCACTGCGTTAGTGAGTGCATTGGTAGGCTCATCCATTGCATTTTTAAATCTTTTCGTTGTCCCTAGGGTATCAGATTGGAAGAGTAATCTAGAACAGGTAAGCTCGGAATATTTGGGGAGTGAGGTTCGGATTGATCAAATCAAAGTCGATAAAGGGCAATTAATTCCCTCTTTTGAATTTTCTGGCGTAAACATTGAATCCCCCAACGATCGGGGTGAGGTTGAAAAATTATCCTTGCCTGGAATTAAGTTTGCCCTGTCTTTTCGGTCTATCCTTAGTTTATCGTTCGATCAAATAGTGATTGATGATCCTTGGGTGTCAATTACTAAAAGTTCGACGGGTCAACTCCGCGTAGCTGGGCTAAAGGATTTTTCAACAGGTAGCGCTCATGGGCTCGACTGGTTTTTTTCACAGCCAAATATAAAAGTAAATCACGCTACTGCAATCTGGTCTGATGAAGCGATATCAAAAGGTGCGTTGGAGTTAAGTGATTTAAATGTCAATTTTCTTAACGGATTGAAATCGCATAGCCTGAGATTAGAGGCAACTCCGCCTAAAGAATTGGGGGAGCGTTTTAGTCTTCAGGCGAATTTCAAAGAGTCTTTATTTTCAAAGCACGCTAGCAATTTCTCTGAGTGGAGTGGCACGAGCTTACTTAATTTGCCTAGAATTGATCTGGCATTGGCTAGTGAATATTTGCCGCTACATCAATCATGGGGTGTGAAAGAGGGCGCGGGATCGCTTCGTGTTTGGCTTGATCTACACCGCGGGAATATCGATCAAGTTACGACAGATCTTAACTTTCCAAGTTTGTTCGCCTTTTGGACTAAGCAACCTACCGCGGTTCAAAAAATTCAATTGAAGGAGTTGAGCGGTAGGTTTCAAGTAATCTTAAAAGAGCTCAAAAATGAGTTCAAAACCCAAGACTTGAAATTCGTAACGGAGGATGGTAACCACTGGTCTTTGGGACGAGCGACATTCGCTTGGACTCAGTATGCCCCCGGTACCGTCGACGCTCCTTTGAACAGCACGACGCGTGGCATATTTGTTCCCATGGAATCCCCTGGCAATGGCGTTGTGGAAATTGATAGGATTTCGATAAAGCCATTATTGAATCAATTAAACAGCTTAGCTATTGATTCCGAGCATGTAAAAAATTTAAAAAATATTGAACTCTCAGGTGATTTACAAAATTTTAAAATGATATGGGCCTTTGATGGTCAAAAGTTCGGAGCTTTTAACTTGCAAGGAATGTTGTCTAATTTCGTATTTAATCGACTGCAAAATTCAGATGAAAACTTTTTAAAAGGGCTCCCCGGTCTTCAAAACGCAGGCATTCAGTTTGATTTTAATAATAGTGGTGGAAGTGCCATTGTGAATATAGATAATGGAGCGATCACGCTTTCAAACTGGTTGGAAGAACCTGTAGTTCCTTTGGCGCATGCCAATGCAGATATACGCTGGACAATAGATGATAAATTGATTAATTTAAAAATCAATAAAACGAACATAGTAAATGAAGACGCCAAGGGGGACTTTGAATTAAACTGGTCTTTGCCCCGTAGAGGTCAATCCCCTACTCCTGTTAATAGCTCTATTGTTGACTTGAATATTAATGTTCAACAGGGCTTAGCCAAGCAAGTGCATCGTTATCTACCCAAGATTATTGATGTCAGAGTTCGTAGGTATTTGCAAAAAGCAATAACCCAGGGATCAATTAAAAACGGCTCTATCAAAATCAAGGGTCCTGTTAATAAATTCCCCTTTACTGATCCTGCCGATGGCGAATTTCATATCTTTGCAAAAACTGAAAACTTAACTTATCAATACGCGCCGTCCGAAGGAGTTGATTCAAAATCAGTTACCGCCAACAAAATTTGGCCTGAACTAAATCACCTAAATGCAGAACTGGTTATTGATAGAAAGAGTTTGTTCATTAAGAAAGCCACAACTCAATTAAATACAACTTATGCACCGAGCCTTGAATGGACAGAAATTTCCGCCGAGGTTCCAGATTTGTTTAAACCAACTGTAATAGTTAAAGCAAAGGGCAAAGGACCCTTGAATGAACTAATTAGAGTCATAAAAAATAGCGCCGTTGGTGATCTTTTAGATAATACACTTTCTAAAGCCGAATCTATTTCTGGGGGAAGTTCGGATTATCTTTTAAATTTGAAAGTACCTATAAATGAGCTGTCCCAAACCAAAGTGAGCGGAGCCATTTCCTTTGCTAACGATGATCTAAGTTTAATTCCTGGCTTTCCAGCGTTGAACCGTCTGCGGGGTAGTTTGAACTTTAATGAATCGGGTTTCTCTTTATCCGGCGTAAAAGCAAAAATTCTGGGAACGGAAGCAAAAGTTGACGGAGGGCTAATATTTGCCAACGATAAATTGGATTCATCTAAAACATCCGAACCCTCGATAATCAAAATTCAAAGTACCATTAGCGCGGAGGGATTAAGGCAAAGCAAGGAAAGCCCCTACATCTCCAAGTTAGGTCAATATTTAAATGGGCAAGCTAACTATTTGGGGACTCTAACTGTTAATAAAGGGCAATTAGACTTTGAGCTTAAAAGTACATTACAAGGACTCTCGAGTCAGTTGCCTACGCCTTTTGGAAAAAATGCAGACACTGCTATGCCTCTAAGGGTAAGCCTGAGTGTCCTGGAAGCCCCTTTGATAATTAAAAAGAGCGCAAGCTTGCCCGTAGCCTTGCCCCCGCGCTTTTTAAAAACAAATATTACATTGGGTCAAGTTGTCTTGGCTACTATTGTTAGCGATTTAAGCGCCGCGGGTGGAGGCGCTCAGGGCATAAGCAAAGCTTGGATTGGAATCAGCGCCTCGGGTGGTTTATCTGTCCCAGGCACTTTAGATCCTGGATATCTTTTGAGCGTTGATTTACCTAGGCTAGACGCAGATGCATGGGATAAGGTTTTATCAACAGTAACGACGGGGACTGATAGCTCAAAGGCGATAAAACGCGAATCACTAAAAGTCACCGCTTCAAGCGCGGCTCCTTCATCACCAATCGGACTCAAAATTAAAACGAGTGAATTAATATATTTGAATCGTTCAATTCACCAAGTGTCCTTAGATGCGATATTTCAAGATATCCAACCCAGTGGCCAATGGCATTTAAATATCAACTCCACTGAGGCAAAAGGGGTTGTGGATTACAGGCTTGGCAGTGCAAATGCAACGCCCCGAATTTTCGCTCGAATGGGACTCCTTGTTATACCGCCAACTGCAATTGATACTGTTGAGTCTTTGTTAAATAATAAAGATACCGTCTTGCCTGCTTTGGATATTATTGTTGATGATCTTGAAATAAAGAATAAAAAATTAGGTCGGGCCGAAATTGAAGCTTTCAATCAATCTCAAGCAGACGTTGGGCGAGTTTGGAGAATAAATAAATTAAATTTAACTGTGCCCGAGGGCAAATTTCAAGCCTCTGGAATTTGGGCGTTTTTAAAAGAGGGCGCTAAAAATCAGAGCATCAAGAAAACCACGCTTGATTTTTATTTAGATATCGAAAATGCAGGACTCCTGCTAGATAGGCTGGGCACAAAAGGAGCAGTGTCCGGGGGGAAAGGAAAGCTTAGTGGGCAAATAACATGGTTAGGCTCCCCTTTACAGATGGATTATCCAAGTATGGGGGGGCACTTTAATGTGAACATCGAAAAAGGATCTTTTTTAAGAACCGAGCCAGGTGCCGGGCGCCTCTTAGGCGTGCTCAACCTTCAGGCGCTACCGCGAAGATTGTTGTTGGATTTCAAAGATATTTTTAGCGATGGATTTTCTTTCGACTTCTTTCGTGGCGATGTGAGCGTTGAGGCCGGCATCGCTAAAACAAACAATCTTCAAATGAAAGGCGTTAACGCTGCTATATTCATGGAGGGAAGGGCAGATATAAGTAATGAGACTCAAAACTTAAAAGTAATTGTTATTCCTGAAATTGATGCAGGAACTGCGTCTCTTGTTGTTGCAGCAATTAATCCGGTGGTTGGAATCTCAACCTTTTTAGCTCAGTACTTCTTAAAGAAACCTATTGCGCAAGCCACTACTAAGGACTTCCTTGTGGAGGGTACCTGGAGTGATCCTAAGGTTACAAAGATCGATACAAAATCAAAGCCATGAAAATAGCCGCTGTTCAAATGGTTTCGGGCATGAGTTGCAAAGCCAACTTAGAAGTTGCAAAGGACCTCATTCATCAAGCCGCATCGCACGGGGCAGAATTAGTTGTGCTTCCAGAATACTTTTGTATTTTGGGAGCAAATGATACTGATAAATTAGCCGTAAAAGAAGATTTTGGGCGCGGTCCAATACAAGAAATGCTATCTAAGAGCGCGTCCCAGCACAAGATTTGGATTGTCGGAGGAACTTTGCCCTTAAGGGTTCAATCAGAACCTAACAGGGCTTACAACACTTGCTTGGTTTATGATCCATTAGGGAAATGTGTAGCCCAATATAACAAAATCCATCTTTTTAAATTTAAAAAAGGCCAGGAACAATATGATGAATCTAAAACGCTGGTTGCAGGGGATAGTCCCGTCGTCTTTGATGTTTTGAGTAAAGACGGGAACTCGTGGCGAATTGGACTTAGTATTTGTTATGACCTGCGGTTTCCTGAACTATACAGAGCATTATCAGATATGGGGGCAGATTTGATGCTGGTTCCGAGTGCATTTACTTATACAACTGGCGCTGCTCACTGGGAGGTCTTACTCAGAGCCCGCGCTATAGAAAATCAAGTCTGGGTGCTCGCTGCTGCGCAAGGGGGTGAGCATGAAAATCTTAGGAGAACATGGGGGCAATCTATGATTATCAATCCCTGGGGGGATGTGGTGTCCAAACTTCCAACAGGGGCTGGATGTGTGATGCAGGATATAAACAAAAATGAAATGTTAAGTGTTCGAGTTGACCTGCCGGTCTTAGAGCACCGCACACTTTAACGATGCGATACATCCGAACTCGATTTGTCGACTTGCGGTAGTTCGTCTGTTTTAGGGCGGCCAGTAAACATAGTCCACCAAACAATCAGAACCAAAATTAAGCCAGCACCAAGTGCCTCTAACAATATCAAATACATAAAAGAGCTGATCGTTTAAATTGCATGGAAAAGTACCAAAAATCTATTGTAGAGCTCTTATTGGTTTTGAGCACAGTAATATTTTTGGTCGGATGCGTGTCCCCGCCTCCACCCCAACGCCTACCCGCTCCGATTGGCATCACTGTTCCCAGTATTAAGCCTTCACCACCAACTTTAGGTGGTAGTAATGCTACAACACAGCCGGGGAAATCTACCAAATCGATCCCTGAACATCCAAAACCTGTTTGGGTTGTTTCATCTTGGAATGAACTACCCGGATGGAGTAATGAATCAATGCCAGAAGTTTGGAATGCTTTGGTGCACGGTTGCGAGCGACCCGCGACGAATTTTATTAATATATGCTCTCAATTGCGACCATTAAGTATTGCGGATGAGAATGAGCAAAGGCTCTTTTTAATGACTAACTTACAGCCATATAAGATCCTCAATACTGCGGGGGAGGCGGCTGGATTGTTGACGGGATATTTTGAGCCCGTATTTAATGCTTCGCGTATAAAAAGGACAGGGTTTGAGGTGCCAGTGTACGCGCCAACTCCAGAAATATTAAATCTTAAAAGCGCCCATACAAAGTGGTTCACTCGACAGGAGATAGAGAGCTCAACCGTCGCGCAAGACGCCTTAAGAGGACAGGAAATTGCGTGGATGGCTGATCCATTGGATGTTTTGATCTTGCAAATTCAGGGCTCTGGGCGATTGAATATTCTTGAGGCTGATGGATCCCAAAAAATGGTAAAAGTTATCTATGCAGCATCTAACGAACAACCCTATCAAAGTATTGGGCGGTATTTACTTGATCATTTGGAAATTACAGATGCAACGTGGCCAGGCATAAAAGCTTGGGCGCTAAGAAATCCTGAGCGAATTAAAACACTTCTATGGGTAAATCCCAGATTTGTTTTTTTCAAGGAAGTACCCTTAGAGAATATTGATTTAGGTCCCAAGGGAGCACAAGGACTTGAATTGACGCCGGGAAGATCTGTGGCCATTGATCCTCTATATATTCCCTACGGGACCCCGCTTTGGATGGTCTCAGATGGCCCCACACTTCAGTTGAGACGATGGGTAATGGCTCAAGATACAGGCAACGCGATCAACGGACCGCTTAGGGCGGACTATTTTGTTGGGACAGGTTCTCAAGCAGGCGAAATCGCCGGTCATCTAAGACAGTCATTGAGTATGTGGGCTTTGTTGCCGCGTTGAGCCTGTGCAAGACTAAGACACCCCTAGCCCTCTTGGTTTAGTAGGTAGTTCTATGCAATGCGTTTGGGTAATTTAACCCGTACACTTTATAGGATCACACATCATTCATATACTGTAGGAATCTTTCCCATATGAACGCCCCATTGCCAACTCAGTTGTTACAGACCTTGGAAACCGTTTCTTTAGACGACAAATATGCCCTAGAGTCTGGCAATGCATTTATGAGCGGTGTTCAAGCTTTGGTGAGGCTACCAATGCTTCAAAGGCAAAAAGACGCAATCGATGGAAAGAATACTGCGGGGTTCATAAGTGGTTACCGAGGCTCCCCCTTAGGGGGCTACGACCAAGCATTGTGGAAAGCCAAACACTTCTTGGCAAAGGAGCACATAGTTTTTCAGCCCGGGGTCAATGAGGAGCTTGCTGCGACCTCCATATGGGGAACCCAGCAACTTGGATTTGTTTCAAATGAAGTACAAAAATACGATGGTGTTTTTGGTATTTGGTACGGCAAGGGCCCCGGAGTTGATCGGTGTTCTGATGTATTTAAACATGCCAATATGGCGGGAACAACTCCCTGGGGAGGAGTGATTGCCGTAGCAGGAGATGATCACATCGCAAAAAGCAGTACCGCAGCCCATCAAAGCGACCATATTTTTATGGCCTGTGGCATGCCAATTTTCTTTCCCACTGGCGTGCAAGACATCCTAGACCTAGGAATTCATGCTATCGCGATGAGTCGCTTCTCAGGGCTTTGGTCTGGTATGAAGACGATACAAGAAATCGTGGAATCGAGCTCAACAGTGACCTTAGATGCTAGAAGAATTCAGATTGTTAAACCCAATTTTGATATGCCTAAAAATGGTCTGCATATCCGTTGGCCTGATGACGCACTCTCGCAAGAGGAGCGACTGTTTAGTTATAAATGGGCTGCGGCATTGGCTTATATTAGAGCTAACAAACTTAATTACAACGTTATTGAAAGTGGTCATGACAGGTACGGAATTATTGCAAGCGGTAAAGCATATAACGACACGCGTGAGGCACTCCTTAATTTAGGACTAGATGACAAGATCTGCCAACAAGTGGGTGTCAGGTTGCACAAAGTAAGCGTTAGTTGGCCACTTGAGGCTGAGACTTTAGATCACTTCGCAAGTGGCTTAAAGGAGATCTTGGTGGTTGAGGAAAAACGCGCAGTCATTGAGCCTCAAATCAAGGATGAGTTGTATAACTGGTCGGATGATAAAAGACCAATAGTTCTTGGGAAGTTTGATTTAAGCAAATTGGAAGGACGCCCTCAAGGTCAATGGGGAGCACAACGGGTTCGTGATTCAACATTATTGCGGGCCGCAGCCGATTTAAATCCATCCATGATCGCACGTGCCATAGCAGCAAGACTTAAACTTTTGGGCGTAGATCCTGAAATCGAAGAACGAATGGATCAACATATTCAAATGCTGGACGCCAAAGACAAAGGGATGATGGATTTGAGCCTAGTCACAGATCGACAACCCTGGTTTTGCTCTGGTTGTCCTCACAACACAAGTACAGTTGTTCCGAATGGTTCTCGCGCAATGGCCGGAATAGGGTGTCATTTCATGGCCCTTTGGATGGACCGAAGCACCTCCGGCTTTACGCAGATGGGTGGAGAGGGTACGCCTTGGATAGGACAACAACCTTTTGTTAAAGAAAATCATGTTTTTGCAAATATTGGAGACGGCACATACTTTCACAGCGGTATCTTAGCTATTCGACAAACTGTTGCTGCAGGCGTAAACATCACATACAAAATACTTTACAACGGTGCAGTAGCCATGACAGGTGGTCAGCCCATTGGCGAGCGACCTGAAGGTCATTCAGTCATACAGATAGCGCAGAGTATGAAAGCCGAAGGCGCAAAGAAAATAACAGTCGTGACTGATTCACCGCAAAACTATGACGCAGTGGTTGATTTGCCGTTGGAGATTGAGGTTAAACACCGGGATCACCTTGATTCGGTTCAGCGGGAATTTAGAGAAATAAAGGGGACAACTGTCATCATCTATGACCAAACATGTGCAACTGAAAAGCGTAGGGGTCGCAAGCGCGGCACGATTAAGGATCCTGCTGTTCGTGTATTGATTAATGAAGATGTCTGCGAAGGTTGTGGGGATTGTGGTTTAAAGAGTAATTGCATAAGTATCGAACCTCTTGAGACACCGTTTGGACGCAAAAGAACAATCAATCAAAGCGCATGCAATAAAGATATTAGCTGTGTGAATGGCTTTTGTCCTAGCTTCGTTACTGTTGAAGGAGGCACTTATAAAGGGGTAGAGAATAACTCAGTAAAGACAGCAAAAGAGGCTGCTACTTTGCCCGAGCCGGTGGCGGCGAATTTGGGCGAATATCCATCGGGATACGGAATTGTAGTTGCCGGCATTGGAGGCACGGGTGTAATTACTATTGGTCAAGTGCTCGGTTTTGCTGCACATATTGAGGGCCTGGGAATAGTGACCCAAGACTCCGCAGGACTTGCCCAAAAAGGGGGGGCGACTTGGAGCCACATACTTATCGCCAAGGAGCAAAACTTCATACGCACTACGAGAGTCTCAACAGCAAGTGCAGATTTGGTTTTAGCCTGCGATCCGATTGTCGGATCTAGTAAAGAAACAATCTTAAAAATTGCCGCTCGTAAAACCCGAGTGGTCTTAAATGCGCACAGTTCGCCGACGGCTGAATTCGTTACAAATGGTGCATGGCAAAATCCAGCGCAAAAATGCAAAGATGACTTGTTGATGGCAATGGGTCAGGAAGATAAGAATTTGAAATATTTCCAGGCACATGACTTGGCGCTCGCTGAACTGGGTGATAGCCTTTACGTGAATTTCATTGTTTTAGGATTTGCTTGGCAAAACGGATGGATTCCCCTGCGAAAGGAATCTTTGATGAAGGCAATTGAGCTTAACGCCGTGTCGGTTGAGAAAAATAAAATCGCTTTTGAAGTGGGTAGACGACAAGCTTTCATTCAAGCTCAGGA
The DNA here is from genome assembly GCA_903830725.1 of uncultured Burkholderiales bacterium. Taxonomy (GTDB): domain Bacteria; phylum Pseudomonadota; class Gammaproteobacteria; order Burkholderiales; family Burkholderiaceae_C; genus Limnohabitans. The sequence goes on along the minus strand of CAIKVH010000107.1, from coordinate 32,226 downwards.
ACCACTGGACGGTGCTGGGAGTCTTAACCGCATAGGAGAACAGCCCGTATTATTTGTAAAGCGTGAAACCTATCAAGACTTGGTTTCAAGCCGGGTAAGCGAGCTTAAGGAATATCAAAACAAATCTTATGCAGCTGATTATGAAAAATTCATCAATAAAGTAAAAGACAAAACCTCCGAAAAATTAGCGACAGCAGTTGCTAAAAATTTATTTAAGCTAATGGCTTATAAAGATGAATATGAAGTTGCAAGACTTCATACCAAACCTTTTTTCACCGATCGAATTAAAAAAATGTTCGAAGGTGATTACAAGGTTTATTATCATCTGGCGCCTCCTATATTTGCGGCAAAAAATGAAAAAGGAGAATTGATTAAACAAAAAATGGGGCCTTTAACTATTTTTGCATTTAAGGGATTAAAGCATCTTAAGTTTTTGCGCGGGACTTTTTTGGATATTTTTGGGACGACTGTAGAGCGCAAATCTGAACGCAAGTTAATAAGTGAGTACAAATCCTATATCGTTGAGATAACTGAAGATTGGAGTCTATCCAAGGAAAATTTGGCAATACAAATTGCAACTATCCCCGATTCTATTAAGGGGTATGGACACGTTAAAGAAGAAAAAATGCTTGAGGCTCGCAAGGCGTGGTTGCGTTTAATTGCACAATGGAAAATAGTTTGATTTTCCAAATCCAAATCCAAATCCAAATCCAAATCCAAATCCAAATCCGAAGCGTTACTTAGACTTGCATGGCCTTCGTTGTCGCAGTTGTCGCATTGGCTTGATGTGCTTGCACGTCTGCATGGTAACTAGAGCGGACCATTGCTCCAACAGCGGCATGTTTGAAGCCCATAGCGTAAGCTTTATGTTCAAACATTTTGAATGTATCGGGATGGACGTAACGCGTCACAGGTAAGTGGCTGTTGCTGGGGGCTAGATATTGGCCTATTGTTAACATATCTATTCCGTGGTCACGCATGTCTTGCATAACTTGCAAAATTTCATCATCCGTTTCGCCAAGACCCACCATCAAACCACTTTTGGTTGGAATTTTGGGGAAAAGCATCTTAAATTTTTGCAGTAGTTTGAGGCTGAACTCGTAATCGCTTCCTGGTCTTGCCTGCTTGTACAGACGAGGAACAGTTTCCAAATTATGATTCATAACGTCTGGAGGGGCTTTTTTTAAAATCTCAAGTGCTCTATCATCGCGTCCCCTAAAGTCTGGGACAAGAATTTCAATTTGCGTTGAGGGCGAGGACTGTCGAACATGTTCTATGCAGGAAACGAAATGAGCAGCGCCCCCGTCTCTTAGATCATCTCTGTCCACACTGGTGATAACAACGTATTTAAGGTTAAGTGCTTTAATGGTTTGACCGAGATTGCGGGGCTCCTCTGGATTTAGGGGGTCTGGCCTACCGTGACCGACATCACAAAATGGGCACCGCCGGGTGCATTTGTCTCCCATGATCATAAAAGTAGCGGTTCCATTGCCAAAGCATTCACCAATATTGGGGCAGGATGCTTCTTCACAGACTGTCACCAAATTGCTTTTACGCAATATATCTTTTATTTCATAAAAACGGGTATTCGTTGATGCTGCTTTAACTCGAATCCATTCGGGTTTCTTTAAAACTTCGTTGTTATTTTGAACCTTAATTGGAATGCGCGAAAGCTTTGCTGCCGCTTTTTGCTTAATAAGCGGATCATAAGATTGGATATCCTGGGGCTCCCGATTTACTTTATTTTCAGAGGCTTTTTCATTTGGATTCATAGTGATATTCTTTTAGCGACCTATTTTCATAAAAACTTAAGTTAATTTCTAATCCATCTTGGGTTGGAGGTAAGTGGAAAGTTTTTCTTCCAACACCCGCGAAACCTCCAGAACTTCGGCATCAACCCCTATTGTAGAAAGATCTATGGTTTTTAGGCCGTGGTACCCACATGGATTAATTAAATCAAAGGGCCTTAGGTCCATTTTGACATTTAGAGATAATCCGTGATAGGCCCTGTGTTTGCTCACTTTGATGCCTAAAGCAGCTATTTTTCCTAAACCATTAAATTGAGGTTCGCCCGAGTTGTGCGTGTGTTGATCGACTCTTAGTATCGAGTGACCGTGGGGCGCTTCTAACTGAACATAGATGCCTGGCGCGTCTTTGACTCGGTGTCCAGTAACTCCAAAGTAGAGCAGAGTCTTTAAAACCGCTTCCTCTAAAAGATAGACAAATTCTTTAACGAAAATTCCTAAGCGCTTTAGATCAATTAATGGGTAAGCAACGATTTGTCCTGGGCCGTGATAAGTTATTTGCCCGCCTCTGTTGGTCTGTAGGACCGGGATGGAAGTGCTTTGGATTAAATGCTCAGGCTTTCCAGCAATGCCTTGCGTAAATACAGGAGGGTGTTCGCATATCCAAAGTTCATCTGGCGTTGAGTCGATGCGATCCAACGTGAACCCCTGCATTTGAGCGTAGGTGCTTTGATACTCAACACAGCCAAGTCGCTTAGTAATCATTCAGGAGCCACAAAACGCTTGAGCGAAACTAGCACGGGCTTTATACATTAAAGGACAACTTTAACCATTGGATGCGTTGACAGCGTGCGATACAACTCATCAAGTTGTTCGCGATTCGTGGCGTTGATATTAAGAGTTACCCCTAGGTATTGTGCGCTGCTACTAGGGCGAAGCTCAAGAGTCTTCGAATCAAAATGGGGATCGAACGATTGTGCAATGTGAGTGAGCGCGTCCACGAAGCCCTCAACATTTTTGCCCATGACCTTAATTGGGAACACACAAGGATATTCAATTAACGATTCTTGGACCGTTGCAAGCTCACCAATAAGGGGCAAATTTTTCGGGGGTGTTGACATGAATTGATGGATAAGAGTCGTTAATCGGACTTGGGTTTACAGCTCATATCAACGAATGATTGGTAAGCCAAGTACAGCTTTTTGTATATGGGACCCGGTTTGCCAGGGTGAGCTGTGCCTAATCCGATCAATCTCTCATCGATTTGCGTTACAGGCAAAACTTCCTTGGATGCCGAAGATAAAACCACCTCGTCAGCGTCAAAAACTTCGCTCTTTGTAATTTTTCTTAGTGAAAAGTGAATATTGTTTGCTTTGCAAATTTCTTCAATTAATCCGTATCTAATTCCCTCAAGTAATAAATGATCTTTTGGGGGCGCAAAAACAGTGCCGTCCTTAATAATCCATACATTACTTGAGGAAGCTTCGCTTAAATAATCCCCTCTAAACATAATGGTTTCAGTTGCATTGAGATCCGCACTTATTTGGCGCGCAAAGACAGCTCCAAGAAGGCTGGTGCTTTTAATGTGCGCTTTTTCCCATCGAAAGTCGTGAGCACTGACGCACTTGACGCCCGAGTTGCGAAGTTCCGTTGAAACGGGTTTGAATGGGCTGGCCATCATAAAGACTGTAGGGACGCACTCAAGGGGCATGGCATGATCGCGTGGCGCTACTCCGCGACTAATTTGGATATAGATAATTTGTTGAGATTGTTTAATTTTTTCGGCAGTGGACTGTGCAAAATGTACTGAAAGTTGGGTCACCAACTTTAGCCACTCGCTCCTGGAGTATGGGTTTGGAATTCTTAGCTCAGCCAAAGACCTATCTAAGCGGTCCATGTGCTGATCGAAGCGAAACGGTTGACCGTAATAAATAGGTACAACTTCGTAAACTCCGTCCCCAAAAATGAACCCTCTATCAAGTACGCTTATTTTTGCGTCTCTCAAGGGGCAATATTCACCGTTTAGATAGCAAATAGTGTCTGGTATGTTGTTGATTGGGGATTGATTTAAAGTGGTCATCCTCAAATTATGCAACTTTTTTCAATTCTTGATTTTTGTTCTAAAGACATAGTTAAGGATTACAAATTGACCAATTTTGATGCCGAATGTTGCGCGCCGCGGTTTTTTTGGGCATTTATATTCGCCCAGCGACCAAATGCCCCTATAATCGCAGGCTTTGCTAGAGGGTTGTGGGTTTAGAGAGTGGGTTGCTTGTGGGCAACCATTTGCTGGCCTAAAGTGCTAGTTCTGAAGTGAAAATCATTTATGTCTCAAGAGTTGATTAATGAAGAGCATGAAGAAGACTTTAGGCCTTTAACCCCGGAGCAAGCTGCAAAATGGCGAAGTCAATTTCCTCAGGAAAATGTTTGGCTGTTGATGAAAGCCCAGTGCTTGGTTGGGTTGAGTGTTGTTTCACTTAGCTTTTTGGCGGAGTACGGGACGGGCGGATTTGGATGGGGGCTGTCGTCACTTTACGGCGTAATGGTTGTGATTTTGCCAGCGTTTGTTTGTGCCAGGGGGCTTAATTCTAAATTTGGCGTTGGAGTTGCTGCTAGCCTTGTGAAGTTTTTTGTTTGGGAGTTTGCAAAAATTGCATTGTCGGTGGCAATGCTGATTTTGGCTCCTAGAATTTTGGTTGATGAATTGAGTTGGCCCGCGCTGTTAGTGGGTCTGGTGTTTACATTTAAGGGTTTTTGGGCTTATGTGGTGTGGCGACAAGCCGTTCACTCCAAAAGTGCCAAAATTCGATAAGTGAAAATTTTTATAAAGAATGGACTATGTCAGTAGAAGTAGAAAACGCTCCTACCGCTGGTGAATATATAGGTCACCACCTTACGCATCTGCAAAATAAGCCGATGTCAGGCATCATTGACTTTTCTGTTTACAACTTAGATTCTATTTTTTGGTCGGCTTTGCTGGGCTTGGTCGGCGCCTTTTTGCTATGGAACGCGGCTCGCAAGGTCACCCCTGGTGTTCCAAGCCGTTTTCAAGCGGCAGTTGAAATTTTGTTTGAATTGGTTGATAACCAATCAAAGGCAATTATCCATAATGAGCGCAGTAGGGCCTTGGTGGCTCCATTGGCGCTTACGGTTTTTGTTTGGATATTTATGATGAATGCGATGGATTTATTGCCCGTCGATTTGTTGCCCTGGATTTGGGGGCGTATATTTGAGATAAACGGTGAGAGCGCTCACCACGCTTTTTTAAGAGTTGTCCCAACGGCAGATTTATCGACAACACTTGGGTTGTCCACTTCTGTCTTATTGATTTGTATTGTTTACAACATCAAGATCAAGGGAATTGGTGGTTGGGCGCATGAGCTATTTACTGCCCCATTTGGTGCCCACCCCATTTTGTGGCCGATTAATTTTTTAATGCAGATGATTGAGTTCGCGGCTAAGACTGTGTCTCATGGCATGCGACTTTTTGGAAACATGTATGCCGGTGAGTTGGTGTTCATGTTGATTGCCTTGATGGGCGGTACGGCCGCTCTTTCTTTGCCAGGGATTTTGTTGCCAATTGGTCAAATCATTGCGGGAACAATTTGGGCAATCTTCCATATTTTGATCATCACGCTACAAGCCTTCATTTTTATGATGTTGACTTTGGTGTATGTCGGTCAGGCGCATGACGCGCATTGATTGGGTAATTTTTTTTCAACCTTTCCATTTTTTATTTGACAACAGGAGCTATCAATGGAACATGTACTCGGTTTTGTAGCACTCGCCGCAGGCTTGATCATCGGACTGGGCGCCATTGGCGCTTGTATCGGAATTGGCATTATGGGTAGTAAATACCTAGAGGCGGCTGCCCGTCAGCCTGAGCTTATGAATGAGCTGCAAACAAAAATGTTTTTGCTTGCTGGTCTGATTGACGCCGCATTCTTGATTGGTGTGGGTATCGCGATGATGTTTGCTTTTGCAAACCCCTTCGTTTTAAAGTAATTTGTACAACCGCTCATAGAAAGGTGTTGCCGTGAGTATCAATGCAACGCTGTTTGTTCAGGCTATCGTATTTGCGATATTGGTGTGGTTCACGATGCGATTCGTGTGGCCACCTATTGCACATGCCTTAGATGAGCGAGCTGAAAAAATAGCACATGGATTAGCTGCTGCAGAGCACGCAAAAATCGAGCTCTCTAACGCGCACAAAGAGGTTGAGTTAAGACTCAATCAAACTCGCGCTGAAGGGGCTGGAATTGTTGCCAATGCAGAGCGCCGAGCACAGGCTCTGATTGAAGAGGCTAAAGCTGCCGCTTCTGAGGAGGCCAATAAAATAATTGCTGCCGCCAAAGTTGAGGCTGAGCAGCAAATTGTTCGGGCCAAAGAGGCTTTGCGCAATCAAGTGGCTGAATTGGCAGTTAAGGGGGCAGAACAAATACTTCGAAAAGAGGTTAACGCCTCTGTTCACGCTGATTTGTTGGCTCGCTTAAAGACTGAGTTGTAAGAGGTCTTATGGCAGAACTTGCAACAATAGCTCGACCCTATGCAGAAGCGCTTTTCAAGTCTAAGGGCTTGGGCGCTCCGCAAGAGACGGCTGATCTGCTGGATTCGCTTGCTTTGATAGCGCAGGATGACCGTGTGCAGCAGTGCACTTTGAATCCAAAGGTCTCTGTGCCGCAAGTGATGGACCTATTGGCTTCTGTATTGAAAATTAATCTTTCACAAGCTTGGGTTAATTTTCTGCAAACTTTGCTAGAACACGGTCGCTTGAGTGTTCTGCCAGAAGTTGCGCATCAGTACAGAGCATTGTTGAATGCCCAATCAGGATTTTCTGAGGCAGTCATTTACAGTGCTTTTCCCTTGGATGCTGCCGCACAAGCGGCTGTAACTGAGGTTTTGGTAAAGCGCTTTGCTCGTCAATTGCAAACCAGTGTTGAAATTGACGAGAGCCTCATAGGCGGCGTTAGAGTGGTGGTGGGCGATGAAGTGCTTGACACTTCTGTAAAGTCCCGCCTTGAAGAAATGAAAGTAGCCCTGATCTCCTAACCCGAGATTTGGACAAGACCCTTAAATAAGAAAGAAGGAAAGAGTCATGCAACTCAATCCCGCAGAAATCTCCGAACTCATCAAGAGTCGCATTGAAGGATTGGCGCCTAGTGCCGACATTCGCAATCAAGGTACGGTAATCTCCGTTAGTGATGGGATATGCCGTATCCATGGACTTAGTGATGTGATGCAAGGGGAGATGTTGGAGTTCCCTAACAACACATTTGGCCTGGCCCTTAATTTAGAGCGTGACTCAGTTGGCTCTGTGATTTTGGGAGACTATGAGCATATTTCTGAAGGCGATACTGTCAAATGTACTGGCAGGATTTTAGAGGTACCCGTTGGGCCAGAGCTTATTGGCCGAGTTGTTAATGCGCTCGGACACCCCATAGACGGTAAGGGTCCGATTAATGCAAAAATGACTGATGTGATCGAAAAGGTTGCGCCTGGTGTTATTGCTCGTCAATCTGTATCTCAGCCAATGCAAACAGGATTGAAGTCTATCGACTCCATGGTTCCTATTGGTCGTGGACAAAGGGAATTGATCATTGGTGATAGGCAAACAGGTAAAACAGCTGTAGCGATTGATGCCATCATCAATCAAAAGGGTCAGAATATGACCTGTATCTATGTCGCGATTGGGCAAAAAGCATCGTCAGTTAAAAACGTAGTTCGGGCGCTTGAGCAGGCCGGGGCAATGGATTACACAATTGTTGTCGCCGCAACTGCATCTGAGTCAGCAGCGATGCAATATGTATCCGCTTATTCGGGTTGCACGATGGGGGAGTACTTTAGAGACCGCGGGCAAGATGCATTGATTGTTTATGACGATTTATCAAAGCAGGCAGTTGCATACCGTCAGGTTTCACTTCTTCTGAGGCGGCCGCCAGGGCGTGAAGCTTATCCGGGCGATGTTTTCTATTTGCACAGCCGGTTATTAGAAAGAGCAGCGCGAGTGAATGAGCATTATGTAGAGGAATTTACAAAAGGTGCTGTTAAAGGAAAAACAGGTTCACTGACTGCGTTGCCAATCATTGAAACCCAAGCTGGTGACGTTTCGGCATTTGTACCAACAAATGTAATTTCTATCACAGACGGACAAATCTTTTTAGAAACTAGTTTGTTTAATTCTGGGATTCGTCCTGCAATTAATGCTGGTATCTCCGTGTCCCGAGTGGGCGGGGCAGCGCAAACAAAATTAATTAAGAATTTGTCCGGTGGTATTCGAACCGATTTAGCTCAGTACCGTGAATTGGCAGCGTTTGCCCAATTCGCATCTGATTTAGATGAGGCGACAAGAAAACAATTGGACCGTGGTGCCCGTGTGACTGAATTACTAAAACAGGCTCAGTACAGTCCCTTGAACATAAGCTTAATGGGTTCAACTTTGTTTGCTGTGAACAAGGGCTACTTGGATGACATTGCCGTAAACCGAGTTTTGGCTTTTGAGGCAGGACTACATGGCCACTTGAAAGATCAACACGCTTCGTTATTGGCGAAGTTAGAAAAAGACAAGGCGATGGACAAAGATGCTGAGGCTGAGCTCACAACGGCTGTAGCTGAATTCAAAAAGTCTTTCGTTTAAACCGTACCTGATGAACTTAAGGAAGCTTTAATGGCAGCAGGTAAGGAAATTAGAGGCAAGATCAAATCGGTAGAAAATACCAAGAAGATCACTAAAGCCATGGAAATGGTGGCCGCATCAAAAATGAGGAAAGCTCAGGACAGGATGCGCGCTGCAAGGCCCTACAGTGAAAAGATCAAAAAGATCGCATGTCATTTGGGACAAGCGAATCCAGAGTACGTGCATCCTTTTATGGAGATCAACCGCTCAAATGGCGTTGGATTCATAGTGGTGTCAACGGACAAGGGATTGTGTGGCGGTTTGAATACAAACATGCTTCGCATCGTTGGTCAAAAGCTTAAAGACCTTGAAGCAACTGGGCATAAGGCAAAAGCAATGGCCATTGGAAACAAAGGTCTTGGTTTTTTGAACAGAGCTGGGGTAGAGGTTGTCTCTCAAGTGACTCAACTGGGAGATACGCCTCATTTGGATAAGTTGATAGGGCCGGTTAAGGTCTTGCTTGATGCCTATGTAGCAAGGGAAATTAATTCAGTTTATCTTTGCTATACGAAGTTCATCAACACGATGAAACAAGAGCCGGTGGTTGAAAAGCTTCTCCCACTCTCTGGCGATGAAATTAGATCTACAAACAAGAAAAACAGTTGGGATTATTTGTATGAGCCAGATGCACATACAGTTATTGAAGATTTGTTGATTCGATATATTGAAGCCTTGGTCTATCAAGCCTTGGCAGAAAATATGGCTTCTGAGCAATCCGCGAGGATGGTGGCGATGAAGTCTGCGACAGACAATGCAGGAAGTGTAATTGGCGAACTCAAGCTAATTTATAACAAAACTCGTCAAGCAGCGATTACGAAAGAACTCTCAGAGATCGTTGCCGGTGCGGCGGCGGTGTAACAAGAATTTATATTTATGGAGCAAAAAATGGCTCAAGCGCAAGGAAAAATTGTTCAGTGTATTGGTGCGGTGGTTGACGTTGAGTTTCCACGCGATCACATGCCTAAAGTTTATGACGCTCTTAAATTAGAGGGCACTTCGTTAACTTTGGAAGTTCAGCAATTGCTTGGTGACGGTATTGTCAGAACTATTGCACTAGGAAGCTCTGACGGTCTACGCAGAGGCTTGATGGTTAGCAATACAGGCGATGCGATTCAAGTACCAGTTGGAAAAGCTACACTCGGGCGCATTATGGACGTGTTGGGCCAGCCGATTGATGAGCGTGGACCAATCACCGCAGCCAAATCAGCGTCTATACATAGAAAAGCACCTGAATATGATGAACTCTCTCCTTCAACAGAGTTGTTGGAGACAGGAATAAAGGTTATTGACTTGGTCTGCCCATTTGCAAAGGGCGGAAAAGTGGGTCTGTTCGGGGGTGCCGGCGTAGGCAAGACTGTGAACATGATGGAGCTGATTAACAACATTGCTAAGGCTCACTCAGGATTATCAGTATTTGCGGGTGTTGGTGAGAGAACGCGTGAGGGAAATGACTTCTATCATGAAATGATGGAATCAAACGTTGTTGTTTCTGATAATTTAGAAGAGTCTAAGGTGGCAATGGTTTACGGGCAGATGAATGAGCCCCCCGGTAACCGTTTACGCGTAGCTTTAACTGGATTAACTATTGCGGAATCATTTAGGGATGAGGGCAGAGATGTATTGTTTTTCGTCGACAACATTTACCGCTACACATTAGCAGGTACTGAGGTATCAGCTCTATTAGGCAGGATGCCTTCTGCAGTGGGTTATCAGCCAACTTTGGCAGAAGAAATGGGTCGTTTACAAGAACGTATCACATCAACTAAAGTAGGTTCCATTACTTCAATTCAAGCCGTTTATGTTCCTGCTGACGATTTAACAGATCCATCACCAGCAACAACATTTGCTCACTTAGATTCAACCGTAGTATTGAGTAGGGATATTGCTGCACTTGGTATCTATCCTGCCGTAGATCCCTTGGACTCAACTAGTCGTCAATTAGATCCACATGTTGTGGGTGATGAACATTATCAGACGGCTCGTGCAGTGCAGGGAACCCTGCAGCGCTATAAAGAGTTGCGAGACATTATTGCGATTTTGGGAATGGATGAATTAGCGCCTGAAGATAAATTGACCGTAGCACGGGCTCGTAAAATTCAACGTTTCCTATCCCAACCTTTCCACGTAGCAGAGGTGTTCACGGGAACGGCTGGGAAATATGTCACATTAGCAGAAACTATTCGCGGTTTCAAAATGATTGCTAGCGGTGAATGCGACCATTTGCCGGAGCAGGCCTTTTACATGGTGGGTACCATTGATGAGGCAATTGAGAAAGCTAAGAAGATTTAATAGGAATAGGGTCAGACCTAGTTGGATAGTAGGCTACCCTATATAAAACGGAAGTTATCAAATGACAAGCACCTTTAACGTTGATGTCGTTAGCGCTGAGGAATCAATCTTTTCAGGAAAGGCTAACTTTGTAGTGCTTCCTGGTGAATCTGGCGAGTTAGGAATATTCCCAAGGCATACGCCCTTAATTACGCGAATCCGTCCTGGATCCGTACGAATCAAACTCGAAGACGGAACAGAAGAAATGGTCTTTGTGGCTGGCGGAATTCTAGAGGTCCAACCCGACGGTGTTACAGTCCTTTCTGATACGGCTGTAAGGGCTAAGGACTTAGACGAAGAGAAAGCGCTGCACGCTAAACAAGTTGCAGAAGAGGCGCTTAAGAATGCAAAAGGGGGCCAGGACTTGGCCAGGGCGCAGTCTGAGTTGGTGATACTCGCGGCACAATTAGCAGCCGTAAGACGTTTGCACGGTAAGAAAAGATAATAAGCTACTTCGGCTCTAAGTCTTAATAGATTTAAATACAAAATGTATTAATCCAATTAAGAAAAATATGACGAAAACAAAGCAACTAGCAGCCGCAACGATAGGCGGAACATCTGACGATGTGGAAGCTGTCTTCTACGATGCTTTACAAAATGCAGACCTTGATAAATTGATGTCCTGTTGGGGCGATGATGATGACATTGTCTGCATTCACCCAGGCGGGCCTAGGATAGTTGGCTTGGCCGCAATAAGAGCTTCGTTTGAATCTATGTTCGTGAACGGATCCATTCAAGCACACCCAGAACGCGTAATTAAAATTAGCTCCTTAACAAGCGAAGTACACAGCGTAATAGAGCGTGTAGAAGTAATGCTTCCTGATGGTCCTCAAAAGGCATATACATCTACAACGAATGTGTACCAAAGAACTGCCCAAGGCTGGAAGTTAGTCATACATCATGCTAGTCCTGGGTCTCCAAGCGAAATGAAAGATCTAAGCCTGTCTAATCAGGTGCTTCATTGAATTGGGGGTATAACCCCCCCCCATGGTTGCCTGGTGGGCACATCCAAACAATTTACCCTGCACTTTTTGGGGCAGCCATTTGCCCAGAACGTAATATATGGTTACGTGAGCGTTTAGTGACACCTGATCAAGATTTTATTGATTTGGATTGGACAAAGGATGCCTTACAAAAAAATACATTGTTTGTGTTGTTCCACGGCTTGGAAGGGAGCTCAATGAGCCACTACTCAAGGGCATTTGCAAATGTTTTAACAAAGGGAGAATTTGGGTTGGTGGTGCCTCATTTTAGGGGGTGTGGTGGAGAAATAAATATTGGACCAAGGGCATATCACAGTGGTGATTTTGTGGAGGTCGGGTGGATACTTTCTAAAATTCGAAGTGTGTATGCTGGCCCCATATGGGCAATCGGGGTTTCTCTTGGAGGAAATGCATTACTGAGATGGGCACAAGAAGCAGGGGAACAGGCGGAAAAAGATGTTTCTGGTGTTGTTGCCATCTGTGCTCCGTTAGATTTAATGCAAAGTGGGATTGAGATTGGGCGTGGTGTAAACCACTGGATTTATGAACGCCGTTTCCTGAAAACCATGAAGCAAAAAGCAAGGCAAAAGATCAAGCAGTTTCCAGGTTTGTTTAATTACGAGCGTGTCGAGCAAAGTAAAAGTTTATACGAATTTGATAACTACTTTACAGCGCCATTGCATGGGTTTAAAAATACAGATGAATATTGGCGCACCTGTTCATCAAATAAGAAACTCAGCGATATTAAGATCAGACACTTGGTGATAAACGCATTAAATGACCCCTTAGTCCCAGCTAGATCTTTACCTGAATACAAAGCGTTCAATAAGAACGCAACCACAATTTATACGACTGCAGGGGGGCATGTAGGATATGTTCAATCCAGTCTGCCTGGAAATTTAAATGCATTACCTGAATTGATAACGGCATGGACGAAATTGTAAAAAAAGCAATCAAAAAATGGCCAGACGTACCGTCATGCTTTGGATGGCTAGGGCTAGACAGCAGAGGAGATTGGTATTTAAGAGACGAAGCGGCTCAAAGCCGGGGCACGTTTGCTGTGTCAAAGGGTGCAAAGTTAGAGCACAGAAAATTAATTGAATTTATCAACCGGAATTATGAACAAGATGATCAGGGAAGGTATTATTTCCAGAACGGTCCTCAGCAAGTATTTGTAGAACTGGAAATTGCGCCTTGGATATTGCGATTTGATAATGAAAATAAAGTCATTACACAAACCCTAGAATGCGTCCAAGCAAGGCAGGCATACACGGATGAGACGGGAAGAGTTTACCTGTTTACGAATCAAGGACTTGGACTGATACACACACTTGACATGGATATATTTGTAGATGAATTAGACAGCAATGGGTGGATGCTTGAGGAAGTGTTGTCAACAGAATTAGAGGCTAGATTTGGCTATGTAAAAAGTCCAAGTGAAAAAAAACCAGTCATATGACTGGCTTTTGAACAAGTTAATGTGAACTCTAAAAGAGGGGAAATTTATTTGGATGACATGGGGGCATCTGCTGTCGGAGCCTTTGGTGCTTTAGGATCGGCAAACTTAGCCCCTCCAGCATTGGCCATGTACACAACAGCGCGGCCAATTTCTGTATCGTTATACTCACCACCGCCTTGAGCTCCCATCTTGCCTTTGCCTTTTAGGGCCGATGTTAATAGTGCGTCGTATCCCTTTTTAACTCGGGGAGCCCACGCTGCTGCGTCACCGTATTTGGGTGAACCAAGTGCTCCGATAGTGTGACAAGTCGTGCATTGTGCTTTGAAGACTTCCTCGCCAGACTTTAGCTCTCTGTTTGCATCTCTAACATCAACGACGCCAACCTTTTGGATACGTTCTGCAATGGATTTTGGTAGATCAGAAGATCCTTCAGCTGGCTTATTGGCTGAACCTACATAATAAACCAAACCAATAATAACAAAAATCGGCAAAACAAATGAGAAAAGTACAACCCATAAAAACTGCTTAGGTGTTCTGATAGGTCCATCGTGATTTTGCTCGTCGTGATCGCTCATAAGTTCCTCAAATAGGCAGTGTCAAATTTAAAGGGAGATTATAACGACCGATGTAAAACGAATGTTGGATGACTGTAAATATTAAAGGGCAAACAAAGTCTGTTGATTTCAAGAAATAAAGTGAATGTTGGGCCTACAATCTAAAGCAATGATTTAAGCGGTTGTAGCTCAGTGGATAGAGTATTGGCCTCCGAAGCCAAGGGTCGTGGGTTCGATCCCCGCCAGCCGCACCAATTCAATATGGCCCCCACCCGGCACGTGGTTGAAAGATTATGCCAATCAATGACTTAACGCTAGCGTAGTATAGAAATGGTGTTAGTGCTTACTAACATGGTTGTATCGCAGTCGGTAGTCATTAGGAGCTACCTTTCAACTCATTACTCAATTGAAGGGCCAACTCATAAAGTTCATTTTTAGGAGCGCCAGTAATAATTTGGGCTAATTTCACAGAGCCTTTTACGGATAGTTCCGATAGAAGAATAGTAAGGATTTCAGAGTGCGGGTTGGCCTCAGGTGGACAAATTTCGGTGAGGGCGTGAACAATCACCACGAATTCGCCGCGAGACCGGTTGGGGTCTCCTGCCAACCATGATGAAATTTGGTCGGCTGGTAAAGAAATGATTTGTTCAAACTGTTTGGTTAACTCACGTCCAAGAGTAACGGGGCGGGTTCCAAGTTTACTGAGAGAAGAGGCTAGGGACTCAATACGATGGGGCGCCTCTAACAAAATGGTGGTTTTAGGCTCAGACGCTATAGCCTTCAATTGCTTTTCGCGTTCGTTGGCTTTGGTGGATAAAAATCCCACAAAATTGAACCCTGAGTTGCCTATAACCCCACTCGCACTTAAAAGAGTGGTAATGCTGCTAACCCCTGGGATAGGAACAACCTTAAAGCCAGCTGCGTAAACGCAGTGGACTAGCCATGCACCAGGATCGCTAATCCCAGGGGTTCCAGCATCACACAAAAGGGCAATTCGAGCGCCCTGGGCTAGTTTGGCGATGATGGTGGGTGAAATTTCAGCTTCATTGTGTTGGTGAACTGACAGCCAGCAATCCAGAGGCTTATCAATTCCATAGCTTTTAAGTAAATTTTTGGTCTCTCTAGTATCCTCACAAGCTAAAAAATCACAGATGGACAAAGTGTGTATAGCCCTGAGCGTAATATCTGCCAAATTACCAATAGGCGTGGCTACAACGAAAAGACAGGCAGTAGGAAAATCTTGGTGACTGACAGCAGAAGAAGCTGCGATGAGCACCTGTGCATAGCTTGGGTTCAAAACGATGTCCTGAAATAACTAGAGGGGTAGGTATGAGAATAACCTATTTGAAGGGGTAAATGAAGGGGTGTCTGCACATTCATTACAATGAGCAATAAGTTTGTAGGGATAAGTCAAAACGGTACCAACAAAAAATGTTAGAACAACGAATAGAGCAACAGTTCATTGATAGTGCAGATTTAAAATATCAAGCGGCACAGATATTAAATAAACCCATTTTGGAAGCAATACAAGCAATCTTGTCTTGTGTGACAAGTGGGGGCAAAGTACTGGCATGTGGCAACGGTGGATCAGCCGCGGATGCGCAGCACTTTGCAGCTGAGTTTGTTGGGCGGTTCGAGCGTGAAAGGCCTGAACTAGCAGCCATTGCGTTAACGACGGATTCATCCATATTGACGGCAATAGGCAATGATTACGACTTTAATCAAATATTTTCTAAACAAGTACGGGCACTAGGTCAGGGAACAGACGTTTTACTGGCCATATCAACAAGCGGTAATTCGGCCAATGTTTTAGCGGCAATCAATGCAGCCCATGAGAGGGAGATGACAATAGTTGCCTTGACTGGAAAAGGAGGCGGGAAAATTGCGCAGGCATTAAAGGAGACAGATGTGAATATTTGTGTTCCAAGCGATCGCACAGCAAGAATTCAAGAGGTACATTTGTTGGTCTTGCATTGCATATGCGACGGAGTTGACTATCAATTATTAGGCGAAGCGGAGAATCTATGAAAATTAAAAAAACCAGAAATATTAGAAATATGTTGTGCATCTTATGTTGCACCCTAACTATAAGTGCTTGTGCACCTTTGCTCTTGGGTGGTATGGCAGGAACTGTGGTTGTTGCTACGGATCGAAGAACGTCTGGAATACAACTGGCCGATGAGGAGGTTGAGCTTCGCGCTGCCGCACGCATAAGAGGCATGTTTGGGGATACAGTGCATGTCAACGTTACCAGTTTTAATTTACAAGTACTCCTCACCGGAGAGGTGCCGAATGATAAGGACAGACTCGCTGTCGTGAAATTGGTATCAGAGGTGGAGAATGTTAAAAAAGTTCTAAACGAATTAGCCATCGGCCCAGTTTCAAGTTATGCAGATAGGACCCACGATGTACTTATTTCTAGTAAAGTTAAAGCGGGAATCATTGATGCAAAAGATCTAATGGTGAACACGTTCAAAATTGTTGCCGAACATGGCAACGTCTATTTAATGGGTCGTGTAACTGCAAACGAAGCGAATAGAGCTACAGAGATTGCGAGAAATGTAAGTGGTGTAAATCAGGTGGTGCGTGTTTTCCAATTACTGACGGAAGACGAGTTGCGGGCTTTAAATCCTCCCGCATCAGCTAAGGCGCAAACGACTCCTGCACCAGTTAAATAATTTTAAAGTTTCATGTTTAAAAACAGATGGGGGTGATTTTAAAAATCACCCCTTACTATATAAATTTGAAAACTTGAAGCAATTAGCGTAAGCGTTTAATCAAGCTAGATGTGTCCCATCGGTTGCCGCCCATTTTTTGCACATCAGCATAAAACTGATCTACCAATGCAGTCACTGGAACCCGGGCGCCGTTTCTTTTGGCCTCATCCATAACGAGCCCTAAATCCTTTCGCATCCAATCAACGGCGAACCCAAAATTAAACTGATCGGCCACCATAGTTTTGCCGCGGTTGTCCATTTGCCAACTTTGGGCCGCACCTTTACCTATTACGTCCAAAACTAAATTCATATCCAATCCGGCTTGTGAGCCAAATGCAATACCTTCGCTCAGAGCTTGAACAAGTCCACCAATACAAATTTGATTGACCATCTTAGTGAGCTGACCCGCACCAGACTCACCCATTAGGGTGAAGGCCCTTGAAAATGCCATTGCAACGGGCTTTACGGTTTCGAAAGGAGTTGTTTCACCACCGCACATAACGGTTAAAAGACCGTTTTGAGCACCAGCTTCGCCCCCTGAAACAGGGGCATCGACAAAGTGCACGCCAATCGCCTTAGCTGCTGCATGGATCTCGCGCGCAACATTGGCAGAGGCAGTAGTATGGTCAACCAAAATTGAACCGGGTTTCATACCAGCCAACGCGCCGTGATCTCCAAAAATGACGGATCGAAGGTCATCATCATTGCCAACACAGCAAAAAACGATCTGAGATTCTTGTGCAGCCTCTTGGGGTGTTGGAGCAGATTTAGGTGCCTTAGATGCAGCAAACTCACTAGTCCAGGCCTTGGCTTTGGCGGCAGATCGGTTATAAACAGTAACGCTGTGGCCTGCAGTGGCAAGATGACCCGCCATGGGGTATCCCATAACGCCAAGACCAATAAAAGATACTATTGAGGAGGGTGCGGTTTCGTAGGTTTTAGGTTTGATGCTTGACATGGCTATTTAAAGAAAGTTTGAGAACCCTAATCATAGAGCCTAATTTGATATTATTTCAAAACCTACCAAAATCAATCAATAACCTTGCTGGTAAGGGCAATGCTCAAAATGAGGTCAATAGAATACATAGATGAATGAATTATTAGAACTAAATTTGAAAGCTGTTCAAGCAACTATCGCTCGCAGTGTTTTATTAGCAAAGCGTGATCCAACGCAGGTCACTTTATTAGCGGTGTCTAAAACAGTGGCAGCGGAAAATATAGAAAAAATGGCGAAATTCGGGCAAACTAATTTTGCAGAAAATTATGTCCAGGAGGGAGTGGAAAAAATAAAAGAAATAAAAGAAAGAGGTAGCGTTAGTGGTTTAATCTGGCATTTCATCGGCCCTTTGCAAAGCAATAAAACCAAGCTTGTTGCCGAAAATTTTGATTGGGTGCAAACGATCGATCGTCTAAAAATAGCACAGCGACTGTCCGAGCAAAGGCCTTCAAATTTGGGGCCACTACAACTTTGTATACAGATCAACATTGACGGCGGGTTAACTAAATCGGGTGTCAGCACAGAAGAAGCTCTAATACTTGCAAAAGAAATAGTTAATTTGCCTCAAACAGTATTAAGAGGAATAATGACTATTCCTGATCCAGTTCAGGGAGTAGAGCAACAAATGCATGTTCATAAAAAAGCAAAAATGATCTTTGAATCCATCAAGTATGAGTTAAATAGTAAGGACTTTGACACTCTATCAATGGGAATGAGTGCCGATATTGAAACGGCAATTGCTGCAGGCTCGACTATGGTGCGGGTTGGGACAGCGCTATTTGGTGCCCGCAAGTAGTCCTTGACTCTTAAAATCTTGGAAGGGTTGGGTGAGCAACTTGTCCGTGATGAACAATTTGTCGGCCATACTCAACACAGCGTTGCAAGGTCGGAATAACTTTTCCGGGGTTTAAAAGTGATTTCGGGTCAAAGGCATGTTTAATACTAAACATTTGGTCCCTCTCCTCGCCGGTGAACTGAACACACATGCTGTTTAATTTTTCAACGCCAACACCGTGCTCTCCGGTCACCGTCCCTCCCATACGAACGCTGGTTTCTAAAATATCTGCACCAAAGAGCTCGGCACGGTGTAGCTGATCAGGCTCGTTCGCATCAAACATAATGAGCGGATGTAGATTGCCGTCGCCCGCGTGGAAAACGTTGGCACAGCGGAGCTGATATTTATTCTCCATCTCTGCAATTGCTTGCAATATATCGGCAAGACGTTTGCGAGGTATTGTGGAGTCCATGCACATGTAGTCTGGGCTCATGCGACCGCTGGCTGGGAAGGCGTTTTTTCGACCACTCCAGAACTTCAATCTCTCAGATTCGGATTGGCTAACCGTAATAGCGGTCGCGCCACTGCGCTGTAAAACGAGGGACATACGCTCAATTTCTTCAGCAACTTCTTCCTGAGTTCCGTCGGATTCGCACAACAAAATGGCTTGCGCATTTAAATCGTAGCCAGCATGAACAAAATCTTCTACGGCAGCCGTCATAGGCTTATCCATCATCTCCAACCCAGCTGGAATAATACCGGCAGCAATAATTGCTGCTACTGCGTCGCCCGCCTTGCGAAGGTCATCAAAGCTTGCCATTATGCACCGAGCAAGTTCAGGCTTAGGGGTGAGTTTTACAGTCACCTCAGTGGTGATGGCGAGCATTCCTTCTGAGCCTACGATCAGCGGGAGAACATCCAGTCCTGGGCAATCAAGGGCTTCAGAGCCAAATTCAATGGGTTCACCAGAGACGGTAAATCCTTTTATTTTTAAGACATTGTGCAAGGTCAGACCGTATTTTAAACAATGCACACCCCCAGAGTTTTCAGCCACATTGCCACCAATCGTACAGGCGATTTGACTTGAAGGATCTGGCGCGTAATAAAGTCCGTGCCTTGAAACTGCTTCGCTGATGCTCAAATTACGAACCCCGCACTGAACTTGAGCAGTTCTGCTGACAACATCGATGTTTAAAATTTTATTGAATCGTGCCATTGAAAGAGTTACGCCCTTTACGCTGGGCATTGCGCCGCCCGATAAGCCAGTGCCAGCCCCGCGGGCAATAATGGGGACCCCCAAGTCGTGGCAAACTCTCAAAACGTCTTGCACTTGTTGCGTGGTCCTTGGTATTGCTACACAAAGAGGCCGCTGTCTGTAGGCTGTTAGCCCATCGCATTCATAGGGGGTTGTATCTTCAGGGGTAAATAAAATATCTTCTGAGGAAAGGACCTTGGATAAGGCGCGGACAACTTGTGACTGCAGTCCTAGGGATATGTTTTGCGAAGATGATTGCATGGGGGTGTTTTCAAATTGACTTACCTGTTCTTCAGCATCCAAGGCTATAGACATAGATTCACCTTCAATTATTTAAAAACAACGGTTTTATGCCCGTTAATTAGAATACGGTGCTCACAGTGCCATTTTACGGCGCGGGCTAGCACTTGTCCTTCAGTGTCTCTCCCTATGGCGGTTAAATCATCTACGCTTTTGCTGTGATCAACGCGCGCCACATCTTGCTCAATAATCGGACCTTCATCTAGATCTGCAGTGACGTAATGAGCAGTCGCCCCGATCAGTTTCACGCCCCTATCGTGGGCTTGATAGTAGGGCTTAGCGCCTTTAAAGCTAGGTAAAAAACTGTGGTGAATGTTGATGGCTCGACCGGAGAGTTTTCGACATAAGTCGTTTGACAAAATTTGCATATAACGAGCCAAAATAACCAGCTCAGCCCCCTCCGATTCGAGAATCTCATACTGGCGTGCCTCAGCTTGCTCTTTGGTTGTCGCTGTAACAGCTATGTGGTGAAAAGGGACGTTATAACTTGCAGCGAGCTGATAAAAATCTTTATGATTACTAATAATAGCCTTTAGATCAAGCTTTAATAAACCACTCTTCCAGCGAAACAGTAAATCGTTTAAGCAGTGACCATCTTTACTTACAAAAATGACAGTTTTAAGTGGGCGAGTCGCATCATGCAAAGTGCAATTCATGTTTTGGGCGGCAGCAAAGATATCTAATTCGGATTGGAAATTGTTAATATCTTTTGGGCTAGCGAATTGAACGCGCATAAAAAAGAGTCCAGTACCCTGGTCATTAAACTGAGCAGCTTCTTCGATGTTTGATGATTGAGATAATAAGAAAGCCGACACGGCATGGACGATACCAGGTCGATCAGGGCAATGAAGGTTCAAAATATAAGTATTCATAACTCCAATTGTAGGATTAGATGCAGAAATCCGCTTAGCGAGCGTTTTGAGGCCTTTAAAGGACGATAATTTTGCTAAAGTAGCTTAATTTTATTAACAATTGAGCCAAATTCTTAATAATCTTCTTTTGCCGACGATTCATCGTTGTTGGATGGACGGCAAGTCTAATCAGTAAAGAGGATTAAACTTAAACTAAAGAAACGGATGTAAAGTTTTCATGAAACGAATCTTAGTAACTGGGGGTACGGGATATATTGGCTCCCATACATGCGTGGCACTATTCGAAGCTGGCTACGACGTAACAATTCTAGACAATCTGTGCAATAGCCGAGTTGAGGTTTTAACCAGTATTGAGACAATATGCTCAAAAAAGCCAAAATTTATAAAGGGAGACATTCGAGATAGGGCGTTATTAGAAAGAATTTTCGACGCATCTACTTATCAGGCGGTCATACATTTTGCGGGCTTAAAAGCGGTCGGTGAGTCTGTATTGAATCCGCTTTCTTATTATGAAAACAATGTAGCCGGTACTGTCGCATTATTAATGGCAATGGACAAAGCAGGGCCCAAGACGATCGTATTCTCCTCTAGCGCCACAGTCTACGGCGACCCCCAAACTGTCCCAATTTGTGAGGACTTTCCAACTTCAGCTACCAATCCATACGGGCGGACCAAGTTGATGATTGAAAATATTTTGGCCGATTTGAGCAAAGCCGATCCGAGTTGGAAAATCGCAAGATTAAGGTATTTCAATCCCGTTGGGGCGCACGAGTCGGGACTCATTGGTGAAGATCCGCTAGGAGTACCTAATAATTTAATGCCCTATATCGCTCAGGTGGCAACGGGGCGCCGGCCGCACCTAAATGTATGGGGGAATGACTACGATACCCCTGACGGCACGGGTGTTAGAGACTACTTACACGTACTAGATTTGGCCCAGGGTCATCTTGCAGCGCTGCGCTATTTAGAGCATCACCAGGAAATAATAACGATTAACCTGGGGACGGGTCGAGGTTATTCAGTGCTTGAGGTGATCGCCGCATTTGAGCAAGCTAGCGGTATAAAAATCCCGTACCAGTTTGGTCCGAGAAGGGCGGGCGATGTTGCGCAGTGTTATGCGGATCCGAAGCGCTCCAAAGAGCTATTTGGCTGGAGTGCAAATCGCACCTTGGAGCAAATGTGCATGGATGCCTGGCGATGGCAAAACAGTGAAAAAATCTAGATGAATAGTGACAACAAAGACTATTAAAATAGAAAATCAATGATGGCATTTTGTAAATTTTCACTTGTTAAATACACAAAGTTTTAAAAAATGATCTTAGTAACTGGTGGTGCTGGCTTCATAGGTTCAAATTTTGTGCTCGATTGGCTGGGTGCTGGACTAGAACCCGTCCTCAATTTGGACAAATTAACTTATGCAGGCAACTTAGAAAATCTGCAGTCACTCAAAGGCAACGAGAACCATACCTTTGTCAGGGGTGATATCGGCGACGTAGAACTTGTAAGCGCTTTGCTTCTAAAGAACAAAATAAGAGCCGTTGTAAATTTTGCAGCAGAAAGTCATGTCGATCGCTCAATACGGGGGCCAGGTGATTTTATTCAAACAAATGTGATGGGGACATTTAATCTTCTGGAGTGTTGTCGCAAATATTGGGAGACTTTGAGCCCAAAGTCCAAGGAGGACTTTAGATTTTTACATGTTTCAACGGATGAGGTCTTTGGTAGTTTGGGGCGCGCGGAACCAGCGTTTACAGAGGTGCACCGCTACGAGCCCAATAGTCCTTACTCGGCGAGTAAAGCCGCAAGCGATCATCTCGTGAGGGCATGGCTACACACCTACGGCTTGCCCGTGTTGACAACAAATTGCAGCAACAATTACGGGCCCTATCACTTTCCTGAAAAACTTATTCCACTCGTTATCCACAATGCTTTAAAAGGTAAACCTTTGCCTATCTACGGAGATGGACAACAAATTAGAGACTGGTTGTATGTAAGTGATCATTGCGCTGCTATACGTAGAGTATTAGATAGGGGGCAAATTGGTGAAACTTATAACATTGGAGGGTGTAATGAGAAAGCCAATTTAGAGGTGGTAGATACCATTTGTAATTTGTTAGATGCTCATAAACCAAAAGCGGGCGGTAAATCCTATAAAGAACAGATCACCTTCGTTACGGATAGACCTGGTCATGACAGGCGCTATGCGATGGATGCAAGCAAAATTGAGCGTGAACTTGGGTGGCGACCAACGGAAACTTTTGAGTCTGGCATGGCTAAAACGGTTCAATGGTATTTGAATAACACGCAGTGGACGGAGAACGTCGCATCTGGGGCTTATTTGGAGTGGGTTGAACAACAATATGTGGGAAATGCTTAATTGCAAAAAGTTTAATGAAAATCCTTCTCTTTGGTAAAGACGGACAATTAGGTCGAGAATTTATTCCCGTTATTGGTACATGTTCCGAGTTTCTTTCTGTGGGTCGAGCCGAGTGTGATCTGGCGGATGAGGAACAGATACAGGTCATTATTCAACAATTCAAGCCGGATGTGATAATTAATGCAAGTGCTTACACAGCTGTCGATCAAGCCGAAAAAGAAGTGGAGTTGGCTCGTCTAGTAAACACTCAGGCTCCCACTGTGATGGCCCAAGAGGCGCAGCGCTTAGGCGCCGCTATTGTGCATTACTCGACGGATTACGTTTTTGATGGGCGAAAACAAAGTCCGTATTTTGAAACCGATGAATGCCATCCTTTGTCAGTCTATGGGTCAACGAAGTATTTAGGCGAGCTAGGTGTTGAAAAGAATTGCCAACGCCATTTGATTTTTAGAACATCATGGGTGTTTAGTGCTCACGGTAGTAATTTTCTTAAAACAATATTAAGACTAGCGGCATCGAAAGAGACGCTGAACGTTATTGACGATCAGTGGGGAGCGCCCACTAGCACTGGGCTCATCGTCAAAGCCACAATGACAGCTCTTCAAAGAAACGGCGTTGTCAAAGGAGAGCTTGAAGCCAATGCCCAGAATGCATCGCGCACGGCTAATTGGGGACTTTTTAACTTAGTCGCTTCAGGAGAAACAAATTGGCACGCTTACGCGCAGTATGTGATTCAACGTGCTACGGACCTAGGCATGGGGAGTGATTTTGTGTTGACTGGCAGTAAAATAATTCCTATTCCATCAAAGGATTACCCTCAACTCGCACCACGTCCCTTTAACTCAAGACTTGACCTTCTTAAAATAAAAGACACATTTGACGTAAAAATTGCCGATTGGCGAGAAGGGGTTGATGAGGAATTAGAAAAAATAAAACACATGCAAGCAATAGAAAATGCTTAGTCCCGCTGATTGGGGATGAAACTTAGAAACTAGACAATATCAAAAGATCATAAATATGAGTTCACGTAAGGGAATTATTTTGGCAGGAGGGTCGGGAACCCGTCTGTATCCAGTCACGTTGGCTGTCTCTAAACAATTGATGCCAATATATGACAAACCAATGGTGTATTACCCCTTGGCGACATTGATGCTAGCGGGAATTAGGGATGTCCTCATTATTTCAACCCCACAAGATACACCCAGATTTAGTGAGCTTTTAAAAGACGGATCTCAGTGGGGTATGAATATTCAGTATGCAGTGCAACCTAGCCCTGACGGATTGGCCCAAGCTTTTGTTATTGGTCGGGAATTTGTAGGCTCCAATCCAAGCGCTCTGGTATTGGGGGATAATATTTTTTATGGGCATGAATTGGTCAATCAGTTACAACAAGCTAATGAGCTTGATAGTGGAGCCTGTGTTTTTGCCTACCACGTTCATGATCCAGAGAGATACGGCGTAGTAGAGTTTGATGAAAATAAAAAAGCTATATCAATTGAAGAAAAGCCATCAAAGCCCAAGTCAAATTACGCCGTAACAGGACTTTATTTCTATGACACGCAGGTCTGTGATGTGGCCGCATCCATAAAGCCCTCCCCAAGGGGCGAATTTGAAATTACTGACATCAATAAATATTATTTGGATCAGCAACAACTAAGTGTTGAAATTATGGGGCGTGGTTTTGCTTGGTTGGATACAGGAACACACGATTCTTTATTAGACGCTGCTCAGTTCATCGCCACAATCCAGCGCCGCCAAGGTCTGATGGTGGCTTGTCCCGAGGAGATAGCTTGGCGGGCCAAGTGGATCAGCACAGAACAACTATTGCGGCTAGCTCAACCCATAGCTAAGAATAGCTATGGACAATATCTTCAGAACTTAGTATAAAAATTTATGCCATTTAATATTGTTTCAACAGAATTGGCTGAAGTGAAAATTTTAGAGCCCAAAGTCTATGGAGATGCTAGAGGGTATTTTTTTGAGAGTTTTAATGCCAATGATTTTGAAGATGCAATTGGATCAAAATTAAAATTTGTTCAAGATAATCACTCAAAGTCTACTAAAGGCGTGCTGAGAGGCTTGCATTACCAAATCCAACATCCTCAAGGAAAATTAGTTAGAGTTGTTTCCGGGGAAGTTTTTGATGTGGCTGTTGATATCCGAAAAAGCTCGCCATCATTTGGACGCTGGATGGGTGCTTATATTTCTGCTGAAAATCATCGACAGGTGTGGATCCCACCAGGCTATGCGCATGGGTTTATGGTCTTAAGCGATACTGCTGAGTTTTTATATAAAACTACGGACTACTGGTTTCCAGAACATGAAAGATGTTTAATCTGGAACGATCAGACGATAAATATTAAGTGGCCAGAGGATATCAAGCCCGTGCTATCTGCAAAAGACGATAAGGCGCCTAGTTTGCACAACGCTGAACTCTTCGAATAAGGCAAGCCTAGCATTTCAGCGTCGCAGGGCTAGCCAACTTTTAAACTCCGCACCTAACTCTGGGTGCGCGAGTCCTAAATCGACAGTTGCTTGAAGTAACCCAAGTTTACTTCCGCAGTCGTATCTATTGCCCTCATAGCTAAATGCTAGGATTTTCTCTTTGCCAATCAGCGCTGCTATTGCGTCAGTGAGTTGGATCTCTCCTCCAGCCCCCTTGGGTTGACGGCGAATGTTCTCAAACACTGCAGGAGAAAGGATATAACGTCCTGCAACAGCTAAATTACTCGGGGCAACTTCTGGTTTGGGTTTTTCAACAAAATCAGACACGTCCAACAACCGCTCTGCATATTGTGTTCCCTTTACAATGCCGTATCGTTGCGTCTCCTCTCTTGGGACTTCTTGTACAGCCAAAATACTACACTGATGCTTAGCATAAAGCTCCGTCATCTGCCTTAATATAGGAGTAACTCCAACCATTAAGTCATCGGCTAATAAAACGGCAAATGGCTCTTGATTGATTAATTTCTCTGCACATAATACCGCGTGCCCGAGGCCTAAGGATTTGGGCTGTCTTACGTAAAAGCAATCCATATCGTCCGGCTTAATGGAGTGCACCAAATCTAAAAGCGCCTTTTTACCACTTGCTTCAAGTTCGCTCTCAAGCTCATAGGCTGTGTCAAAGTGGTCTTCAATAGCGCGTTTGTTGCGGCCCGTCACGAAGATCATCTCTCTTATTCCTGCTTCATAGGCCTCTTCCACAGCGTATTGGATAAGGGGCTTATCTACAACCGCAAGCATCTCCTTGGGCGAGGCTTTCGTGGCGGGTAAGAACCGGGTGCCTAATCCTGCAACAGGAAATACAGCTTTGGTTATTTTTTTGTCCATACTTAAGGGTTCTGCACTTAGGATCTCATCCCTTTGGGATAATGTTTGTCAAGGAAAACAGTATATTAGTGTAATGTGACAGTAGTTTGCGCAAGTTCAGCGAAACGAGATAGTGTGTCTTCAACCTCATCTTGAGTCGGTGCATTAATATGCCAGGCCGAAATATGTTGTTGAAATAATTCAGCCCATCCACCCTCAAGGTAAACCTCTCGCCCTGATCGCTTGTCTACGATTTCAAATCCATGACGAGTCAATTGAGGAATGCTGGGGTCTTGCAACTCCCCTTCTAGCAAAGATGTCATCATGTGTACAACTACAAAATATTCAGAATCGTAGAGGGTATTCATAGGTGATATAAGTTTTGATGATTCATTCTATATCATAGTTATGGGGGGAGATTGGTTATTTTCAAGTTTGAATTGATTTAGATGCTGTTGATTAAAAATGGCAAGAATAAATATATAGTTGATTGTTAAGTAGGGCACCTATTTAGCAACCGTGGTTAGAATGTTAAATCATTGAATACAAGGGCTTAGGCGCTTAATCGATAGCTAGGCATAATCTGTCTTGTAGAAAATTAATCTTACAAAAAACATGAAACTTGCTACTTACAAAGATGGATCAAGAGACGGTCAGTTAGTGGTTGTCTCTAAAGATCTCGCACAGGCTCATTATGCGTCCCATATTGCATCAAAGATGCAACAATTATTGGACGATTGGAATTTTATTTCCCCTCAACTAGAGGATCTTTACCAAACACTAAACAGCGGGCGAGCTCGGCACGCTTTTGCGTTTGACCCGAAAATGTGTATGGCGCCAATGCCCCGGGCATACCAGTGGGCTGATGGTTCAACGTATTTAAATCACATCGAATTGGTCAGGGCTGCAAGACAAACGGAGGTTCCTGCAAGTTTTTACGCCGAACCTTTGCTTTACCAGGGTGGCAGTGATGATTTCCTGGGTCCGACGGATCCCATTCGGTGTGCAAGTGAAGAGTTCGGTATCGATTTTGAAGGTGAGTTGGCTGTTATAACTGCAGATGTCCCCATGCAAACGGACCCAAGCGATGCAATCGCCGCTGTGAGATTGATTATGCTGGCCAATGATATTTCACTAAGAAATCTGACGGCCGACGAGTTGATAAAAGGGTTTGGTTTTTTTCAAAGCAAGCCTGCTACTGCTTTCTCCCCTGTCGCCGTTACCCCTGACGAACTGGGGGATGCATGGAAAAAAGGGCGTGTAAATTTAACATTAACATGCAATTGGAATGGTCGACGAGTAGGTATGTGTGATGCAGGGCCAGAGATGACCTTTGGCTTTGGCGAGCTTATTGCGCATGCAGCTAAAACTAGAAATATTCGGGCGGGATCAATTTTTGGAAGTGGTACCGTTAGTAATAAAGCGCAGGAAAAGAACGGTAAAAAAGATTGGCCTAAGGGATACTGTTGTATCGCTGAGAAGCGGGCAATGGAAGTGATACTAAGCGGAGAAGCGAGTACACCTTTTATGAAGTACGGCGATACGATTCGGATCGAAATGAAAGGGCTGGACGGACAAAGTGTATTCGGCTCTATTGATCAAATGGTGGCGCCTATGACCGACTCTTTGCCGTTGTTGCCTACTGAGCAAGCCGATTTTCACGGCGATGATCAGGAACAGTAAGAGTTGCCAAAATTCTAAGCTAACTACTTAGGGAGCGCTACTAACATTATTAATTTTGGATTAATAGATCTTATCAAACGATTCAAATCCCTTGACCTCGATTGGATTGCCAAACGGATCTAAAAAAAACATAGTCCACTGCTCTCCTGGCTGACCTTCAAATCGAAGGTGAGGTTTGATCAAAAAATCAACACCCTTGCTTTCCAGTCGGGTTGCCAACTTTTGCCATTCGGGTACCAATGTGATGATGCCAAAATGTGGCATTGGAACCAAAGTATCCCCTACAAGTCCCGTGGGTTGAGTTTTAAACGGAGTGCCCAAATGAAGAGAGATTTGATGATCAAAGAAGTCAAAATCAATCCAGGTTTTTGCGGATCTGCCCTCTTTGCAACCCAACACATCAGAATAAAAGGAGCGGGCCAAATCCAAATCAGGAACGTTAAAGGAGAAGTGAAATAAGCTTTGCATAGATTGATTGTTGAAAGAGTAATTGGTTTATAAGTAAGCGTAACTATACAATTTAACCCGTATCTTAAATTAGACTTTTGAAATTTAAGGTATAAATTTTTGATATTAAATTAATTTGTCCTTTTCTACTCCAAATCCCAGCTGGCAGTGTAAATTGAAGTCAACTCTCCCGAAGTTCTTCGTGCTAAGCTGTGTGGTGGCGACTCACCTATTTGGATTAATGGCTTTAGAGTTTGCAACAACTCGGGGGATAGAGATGCCAGTAGTTCTTCAAACTACCGTTGAATTAGAAGCGCCAACGACCTTAGAGAAGGATGCCATAGTAAATAGTAGTTTTAATATTCAAAAAAAGCAGGTACAAACCTCTACGGGCCAACAGTCTCAAAATCTCCCCAATCATAGGCGGGCAGAGCAAATTCTTAGTAAGTTGCCCGGCAACCCTCAAGAGCAAGCAACAAACATCTCCAGCCACTCTAAGCCTGTGAATGAGAACATTCAAATTCCGCTCGGCATGGACGCGAATCGGAATCAAAACACGCTATCCTTAGGTGCAGAGTTACCGTCCTATAAAGCGGAGTACTTAAATAACCCTAAACCACGATATCCCACGACTAGTTTGCGCTTGGAGGAGCAGGGGAGGGTGGTTGTTCACGTGTTTATTGGAAAAGATGGCGTGCCGCAGAAGATAGAAATAGGCTCCTCTAGTGGTTTCATCCGGTTGGACCGCGCTGCTTTAGAGGCAGTAAAAGAATGGAAATTTGTACCAGGTACCAGGGCTGGATTACCCGAAGCGATGTGGATCGATGTACCGTTGGTGTTTAAGATTAATTAAAGGCTGAGAATGATGCAGACGCAAGTAGGATTGATTAATACGTGGGCCACAGGAGACTGGGTCACTCGCACAGTAGTGTTTCTATTGATTGCCATGTCGATAGGATCTTGGTACGTTATTGTTTATAAAAGCTTGGAGCACTATGCGTTTAGAAAAAAGGCTAAAGAGGTCGATATTTTTTGGACCAAATCTTCAATAAAAGATGGGTTGATGTGTTTTAAAACCAAAACTTCTAACAATTTCTTTCATGAATTAGCTACTCAAGCAGATGCCGCGCTACGACACTTCCAGGATCAAGGCGGCGATCAACAAATGCAGTATTCACTTGGCTTGAGTGAGTGGATAACGAGGAATTTGCAGCGAAGCCTAGATGACGCAGCAACAAAAATGCAATCCGGACTTTCGTTGTTAGCCTCTGTTGGATCAACAGCTCCATTTATTGGACTTTTCGGAACGGTTTGGGGCATTTATCATGCGCTAATGAGCATTGGATCAGCAGGGCAGGCGACGCTTGACCAGGTTGCAGGACCGGTTGGTGAGTCTTTGATAATGACAGCTCTTGGCTTGGCAGTAGCGATTCCTGCAGTATTAGGGTACAACACATTACTTAGAAATCAAAAAGCGATGTCGACAAAGTTAAGTCGATTTGCGCATGACTTGCATGCGTTACAGATTACAGGCTCAAGAATCAATAAAACTTTGAGGGTTGAGGCGTGATGGCGTTCGAAGTTGATAATCTGAAAGAAGATGTCATGAGCGAGATCAATATGACCCCATTGGTAGACGTTATGCTTGTTTTATTAATCATATTTATGATTACAGTACCTTTGATGAAAAATGCAGTTCCAATTGACCTGCCCAAGGCAAGTGCTGAAAAATACCGGTCAAACAGCAAGATCATTCAAATAGGTATCAATTCAAATGGCCAATATTCCTGGAATGACGCTTACATGGATGATGACTCCCTACGGATTAAGTTGGAAGAGCAGTCCAAAAAGGGCCTGTTAACACAAGTACACATCATGGCGGATAAAGATGTACGATATGAGCGTGTAGCGCAACTCATGTCCTCTGTGCAAAGGGTGGGCGTAAGGCAGGTAACTTTAGTTACCCAACCGAAGGCCCATTAATTTAATTCAATAATATTATGTCTTCATCTCCTGAGTTTGATTTTGAGAAATTAGTGCCTGGCTTTGAATTTTTGAAAAATCTAGGGAAATCTCAATCAAATGGAATGTTCTCCTCAGCAGCTAGTTGGGTGGCGCCTACTTTAGATCCTAAAGAGTTGGATAGAAAAATCCAAGAGCTTAAAACTGTTCAATTTTGGCTCGACCAAAATGCGAAAGCTATTGGAGCTACTATTCAAGCACTAGAGGTTCAGAAAATGACACTGTCTACGTTGCGCGGGATGAATTTCAGTATGAATGATTTGTCAGAATCTTTAAAAGCCAACTCAAATGGTTGGGGGCAAAAAAGTGAAGATATAAAAGATTCTGATCCTCCGAAAAAAGCGAAACGAAATTACAGCTTCACAAACCCGAAACAAGCAGAAACTGAAACTCAATCTGATTCCGATTCAATGTCTGGCCCTGATGAGTCTGTTAATTCAGTCCCTGGCAAATCAAGTAGTTCATTCAATACCTATGAACAAGGTGTGGGGGCAATTGATCCATCCGAATGGTGGAATTCGTTGGGAGAGCAATTTCAGCTTATCGCTAAAAAGACAGTTCAAGAGATGCAAAAGCATGCCCAAAATAATAAACATTTGCATGCCCAAGAAAAGTCAAAAAAGGCATCTCCAGGGCGCACGAATGCTCGGTCTACGAAGGCCACTAAGGTGACCAATCCTGCAAAGCGGGTGGCAACTAAAGTGCAGGGCAAACCCAAGCGAAGAGTTACTAACTAAAAATTTTACTCAAATTGATTCCTTGGTATCGGCAGTGGCAAAACTGCCGATATCTGAGCAACTCCTTTATTACCAATGAATCTATTTCCCTTTGCTCATGCGACACATCCATCTTGGAGAATGGCTGTAGAGATAGTTCTCCTACAACTCAAAGCGCAAATGAGTCATCCGGATTATGCAAACAAACCTCACTTGGGGATCTTATATATCACCGATCATTACGCTCTTGATGCCCAAGCCATCTTAGATGCATTTGTATCAGAGCTAACATCTGTTGCCAATTGGACGGGTACGGTTGGTGTTGGTATCGCATCAAACAACGTCGAGTATTTTGATGAGCCAGCTATCTCGGTGATGCTGTGCGACATTGATCCTAAATCCTTTCGGGTTTTTAACGGGGTGAAGTCACTTAGCGGCGCTATGAAGAATAGTTTTAATGCCTCATGTGCATTAATTCATGCTGATGGACAAATGCCAGACTTGCCGGAGTTGATTGCCGAGCTTTCTGAGGTTACACAGCAGAGATATTTATTTGGGGGCTTAACTTCAAGTAGAACGGATTTAATCCAGTTTTCAAAGTCGTCTAACAATCTAGAAAGCAATTCATCACAGACGGCCGCAAAGCAGGCTTCTATAAATGAGGATAGTGTTTTTATTGGCGGATTGAGTGGTGTTGCTTTTGATCGGAATGTAAAACTAATCTCTCGCGTAACACAAGGATGTTATCCAATCTCAAAGTCAAGAAGGGTGACTCAATTTGATGGGCATGTTATTCTGACCTTAGACAATAGACCTGCGTTAGAGGTGCTGCTAGAGGATTTAGATATGACACTTGAGTCTCCAAGGACGTTGTTATTGAACACTAAATCCGCGCATTCCCCCTGCTCGGCGAGGTGGCCGCGTAGCGGCATTAAGGCAAAGCCGAATCGTCAGGAGGGGGTCTAGCGGAGGCTGTCGGTATCTGTCTTTGCTTTGGTAGCGGACTTGCGAGCG
>CAIKVH010000106.1 GCA_903830725.1 uncultured Burkholderiales bacterium | reverse complement strand
GTTGGATTGGGTGCTAAATGCAGCAGCATGTTGGCCCAAAGAAAATCAACTTGAGCGCCAGCGTGAGCTCTTGCAATAGAGTAGGTCTGTAAATTCCAATTGCCGTGCTGCAAAAGTCTCAAGCATTGCTTTAACCAATTAGGCTTTAATACTTTTTTTGCTTCAAGTAATCTTCTCTCGTTGAATTCAACGATGAGCGCGTCTGCACCTGGATACCGAGTTTGAATACGACTGTGAGCCTCAGTCCCACCGTTCACCGGCTCCCAGTCAATCCAAGACTTTGGTTTTTCTTTAAACCAGTCCAGCCGCTGCTCCATTCGCCTTGCAACCTCACCGTGAAGCCATGCAGTTCGCTCCAAGCTTTGTTGCGCTCTAAAGCGCATCAAAGCATTGGGGTCTAAGGAGGGAGGCGTGGT
Organism: uncultured Burkholderiales bacterium; assembly: GCA_903830725.1. Lineage (GTDB taxonomy): Bacteria > Pseudomonadota > Gammaproteobacteria > Burkholderiales > Burkholderiaceae_C > Limnohabitans. Next base: position 10,200 of record CAIKVH010000106.1, on the reverse strand, counting down.
GTTACTCATAAAAGGCGTGTCTGGGTGAAGCGTGTTTTTATAAACTTTCAGTATGAAATGTGAGCAAAGATTGAGCTGTTAGACCCTTTAGACTCTTTAGCCCCAACACTGAAGTCATAATAGGCCTGTTCATTTTAAGGGCGAAAATTCTGATTAATGAACCTTCGATTCTCCTTAGAGCTACTTTTCAAATATCTCCATGTTCAATATCGTATTAGTCCAACCTGAGATTCCGCCCAACACCGGCAACGTGATCCGCCTTTGTGCAAACACGGGTTGTTATCTTCACCTGATAGAGCCACTTGGCTTTCACATGACGGATCCGTTGATGCGAAGGGCAGGGCTCGATTACCATGAGTACGCAGATGTAAAGCGCTACGCGAGTTGGCAGGCTTTCTTAGACACTGCAGTGCCTGATCTATCGAGATGCTTTGCTTTAACGACAAAGGGAACTCAAAACCTATTTGAAGTGGAGTTCAAACCTGGTGACTGGCTTTGCTTTGGTTCTGAGACCAAAGGCCTACCCAATCAGGTTAGAGAGAGTTTCCCCGAGCATCAGCGACTTATTCTCCCCATGCTAAGTGGTCAACGCAGTTTGAACTTGAGCAATACGGTCGCTATTGTTGCTTATGAGGCTTGGAGGCAAAATGGCTTTAAGATTGCCGATTAATAACCAGCCTTAATCTCTAGACAGTATGTGTTTAGTGATATCTTCGAATCACGGATTCTGCAATACACACAGGCTTTACGGCACCCTCTTGCTCAATCGTAACTCTCCAGATCATCTGAAATCCGTTAATCAACTGAGTGTGCGGGTCTTTTAAAGGCTCAACCTCGTTTAAGTGAAAGTGCCCTCTAAGCCTGGAGTCCACAGGCACCGGGTTCGTGAATCTGACTTTATTTAAGCCGTAGTTAATTGCCATACTGGACGCTGGAAACTCAAGCGAGGTTCTAATCATCTCTGGGATGAGTGCAAGTGTTAGAAACCCGTGCGCAATAGTGCTCTTGAAAGGCCCCTGACTTGCACGCATTGGATCGGTATGGATCCATTGATGATCCCCAGTGGCTTGAGCGAACAGATTGATCTTTTCTTGATCTATTGTGATCCACTCACTGGCGGCTACGTCTTGCCCAACACTGGTTGTCAGTTCATCAATGGTCTTGAATATCTTCATAGTCCTGGTTTAAAGTACCTTGCAAGCCTCTTCGAAGGTTAGTCTTGCATTGCGGGGGAAGATTTTTGATTGATCTGCATATCCAAGATTCAAGAGGAAATCCACTTTATGTTTGCCGTCAGGGAAGAACTCAGCGTTCACTTTGGCTGCGTCAAATCCGCTCATCGGTCCACAGTCCAGTCCGTGCGCGCGGGCAGCAATCATGAAGTAAGCACCGGTGAGTGTTGTATTGCGCGTAGCAGTGGCCTGGGCAAGAGCAGCGTTGCCTGCAAACATCTCTTTAGCATCAGGTTTGTTGGGGAATGTTTTTGGGAGATGCTCATAAAAATGAGCATCCGATGCAACGATCACAATCACAGGGGCTGACTTTGTTTTGTCAACGTTACCGGGGAGCATCGCCGGCATAACTCTCTCTTTCGCGGCAGCGGAGGTGAGCATGATAAAGCGCGCAGGCTGTGTGTTCATCGATGTTGGACCAAATTTGGCCAAGTCATAAACCTCTCTTAACAAAGACTCCGAAACGGGTTTGTCTATAAAACCGTTGGAGGAGCGAGCGTTTAAGAAAAGTTGGTCAAGAGCTGTTTGATCGATGCGCATAAAAAATCTCCAAAAAATTAAAAAATGTCATTTCACCGTTTCTTCAATTCGGTGTTCAAAGAAAATGATTCATCGAAAACGTAAATTAAGGAAGAAGATCAAGAGGAGGGTACTCAAAAAACCAGAGTAAGCACCATGTGCGTTGGATACTTCTGCTCTTTGGCGAGTGCAAATGATTTATTGACTTTCAACTCATTTTGCAGGTTTTAATTTAAAACCGCGAAAGTGAATTAGGTGTTAACACTAGCCGATCCAGAGATCTATCCAGAGATCGTTAAATCTCCACCATCTCAAAGTCTTCTTTGCGTGCACCACACTCCGGACATGTCCAGTTCATAGGAACCTCAGCCCATGGGGTTCCAGCAACGATACCGTGCTCAGGAGCACCAGTGGCTTCATCGTAAATCCACCCACAAATTAAACACATCCAGGTTGTAGTCAAGATAATATTCCCAAAAATACGGCACAATTCCCCGGTAAGGGCTCAAAATGAACGCCCATTGTATCGATATTATGAGCAACTACACAATTCCCACATTACCAGACCAAGACGGCTCGGATTCAGACGACGACGGCGATGCATCCTACCCTTGTGTTTTGACCTTTAATGCCAATGACCCCAGTGGTGCGGGGGGGGTTACAGCAGATATTTTGTCTTGTAACTCAGTTGGTGCGCACACATTGCCCGTGGTGACCGGTTGCTATGTCAAAGATACTGCAGAAATACGAAATCACTTTTGTCTTGAATCAGAGGCCGTGAGCGAGCAAGCTCGCTCTGTTTTAGAAGATATCAATGTGCAAGTTTTTAAAGTCGGCTTTTGCGGCAGTCCAGAGGCACTTAGCGTCGTTGCCGAAGTGACAGCAGATTATGCTGATCTCCCCGTTATCTCCTACATGCCAAGCCTGTCTTGGTGGGAGGATGAGGAAATTGAAGCCTATCTCGACGCTTTTAAAGATCTCGTCCTCCCTCAGACCACTCTTTTGATTGGAAACTACAGTACGCTCTCGAGATGGTTGGTACCGGACTGGAACAATTCAAGACCCCCCTCACCGCGTGAGTTGGCCAAAGCAGCCGGGGAACTCGGCGTCCCCTACACACTGGTTACAGGAATCACGCCCAATACACAAACATTTGAGAATGTGCTTTGCACACCCTATAACGTTTTACTCACCGAGAAGTTTGAGCGTCAAGACGCAGCCTTCACCGGGACTGGGGACACATTAAGCGCTGTTATCGCTGCACTCATTGCTGTGGGTTGCGACCTAGAGGTAGCAACCAAAGAGGCACTTAATTACTTGGACGGTTGTTTGCTTGCGGGGTACCAACCAGGTATGGGCCAAGTACTGCCCGATAGACTCTTTTGGACTCAAGGGATGAGTGAGGATGATACTGAACTGAGCGACACTCCAAGCGATCACATTGAAGATTTTGGTTTACCCAAAATCACAACGCGACACTAAATTTCCAATATAAACTTTAAAGAAATAAATCTAAACTCTCAATATGACAGATCTGAATCAAACCTATTTTGACCGTGCACGTAAAGTAATTCCTGGTGGCGTGAACTCACCCGTTCGAGCGTTTCGTGCGGTAGGCGGAACCCCCCGTTTCGTTCGTCGTGCTGAGGGAGCGTATTTCTGGGATGAAAACAATAAGAAATACATTGACTACATTGGCTCTTGGGGTCCGATGATTCTTGGGCACGGCAACCCTGTTGTAGTGAACGCAGTGCAAGAAGCACTCAAAGACGGTTTCTCCTTTGGCGCACCAACTCTGCGCGAAGTAGAGCTTGTAGAAGAGATCCTCAAAATAATGCCCTCCATGGAGATGGTGCGCTTGGTGAGTTCAGGGACAGAGGCGGGGATGAGTGCGCTGCGCTTAGCAAGAGGTGCCACAGGACGCAACAAAATTATTAAGTTCGAAGGCTGCTACCACGGTCATGCTGACGCCCTGCTCGTTAAGGCAGGCTCTGGTTTAGCAACCTTTGGAAACCCAACCAGCGCAGGTGTGCCCGCTGAGGTTGTGCAGCACACGCTTGTTTTAGAGTACAACAACGTTTCGCAGTTGGAGGAAGCCTTTGATTTGCACGGCAAAGAACTCGCCTGCGTGATGATTGAGCCCATTGCTGGAAACATGAACTTTGTTAGAGCAAGCGTTGAGTTCATGAAGCGTTGTAGAGAGCTTTGCACGCAGTACGGCGCGTTACTCGTATTTGATGAAGTGATGACGGGTTTTAGAGTTGCACTGGGAGGTGCTCAAAGCGTTTACGCCGCGCAAATCCCAGGCTTTAAACCCGACATCACCGTGATGGGCAAAGTCATTGGCGGAGGTATGCCGCTCGCCGCATTTGGTGGATCCCGCGCTGTCATGGAGCAACTCGCTCCTCTTGGACCTGTTTACCAAGCCGGCACACTCAGCGGCAACCCGGTTGCAACAGCCTGCGGCTTAGCCACGTTAAAAGAGATTCAACGCCCCGGCTTTTGGGAGTCCCTCACCCAGCGCACCCAGTCCCTAGTGAAGGGGCTAGCAAGCGTTGCCAAAGAGGCAGGTGTAGGTTTTACTGGAGACAGCCAAGGCGGAATGTTCGGCTTTTTCCTGCTCCCTGAACTGCCCGTTAACTACGGACAAGTGATGAAGAGTGATGGACAAAAATTCAACCACCTCTTTCACGGACTCTTAGATAAAGGGGTTTACATCGCACCTGCACTTTATGAGGCGGGCTTTGTCAGCGCTGCACATACGCAGGCCGATATTGATGAGACGATCTCCACTGCGCATGACGTTATGCGCACCATGAAGTAAATCACGAGTAAATATCAAATAAAGGTAACCCGCTCAACTGTGAAGATGAACGGGTTTGTGAGCGCTTTAAATCTCACGCGCTTAGTGTCTGAAATGCCTAACCCCTGTGTAGGCCATTGCAATACCCTGCTCATCAGCGGCGTCTATCACCTCCTGATCTCGCATTGAACCACCGGGTTGAATCACACAGGTCGCACCCGCTTGGACCACTACGTCTAATCCGTCCCTGAAGGGGAAGAACGCATCACTCGCAACAACAGATCCTTTAAGGGATAGTCCTGCATGCTCTGCCTTGATGCTTGCGATGCGGGCTGAGTCCAGTCGACTCATCTGACCCGCACCAACGCCAAGGGTCATTGAGTTGGAGCAAAAAACGATGGCGTTGCTCTTCACGAACTTAGCAACTTTCCATGCAAAAAGCATATCCTGTATCTGCGCAGGGGTGGGCTTAACTTTCGTAACTACTTTCAAATCATTTGCGTCAAGCGTGTGTGTGTCTGCTGTTTGAACGAGCAATCCACCACCTATACGCTTAATATCTAAGTCCTGTGTGCCGAGCGCAAAAGATTGTGTTTTAGATCCGTTGTGTGCAAAGTGGTTGGTCGGCAAAGCGATCTTTAATACTCGAACGTTTGGTTTCTTTGATAAAACTGCAAGCGCGTCCACGCTATAGTCCGTCGCAATCAAGACTTCAACAAATTTTTCAGAAATCGCACTCGCAGTAGACGCGTCAAGAGCGCAGTTAAACGCAATGATGCCTCCAAATGCAGAGGTAGGGTCGGTGCTGAAGGCGCGGGTGTACGCTTCAATCGCTGCGCTCCCCGTTGCAACTCCGCAGGGGTTTGCGTGTTTGACAATCACGCAACCCACACTGCTTGCATAGACGCCTAGACTCTTCACGCATTCCCAAGCAGCGTCAGCGTCCGCTAAGTTGTTAAATGAGAGCTCTTTGCCTTGGAGTTGCTTAGCGCTGACCAGTGTGCCGACTCCAGCGTCCAGGTCCTTGTAAAGTGCTGCATTTTGGTGTGGGTTCTCGCCGTATCGCAGGTCCTGTATTTTTGTGAACCGACCGTTGAGTTGTCCGGGGAACTGAGCAAGAGTAGCTTTGTCGCTTGCGGTGCTGGAGGCACCTGCGTCGTCACTTGCATCGTCACTTGCATGGACCCTGCGCGCTGACAAATAGTTGCTGATACTTGCATCGTAGTTACTGATCCGGTTAAATGCAGCAACACTTAATGCAAAACGGGTTTCGTTGCTCAGTTTTTTGTCTGTCTTTAACTCCCCCAGTACCAATGCGTACTGAGAGGCATCAGTGATCACGCCGACATCTTGCCAATTCTTGGCCGCACTGCGAACCATAGCCGGTCCACCGATATCAATATTTTCAATCGCATCTGCCAGCGTGCAGTCCGCTTTCGCAACTGTTGCCTCAAATGGATACAGGTTAACAACCAAAAGATCAATCGTGTCAATCTTGTGATCTTTTAATGACTTCATATGAGCGGGGTCGTCCCGTCTGGCCAACAGTCCAGCGTGAACCCCGGGGTGTAAGGTCTTGACTCGACCGTCCAACATTTCTGGGAAACCCGTCAACTCAGCAACCTCTTGAACGGGGAGGCCTTGTTCGCTCAGTAACTTGGCTGTTCCCCCAGTAGAGATGAGTTTGATACCTAACTCGTGCAGGGCTTTTGCAAAATCGACGATACCTGTTTTATCGGAGACCGATAGTAATGCGTTCATGAGAGTGATTCCGTGTTTTAAAAGCGATGTAACTTGAGCCCGAGCTTTTGTTAAGCCCAAGGTTTAAAAGCCTGGGTTAAAGCATTTTGTGATCGTTCAGTTTTTTGCGAAGCGTATTCCTGTTAACGCCCAACCACTGCGCAGCCTTTGACTGATTGTTGTCAGCGTGTTTAAGCACAACCTCTAACAAGGGTTTTTCAACGATCTTGATTAACATCTCATATAAATTATCGGGCTCTGAGCCCCTTAGATCTTTGAAATAAGACTCTAAGCTATGTTTGACTGCGTCTTCTATTTGTTTTTTACTCATATACCTTCTCTGAAATATCAATCGTTGCTGTTGGCATACGGTCTGAACGCTCGGCGAGCGTGTCAAAGTAGTTGCCCACAGCAGTTAGTTGTTCATCCGTACCCACAAGCGCATTCATAGCCATTTTGAATGACTCATAACCCGGCAAACCTTTGACGTACCATCCAATGTGCTTGCGCGCACTGCGCACACCCATAACGTCTCCGTAAAGACTGTAGTGATCCTCCAAATGCTCGAGCATCAACGACTTCACCTCAGCGATCAGGGGAGGCGCAAGGAGTCGACCCGTTTCAAGGTAATGTGTGATTTCTCTGAAAATCCAAGGTCTACCCATCGCAGCGCGACCTACCATCACGGCGTCTGCACCGGTTTTGGCGAGCACCAGTGCAGCCTTCTCGGGTGAATCAATGTCACCATTGGCAACGACTGGGATTTTTAAAATTGATTTAACGTGCGCAATGGTGTCATATTCAGCGAATCCTTTGTACCCGAGCTCTCGCGTTCTGCCGTGAATCGTAATCATTTGCACCCCAATGCTTTGTGCAAGAAGCGCGATACGACTGGCGTTCTTTACCTCCTCGCTCCACCCGGTGCGCATTTTGAGCGTCACAGGTACGCCTTGTGATGCACTCGCGTTCACTACAGCCTCAATGATGCTTGCAGCCAGGGGTTCATCTTGCATGAGTGCAGAGCCAGCCCATTTATTGCAAACTTTCTTAGCAGGACATCCCATGTTGATGTCAATGATCTGTGCTCCGCGCTCAATATTAAAGAGAGCAGCCTCTGCCATTGCAGTTGGCTCAGTACCCGCAATCTGAACTGAAATGAGTCCGCTTTCGCCGACATGATTTAGTTTTCTCTGGGTCTTAACGCTATTGATTAAATCAGGTCTAGATGTGACCATCTCGCTGACCGCGTAGCCGGCACCTAGTTTCTTGCATAAGGTTCTAAAAGGGCGATCCGTTACCCCAGCCATAGGCGCAACAAATATGTTGTTCTCGGTAAAGTAGTTGCCCAGTTGCATGAAATATAGCGTGTAGCGAATTGCTTAAAAAGGAGGCACGATTGTAGCGATTACATGGGTCAAATAGTCGTTACTAAGGGTAAAAAAATATTACCCTAGGCTGAACGTTATTTGGCATCAAAAAATTGCTTGATATGGGCTGAATTTAGTTACTTAATGCTTAATTCAGACGACCACACGCGGGCTTGCGTTATTTAATTTCTTGGCAGTTTCACCTACTCCTTTTCCACTTTTTTCTGCTTGTCCATTTCCTCCCTTGGTTTGCGGTAACTTTCACCGTCCAAGACGATTGGGTAGGCTCCGTGTAGCATCCGATCCTCGCCAGGTGTTGTGTCCATCAACATCAATAGGGTGATAATGAAGATGATTGGCAACCTCAATTCTCTATAGACAACCTTGATATACTTTTTCAAAATTGTTCTTATAGATTCGAGATGAAATCTGTTGTGTTTAAGGGTAATGCCTAACGCCTAACGCCTAACGTTACCTAGAAAATTTCTTCGCATCTTCTAATGCAGGGCTTTCAAAGGCTGGCATGAATGCTGCCAGTTCTTCTTGCTGCATACCAACGTCGGCTGACGTCGCAGTATCCTTCCACTGCGTCACTACCTGAACGACCTTGGCTATAACTTCCTTGGTTTCTTGAGGCGACAGCTCAAATCGCGGTGCTTGTTCTACGAGTTGACGAACTGATGTGATAGGGCCGGTGTCCTCGCTTAGCCATGTCTTGGATTCCCGTTCTTTGTCCGGGAATGGGTTCAGATCAAAGGCGGGGGCGAGTTTCCATTGGTTGTTTCCAACGTGCAAGAAACCAATGTTTTGCAAATGGTCATCAACGTTTGCTATGAGGTGATTAAAGAGGAGTCGACGCCATAGCTGCTTTGCGTCATCAGCAAAGCTCTTGCATTTAGAGCGCATGACATCGATGATTTCAGTGTACGAATGCTCATCGTCGCGATTGGCCTGCAATAAAGTCGCGCCTGATATGTATGGAATTCGAGCCTGTTCGGGTGTTCGATCAAAGCGACGAATGATTGCTACGGGTACTCCTTGAACCGAAATAATCCTAGCTTTGGCGCTGTCAATTTCTGCAAGACTTGCCAAGTGAAGGGCAAGCACTTCTCCTTTAGTCACGCTGCGCTCATCGCTCACGCTAGGAAGCTTGCCCAAAGCCAGTGCACCGTCTGTGTCCAGTATCGTGCACTTGGGACGCATGCCTCCAATTGAGGTCCCCTTACCTTGCAGATATTTCAGATCTTCGACTGTCTCTTGGCTCAGCTCTACTGCACGAGATGCGTTGAGTATTTTTTCAAGTTCGATTAAGGCCGGCGTTGAGCGTTCGCCTTGAGGAGTACTACGTAAATACTGTCCCTTTTCGTCTCGCAATCGAAGTGCCCCAATTCGGCTGAAATCGTCCACTGCGGCTAGATAGTTGATTTCAGTCAAAGGTCCCAATGAGGCATCTTTTGCACGAGCTTTTGCATGTGCTCTTGCGATCACACGTCGACCCCATGCATCAGGTTCCGTATCCGCTAGTGCGAGGAAAAAACAAGAATCGTTTTTTGTTGGAGGCTTGCGTAGCTGATACCCAGATTGACGATTTAAGTCAGGGGAAACGTCAATGTTCATAGGGTCTGTGAGCCACTCTTCTTTGTAGGCAAATTGAGAAAACTCGCGAGGACCATCTTTTACGTAGATTAATTTTCCAACAGGCTTTTCAAGTTTGCCTATGCAAACCTCTAGTGTTGTTCTGATACCCGTTGCTTTAATTGTTGGTTTGCTGGCCATCAAAACGATCCTGTTTCTGTGGTACTTTTCAATTTGCGAATGCGTTGCGGCAGCTTTGCGTCCATCAGTGTTAGACCGATGCTGTCTTGTGATGTATCCAGTAATTGATTGAGTTTTTCAAGCTCACCAAAGACTTGCAAGGCTCTAACGAAATATTGCAATGCGATGCCTGGATGGCCAGCTTCCATTCGGCGAATCGTGATCACGGATGTGCCAATGCGCTGTGCTAAGTCTTGCTGGCTTAAGTGACGACGACGGCGAGCTAGTGATATGCCCAGCCCTAGCCGATGAAGGCTACGGGTGACTGGTAGGGGGATCGGAGTTGGTGTTTTCATTTTAAGCGCTCTCTAAATATTCTTAAATTAACAAAAACAATCTTATAAGAGCGATTATGCAGAAAAATCTAAAGAGTGCAAGGTATTTATCTTTAAAAAACAAATTAGATTCATTATGAGTCTTAAATGATTTTTTTTGATTGATTGAATGCCTCTTTTGCTGATGGACGGATGAGTAAGTAGCCCTGGAGGCCGGTGGTGGAACAGCGGCTTGGGTAGCAGGTATCGGCCATTGAAAAGTCCCCAAAGAGCGTTCACAGAATGCTTTCCCATTCGGGAAACCCGACCATGAGTAATTTGGCAGCAATTTTTTCCGCCCTCAAGCACGAGCTCAAGGTTGAAATTCACGCGCACGCCGTCAGCATCGCTTAAAACATGGGCAGCCTGAGTATTATGTGTTTGGTCCTCATGCTCCGTTCTCTTTATCC
>CAIKVH010000105.1 GCA_903830725.1 uncultured Burkholderiales bacterium | reverse complement strand
TATCATTAAGCTAAGAGAAAAAGAACGCAGAGGGAATGCTTTATTCCTACGCAATTAAGTGGGTTAATTTCGGGTAGATGTCTCCTATCGTCGACATGACGTTCACAGAGTTTTGGAAGGTTAAAACTACAAGAATGACTTTTCTTTTTCAGGGTATATACGCACATTGAGGGGGTTAATATTTAGATTAGATTGCTTAGTGCCTTTACAATTGCGAGGCGTTGCGAAGTATGAAGCAAAGCAATCTACCCGAAACCAATGACGTCATTTTCGAGGTACGAGAAATCTAACCGAATCATATTATCCCAATCACACGATTAGACTTTTACTAGGTCAAAATAACAACCCGTTGTCCCACGAATCACCAATTCTCCCCATGCCTCCACTCATATTTCATATTTCATATTTCATACTTCATACTTCATACTTCATATTTCATATTTCTTTTGGGCGTCCCCCTCCGGGCAATGTCATTAAGTTAAGGGGAAAGGTAAAAATAGGGCTACAATTTATAGTTTTGAGGTATCGAATCTTAAAACAAAATTGTAGCCCATGTTTGATGTAAATGTAAAAGTAATCAGCGAATTAAAAAGCTTTATCTCAATTGTGACAGGTAAAAAAGCCTATTTTGATAAGTACCGTGTGTCTGACAAAGATTTTACCCGTACCCGCAAACTGCCCTTTTCGAGCCTTGTGCTGTTTATCACCAAACTTTGCAAAAAGACCCTGAGTATTGAACTGGAACAATTCTTTGGGGATATGGGCAGTATAATGTATTGTTCTGTCAGTGCGTTTACGCAACAGCGTATCAAGCTTGAACCCCTATTCTTTTATCACTGGAACATGGTATTGTGGGGAAGCTACTATTTCTATGCTGGCGAGCAGGTAAAGCGTTGGAAGGGCTACAGGGTGATTGCAGCAGACGGCTCTTCTATAAGCCTGATAAACAATGCGGCATTGTCCAAACACTTTGGCGGGCAGGGTAACCAAGTGTGCAACTTTGTACTTGCCAAGACCTTCTACCACTATGATGTACTCAATGAATTGATTGTGTTGCCAGACATACAGCCATACCGCTATGGTGAACTGAACATGGCATACGATGGCATCGACAGGACAGAGGAAGACATGCTGATGCTATACGACCGCAATTTCAGTAACTACAAGATGGTGGCATTGCACCTTTGGCAGGAAAAGGAAAGAAAATTTGTGATACGGGCAAAGGAGACTCAGAACTTGATTAAGAAATTTATCAATAGCGGCAGCCAGTCATCAGTTGTGGATATGCTGCCTACACCACCTGCCATTGCTGGGCTCAAAAAAAGCGGCTTCACCATCACCAAAGACACCCTACTGAAAGTCAGGCTTGTGCGTGTGGAACTGCCGGCATCGGTGGAAGTATTGATGACAAATCTTTGGGAAGAGGATGGGTTTACAGATGACCTATTCAAGGATCTTTATTTTATGAGGTGGGGTGTCGAAACCAATATATCCGTTCAGAAGAACATTCTGCAACTGGAGTCTTTCAGCGGGTTGACAGTGGCTGCGGTCACCCAAGATTTCTATGCAACGGTGATGATGGCAAACCTACATTCAATTCTCATAAAGGATGCGCAGGATACGGTGGAAACGAACATGAAAGACAGGAAATACCCAATGAAAATCAACAAGAACAAATCATTCGGCAGATTGAAAATAAACCTTGTATCACTTTTTATAGATGAAGCTGTAAAAGACATATTGGAAAGGCTACATGCACATTTCATCAAAGATGTGATACCAATCAGGAAGGGAAGAACATTTGAGAGAAAAAGGAAAAATGTACAATCAAAAAGTAAGTTCAAGACGTTCACAAACTTCAAACCCGCATACTGATTCCTTAACTTAATGACATTGCCCGTATGGGACGACATAAAAGTGGGAAAAAAAAGGAGATTCTATTTATTGAAAAGAACTTTTAATTATGTCGTACCTACGGCACTTTGACACGTCTTAGGATTGATTGCTACCAATATTTCGTACCCAAAGGCACTTTCAACCCTTGATTCGCATTAATAATTACAACGTAAAACTTGCTTATCCTCCTACGCCGCCAGTGACATCTGCACTTCCCAGTTGCCATTGAAGTCGGTACTGTTTTTTACGTATAAAAACAACACATCTGTCGAGCAAAATGCTGCAAATGGAACTGTTACTTCGCTGTGAGCCGGTAAATCAATCAGCACGCCTACCATCACACCATTCAGCACCTGAGTGCCATAATATTGTTGTGGCAAATCGGATTTATTCTTTATCACAAAAACAGACTTTGCCACAATGGCGCTGTCAATGCAAATTGCCGTAGAATTGCCTGCCACCATACCCATTCTCAACACAGTGGTAGATGGAAGATCGGAGTATAACTGACCAAATTCAAAATAAGTATTACACTTGATGAAATCGGGGGCAAAGGCTTTACCAATGGAGTACATGGCTATCAAACAACTTATTTCTACTGGCAATCTGCTTGTTTTGATGGAGCCACGTGTTGTTTTCAAGGTTCCTTTGCTTTCGTTTTGGGTAGCCAAAGAATCTGTAATAAGTGTTTCGTAGCTGGCAAATAGGTCGGCAAAAGCTGTTCCGCCAAGGGTTGCTTTGTACTGATTTGCTTTTACAGCCATCCTATGACTGGTGGATTGTATATTAATCCTCGTTAGT
>CAIKVH010000104.1 GCA_903830725.1 uncultured Burkholderiales bacterium | reverse complement strand
TTGATCTCCGATGGCAGTTCTGGAGGTGTCGGAGGCACATACACTATTGGCGGTGACGGGGATTGACAAGCGCAAAGCCCCAGACTGCACATCAGCAGTAAGTTTGGTAATCTTAACTTGTGCCGTTTCATTTGCTTTCCTTAATTGGTTGGCAGTTTCGTTAACTTTTGAAGTCAGTTCTTGCTCTTTGGTGCGAGCTTCTTGATTAGCTCTTGCAACTTTTGCAACTGCTTCTGCATAACATTCTTTATATCCTGCATGGTGACCATAAAAATATGCTCCTAAAATAGTGCAAATTGCACCGATAATGACCCAAGGGTTTAAAAAACTAAACATTCTTTACCTCGGCTCTTGCCAATGACATTCTCTCACGTTCTTCATCATGTTCCAATACTGGAGGGCCAGAAGGAGGTGGAGGCGGTGTCCAAGCCCTTGTAGGATCAATGCTAAATCCTGAAGTTGAATTGTCTAAATTCTGGCTCATGGAAGAATAAGGCATACCAAAGCCCGATTGCATCCCAAAACCCGTTTGCATCCCCATAGGAGAGCATGGGTTATACATTGGAGGTGTTGGCGTGGAAGATTTACCAGTTAAAACCAAACTTAAAACAGTAAATATCTGGGTCATAATAATGCCCAAAACGCTAAATATCTGTTTATCAGCAGGGGCTTCATTAAATAAAGGCTGCTCAATAAAAATAATACTGTAAGTAAACAAGGCACTTACCAGTACAAGAATAACGCAAAACGCTTTAAGAATAAACGCTTTGGTTTCCGCTTCAAGTAGTTCAGGGCTTTTTGTCATTTGATGGCTTATTAAAGAATTCAGGACAATTCTGCGATGCTACACAGATGGGCGGCTTACAACTGTCTTGTTCCCAGTTGGCAGGGTCTTGACAATGATATCTAAAACGATCTTCACATGCACACAAAAACAAGAAAAGTATACACATAAACCATCTCATGTTTAAAAAACAGCGTTTTGTATACATATCACTTTTCTTCCAGTTTCTTTACAAGCTTATTCACCTTGATCTCGGTCTGTCTAATGTCCATATACATCCACATTAAGACTGGCATAAAGAACAAAACCACCGCCAACAGAACCACAATCACGATGACGTAGAAGGAATCATCGTTAGAATCATCATCCATGTCCACAGGATCACTAGGGTAGTTACCACCCCGATTATTACTCTGTGCCTGATTCGGTCGATAACCTGTCTTCGTTGCCATGCCACTGCCTTCTTTCTGTCCAATTCTTCTTTTCGTGCCAGTTGTTGTTGGTTGGCAATGTGTCCAAGCATTTTGTTTACACGGCTATACAAATCCTTAAATTCAGGAGGAACGTGGTACACCATGTATTCACGCAACTCTTCGTTTAACTTCTCCATCTGTAAGTCAGCAATAACTAACTTGATGGCAATATCTTGTCCTTCTTCATCCCCTACCTTAGATGCTGTTTCTTCTTGCTCTTCTTTATAGTGCTTCAAACCGTTGTAGGCATGAAAGAACTTGGTCAGAGCATCAGCAACTTGGGCGTAAATCTGGTTCTCATCAAACGCAGGAGCCTTTTGTTTTACCTTTTTAGCGGGTTTTTCAACAGATTTTTGTGCAATTGCCTCTTTCTTGCCACCAAATAACCCCGTCAAAAACCCCCATACTCCTTTGGCATCCTCTTGGACACCCTTCAAATCTCCGACTACTGCTTCAACTTCAGCCTTGGCATCAAGGACGTATTGCCGCCCCTCTTTGTACATCTCGCATGATTCTTTAACCAGCTTAAACGCAGAGGAAGCGAGCGCTACGAGCGTGAAGGGATCCACATATTACTTCTTCATTTTTTCCAAAGTTTCAGCCAAACGCGCACGCTGCCCCAGTTTCCCGGGTTTCTTTGCAGCGGCGGCTAGCTTCTTTGCAGGAATCGTTTTACCCGCAGGTACACCCATTTCTTTCTTTAAAGCACCGGGTTTCTTGATCGCTTTTTGAATCCATTTTTCAGCCATGATGCACCTTTAGAATGTAATTGAACCTGAAGCAGTAAACGTGTAAATAATAAAACCGTTAGCAGTTGTTTGAGTAGGAGAACCTGTAGTGCTTGCGGCTAGTTTATAGATGTTAGGGTATCGGATAATGACGAT
>CAIKVH010000103.1 GCA_903830725.1 uncultured Burkholderiales bacterium | reverse complement strand
GTACAGGGTTTCTCAGTTTGCCGAGAAAAAGTGGGTAATGCGTTGGCACCTTGTGCGGATAACAGAAAGATTAAAAAGGGCGTTAAAAAACGTTTGAACAAATGACTAAAGAAAAGATTGGCTAATCGATTAAAGAAACACATTTTTAAGTCATAAATCAGGTGCGACATTTTTGAAGAAAGTTAAAGAAGAATTTCATGAAGTTAATTGCAGAAATTTAAATAATACTTTTATAAATTAACGACAGGCGAAGCGTTGCTAATCCACTTTTTCTATACCGTAGTATTATCGACTATTTATGACATGTATGTAGTTCATGAGCATTGATATTGATAAAGCGCGTGCGCTCGTTAAGTTGGCTTTTACTGCAATGGGCAGGGACATTCGCGCGGGCCAAATCAAGATGCTGGTCATATCGACCAGTTTGGGGGTTGCTGCGCTTTCCTCAGTTGGATTTTTATCCAACCGATTAGAGGCCGGACTAGAGCGCGATGCCCGTCAAATGCTAGGCGGCGACGCTGTAGTGACGAGCAGTTTTCAAACCCCTGAAGAAATTGTGGTCAAAGCCAATCTACTCGGGCTTCGGACCTCGCAGACTCTCAGCTTTCCAACGATGGCCCGTGCTGGAGATACTCCCAGTGCAACACTACCAAAACATAATTCCAAAACCACCACTTCACCCGCATTATCAACAAGCGAAACACGCCTCGTTTCGTTAAAAGCTGTGGACTCTTCTTACCCACTTAGAGGAGAGCTGCAAGTTGTTAAAACATTTGATCACAAGACGTCAACAAATCGTGAATCCCTCCCTCAGGAGGTTAAAAGCAACTCAGTGATTATTAAGTCTGTGCCCTCCAAAGGTGAAGTGTGGGTGGAGGCCTCTTTGTTAGAGGCTTTAGAGATCGAGCCAGGTGGCATGATAGGGCTAGGGCAGAGTCAATTTAGAGTCGCGCAAGTGTTAACTTTTGAGCCAGATAAAGGTGTCGGCTTTATGAGCTTTGCCCCCCGGGTACTGATGAACCGCGCAGATCTCGCTGCAACCCAACTCGTGCAACCTACAAGTCGCATCAATTGGCGATTTGCAGTATCGGGGGATGAGCGTTTGGTCAAAGAGTTTACCGATGGTGTCCAACACGATATCGAGAGCACTGCAAATCGAGGAGTGCGGATAGAGACTTTGGCAACTGGGCGTCCGGAGGTTAGGCAAACCCTAGACCGCGCAGGTAAATTCCTCAGACTTGTAGCTTTATTGGCCGTGATACTGAGCTCTGTTGCAGTTGCCCTAGCAGCAAGAAACTTCTCGCATCAGCACATCCAAGATTGTGCGATGCGAAGAGTGCTAGGTCAAAGCCAGCGGTCCATTGTTTACTTATTTATTGTTGAGTTTTTTATTTTAGGTTTGATCGCAAGCGCGATTGGTTTATTGATCGGTTACGGGGTTCACTTTGTATTTGTTCAACTCCTGTCCTCGCTTGTTCAAACTGTGCTGCCAGCGCCTAGTTACGCACCGTTACTCCAGGGCGTTGGAGTGGGGTTGTGTAGTTTGCTCGCCTTTGGTTTGCCCCCGGTTCTTCAACTCGCAAGCGTCCCCGCAGTGCAAGTGATCAGACTAGAGTTGGGGGGGATCAAACGCATGCCCGTTTTAGTTTGGCTGTTTGGGTCTGTTGGACTCGCATTACTTATGGCCTTTGTGAGTCAAGATTTTGGATTGGCTGTGAACGTAGTGGGTGGCTTTTTGGGAGCTGTCGTTGTATTCGCTGTCTTCAGCAAAGCCGCGATCTCCCTTCTCAGGAAACTCATCAGCGATAGTGCTTCCCCCATTTGGCTGCGCATAGCGACCCGCCAGATGCATGCTAAAAGTGCTTACTCTGTGCTGCAAGTCAGCGCTTTAGCCGTCGGATTACTGTCTCTGTTCTTACTCATATTGCTGCGAACGGATTTAATACAAAGTTGGAGAAATGCCACTCCAACTGACGCGCCTAACCGTTTTGTAATCAATATTCAGAGCGATCAAGCAGATGAATTTCAAGCTACATTAAATGCAAATGGGGTCCATCAATTTGATTGGTATCCCATGATCAAAGGTCGATTGATTGCCATTAATAGCGAGCTCGTCACAGCCAAACGTTATAGCGACGAGAGGGCTCAACACCTAGTTGACCGAGAATTTAACCTCTCCCACAGTGCTCAGGCTCCCGCCCATAACAAAATTGTTGGTGGAGAATGGATTCCCAACGAACCCAACGCGCTCAGCATAGAGGAGGGTATAGCAAAGACCCTTCGCTTGAAATTGGGTGACTCACTGCGGTTTGATATTTCTGGATTTATTTATGATGCCAAAATAACTTCCGTGCGCAAGGTTGATTGGACCTCCATGAGAACTAATTTCTTTGTGATCTTGCCGCTCAAAGATTTGGACGATCTGCCTCAAAGCTACATCGCTGCTTTTAAAGCCCCCAATGTTCGTGGCTTTGATAATAAATTGGTTCATCAGTTCCCAAGCGTGACTGAAATAGATATTGGGTCCACATTAAATCAGATTCAAAATATATTGGAGCAAGTAACGCGAGCGGTTGAGTTCTTGTTCGTCTTTACTTTACTTGCTGGCTTAATCGTTTTGGTAGCCTGTATCCACAGCACGCTGGCCTCAAGGTCCAAAGAATACGCGCTTATCAGAGCTATGGGGGGGAGTAACCAATTGTTGGTCTACGTACAGCGAGCTGAACTTTGGGGGATGGGTGCTTTGGCAGGGCTAATGTCAAGTCTTTGTGCATGCTTAATAGGTTGGGGGCTAGCTAAATATGTTTTTGAATTTGAGTGGGTGCTCTCCCCACTCTTTATTCTCTTTGGGACCGCCTTTGGGGTACTGATCACTTGGGCTGCGGGATGGATAAGTTTGCGCAGCGTACTCAAACAATCTGTTGTACAAACATTAAGAAGTCATTGAACATCTAACAAAGTGTTTGACGTCAACATCGTACTTCTTCGAAAGTAGCGTAAAAAATGCTAAATTCTCAATCTATGGAAGCACTCCAACGATCGTTCCAACCCTGATTTCTTGTTTCATCAAGCTCTCTTCGGTTGCGTTTGGTTGGCCGACCGTTCTCAATGCTGGTTGAGGGTTCGCGCATATAACGCCTTTGCTCAACCCAAGTGGCCTTGGCTTTAAGACTCTCAGGGGTCTCTGTGTACAGCAGTTGTGCACTGCTTGCTGGCCCTCTAACCTGCGATAACCCAAGGATTGAGACGCTTTGGATAAACCCCTCTCGTCGAATACTCAACAGATCCCCAACTTTAATATCCCTAGAGGGTTTGACCTCTGCGCCGTTAACCTGTACCCGGCCCTTGTTAACTTCATCAGTTGCTAGGGTGCGTGTTTTAAAGAAACGAGCAGCCCATAACCATTTATCAACTCTTACTTTATCTGTCATAAATATGTTGTTGAGACTAAGATGGGTTCCTAACCTTGGTTCCTAACGACCTTTAAGTAAAACGATCAAGGCGCCTGCGCCGCCTTGAGTAGGTTTGGCTTGAACAAAGGCCAAGATCTCCTCCTTTTGAACCAACCAAGACTGGACTTTTGCTTTTAATACCGGTGCCTTTCCCGGCGAGCCAAGGCCTTTGCCGTGAATCACCCTAATACAGCGAAGTCCGCTCTTAATGGATTCTTTCAAAAACGCACTGAGGTGCTCTCGTGCCTCATCTCTTCTAAGGCCGTGAAGATCGACTTGGGCTTGAACGCTCCAATCCCCTTTCCTGAGCTTCTTGGTTATATCTGTGCCGATGCCTGGGCGCCTAAAGCTGAGAGCATCATCTGTATCAAGGAGTGAGGCCACATCAAATTCATCGCTCAAACTCTCGCGCAAAGCACTTTGATCGTCTTTTATTTGTTGACTAGCAATAGGGAGCGCGGGTCCGTTACTGAGTAGTACCCGAGGATTGGCGCTAATGGGTTGAACCGACCCAATTGCTCTTTTAAAAAGATCTTGCTCGGCGAGTCGTTTTATTTCTTGCAACGCTTTTTCTTTGCGTTTGTTTTCTTCAAGTGCAGCTCTCTCGCTCAGCGTGCGTTTGAGACCTTCAAGGTCTTGAAGGGAGCGAGCTTTCATTGAAGAAAAATAGGAATGATTGAAGGGTCCAAAGTCGTTGTCACAAAGCAAAGCTTTAAGGTGTATGGACTTATGAAATAGACTTAAACACTAGCTCTCAACAAAGGCACGCTCAACCACAAAGTCACCCGGCGTGGTTGTGCTGCCCTCTTTAAAGGAGCGGTCTTCAAGGATTTTCTTTAAATCTTTTAACATCTGCGGACTCCCGCAAATCATGATTCTGTCAACCTGGGGATTAAAGCTTTGAAGGTTCAGATCGTTAAAGATTTTTCCACTTTCAATCAGGTCCGTTAAACGACCTTGATTTTTATAAGGCTCACGCGTAACTGTGGGGTAATACAGAAGTTGTTCACTTACCATTTCGCCCAGTAATTCATGTTTTGGGAGCTCTGTTGTGATGTAGTCATGGTAGGCCAACTCATTGACTTGACGAACGCCGTGCACCACAATAACTTTCTCAAATCGTTCATAAGTTTCGGGATCGCGAATAATGCTCAAAAAAGGTGCTAGTCCAGTACCCGTGCTCATGAGATATAAATTTTTACCCGGCAATAAGTAATCAATTAACAGGGTTCCTGTAGGCTTTTTACCCACAATCAGAGTGTCCCCTACCTTGATGTGTTGTAGCTTGGAGGTGAGAGGGCCGTCCTGTACTTTGATACTTAAGAACTCTAACGTCTCCTCGTAATTGGGACTGACAATACTATAAGCCCTTAGCAACGGTTTGTTGTTAACCATCAAACCAATCATGGTGAAGTGGCCGTTTGAGAACCTAAGCGCTGTATCACGAGTGGTCGTAAAACTAAATAAACGATCGGTCCAGTGATGAACAGACAAAACTTTTTCTTGGTGAAAGGCACTCATTACAAATTTTTAATATTTTTTAATCAACTGTTGATTTTAGCGTGCTTCCCCCTACATGCGTTAGTGTTTCACCAAGCAGGCCCTAGCACCCTTAATTCTGAACAGATTCCTTAGTCATGACCAACTGATTGGGTCTTTGATTCGAGCGGTTTTTTCCCCTATTAGTTCCTTTTAGTTCCCTTTTAGTTCCCTTTTATTTTCCCTATTACCAACAGTATTTGCCTTAAGGTGGGATTTGTGAAGAATTTTTTGTATAACTATTTTGTACTAATTTGGTATGATCTTATTGGTGTTTTTGGGTTTCTAGCGACTTACATCCCTTGGCAAATTGGCTGGTGTTAAAAGGTGCCTGTGATAGGATTACGTTAAAACAAAGACTAACTTTGTTAGGACACAAAATGTTATTCCCTGCCCCCCATAGAAGTCTTAAATTAGCGCTAATCACAAAGAAATTTGATGGCTTAAGCCTAGGGCAGTTGCACACATTATCTCTACTCGTGTTTGTTGCATGTTTGAATTTGTTTTCCCCATCTGCTCACAGCGCCCTTAATTACGAAATTGCCGTTTTCACGGATGAACTAGTTGCTCCTGGTGAACTTGGGACTCAGTTACATCTTAATATGACTCCCCAGGGGCTTAGTGTGCCTAGTTATGGGGGGGAGGTGATGAATGTGCACGGTCAAAGGTTTACTCCAGATTTTTCATATGGACTGAGTAGAACCGTCGAGGTGGGCTTGATGCTGCCTATGACTCGCACCAACAGTGGTACCCTAACTGAGGCTGGGTACATCGCGCGGCTTAAATATTTGCCGCTACAAAGTCTCAGGGGAGAGGGGTACTTTGCTGGAATAAATATGGAAATAGGTCAACTCAAACAAGAGTTTGCCTTATCTCAACGTTTTTATGAGCAGCGCTACATCCTTGGATGGAAAAATGATGACTGGCTTCTCTCTTTTAATCCCATATTCAATTGGCCCATCTCAAAGGGTTACGTCGAAGAGTCGCCCAATTACACATTCGCCTTAAAGGGCAGTTACCGTTTCACCGCCTCATCTCGTTACGGCTTAGAGTATTTCAGCGCCAAGGGGCAGATCAATAACTTAACGCCCTACAGACTTCAAAACAATACACTTTACTTTGTATGGGACTATGACCGAAAGCCTTACGAAATTAACCTCGGCGTAGGCAGAGGGCTGAACGGATCGTCAGATGCTTGGACGATTAAAAGTATCCTAGCCTGGCCTTTCTAAACCAATAAGCCTTGGCTCTTGCCTTTGACCCTAGCTTTTGTATTCGGTTGACTTGGCATTTTTTGCGTGCATCACCTCGTGTTCTTTGGCAATGGGCACATCATTTTTTACGGCGAGTACCTCGGCCATGATGCTTACGGCTATTTCAGCCGGCGTTTTACTTCCAATATACAGCCCGATTGGACCTTTAAGCCGCAAAATGTTTTCCTCAGAAACGCCGAAGTGTACTTTTAAGCGTTCTTTTCTGGCCGTATTGTTTCGACGCGAACCAATTGCACCCACATAAAAGGCGTCACTATTTAAGGCCTCTAAAAGAGCCAAATCATCCAGTTTAGGATCGTGGCTAAGAGCGATGACGCAGCTGCGTCGGTCGGGTTTAAAGCTTGCAACCCTATCGTCAGGCATTTCCTTAGATAAAGCCACACCAGGCACAGCCCAAGCACCCGTGTATTCCTCTCTTGGATCACAAACACAGACTGCAAAGCCATTAAATTTAGCCATCGTTGCCAAGTACTCCGCCATTTGTCCCGCGCCAATTAAAAGCATTCGGTACTCTGGACCAAATGTGTTGACAAGGTAATGTGCATCAACGGTAAGCTCTGCAGGAGTCGCGCATGGGGTGAGCACAACCTCCCCAGTTTCTAACTCAACTTGCCTTTGTATTAACTGGCCCTGTTCAAGTTTGGAGATCAAATCATTAAGAGAGTTGGCATCGGGATCAAACTCAAGAAGTAACTCAAGCGTGCCGCCACAAGGTAATCCAAATCGGTGCGCTTCATCAGCCGAGATCCCGTATTTAACGCTTTGGGGAGGACCGAGCGGGAGCTGATGAGACGGTATTTGTGCGTCCCCACTAACTTGCTCTGAATTGGTGTTTCGGGCCGTTAAGGCATAGGCCTTGGTATATCGGTCTATTAAGTCATCTTCAATACACCCCCCAGATACGGAGCCAACAACTGCACCCGTCTCACAAAGAGCCATGATCGATCCAATAGGCCTAGGCGAGGAGCCCCAAGTCCTAATGACGGTTGCAAGTAGCGCGCGCTGTCCGCGACTGCGCCACTTTGCAATCGCCCTAAGGACCATGACATCAATGTTTTCCATTTACTTTAGGGTGAGCCAAAAATAAAGCAACAACATCGCGACTGCAAAAGTTATTCCGTACAAGGCCTTGCGAGCGAAGGGGTTTGATTCGAGGTACAAAGGCTCCTCAGTTTTCGACTCAGGTGCGGGTTGAGAATTTTGCGCTAAGGATTCGATTAAAGCAGCCTCAAATCGTTTAAAGAAATCATCCGCTAAAGATTTTGCTGCCCCCTCAATAAGGCGCTGACCCAGTTGTGCAATTTTTCCGCCGACCTGCGAGCTCACTGAATAGGAGAGCTCACATCCCCCCTCAGCGGAGGGCGTGAGGGTCACCTTGGACTCGCCCTTTCCAAATCCAGCCATACCCCCTTGAGCCTCAAATGCTAGTGAGTAAGAGTTGGGAGGATTGATATCATTTAATAAAACTTTGCCGTTGAATTTGGCAGCCACTGGACCGATTTTTAGGGCAACTGTCAAAGAATACTCAGTGTCACTGACGCGCTCAAAGCGTTCACAGCCCGGAATCGATAACTTCAAAACGGCGGGATCATTGAGGGCTTGCCAAGCCTGTGTTTGAGATGCACCTAATTGTCGGTGTCCAAGTAATTCCATTGAAAGGGCTCCGTCTAGACTTAAATTGAAATATAAAGTTAGGGCGTATTTTCACACAGTTGTAAAGCGCATGAATGAGTGCGGTGATGAATGATGCCTTTTCCGCACTAAATTGCGGTTCATTGAAGAAAAAATTCAGAGATCTTAAATACCCTGCGTGCCCTGTGCCACTTTCACATAAAGGGGAAGCTCATTTTTTCTTGGCGGTCTTAACCACCGAATACCGCATCAGTGTTTTCTCGCGTGCCTTAGCATGGTCGACGATGGGTAGTGGATAATCTTTGCCTAGCTTTAAATTTGCACTCAACAACTCCATTGGCTTTGCAAGCCAAGGGGTGTGTAGCGCAGGCAATCCAAGATTTTGTAACTCAGGTAAATAGCGGTATATAAAAGCTCCCTTGGGATCAAATCGTTCGCTTTGACTGGTAGGATTGAAAATTCTGAAATAAGGCTGTGCATCACATCCGCTTGAGCTAGCCCATTGCCATCCCCCGTTGTTGGATGCCAAATCAAAGTCTATGAGGTGTTTGGCAAAGTAGGCCTCCCCCCATCTCCAATCGATGCCCAAATCTTTAACGAGGAAGCTGGCCGCAACCATGCGAAGGCGGTTGTGCATGTACCCGGTTGAATTGATTTGGCGCATTGCTGCGTCCACGATTGGGAAACCGGTTTCGCCATCACACCAGGCCTTGAATAGTTTCTTAGCAGCCTTATCATCCTCCCATTGAATACTGTCGTATTCGGGTTTAAAGGACCGTGTGGCAACGCGGGGATGGTGGTGCAAGATTTGGGCGTAAAAATCTCTCCATATCAACTCCGAGAGCCAGACTGCTGCGCCCGCAGATCCGGCGTTAGCTCTCTCCAGCGCAACGCGTGCCAATGCACGTATCGAGACCGTTCCAAATCGAAGGTGCACACCGAGGTAGCTAGGTCCTTTGATGCTTGGAAAATCGCGAGTCTCTTGGTACTGGTCCATGCGTTTCAAGAAATCTTTGAATAAAAAATCGCCGCCATCAATCCCTGTATGTACTCCGAGCTGATTTAAATTGGTAGGTTCAAATCCCATCTCCTCTAGTGTATGAATTGAGCTCTTTAGTTTTTTAAGATGCGCTGGCTTAAGGGTCGCAAAATTTGCTGTGTAAGGTTTTATATCAAAGGATTGCAGATCAAGTGCAGTCACCTTTTTAAGCCACGCGTTTTTATAGGGCGTAAAAACACCGTAAGGATTCCCCGTCTGAGTAAGTACTTCACTGCGTTCGAATATCACGTGATCTTTGAAGTCAAAAAATGACACGCCTTGGGCGGCTAATTTACCCCTTATCAAAGAGTCACGACTTAAGGAGGTTGGCTCATCGTCGTGATTGGTGAAAACGGCTTGAACGCCAAGAAGCTCTGCTATTTGGGGAATTTCCTCCTTGGCACTCCCATGCAAGGTGATGAGCCTCACATCTGTGGACTGAGTTGTTTTTTTAAGGTGTTCGTCTAAATTGACGAGTGAGGCATGAATAAACTCAACCCTGCGGTCGCTGCGGGGAAGTAAATCTAAGATGTCTGTATCAAAAACAAAGACGCAGTAAACTTTTTCGCAGTGCTTGAGGGCTAAAAATAGGGCGTGTTGATCTTGTAGACGCAAGTCGCGTCTAAACCAAACGAGTCCGGACTGAAAATTATCAATAGTGGTTTTGTGCACAATTTGGCCTAAGACTATTTAACCTAAGTGGCCCCATTGTATGAAATGCTTCAAACACTCGAAAGTATCAAGTAAAATGACCTTATGACTACACCAACCGATTCAATGAATGATGCAATCAATTTGACCCATCATTTTTTGATTGCCATGCCCGGTTTGGCTGATGATTCCTTCTCCCGCAGCGTGGTCTATCTTTGTGAGCACAGCGAAAGGGGCGCACTAGGCCTTGTCATTAACAAGCCCAGTGATATGACGCTGCGTAGTTTATTTGAAAAAGTGGAGCTCCCCTTAACCCGGCCCGATCTGGACTCGTCCATCGTTTTTCAGGGCGGACCTGTGCATACAGAACGCGGTTTTGTGCTCCACGAGCCCATGCTGAAGATGACAGAGACCGACGGTGAAACGGTCTACGCTTCCACGCTTTGTGTCCCTGGAGGTCTTGAGATGACGACCTCCAAGGATGTTTTGGAGGCGTTAGCGACGGGTGCTGGTCCCAAACGGGTTTTGGTATCCCTGGGCTACTCTGCCTGGGCGCAGGGGCAGCTTGAATCTGAAATTGCAGAAAACAGTTGGCTTACCGTTGAGGCTGACCCTAGCGTAATCTTTGATACGCCAAGCGAACAACGTTACGATAAAGCCCTATCTTTATTGGGTTTGCAGGCTTGGATGCTCTCTCCAGATGCTGGGCATGCATGAGTGATTTGTTGTCCCGTCCTGCTCAAACAAATGAACTGGCGCATTCTTTCAATATGTTTATGGGATTCGATTACGGCGTCAAAAGGATTGGAGTCAGCGTGGGCAACAAAGTTCTCGCCTCCGCCAAGCCATGTGCAAGCGTTAGCGGAACTGCAGCCCAACAGTGGACTCAAATAGCAGATCGCATTACCCAGTGGGAGCCTGAGGCATTTGTGGTCGGAGTCCCCTTTCATCCCGACGGGGCAGAGCACGAGAATACGCATAAAGCCAGACGTTTCATTCGTCAACTTGAGGGCAGGTACAAGTTGCCTGTGTTTGAGGTGGATGAACGCTACAGTACGACAGAGGCGCTGAGCCAACAAAACGGCTCTGGTACTGGCAATGCAGATATCGATTCAGAGTCTGCGTGCATTATTTTGAATCAATTTTTTCGGACCCTTAAGCTATGAGTACAGTTAACCAAGGACATATAGAGCTAGATGCGGAGTCCATTTACAAAGAATTTTGTGTGGGTGTTAAGCCGCTAATCACCCCCAGTACCGCGCTGGTAGGGGTTATATCGGGGGGGTCATGGCTGGTTAAGCGCATGACTCAAGATTTATCCCTGAGTTGCTCGACGGGGGCGATTTCTTCTGGACTTCATAGGGATGATTTTGCGCACCGAGGACTCAGTGACGGTGGGCAAACCAAGTTACCATTTTCGGTTGAAGGCGCTGATATTTTGCTAATTGATGATGTGCTGTATACCGGGCGAACCATTAGGGCCGTGTTAAACGAACTTTATGATTTTGGACGGCCCTCCAGCGTAAGGCTTGCAGTTTTGGTGGACCGGGGCGGGCGTGAGTTGCCCATTCAGAGTGACTATGCAGCGGTAAGGTTGAGTTTGGCGAATGGCAGAAAACTCACGCTTGAACAAGATGCACGAGGACACTTTAAATTTTCATTGGAGTCAAAGAGTGCAACATAAGCGCAATCCACAATTGAATAAAAATGGCGAGCTGATTCATCTTTTGTCGACAGAGGGACTTTCCAAGCAACTGTTAACGCACATTTTGGATACGGCTGAAAATTTTGTATCCGTAAGCGATCGGGAGGTAAAAAAAGTCCCCCTGCTTAGAGGCAAGAGCGTATTTAACCTTTTCTTTGAAAACAGCACACGAACACGAACCACTTTTGAGATAGCTGCCAAACGCCTCAGCGCTGACGTTATTAATTTGGATATAGCAAGGTCCTCCACCAGCAAAGGCGAGTCTTTACTGGACACCATCGCTAATTTATCCGCGATGGCGGCTGATATCTTTGTTGTAAGACACAGTGAATCTGGTGCACCTTATTTGATCGCTCAAAATACAGCACCCCATGTTCACGTTATAAACGCCGGCGACGGGCGCCACGCCCACCCAACCCAAGGCCTCCTGGACATGTACACCATACGTCGCTACAAGGGGGATTTTTCCAATCTGTGTGTTGCAGTGGTGGGGGACGTTTTGCACTCCCGAGTCGCGCGCTCCGATATTCACGCGCTCACGACACTGGGTTGTGCTGAGGTGCGCGTAGTTGGACCTAAGACGCTCGTACCTGCAGACATGGCTCAAATGGGGGTGAGAGTATTTAATAATTTTGATGAAGGCATCAAGGGCTGTGATGTAGTCATCATGCTGCGTCTTCAAAATGAACGCATGAACGGGGCTTTACTACCCTCGAGTCAAGAGTACTTTAAGGGTTTTGGTTTGACCCCGCAAAAGTTAGCACTTGCAAAGCCAGATGCAATCGTGATGCATCCAGGCCCTATAAATAGGGGGGTTGAAATAGACTCAGCTGTTGTGGACGGACCCCAGAGTGTGATTCTTCCGCAGGTAACCTTTGGTATAGCGGTAAGAATGGCTGTAATGTCGATAGTTGCGGGAAATGACGCATGAATATCTTAATCAAAAATGGTCGCGTTATCGATCCATCTTCATCTTTGGACAAGGTTTGCGATGTTTACATACAAGACGCACGCGTCTTGGCCATCGGAGCTTGTGTGCAGGCGTTCAAAGCCGACACAGTTATTGAGGCAAAAGGTCATGTTGTCGCACCCGGTTTAGTGGACTTGATGGCTCGCTTAAAAGAGCCTGGTTATGAGCACGAAGGGATGCTCGAGTCAGAGCTTAAGGCCTGCGTTACTGGGGGAGTGACAACGCTTGTTTGTCCCCCCGATACCGATCCTGTGCTTGATGAGCCTGGCCTTGTAGATATGCTTAAATTCAGGGCTGAGAAGATGAATCTAGCCAGGGTACATCCTTTGGGGGCTTTAACCAAAGGGTTACACGGGGAGGCTTTGACGGAGATGTTTGAACTCTCACAAGCAGGATGTATCGGATTTGGGCAGGCTGAGATTTCAATCAGCAATACGCAGGTCCTGCAACGAGCGATGCAATACGCTGCAACCTACGGATACTGTGTTTGGTTAAGACCCCAGGATTATTATTTGGGTCAAGGCGTCGCCGCTAGTGGGGCATTGGCGACCAGGCTTGGACTGAGTGGTGTGCCAGTGGCGGCCGAGACGATCGCACTGAATACAATTTTTGCGCTAATGAGAAGCACCGGAGCCAAGGTTCATTTGTGCCGCATATCCAGTGCTGCAGGTGTCGCACTGGTTGCTGGTGCAAAGGCTGAGGGCTTGCCCCTCAGTTGCGATGTGAGTATCAATTCGCTTCATTTGATAGATCAAGATATTGGCTTCTTTGATTCAAGGGCTAGGCTCACCCCTCCTTTGAGGCAACAAGGCGATAGAGAAGCGCTACGGGAGGGGCTTGCAAATGGTGTCATTGACGCACTGGTCTCTGATCACAACCCTGTAGAGGGGGACTTAAAGGCAATTCCTTTTGCTCAGGCGCAGCCGGGTGCAACTGGAGTTGAGTTGTTGCTTAGTTTGGCACTAAAGTGGGGGGCACAACAAAAATTAAGTTTGATCGATACGCTTAGAGTGGTGACCAGTGGGCCTGCAAAGTTACTGCGCGATGCGGCCCAAGAAAAAGAGACTCAAATACCAAGTGGTCCGAGCTCGTCCGCTCTTAGCCTTACAAGCCTGGGGGGACTTGGCGAGTTAAGGGTCGGCGGTATAGCCGACATCTGTATTTTCGATCCCGAGGTAACTTGGATGGTTAATCCGCTCAGTCTTCGCAGTCAGGGTAAATACACGCCTTTTGATTTTGAGATGGGTGGAACTGCAATGATTGGGTCAGTTCAATCAACTTTGGTTGGGGGACAAGTTGCTTACTCCAAAAATAGTTAATATTCGAGTTTGACTCTTATTGAAGGATAAATGTAGTTGTTCAATTCTTTTAGAGCCTCTTTTCGGATGGCGTTTTTATTTTTCAAGATACTTAAAGGGTACTTGGTTGTTTTAATTCTTTTCCCTTTACTTGATCAACGCGCCCGAGCCTTAGAAGTTCAAAAATGGGCTATCGGAGTTCTAGAGTGCTTTGGAATTGTTGTCCAAGTAGAGGGCGCTTTTAGTTTTAAGGGGCCTCTTTTGATTGTCTCCAATCATATATCTTGGTTGGATGTATTGGTTCTGCATTCCATTGGTTATTGTCGCTTTGTGGCTAAATCAGAGATTAGTAAATGGCCAGTGTTTGGTTTTTTGTCTAAAAAAACTGGAATGTTTTTTATTGAGCGACAAAAGCCAAGGGATGCAATAAAAGTGATGAGTCAGATGACTGATGCATTACTCAACGGGGAGGTCATCGCTGTCTTTCCTGAGGGTACAACAAGTGATGGTATGAGACTCCTACCCTTTCATGCCAATTTACTTCAATCGGCTGTGAGTGCTAACTCTCCAATTATTCCCGTTTGCATCGCCTACAAGGACAGGGACAGTAAGGAGCAAAGTCACGCCCCAACGTTCATTGGAGAAATTACTTTTTTGAAATCAGTATGGATTACGTTATCGGCCAGACCCATTTGTGTGCGGGTTAAAGTGGGTGGGGTGAGTTATTGCGATGACCGTTCCCGCAAGGAGTGGTCCGAGGAGTTGTATCAACTCATCTCGGGGTTGATGATTGCGCCGTTTCCCTAGCCTTAAAAGCACATTCACTTCGCTTCATCAGCCTAAGTGGTTAGCTAGCTTAGGCAATCAGCCCATATATTTTTCGCCCATCCAAGTGCGTAAGTTCCCTCTTGTTTGCTGGCTTCGCTTGACATGCCGCCAGCGTTAGGCAGGATTTTAAAAGTCCGCTCAACACTGTCGTATTGGTGTACGGAGGCTATGTAGATGGCCTGTTCTGGATCCACAAAACTATAGCAAGTGTTGGTGAGTAGGGGGTGTGTGTTGATTTCGAACTCACATAGTTTTGCAACAACCGCGGCAGCTGCCACCTTTGCATGAGCGTTTGCCATGTGCGCTGATTTGGGCATATAGGGGCCGGCCTGTATAGAATCTCCTAACACGTGTATGTGAGGAGCTACGATTGACTCGAAGCTTAGAAAATTCACTTCGCACCAACGTTTATTTACATTTGCAAGTCCCGTTTGAACCGCTATAGCACCTGCTCGCATTGCCGGTAACACGTTCAACACACCTGCACGCAAATCATCTTGAATCTCAAACTTTAGGGTGTTGGTCTTTGAATCAACTTCAACGACTTTGTGCTCCGCTCGGTACTCCAGGTGATGGGGGTAATTCTCGCGCCAGAATTTTTTAAACAAAGGCCCCTTGGATGTGATGTCTTGGTTTGCGTCCAGAATGATTACTTTGGATTTTGGTTTCTTATTCTTAAAGTAGTGCGCGACTTGGGAAGCCCGCTCGTAAGGCCCCGGTGGGCAGCGATATGGCAACTCAGGCACGGTGATAGCAAACACCTCACCGTCTTGCATGCTCTCAAGTTGGAGTCGCAGTTTTAGAGTCTCCTCTCCTGCAGACCATGCCTGCAAGATCCTCCCCTGTTCCTTGGCCTCCAAGAGTCCAGCCACGCTGGAGTACATCAACTCAACCCCAGGTGAGAGTATTAACTCATCATACGGAAACACTAAGCCTGATGAGGTTTTAACTTTTCTTGCTCTGGGGTCAATTGAGATGACCCAATCTTTGACAACTTGGGTCCCGTGATTTTTTTGAAGCAAATCATAATTTAGGGTGATATCCGCCATTTGCTTTGAACCACCGATCACGAGATTAGAGAGCGGGCAGGAAACAAAGTGCGAATCTGGTTCTATGAGTGTGACTTGTATCTGGTGATTAGAAAATAGACCAAGGTATTTGCTTGCCGTTGTGCCTCCGTAACCGCCGCCGATGACAACGACGCGCGCTTTTTTTAGGGCTACTGAATTGCCGGCCTGAGCACCAAGACCGTTACGTATGAAGGCCGAACTGGCCAGCGCAGTTCCTAAGGTATGTTTGATGAGGCTTCTGCGTTCCACAATAAATAATATAAGTTAAGTTTTAGTTTTGGTTTTTTGAAACTGGGGGCTTCGTCTGATTCTCAAAGAAAATAGCGGCGCTATTGATTTGTTCTTCAAAGAGCCCCTTGGCTAGTCTGGCCATAACTGAGGAGGTTGGGCTGGCGAGCTTGAAGTCTTGCATCTTTTGAATAAACTCTTGCCTGGGCATCCCTGCTAGGCTGGAGATTAAAGAGCTAGGGTCTGATACACCGTTTGTCCCGTGGCACTGTGCGCACATTGCAGCGTTGGTGCTTTGTGAAAGATTATTTTGAGTCAGATTGATAGCGGGAAGATTTGCGATCAACTTTGTGTCAGCTCTGTCCTGCAAAGTTTGCGAGAACGCCGGAGTTTGCAATCCCAGTACCGCCAACAGGCATACAGCAGTTGAAATTGGGTTGTAAATGCTCAGTCGCTGAGCAAAGAGGATGAGGTATTTAAACAATTGAAAATTTATGATAACGAATCGTTAAGGGCCCGCACAATCTTACTGGTTTTATGGATGCGGTCAAAATAAGGCACAATGATAGGTCATTTGCAATATTGCAAGTAGAAAAAGTCGGAGTTTTATACATGTTAACCAACAGGCGCGAAGTCCTCAAAAAAAGTACCCTCGTAGCGGGGTTGATGTTGCAGTCCTTGGGCTACATGCGCAGCGCAAATGCATATCAGCAAAACGCATTTGAAGCCAAAACTATTTTGGATGTTTACAAAAATTTGGGGCTTTCTCTACCTGCAGAGAGTAAACAAATCTCATTGATCACGCCTGAGATTGCTGAGAATGGCTCTGTTGTGCAAGTGGCTGCGAACACTTCGTTTGGCAACATAAAGCGTTGGATTTTTATGGTCGAAAAAAATCCTGTTCCACTCATTGCAATTTTTAATATGACCGATGATATGGCGCCCGCAGTCACTTTGCGTTGCAAGTTTGCACAAACATCTGAATTTATTGCAGTTGCTCAATTAACCGATGGCAAGGTTCATTTCGCTAAAAAGGAAGTAAAGGTAACTTTAGGGGGGTGTGGTGGTTAATCCCTTGTTTAGTGGGTATTTGTTTCGTTACACTTTTCGGAGTCGATCATGTCTGATCCTATGAGAATTCGGTTGCAGTCACAAGGTGGCCTTACAACTGTCAAAGTATTGATGAATCATGAAATGGAGTCTGGTCAAAGAAAGGATGAGGACGGCAAGCTTGTCCCTATTTGGAATATTCAGGATGTTTTTGCAACTCTGAACGGACGTGTAGTCATGTCCGCTGAATGGGGGGGAGGGGTTTCTAAAAATCCTTTTCTACAGTTTGTTTTAAAAGGAACGAAACCCGGCGACAAGTTAAGCATTACATGGCGCGATAACCGCGGCGATACGCGTACAGATGAAGCCCTAGTTAGCTGATTGAAATTGCATCGCCCCCCAAATGACTTACTTGTTCCACTCAAAACGTTTGCTTAAATGTTTGCTTAACTTCTTCCTTAACTATTGGCTTAACTTACGGCCTTTGCTTACCTTCTCTCGACTTATTTCTAATTTAAAACACGCGCAACACGCTCTTTTGTCCGCAAGTCTCGCTTGTCTGATTTTCGTCTGCGCCGACCCCGTGAGCGCCCAGGCCCCCAGTGCTAAAGACGCAACCGATGCAGCGTTAGCCCAGTATCGTCAAATGTTGCAAGAAGCTAACCCTGCAGATTTGTATGTTGCAAAAGGCCAGTCCTTGTGGTCACAAGCACGGGGACCTAAATCGCAGCCCCTCACGTCATGCGACTTAGGTTTGGGCCCTGGTGTTGTAAAGGGGGCATGGGTTCAACTGCCACGCTATTTCCCTGATACGCAACGCGTTCAAGACTTAGAGTCTCGGTTGATTACTTGCATGCAAGACATTCAAGGCTTTAATGCTCAAGAATTGATTGCTTTGGATTTCTCTAAGGGCGAGAGACTCAATATCGCGCTTTTAGCCGCCTATGTATCCTCCGAGTCACAGGGGCTTGCATTTAATGTTCCTCAGTCCAACCCAGTAGAGAAAAAAATGTATGAAGTGGGTCGTGAAATTTTCTACATGCGAGCGGGAACTCACGATTTTTCTTGTGCAAGTTGTCATACACAAGAAGGGCGTCGAATACGACTCCAAGATTTACCTAATCTGAACACCCCTGCAGGCTCTGGTTTTGCATTTGGTACATGGCCTGCATATAGGGTTTCAACAGGATCGATCTGGACGATGCAGCAACGGTTGTCTGACTGTTATCGGCAACAACGGTTCCCAAAACCCAAATATGTTAGTCCCGCAACCATTGCCTTGTCCGTTTATTTGGGCGTTAATGCGAGTGGTCAACTTGCGGATGCTCCGGGTTTAAAAAGGTAAAAGTGTGAGCCGTATGCATTCCTTATTCTCAAACTACAAAAGCCCTTGCTCAGTTGCTGCTACTGTTGCATTTGCGGCGTCAGTCATTCTTTTGACGAGTTGCACCCTCGCTCGAAAAAATGGGGATGAAATTGGCGAAGACGCTAATCTGAGAGCGCAGACACTTAGCGTTATATCTGAGTCATTTGAGACGAAGGGGCAGGCTACAGTTGAGCGTTTGAATCAGGATAGTACACAAAGATTTTGCTCGACTCAAAGGGATTTGAAAAACTCCACTTTAAGCGCAAGTTCAATCCATAACACTCTTCAAACTCAGTCAATATCTGAGTTGATGGAGAAAATCAGACTTGAAAATTTAGCTCAGATTAAACCCCCCGCAGATTCAAACTACTTTGGTGACTTTAAGCGAGGCGAGTCAATAGCACAGGATGGACGCGGAAAAACTTGGACCGATCGAGCTGACTCGCCAAGTGGTGGTAACTGTTACAACTGCCACAGGCTCAGCAAAAGCGAACTCTCCTACGGAACCCTTGGACCTAGTCTTTACCAATACGGTAAGTTAAGGGGCATCACTAGCATTGAGAGTTTCCAGGAGAAATTAAATTCCAGTTCTACCGATCCCATTATTCAATACACCTGGGGTGTTTTGATGAACTCTAAGGCTTTTAATCTTTGCACCGTCATGCCTAGGTTTGGTGTTTCATTAAACGCTCAGTCAAAGGATCACTCAGCGCCAATCCTCAACGAGCAACAGATTAAGGACTTGATGTCTTTGTTGCTTGATCCTCGCTCTGCGGTGAACGATTAAAAAGCCACGCAACTAGTACCCTGGCATCATCGGGCATTGATTCCCGTCTAATTTTGCGAATCTCATATATTGGTAAATACGGGTTGATTTGTAATTTAATTATGGCAAAGTCGTCCTCAGTTCAATGATCGGGGGGATTGTCAATGAAGGATGAAAATCAATTAAGTAAGTCAAGCCTGCGGGGGGCTAGCCCAAATCCTAAAGGATTAGGACACTTTGCTGGGTGCAAGAGTTGCGGCGTATCCGCCTCGCGAAGGGGGCTTTTAACCGGACTTCTCGGGGCAGGACTTTTCGGGGGCTCTGGAATGCTAGGATCCTCTGTGGGCGTGTCGGCTGCGGAGATTTCAAACCCAGACTCACTTCTTATTGATGTTCATCACCATGTCTTCGCACCTGAATATGTGAAGGAACTTGAAAGCGCTAATTTAGCCGAGCCTCCTGCGCGCAAATGGTCCCTTAGTCGGAGTATGGAGGATATGGATAAGGCGGGGGTGACCCGAGCGCTTACTTCTCCTACGACACCTGTTGCAAGTTTTGGGGACTCTGCAACCAGGCAACGTGTTGCAAGAATGTGCAATGAATATGCTGCTAAACTGGCCCAGGACTATCCACAGCGCTTCGGTTTTTTTGCGACCCTGCCCATGCTGGATGTAGAGGCTAGTTTGGCAGAGATTGCCTACAGCATGGATGTGCTCAAAGCCAACGGCATCGCAATGCTCACAAGTTATGACGGCAAATGGCTTGGGGATGCGTCCTTTGCACCTATCATGGAGGAAATCAATCGCCGAAAGTTGGTGGTTTATACCCACCCTTCTAATCCAAAATGTTGCTCCGGATTACAAAGCGGGATACCGGGTTCTACCATTGAATTTGCTACAGATACGACTCGTACTATAACGAGTTTGTTGTTCTCCGGGGCTGCGCAAAAGTATCAGGACATTCGTTTCATCTTCTCTCATGCAGGTGGCACGATGCCTTTTCTTATTGAGCGCTTAACGATGCTCCCAACGTTGAATGCAGAGTTTGGTAAGAAAATTTCCCCTGAACAAGTACTTCAAATTGTTCGTAGCTTTTACTACGATACAGCCCAGGCCGCTCATCCTGGTGCTTTGCTATCGCTATTGAACTTAGTAGACGTCTCCCAAGTTCTTTTCGGAACAGACTTTCCGTATCGCACATCCATGGATCACGTTCAAGGCTTGGCTAAATACGGTTTTAATAAAGCTGATTTGACGGCAATACGGTATAAAAACGCTCAAAAATTGCTGAAAATTTAAGCAAATTTGGTGTTTAACGTTCAAAATGGGATTTGAAATGAATCATATTCCCATAGAAGCTGAGGTTTAAATATATTTCGACCTGTCAGGCACGTAGTGACGTGCAACAATTGCTACAATCACGACCAGTAGAAAGCTAGGATAAACCCTGGATTATTGTTGGCCGTTTCAGCACAAGGCTAAACCCTTAATTTGTTGATTCTTTTTTCTTAGGCAATTAACGTGAACAAGATGATCGATCTTCCCAAAAAACTGGCCTCTGGCCTACTATTCCTTGGTGCTTGGGTAGCAAGCGCCGCATGGGCGGTAAACGACTTACCTGGAGGTCCCGGAGTCCGTCAACTAAATATACAAATACCTGCGACAAAAATTGCAGAAGAACAGGTTTGGTTGCATTGGTTCATGATGATTATTTGCACTGTGATTTTCATCGCAGTTTTTGGCGTCATGTTTTACTCCATTTTGAAGCACCGTAAATCGTTAGGTTACAAGGCTGCTAATTTTCATGATTCCGTTAAAGTCGAAATTGCTTGGACGATCATTCCTTTCATTATTGTGATTTTCATGGCGCTTCCAGCTACTAAGGCCGTGGTTGCTGAGAAAGATACTTCTAACGCTGACCTGACCATTAAGGCAACTGGGCAGCAATGGAAATGGGGATATGACTACTTGAAGGGCGAAGGAGAGGGTATCTCTTTCGTATCAACACTAGACAACGATCAACGGATCATGTCTAACAACGGCGCCAAGGGCGTTGACATTGATGACTACTTGCTCAAGGTGGACAACCCCCTCGTTGTTCCAGTAGGCAAGAAAGTCCGAATCATCACAACCTCTACCGACGTAATCCACGCGTTTGCTGTTCCTTCTTTTGGGATCAAGCAAGATGCTATTCCTGGGTTTGTTCGCGACACTTGGTTTAGAGCCGAGAGAGAGGGTGACTTTCATGGGCAGTGTCAAGAGCTATGCGGTAAAGAGCACGCTTACATGCCAATCGACGTAAAGGTTGTGAGCGCTGAGGAGTACACCACGTGGGTGAATGAGCAGCAAAAGAAAATGGCTTCATTGAAAGATGATCCAAGTAAAGTGTGGTCCAAAGAAGATTTGCTAGCCAGAGGCTCTAAGGTTTACGCAGCGAACTGCCAGGTCTGCCACCAGCCAAACGGCAAAGGCGGGGGACCAGTAAAGCCTTTGGACGGCGCTGCTGTCGTTTTGAATGCTGATAAATCCAAGCAAATCATGGTATTGCTGAACGGGCAAAACAACGGAGCGATGCCAAGTTGGAAGGCTTTGAGTGACACAGATTTGGCTGCAGTGATCAGTTTCACCAAGAACAATTGGTCTAATAAAACCAATCAAATCGTTCAGCCTTCAGAAGTTTTAGCCAATCGTAAATAATTGAAATTTTTAAGCATTAGTCTTTAAAGGAAATCAGCATGAGTGCAGTTCTTGACCCCCATGGGCATATTGCAGGCGACCACGATCACGACCATCACGGTGCACCGCATGGTTGGAGACGTTGGGTGTTTGCGACCAATCACAAAGATATCGGAACGCTATATTTGTTGTTTGCATTCACCATGTTTTTGATTGGTGGGGTGCTGGCTCTTCTCATCCGAGCAGAGCTCTTTAAACCCGGTCTTCAAATTGTGAATCCCGAGCTATTCAATCAGCTCACCACGATGCACGGATTGATCATGGTGTTCGGTGCCATCATGCCTGCGTTCGTAGGATTTGCAAATTGGATGGTGCCGCTTCAGATTGGCGCCTCGGATATGGCTTTTGCAAGGATGAACAACTTTAGCTTTTGGTTGATGATTCCAGCTGCCATTATGTTGGCCACTTCTTTCTTCGTGCCGGGCGGCGCACCCTCTGGTGGATGGACTTTGTACGCACCTTTGACGCTGCAAATGGGTCCATCGATGGACTCGTCCATTTTTGCGCTTCATTTATTAGGTGCGAGCTCAATTATGGGCTCCATCAACATCATCGTCACTATTTTGAACATGCGCGCTCCTGGCATGACACTCATGAAGATGCCAATGTTCGTTTGGACTTGGTTGATTACTGCTTATTTGTTGATCGCTGTGATGCCAGTGTTAGCTGGCGCAATTACGATGACGCTCACTGACCGTCATTTTGGAACGACATTCTTTAATCCTGCAGGCGGTGGCGATCCGGTAATGTTCCAACACATTTTCTGGTTCTTTGGTCATCCAGAGGTGTACATTATGATTTTGCCGGCCTTCGGTATCGTTAGCCAAATCATTCCAGCCTTTGCGCGCAAGAAACTCTTTGGCTACGCTTCAATGGTTTATGCAACATCCTCTATTGCGATTTTGTCTTTCATTGTCTGGGCGCATCACATGTATGCAACAGGTATGCCAGTGACCGGCCAACTCTTCTTTATGTATGCAACGATGCTGATCTCAGTACCGACTGGCGTTAAGGTGTTCAACTGGGTAGCCACAATGTGGAAGGGCTCAATGACATTTGAGACTCCAATGCTCTTTGCTGTTGGATTCATATTTGTATTTACGATGGGTGGCTTTACTGGATTGATTTGTTCAATGGCTCCCATTGATATGCAAATTCAAGACACTTACTACGTTGTTGCTCACTTCCACTACGTTTTGGTTGCGGGTTCTTTGTTCTCTATGTTCGCTGGTTTTTATTACTGGTCTCCTAAGTGGACGGGCGTGATGTATAACGAGACTCGCGGCAAGATCCACTTTTGGTGGACGATCATTGCGTTTAACGTAACGTTCTTCCCCATGCACTTCTTAGGCTTAGCAGGTATGCCGCGTCGTTATGCAGATTACCCAATGCAGTTTGCTGACTTTAATGCCTTAGCTTCTGTTGGCGCCTTCTTCTTTGGATTTGCACAGGTTTATTTCTTCTTCTTTGTCGTGTTGCCCGTGTTGCGCGGACACGGTGAGAAAGCAACGCAAAAGCCTTGGGACGGTGCTGAAGGTTTGGAGTGGGAGGTTCCTTCTCCTGCGCCTTTTCATACGTTTGAAAATCCACCCAAGTTGGACGCTACAGCGACCAGGGTTATTGGTTAAAGCTTCAAAGCCTAATAGTACGTATGTTGACGCCTGAACAAAAGAAAAAGAACCTAAGAATGGGCATTGCCCTGGGTTCAATTGCGATCATTTTCTTCTTGGGTTTCTTTGTCAAAATGTTGCTATTAGGCTAGCCCTCAGGCGTCTTCTTTTTCCTCAAGCTTTTTAATGACCGGTCTCAATAAACAACTGCTCTACAAATTGGTGTTCATAGCCTTTGCCATGTTTGGTTTTGGCTACGCTTTAATACCTATGTATAAAGCGATTTGTGAGTATTCGGGCATTAATATTTTGGCGCTTGGTGAGAAAGAGCAGGCGGGTACGGGAAACGCAAGGTATGTTTTACCTAAGAACACCCAGGTCGACACAACCCGAACGATCACGGTGGAGTTTGACGCAAATGTCAGAGGTCCTTGGCACTTCAAGCCAGAGACCAATTCAATGCAGGTTCATCCTGGGGAACTGGTCACGGTCATGTATGAGTTTCAAAACTCGCAAGATAGGGTGATGTCAGCGCAGGCTATTCCAAGTTACGCTCCTAAGGAGGCGGCATCGCACTTTAACAAGTTAGAGTGTTTTTGCTTCAATCAGTACACATTGGCGCCAGGCGAGAAAAGGTCGTGGCCAGTGGTTTTTGTGATCGATTCAAAACTGTCAAAAGAAGTCAATACCATCACCTTGTCATATACGTTCTTTGAAGTGGGAAGTAAGATTCCCGCAGCTCCAAAGTCTCCATTGGCTATTTTCAATGATCGTCAATCCCCAGTTTTGGTTCAAAGGGCGGTAATATGAGCAAAGTTGATGTTCTTGAGAAAACAGTTGAGAAAAACAATTTTCTCAGAACTGTGATCGCTGTTTTGTGGTCTTTTATCGGTATTAGAAAAAATAGTGGATTTCAAGAAGATACCGCTAATATCAAACCCCTACAACTGTTAGCAGTTGGGGTGGTAATGGCATTATTGTTTGTGATTGGATTGATCGTCGTGGTCAATCTTGTTGTTGCGAGTTAACTAGGAGTTGAGATGAGTAGTACTTCCCACGGCGGAACGCCCTATTATTTTGTACCTGAGCCTTCACGTCACCCAGCGAGTGCGGCTTTTGGCCTTTTCTTTGTGATCCTTGGCGCGAGTCAATGGGTCAATGATGCATCGTGGGGAAAGTACTCTTTGTTCTTTGGACTTGCGGTTTGGTTGTTTGTTCTGTACCAGTGGTTTGGTCAAGCCATCTCGGAGAGTCAAAGTGGTCAATACGGTCGCAAGATTGACTTATCCTTCCGCTGGAGTATGAGCTGGTTCATTTTCTCCGAAGTCATGTTCTTCGGTGCATTCTTCTCTGCACTCTGGTGGATGCGAGTGCATTCAGTGCCAGCGCTTGGAAACTTAAGCAACGCGGTGCTGTGGCCCGAATTCAAGTCAGTTTGGCCAACCGTTGCTGCTGGGGCCACCGCATCCCCTGCAAATATTATCGAGCCCTTTCAGACGATGACACCGTTTTGGTTGCCAACAATCAATACTGCATTGCTCCTGAGCTCTGGTATCACCATTACGATTGCACATAGTCTATTTAGAGACAATGACAGAAAGAACACGATCATTTTCATGTGGGCTACAGTGTTGCTTGGCATGATCTTCTTGGGTGTTCAGGGCTACGAGTATCACCACGCATATTCAGAAATGAACCTTAAACTGACCTCTGGTGCTTACGGGTCTACATTCTTTATGTTGACTGGCTTTCACGGCTTTCACGTCTTCATGGGTATGTTGATGCTCTTGGTTATTACGCTTCGCTTGCAAAAAGGACATTTCACACCTGAGCAACATTTTGGTTTCGAAGGTGCCGCCTGGTACTGGCACTTTGTGGATGTTGTGTGGCTTGGTTTGTATATTTTGGTCTACTGGATGTAATTCATCAAGACACTGTAGAGCGTTTCAATTAGAAAAGGCCGCACGGAGCGGCCTTTGTTACTTAATGGATGTATTTGGGGTTCTTGAGTGATGGGTATAGAACTACTGCACTCGTTTAATCAGCGAGTGCTCTTCGTGTAAATTCATTGCCCGACTTGGATTCCAGTGGGTTGTATATAACCCAACTTCCAAGAAACTAAAATGCAAATAAATAAAAGGACCGAGAAGCCAATCCTAAAGGCTAGCGCCTTAGCCATTCGACTTGTCTTTGGTTTGCCGTCCTCACCGTCTTTCAGCATGAAATACAGAGCAAAGCCCAGGCTCCCGATAATCGCGATAAATGCAAATGAAACTATGATTTCCATAATGAGGATTATCTCTTGAAAATCCCATCCAATCACGCCCTTGAATCTGAAAATAATTCAAAGCCGACACTCCCACACGGACGCAGTGTTTGGATCGACGTCGTTGCTGTATTTGGGGTGGTTGCAACTTTGATGCTTGGGCAGTGGCAGTTATCAAGGGGCGAGCAAAAGGAGCAAATGCAGGCCCTGCTAAAGCAGCAAATGAGTTTGCAACCTTTGAGCGCGCTGGACTTAAAAACTTTGGGGTCCAAGGACTCCCAGCTCTTCTTAAATCGACGGATTAATTTGTCCGGCAAATGGAGTGCAGAACTAACCGTTTATTTGGCGAATAGAACGCATGCGGGGAAATCAGGTTTTTGGGTCATGACCCCGCTCAGGTTAGACAATTCAACTACAGTAATGGTAGAGCGTGGTTGGGTCCCTTGGAACGCACTCAACCCATCTGAAAAGCCCACAGACGTGCAAACCCCGGCGGGCGGAGTTAACATCGAGGCCGTCGTTGTGGATCCCCCCTCTAAGATGCTTGAGTTGTGGGGGGGGAGTACGCTGCTGGGTCGCGCCTCACAAACTCAAACTCTGAATGAACAAAGCAATGAACCCAGTTATTTAAAGAGTGCAATTTGGCAAAATTTCGATTTGAATTTGTTTGAAGCTCAAACTGGACTGAGGCTCAGTGCTGTGGTTCGCCAGTTTGGAGAGCCCTCAGAGGGTTTGATCAGAGAGCTTCCCTCCCCAGGGGTGAGCTCTGATCGTAATTTTGGCTACGCAGTTCAGTGGTTTTTGCTTAGCGCATTGATTGCTGGTCTCTATATTTGGTTTCAATGGATTAAGCCTCGTATTCATGCAAGAAAACACTAAACAATCAATAGATAACTCTGAGCACGATCATCCCTTATCGATGACTGTTTATGATTTGCCGCTCCCTCATGAGGTGGTCCGTGAGGACGCTAAAAGGACGATGCGAGGGCGGCTTTTTATGATTGGCGTACTTTTAATATGCGCGGCTCCCGTTGTTCTGTCTTATCTGACGTACTACGTGATTCGTCCGAGCTCAATTAAAAGTTACGGTGAACTCATTCAGCCAACCCGTGCAATGCCTCCTCTCGCCGGACGTGTGTTTTTGCGTCCTAAGGGGGAAACTGTAAATGGTGTTTTTAATCTAAACCAACTTAAAGGTCAGTGGCTTCTCTTGAGTGTAGGGGAGGCAAATTGTCTACAAGCGTGTCAACAAAATCTTTACTTTCAAAGACAAATCCATACCGCATTAGGTAAGGAGCATGACCGCATGGACCGAGTTTGGTTGGTGACAGGAGATGGGGATATCGCGCCGCAAATACTCCAAGGAGTAGGGGACGCTTGGGTCGTTAAAGTCTCAAAATCTGAGTTATCCAATTGGTTGACTCCTGAGGCAAATCAGTTGCTAAATGATCATCTCTATTTAGTAGATCCTATGGGTGAGTGGATGATGAGGTTTCCAGCTAACGTGGGGCTAGACACTGCCCCTAAGGTTCGCAGAGACCTTGAGCGACTCCTCAGAGCCTCAGAGAGTTGGGATTTACCGGGGCGCACTGTGCTCCCCGCCGCTACATTTGAGCCAAAACCCAGCGAGAAACACTAAATCATGTCCAGTGCTTCTTTGGTTAATTTGGCCCCGTTAATGAACATCATTTTGATGGGGCTAATTGTTGCGCTTGGGCCTTTGACTTGGGTCTGGTTAAAAACGCGTGGAGACCTCATCACCGAAGCGCACCAAGCGGAAAAAGCGGAACAAGAACTGCGCAGTCGTCAAAGGTTGTTGCTGCTTTCGCAGATCACTTTGTTTTTAACTTTTGATCTGCTGATGTTTGGGGCTTTTACGCGTCTCACCGACTCTGGACTGGGTTGTCCTGATTGGCCCGGCTGCTATGGGCACGGCAGTCCAAGTGGCGCAAATGCAATGATTGAGGGTGCGCAGGCGATCATGCCCACTGGCCCCGTGACCCACGTTAAAGCATGGATTGAGATGATTCACCGCTACCTTGCAACAGGGGTTGGGGTTTTGATATTAACGATTGCTCTATTTACGGTTTCTCAAAAGTATCCAAGAGCGCTTAAATTCGAGAGTTTGCTTATTCTCTTTTGGGTATGCCTGCAAGGCGCTTTTGGAGCGTTGACGGTGACGATGCGATTATTTCCTGCAATAGTGACGATGCATTTATTGGGTGCAGTTATGCTATTGATCCTTTTGACGAGATTCGTCACTGCGCAGCGCAGTTGGGTGGGGTTGATAAAAGGCGGGCTAGAGGGGGTTCCATCACTCGAACAAAACGCATTAACACCACAAGCTAGTAGTGACCAGCATAGCCATAAAGAACACATAGAGAATATCGCCCGCGCACTTCGCCGCGTGAGCCAACCCGCTCACCAACAGGGACTCACAAAGTACCTCCCGACCCTTTTAGGACTGGGTTTGATGCTGGTCCTGATTCAGATCGTACTTGGAGGTTGGGTGAGTACAAATTATGCAGTAACTGCCTGCTCTACATTTCCGATGTGCCAAAACAGTTGGTGGCCGCTGATGAATTTCTCAGAAGGTTTTGAGATATGGCGCGCTCTTGGTGTAACGTCCAAGGGAGAAATTCTTAACTTTGAGTCC
This sequence comes from uncultured Burkholderiales bacterium, assembly GCA_903830725.1. Lineage (GTDB taxonomy): Bacteria > Pseudomonadota > Gammaproteobacteria > Burkholderiales > Burkholderiaceae_C > Limnohabitans. Next base: position 23,153 of record CAIKVH010000103.1, on the reverse strand, counting down.
CTAACTGCAATTCACTATACACACCGTTTGACGGCCTATGTTGTTTTTGCGTACTTAAGTGCGTTAGGATATTTGCTGCAAAAAGAGGCGCACTACAAAACCTTGGGTCAACTCATTTGGGTTTTGATATCGCTTCAAGTCGCAACGGGCATATCAAATGTGGTTTTCCAGTGGCCTTTGTTTGCTGCTGTGCTCCACACGGGAGGTGCTGCGGCTTTGGGGATTGTTTTAACTTCAGGTCTAAGAATGTTCAGGCCTCAAGAAGGATTGGGTTTAACAGCCGTTCGACAATCTAATCAAACACCTCTTCAAACAACCAATGCTTCCTATACGCACACTAGTGAAACCCCAAGGGGCAGCATATGAAAGTTGACGCTTTTTTCTCTGTTGCAAAATGGCGGCAGTACAACACACTGACTAAACCCCGCGTTATTCAACTTATTGTCTTTTGCGCACTCATTGGGATGGTGCTCGCAGTCCCGGGTGTACCGTCTTGGGCGGATGTGCGACTCGGCGCAGTTGCCTGTTTTGGAATTTGGTTGGTCGCTGGCGCTGCTGCGGCGTTTAACTGTTTGGTTGAAAAAGCAATTGATGCTCGCATGAAGAGGACCTCTTGGAGGCCAACTGCGACGGGCGACATTGCGGATCATGAGACTGCGATGTTGTCTTTGGTGCTAGGTATTTTGGGCTCAGTGGTTTTGTACATCTGGGTAAATCCTTTAACAATGGTGCTGACATTTGGCACCTTCGTTGGCTATGCTGTCATCTATACGGTTATATTAAAACCCCTTACCCCGCAAAACATTGTGATTGGCGGCGCCTCAGGGGCAATGCCGCCTGTGCTTGGGTGGGCTGCAATGACGGGAGATGTTAGTCCTGAGGCGTTGATTTTATTTTTGATTATCTTTTTGTGGACCCCTCCTCACTTTTGGGCGCTAGCACTCTACCGGGTTGAGGATTACAAAAAAGCGGGGCTTCCGATGCTCCCCGTCACTCACGGTAATGAATTCACAAGGCTACAAATTCTTTTGTATACCTTTGTACTTATGGCTGCTTGTTTGATGCCGTTTGCTTACCGCATGAGTGGGTGGCTATATTTGATAGCTGCAATGGTGTTGTCTGTGTGGTTTTGCTTTTACGCTTATGCTTTATGGCGCAATTACTCTGACGAACTTGCAAGAAAGACCTTTAGATTTTCTCTTTACCATTTGAGCTTCTTGTTTTTAGCTCTTTTGGTTGATCACTATATTTGATGTATGAAAACTTTCCTTAGACTCCTGGCTTTAGCTCTTGTTTTAGGGTTGTCTGCTTGTGCGCCCAAACCCACCTTTAACGGTGTTGACATTACCGGTGCAGACTACGCGAATGGTTTTGTTTTTAAAGACCAAGAGAGACGCGTCAGATCCCTTGATTCGTTTAAGGGGCAGGTGGTTGCTTTATTTTTTGGTTACACACAGTGCCCAGATGTATGTCCAACAACGATGTCCGAGTTTGCGAAAATCAAATCCGAGCTGGGTGAGTCAGGATCTAAATTGCAAATACTCTTTGTCTCCGTTGATCCTGAGCGCGATACCTCAGAGGTTTTAAAGGCTTATATGGCCAACTTTGATCCAAGTTTTCTTGGATTTAGTCCAACGCCTGCAGAGTTGGAACTCCTAGCTAAGTCTTTTAAGATTTATTATAAAAAGGTCGCGAGCACCTCAGCGAATCCGAATATTTACACCGTCGACCATTCTGCGGGAACCTATCTTTTTGACACCCACGGACGACTAAGGCTTTTTATAAGTTACGGCACGCCTGCTGATGCTTTGAAGCAAGATATCAATACCTTATTTAAGCAATGACGGCTTTTTAGTAATAAAAAAGCCCAGTCAATTTGAACTGGGCTTTGGGCAGGACTTGGTCCTTAAGATTATGCAAACTCAGTTAAAGATGCCCGCATTTTCTTCATAGCAGCGGTTTCGATCTGACGAATTCTCTCAGCACTAACGCCGAACTCTTTTGCAAGTTCGTGAAGAGTCATGCCTCCTGAGCCGTCGTCGTTGACTTTGAGCCAACGTTCTTCAACAATTTTTCTGCTTCGCTCATCAAGGGACTGAAGCGCAGATGTAATACCGTCACCCGACATGTAGTCTCTTTCGTGAGACTCAATGACCGCTGTGGGCTCGTTGTTAATGTCTGTCAGGTAGGAGATGGGACCATACGTCTCGTCCCCATCATCGCTTGGGCTTGGATCGAGTATGACGTCTCCACCCGACATGCGCGTTTCCATCTCTATGACTTCCTCACGCTTTACGTTCAGATCCTTGGCCATCGAATCGATTTGTGCCTCAGTGAGGCAGTCGCGGTGTGTGGCAGCCTCGAGGTCAGTGCCGGCATCCGACTTGAAGCCTTGCTTCATGGATCTGAGGTTGAAAAATAGTTTCCTCTGCGCTTTGGTTGTAGCAACTTTAACCATTCTCCAGTTGCGCAAAATGTATTCATGAATCTCAGCCTTGATCCAGTGCATAGCGTAACTGACCAAGCGTACGCCTTGCTCGGGGTCAAAGCGGCGAACTGCTTTCATGAGTCCAATGTTGCCCTCTTGGATCAAATCTGCATGGGGTAGGCCGTAACCCAAGTACTGACGAGAAACGGAGACGACCAAACGTAGGTGAGACATGATCAATTTACCAGCAGCCTCAAGGTCGTTGGTGTTTTTGAGTTTACGGGCAAACTCCTGCTCCTGCTCTAAGGTGAGCATGGGCAAGCGATTTACTGCCGAAATGTATGCATCCAAATTACCTAATGGCGGTACCAATGCCCATGGATTCGCCACGGATGCACTTGGGGATCCTGGGGTAGCTAGGCTAAGGTTAGTCATATGTGTACTCCTTTTGAATACGATAGACACTATTTTAGCACTCGGGGCGCATGAGTGCTAATTAAATCCCTGACGATTTTAGGGTTAACCCAAGTGTTCGCCAGACTAAACGTGTTCATGGGTTCTAGATGGATTTTGTAAGAGTTTTTCCTTGTTGTAAAAAAACAATAGTTCAGGGCTAACCCTCTGTTAAAGCTAGGTAGGTAGTATTAATATAATTAAAATAAAAACAAAAGTTACCAAATTAATATATCTCGTGTACTTTATGGCGCCAAACTATTTTTTAGGTAAATTAAATATACTCCGGCCATTCTCCCTCAGGTCTTCTTTGGTTAGCCTTAAAAAACTAATAAAAGACTTTAACTCGAGAATGAACGAGGGAGTGAGCAAGCAAAATACACTGGGTATTTATACTTCAACCTATATATCCAAGGATGGTTGGCCAGAAGTTTCAAGAAAACTCCATTAGAACCAAAGCGATTTAAGCAATTTAATAATCGAATTCAATTATCCAGTTCAATTATCCAGTTCGATATTTCTATCCCTCGCAACTTTGGTCCAACGCGCTAGGTCTGTCTTAATATACTGAGCAAACTGCTCCGGTGTAGTTGCCATAGGCTCCACGGCTTCAACTGATAATTTGTCCTTCAAATCCGCTGCACTTAGGGCTACTTTTAACGTTTCATTGAGGCGCTTAACAACAGACGCTTGCATGCCAGCAGGCCCCACAACCCCGTACCACTGTAGGGCCGTAAAGCCTTTAAAGCCGAGCTCCTCCAATGTTGGGATATCCTTGAGTTGACTGTTACGAGCAGAGCCCGTCACCGCAATCGCCCTTACCCTTCCCGAGCGGATATGGGGGAGTGCTGCAGCCAAACCGGGGAACATAGCCTGAATCTGTCCACCCATTAAATCGTTAAAAGCAGGTGCAATACCTTTGTAAGGTATGTGCACGATAGAGCTCTCCTCTACTTGCTTAAATAGCTCCATCGTGAGATGCGTTAAGGATCCTTGTCCAGAGGATCCATAACTGACTTGTGCAGGATTTTTCTTAATGTAGTCAATAAACTCTTTAAGGTTTTTAGCAGGAACGCTTGGATGGACAACCAAGACATTGGGCGTGCCCCCAATCATCCCTATCGGTGTGAAATCTTTAATCGGATCGTAGGGAAGGTTTTTCCGAGTGGCTGGGCTCGTGCCAAGCGTTGCTACATAACCTTGCATTAAGGTGTAACCATCGGGCGCGGCTTTGGCTGCATTTTGACAAGCAATGACACCGCCCCCTCCGCCCTCGTTATCAACCACAAAGGTTTGACCTAAAACGCGTCCCCACCGCTCGCAAACCGTTCTACCAATCATGTCGCTACCCCCGCCAGCAGAGACGGGAACAATGTATTTAATGGGCTTGCTTGGGTAGGGCGCCTCGGCTTGTGCGATTTGAGTAAAGGGATTAAATACCCCCGTGGTTAGCCCTGTGGCTCCAAGCAGTGTTTTTAGGGTTGTACGACGTTTCATTTTAAAGGACTCCATTTCAAATGCATATAAGAGAAAGTTTTTTAGTCATGTATTAAGGCTTGTGCAAACTCGCTGGCATTGAAGCTTTGAAGATCCTCTAACTTCTCGCCGACACCAATAAAGTATACGGGGACTGTATCAAGCCCCGATTTTGAACGCTCTAAGTTCCAAAGTGCGATGGCGGCTAAAACCCCACCTTTTGCCGTTCCGTCTAATTTCGTGATCACAAGGCCCGTCAAAGCAATCGACTCATCAAAAGCCTTGACCTGAGATAAAGCGTTTTGCCCGGTGTTTCCATCAATCACCAAGATCACCTCATGGGGTGCTTTGGGATCCGCTTTTTGGATAACCCGTTTGATTTTCTTCAATTCCTCCATAAGGTGAGACTGAGTGGAGAGTCGACCAGCGGTATCTATTAAAACGACATCCCGCGCTCTTGCTTTGCCAGCGCTTACTGCGTCAAAGCTCACGGCTGCGGGGTCTGCAGATTCTTGGGAAATGATATCGACCTTGTTTCTATCAGCCCAGGTCAAGAGTTGCTCCTTTGCGGCGGCTCTAAACGTATCGGCAGCGGCTAATAGTACGCTAAAGCCAGAATCACATAAATGGCGAGTAATTTTCCCAATAGAAGTCGTTTTTCCTGCACCGTTCACACCTGTTACCATGATCACTGTCGGTGTGAACTCTCCCAGCGATAACTCACCCTCAAGGGGTTTCAAAAGAGCGGTTAAGATCTCTGTGAGAATGGATTTAATTGCCTTGGGGTCGGTTATTGCGCCCTGGCGAATACGTTCTTTTAACTCTGTGAGAACGTACTGTGCCGCGCCGTAACCGGTATCTGCACTTAATAGCGCACTCTCAAGCTCTTCGTATAAAGTGTCATCTATCTTTGTTAAGTTCAAAACCGCTTTGAAACTCTGTCCGGTTCTCTTTAACCCAGAACGAAGTTTGCTGAGCCACTGCGCTTTTAATGGAGATACGGAGTCGGTTGACGGGCTACTTTGGGTTAAGCCAGCAGTCGCAGTGTTTTTGTCCTCAATTGCATCTGTTGGGGTCGGAATTGTGGTCTTTTTTCGAAAAATGCTGAACATAATTTTGAAAGTTTCTAAAATATGAGTTTGTCCCGTCTAGATGCTCAAGTAGCACGCTATTCTATGAAACGTTTAACCTTGAATCGAGTTTTATGATAAGTCGACTTACATTATGTAGCCATTTGAGTGTGGTGCTTGAGATTAATCGTCTAAAAAATCTCATGTTGCTTTGCGCATCCCTTTTGGTTGTACCGACATTGAACGCACAAACACCTAATGAGGGGGCGTCCATTTATCGCTACAAGCTTGCCAACGGGATGGAGTTAGTGGTGTTGCCAGATCACCGGGCTGCAACTGTTGTGCATATGGTTTGGGTACGCGTCGGCTCTATCGACGAGGTGGACGGCACTTCAGGTGTTGCGCATGCCATAGAACATATGATGTTCAAAGGGACTCCTAAACTTGGGGTCGGTGAGTTTTCTAAAAAAGTGGCTGCACTGGGTGGACGCGAAAACGCTTTTACAAGCCAGGACAACACCGCATTTTTTCAACAAATTCCAGCCTCTCAACTAGAGGCCGTTATGCGCCTGGAGGCGGACCGATTTGAGAACAACCAGTGGGCTGATTCAGAATTCAAAAAAGAAATCGAAGTCATCAAAGAAGAACGCCGTATGCGCACCGATGATGTCCCTAGAAGCATTTTGAATGAACAAGTGAACGCTGTTCAATTTACGGCCTCCCCCTACCGTCGCCCGATCATTGGTTGGATGAACGATTTAGACGCGATGACGGCAAAAGATGTGAGAGACTTTCACAAAACTTGGTATAAGCCCTCTAACGCTGTTGTCGTAGTGGTAGGGGATGTGCAACCTTTGGCTGTTAAGAAAATGGCAGAGCGCATTTACGCTGTCATCCCTAAAGGGACTGTCCCCCAGAGGAAACCAAGGATAGAGCCAGAGCAATCGGGTCTTCGTCGCTTAAGTGTCAAAGCGCCCGCAGAGCAAGCATTTTTAATTATGTCTTGGAAAGTTCCAGGTTACAAACTTGACCCCAATAGTTCAGAGCACCAAGACGCGCTCGCGCTAGAGATGCTCAGCGCTGTGCTCGACGGCTACAGTGGTGCAAGACTTGACAGAGCGCTCACTCAAGGAGAGCACCCCATCGCTGATGAGGCGGGGGCGCAGTACACCTTTAGCGGTCGCGGACCTCAAGTCTTTCAGCTACAAGCGGTCCCTGCAAGTGGTCAAAATATGGAGCAACTTGAGACGGCATTAAAAGCACAAATTAAACGTATTGCCGATGACGGAGTTAGCGAAGCGGAGTTAAAGAGAGTCAAGGCCCAGTGGATTGCCTCTGCGGTCTATAAGCGCGACTCACTCTTTAATCAAGCTCAAGAGATTGGAAGTTATTGGATTGAAGGCCTTCCCTTGGATACGAGCGATAGGTTGATCAAGGAGTTATCCAGCATTACTCCAGCCCAGGTGCAACTTGTTGCTAAAAAATATTTTGACGATGATCATCTGACCATCGGTACGCTTGTACCGCTTCCTATTAATAGTGAGGCAGCTCAAAAAGCTGCCAAATCAGCCAATGCCATGAAAGAGGGACTGTTACGGTGAAATTTTTATTCAACATTCGAGGTCTGATTGCCTCTCTTATAAACATTAACTACTCCCTTTTCCTAACCTTGTTTGGAGTATTGGGTTTGACCTTTGTCACGGGTGCTGGCGCTGGCATGCCTATCCAACAATGGTCTCTCAATTCGGGGGCTAAGGTCTACTTGATCAGCACCCCCAATCTGCCGATGCTTGATCTACAGATTGACTTTGATGCTGGCTCGCGTCGTGATCCAGCGCAGCAAACTGGGTTATCAAGTGCGGTTGCAATGATGATGTCAAAAGGTGTTCTGGCTAGTGCGAAAAGAGCCGCCTTAGATGAGAACCAACTCGGTGAGGCGTGGGCAGATCTTGGTGCTAGTTTCATGGCCTCGTCTAGTCAAGATCGTTTTAGCTTTAGATTAAGAACGTTGACCGAGCCAGCGATTCTGGGGGAAGCGATCGAGTTGGCTGCCCAACAAATTGCACGACCAAGTTTTGATTCCAAAATATTTGTGCGTGAGCGAGACAAAGCCGTGGCTGGACTTAAGGAGTCTTTAACGCAACCCGGCACACTTGCGGGGCGCGCCTTTGCAAAAGCTTTGTACGCCGATCATCCCTACGGTGCGTTGGTCACGCAAGAGTCGCTGCTTGGAACGCAGAGCTCTGATTTGCAAACTTTTTATAAACGCTACGTCACGCCTTGCTCAGCCCGAATCAGCATGGTTGGTAATGTCTCGCGGGAGAGGGCAACGCAAATTGCTGAGTTACTTATGTCGCAGTTTGAGCAACCAAGTAGTTGCTCAGTTTTGGCGCCCATAACCCGTGTGAAATTTTTAGAAAAAGCAACCGAGGAACGCATTGCCTTTGACTCTGCCCAGGCCCACGTGCTGATAGGCGCGCCTGCCATTGACCGGGCTGACCCTGATTATTTTCCGCTAACTGTTGGAAACTACGTGCTTGGTGGCGGTGGTTTCGTATCCCGCCTCACAGAGCAAGTCAGGGAAAAAAGGGGGCTGAGCTACAGCGTATACAGCTACTTTGCACCTGGCAAACAAGAAGGTCCATTTACGATTGGTCTTCAAACGCGACCTGACCAAGCTTTGCAGGCGCTCACGCTCTCCAGAGAGATATTAACTGAATATGTTAAAAATGGTCCTACCCCTAAAGAGCTTAAGGCTGCAAAAGATAATTTAATTGGAGGCTTTCCGCTTCGCTTAGACAGCAATAAAAAACTACTGGATAACTTGGCTAATATAGCTTGGAATGATTTACCTTTAAGTTATTTGGACACCTGGGTGAGCGCTGTTGAGAGAGTTAGTATTCAAGATATCAAACTCGCTTTCCAAAAGCATGTGCACCCTGGTGCGATGGCAACTGTGATTGTTGGGGGCAAGTTTGAGACCCGGTGAAGTTCGCATCATTGGTGGGCAATGGCGTAGAACGCCAATACGCGTTATCGACATGGAGGGCCTAAGGCCAACGCCGGACAGGGTGCGTGAAACACTTTTTAATTGGCTAGGACAGGATTTATCTGGTTACAGTTGTGCAGATATATTTGCAGGAACCGGGGCGCTTGGCTTTGAGGCCGCGTCACGGGGGGCCTCAAAGGTTTGGCTTTTCGAGCAAAGTCCCCCTCTTGTTGAGTTACTGGAGAAACTAAAAATAAAACTTAAAGCCGAGCCAATCCAAATAAAAAGAGGGGAGGGTGTTTCTCTTTTAAGATCTTTACCTACACTTAGTTTAGATTTGATTTTTATAGATCCCCCTTTTGATACCACCACACTTTATGAAACTGCACTGCGGGCCGCGCCTGCGCAGTTGACGAATAAAGGCTATGTCTACTTAGAGAGTGCGAGAAAATTTGACGATCAAACCCTAGAGCCCTACGGCTTGTGTGTGTATAGGCATATGAAGGCGGGGGCCGTGAACGCGCATTTACTCAAGAAAATAGGGACTTAGACGAGACCCAACTCCAACGTTATTAGGGTGGTCCTCCAAGCAAAGTTGCATTACCTATAATGCCATGAAGGCTTGTGAATGCCTTGTAAGCTCAAGCCCCTATTTTTTCGGAGTTTAAACATGGCTAACGTTATCGCTTTGTATCCTGGTACCTTTGATCCGCTCACCCTTGGGCATGAGGATATCGTTCGCCGCTCTGCGAAATTAGTAGATAAACTCATCATCTCGGTCGCAGCGGCGCATCATAAGAAGACACTCTTTAATCTGCAGGAGCGCTTAAGTATGACGCGCGAGGCGTTAAAAGATTGCACTAACGTAGAGGTGGAGTCATTTACTGGACTTGTGAGCGAGTTTGCACTGTCCAAGAAGGTCAACGTGATGATTAGGGGAGTTCGCTCCATGACGGACTTTGATTATGAGTTTCAACTCGCCGGAATGAACCACAAATTAGCCCCTGGGGTGGATACCATTTTTTTAAACACATCTGATGTTTATCAGTGCATATCAAGCACATTGGTGCGTGAGATTGCAGTTTTAGGGGGAGACATTGCCCAGTTTGTTTCACCTCACATACACGCTCAAGTTTTAGGCAAACTAAAGAAATCCGATTCTTGATTAAATACTTTACGAGCGCTAAGATAGTGACAAAAAATAAAGAGGTGTTTACTTCATGGCTTTGATGATTACCGATGAATGCATCAACTGTGATGTCTGTGAGCCGGAGTGTCCCAACGATGCGATCTATTTGGGTGAACTGATCTATGAAATCAACCCAAGTAAATGCACTCAGTGCATTGGTCACTACGATGAGCCTCAGTGCGTGGAGGTTTGCCCAGTTGATTGCATACCTGTGAACCCTGAGTGTATTGAGAGTGAGGAAACTTTGTGGCAAAAATACCGAGCTTTAATGGCTCTCAAACCCTCGACCCCTACAAATGGTTCACCCTAGGTTCACTATTTTTAAATCAAGTGGCATCTGCGTCTTTGACTGATTCAGGCCTAGGGGGTTTTGGACGAGGAGGTTTGCTGGTGTGAATTTGTTGGGTTGCACGCTCTGTATCTCCTTTGATTAAAAGAGGGTAAGCCTTTAACGTGCGCTCTATGCACTGATCAATCAGTATGCTTTGATCTAGGGTTGGTTTTTGTAGGACCCACTTAAGGACTTCGGATTTCGCACCAGGATGTCCGATACCCACTCTAAGTCGCCAGTAAGCATCACTACCCAGTTTGTCATGAATATCTCTAAGTCCGTTGTGTCCTGCGTGGGAGCCACCAAACCGAAGCTTTGCCTCACCCGGTGTGATGTCTAGCTCATCGTGAACGACTAATATTTCACCGGGAGATATTTTAAAAAATCTAGCCAAGGCCCCAACCGATTGACCGGATAGATTCATGAATGTTTGCGGCTTGAGCAGCCATAAAGCATTGCCCTCAAACGAGCCTTTTGCGGTGTGACCACTAAATTGGCGTTCAGATTTAAAACTCAATCCTAACTCTTTAGCCATTGCATCTAACCACCAAAATCCAGCGTTGTGCCTGGTTGCCTCATATTCAGGTCCGGGGTTGCCGAGGCCTACAAATAATTTAATCATGGTTTAGGTCAGAGTGCTTTTTGCGCCGAATAATTCTCTATCTCTATGATATTTGAAATATCGCTCTCGATAAGTCGGAGTCAGAGGAAATCAAAAAAAATGCCCATAACACGTGAGCATTATGGGCCAGAGCTTTAAAGTCAGGCGGGGGCGAGTAGCCCCCAGCCCACTTAAGGCATTGTCTTTACTTCTTAGCGTCTGCAGCTGGGGCCGCTGCGGCGGCGGCAGGTGCTTTCGTCTCGGCTTCCTCAGCAACGGACACGACAGAGACAATAACTGGATCTGTCTTACCGCGCGTTACTGTAGTGACACCCTTGGGTAATGTGATGTTGCTCAAGTGCAGTGAAACACCTTTTTTGAGCTCACTTAAATCAACAGAGATGAACTCTGGTAGATCCGCTGGTAAACAGCTGATCTCAAGCTCATTGATCACGTGATTAACCAAACATTGGTCAAGTTTGACTGCAGGTGAATTCTCTGCGCCTGAGAAGTGAAGTGGGACCTTCATGTGCAGTTTTGTTGATGCATCAACGCGTTGGAAGTCCACGTGGATGACGGTAGGCTTGAAGGGGTGGTACTGAACGTTTCTCAGTAAAACCTTTGATTCTTTACCAGCAACTTCCATCTCCAAAATAGAGGCGTGGAAGGCCTCTTTCTTCAATGCGTACCAAAGTGCATTGTGATCGAGTTCGATGAGTTGTGGCTCACCTGTTCCCCCGTAAACGATTCCTGGCGTTTTGCCAGTATTACGCAGACGGCGGCTCGCACCCGTACCCTGCTTGTTGCGCTCAAATGCGACAAATTTCATAACTATCTCCTAAAGAAGTCCACCGCGACCAGTGTGACTTCGGTTTTAAAAAGTGGCGTGTTTTAGAGAGCCCTGAGAAACTCAGCTCATCCCCGTACTCGCCACTGCTTTTTGTATCAAACCCAATCGAGACTTTAAAAAAGTTGATTCTGGTCTGAAAACAAACTCATCACCGACTCTCCTTTAGCAATCCTTTGAATCGTCTCTGCGATCAAATTAGCTACGGAGATTTGTCGAATTTTTTTACACTCTAATGCTGCTGGGCTCAGAGGAATGGTATTGGTCACCACGATCTCATCAAGCGCAGCGCCTTGGCTGATGCGCTCAATCGCTGGACCCGAGAAAATAGGGTGAGTACAGTAAGCGTAAACTTTCTTAGCGCCCTTGTCCTTTAACACCTCTGCAGCCTTTACCAAAGTACCTGCGGTATCAATCATGTCATCCATGATGACGCAGTTTCTACCGTCAATGTCTCCAATCACATGCATCACCTCGGATACATTTGCTTTGGGGCGTCGTTTGTCAATGATGGCCAAGTCACAGTCCATTTGTTTGGCGATCGCACGCGCTCTGACGACGCCACCCACATCGGGGGATACAACCAACAAGTCCTCATAATTCTTAAGTCTCAAGTCACCCAAGAGAACGGGGGACGCGTAGATGTTATCTACTGGAATATCAAAAAAACCTTGAATTTGATCAGCATGTAAATCCATAGTCAGCACTCTTGCCACGCCTACGGTTTGCAATAAATCGGCTACAACTTTGGCTGAAATGGGCACGCGTGTTGACCGGGGCCTTCTGTCTTGACGTGCATAACCGAAGTACGGGATAACAGCGCTGATTCGCTCTGCTGACGCTCTCTTGAGTGCGTCAACCATAATCAACAACTCCATTAAATTTTCATTAGTTGGAGCGCAGGTGGACTGAACCACGAAAACATCTCTAGCACGAACGTTTTGGTTGATCTCAACGGTTACTTCACCGTCCGAGAACCTGCCAACCGATGCATTTCCAAGCTCAGTACCAAGATGCTTGGCAATGTCCGCAGCTAAGGCTGGATTTGCGTTGCCAGTAAAAACCATGAAGTCTGTTGAAGGATTTGACATATTGGAGGATGTATTGAATGCTTGATATACAGACTTGCAATGAACTGACCTTGACCGAATATTTCAGCACCCAGATTAACTTGAACCTCAGGGGTGCTCACTTCTTCAACTAAAAAATACATCCGTAAGTCTTAACCTCTTAAGTGACTTACTTCATTACTGGCAGGGGAGGAAGGACTCGAACCCTCGCATGCCGGAATCAAAATCCGGTGCCTTGACCAACTTGGCGACTCCCCTACACCGGAGAGCCTGAATTTCTCAGACTCACCGTTATTTGTCGCTAGAACAACCAATCCGAATGCGGATGTTTGTCCAAATTGCTGCACTGCCTTAATTGCCAACCTAAACTCACTTGAGGCATCGTGTTTAACTCAGCCCCGAGCGGTAAATTTGCAAATACAGCACTTCCTGATCCAGTCATCCTTGCATTTAGGCCTTGTTTACCCAGCCATTCAATGGCTAAAGTTATCTCAGGACACAAGCGTTCAGCAACTGGTTGCAGATCATTTCGGCCAAAGCCGAATGGATGCGCAGCAAAGTCAAATATTGTAACAGTTTTACTCCCTCGTTCTAGCAACGGATCTTGGAAAATTTGTTGTGTGGAAACCCCATTTTTTGGCTTAAGAACAGCCCATTTAGCAGCAGGTAGGGAGATTGGCTCCAATTTATCGCCAATTCCCTCCACCCATGCGCTGGAACCCGTCAAAAAGAAGGGCACATCAGCTCCAAGAGGCACCGCAATTTGCATTAACTCCTGCCTAGACAAGCCAAGCCCCCAAAGTCGATTAAGGGCCAAAAGGGTACTAGCGGCGTTGGACGATCCGCCGCCCATGCCCGCTTGTTGGGGTATGGTTTTTGTTAAGCTTATTCGAGCGCCCAATTTGCACCCAGTTGCTTTTTGCAGGGCCATCGCAGCCTTTATGCATAAGTCCTGGCCAGGCAACGCGGGTTGATGGGGTGGCGGCGAATAGAAGTGCTCAGCATTTGTATTCGAAATATCTATTCTTTGTATTGCTGGGTCTGCGCGCACCTCAAAGTCAAGTGTGTCATACCAATCAATCAACATAAACACAGATTGCAACAAGTGATACCCATCAGCCCTTTGGCCAGTGATGTGAAGAAATAAATTAAGTTTGGCAGGAGCTAAAACGCCTTGAATAGATTGCATAACTTTTAGCTACTCGCTCGTTCGCTTCAACCAAACTCTTAACTGCACGACAGGCAAAGGGTGCACACGAGTCGCTCTCAACTCACCTGGTCCCGTAGCGCTTATCGTGGGAGCGCTCTGAACTAGGCTCCAACCTTCAGGCGCTTTGGGCTCAGATCCATTTGCCCAAGCAAAAATCATTTCAACCGGAAGTGTTGCCCCCATATACTTTTGCGATAGTGCTTGGATGGAGTTGAAATGAAGACTAGCCTTGCCCTGGCTCAGTAACTCTGCGCCGTCTTTGTCCCACTTCGCTTGCGCAAGCGTTGTCCCAAGGCTTGTATAAAACTGCATTTCCCCGATCTGAGCGTCACCCTGAAGATCAAACTCTGCAGTGAAAGTCTGTTTGGGCTCGGTCTCAAGGGTCAGACTCATTTTCCCGCTCCAAGAGGCCAATGGGTTTGAGTCAAGTGCGTTTTGGGGCGAAGGACGCAAAAGTCCATGGGTCGCACAAGCGCTCAGCACAAGGAGGCAAAAGAGCCCATAAAACGTCCAGGCTAGTCGGCGTGAGTTGGGGAACATGGAGGTTGAGTGCAGATGAAAATCAACTAGGGTATAACTGGTTGGGCTGGTTTAGCTGTGATTTAAAGGGGCGCTTTTAGCCGAGTAATGGTTTCCTTTAAAACTTCATTATTTGGATTCATTTTGAGACCCTCTCTCCAAACTTTAAGAGCTGCATCATTTTTCTTTAGAGCCCACATCACCTCGCCCAAATGCGCCGCAATTTCAGCATCTGTTTTGCTCGCATAGGCGCGCTCCAAAATAGTCAGGGCTTGTGCGTTGTTACCTAAACGGTATTCAACCCAGCCTAAACTATCTGTGATGAAGGGATCGTTGGGTAAAAACTCTAGTGCCTTGACAATGAGTTTTTTGGCCTCGGGGAGCATTAAATTTCGGTCAGCTAGCGAGAAACCTAATGCGTTATAGGCCTGCGCGTAGTCGGGATGAGTCGAGATAATGGAGCGCAAAATCCGCTCCATCTCTGGATACCGTTGGAGCTTTTCAGCAAGCATAGATAGTTCATACGAAATGTCCACATCAGTTGGGTTTGAACTTAGATATTTCGATAAAGTGTTGTAAGCACTTTCATATTCTTTGGCGTCTCGGTAGAGTTGTGCTTTAGCCAAAACTTTACTTCGCACCTCCTCGCGCGATTTAATCGGCAAACGCTCAACCAAGTCAATGGCTTCTTTTAATTTACCCTTGCTCGCCAAAATACTAGCGCGCTGAAACTGGGCTCTTAAAACCAGTTGAGGGTCCTCAATCTTTGAGAGCCAACTGTCAGCCAAGCTCTCGTTATTTCCTTTTTGCGCAATTTGCGCCATCATCAAGTAGGCTTGACCCATGCCTTGAGAATTAACTAAATCTGGTGACTCAGAGGCAAGCTTTAGATACTTTGTCAGGCTCTCCTGAGCCTTATCAAACTGAGCTAACTCCAGTTGTAAACTACCTAGTAACAGCCATCCGTCTGGAAATTGAGGGGATTTAGCAGTGATCTTTATAAGCTGTTCACCCGCCTCATTGAGCCTATCCATCTCTATCAAGCCGCGGACCCACTGCAGGCGAATAGTTGGATTGGTTTGTAGGTCCAGCGCTGGCCCGACCAAATCCTCGGCCCCAGGTGTGTGAGCACTTGCTAATTCAATGGCTAGCAATGCCCCAAGTGGGGATTCGGGCTCGATTTGTAGCCCTTTTTTTAGCGCCTGAAGCGAGGACTCCGACAAGTTGGCGAGCAAACGCATTTTGGCAATCGTTACCCAAGATACTGCCGAGGTGTCTGAACGCGTTTTAAAAATACTCAAAGCTTGCTCCACAACCGTTGCAGCGCTGGCTTTATTGTTAACCTGCGCGTACAGTTGTGGAATTTGAGCAATTGCCTTAGCTTGCTCAATTTGGGGGGTTAGCAAGAGATCGGTTCTTAAGGGTTCCTCGGACTGATCGACCTTATTAAGCGCTAGCAAAATATCTAGAACATAGCGGTTAGCCTCTCTGGAGGAGGGCGCTGCGCTTTTCCAGGCCCTTGCCGCCTCTAGGGCGGAAGGTCCGGAGCGGGCGTGCAAAGCGATATCAATCGCACGCTTATAAAGTCCTGGGTCGCGGCTCTTGCGAGCTGCGTCCAGTAACAGCGAATACCCGGTTGCTGGAACGCCTTCCTCATTGTTGAGCTCGCCCAACAAAATCTCAAGCATCAACTCTGCGCTCATGTTCGAATTCTTGATGCTCTCAGTGGTGCTTTGATTGGGCGGGGTTGTAGCTGACCCGCTCTTGGGCTTTGGCGGGGCTGCAGTTGCGCTACCTATGCAAATTAGCATCCCCAGGAAGGCTACCTCGAATGCGCGGAATTTACCCAAGCGGATACGGGATGTGTTTTTTGCGCCATATGCTGTGGAGGATTTCATCTGACTAATAGGGGCTAATTGACTGATATGAATTAGAGGTTGCATACTCAGATGATAATGCCAAGGAACTAACTTTTGCTCGCCCATGCCTGAATTACCCGAAGTTGAAGTAACCCGACTTAGTTTTGCTGACCGAATTAAAGGTGCAAAAATACAAAGCGTCCGCCTTGGCAAGCCCCTTAGGTGGCCCTTGGGATGTTTGCCCCAAGATTTGCAGGGATTATGCGTTAAGCGTGTTAACCGACGAGGTAAATATTTGCTCATCGAGATGGACCCCGCTCTTTTAATACTCCATCTTGGCATGTCAGGTTCGTTGCGCTTTGAGCCATTGCCGCAACTCCAGGGGGAGCAGGGGGGGCGGGGTGTCAACGCAGTTGCAACTGTTGCTAGAACTCACGATCATTTTGTAATGCAAACCAACCAAGGGACCTTGATCCTAAATGATCCACGTCGATTCGGTGCTGTGGTTTTTGCAAACAATGCCCAGGCCCCCATTGTCGAAAAGTTACTCGGACGACTTGGGGTTGAGCCGTTGGGGGAGGATTTCACAGCCCTGGATTTTTATAAATCTCTTAAGGCGCGAAGACTCAGCGTTAAGCAAGCCCTTTTAGGAGGACAAATTGTGGTTGGGGTAGGTAATATCTATGCCAGTGAATCTTTGTTTTTGGCTGGAATAAGGCCAACACGTTCGAGCGCTAAGATCACAAAAGCTCAAAGCATTTTGCTACATCAATCTATTCGGGATACGCTTGCACGGGCCATTGAAGTGGGGGGCAGTACGCTGCAAAATTTCTCTAATGCAATGGGTGAGAGCGGATATTTTCAACTAGAGAGTTTTGTGTATGGTCGCCAAGGTCAGCCCTGTAGACGTTGTCAGACGGCGGTCAAACAAATTGTTCAAGGACAACGATCAACTTTCTTTTGCCCTGTTTGCCAAAAGTAGACTGTTATATTTTTGTGAATACTGCGTCAATAAAGCCCCGTTCACCCAAGAATAGCTTTGCCAAATTTTTGGTAAAGTGGCAACGCAGTCACGGACGCCACGACCTGCCCTGGCAAGAGGTATTAGATCCCTACCGGGTGTGGGTCTCTGAGATCATGCTACAACAGACCCAGGTCGTGACGGTCATCGCTTATTTTCAGCGCTTTATGAAACGTTTTCCAAACGTTCAAAGCCTCGCTCGGGCGGATCAAGATGCGGTTTTGGGCCTTTGGAGTGGGCTTGGGTATTACTCAAGAGCCCGCAACCTTCACCGCTGCGCCCAAGACGTCGTAAATCTTCACGGCGGAAAATTTCCTAATGATTTTCAAACCCTGCAAACCCTTCCCGGTATTGGACCCAGCACTGCAGCGGCAATTGCATCCATTTGTTTTTCGAAGCGCGTCCCCATACTAGACGGTAACGTTAAACGCGTTCTAACTCGGCTTATGGGTTACGGTTTTGATTTATCTGTTAACTCCAACCTACGCGAGTTATCCGGCCTAGCCCTTGAGTTGCTCCCCGGTTCAGAAAAAGATATGCCCACCTACACGCAGGGTATTATGGATTTGGGGGCGACCGTGTGTACCCCCAAAAATCCAAAATGTGAGTCTTGTCCTGCAAAGTCTTTGTGCG
Source organism: uncultured Burkholderiales bacterium (assembly GCA_903830725.1). GTDB lineage: Bacteria > Pseudomonadota > Gammaproteobacteria > Burkholderiales > Burkholderiaceae_C > Limnohabitans. The sequence continues at coordinate 5,457 of CAIKVH010000103.1, read as the reverse complement.
TGGCAAGGCGAGAGGGAAATCCGCTGGCCTACCCGGTTAAAACAAAGAAGGTCAAGCGCACTACGCAGTCTTTGTGGATGATTTGCTTAATGAACGATAAAAAGCAACTGTGGTTAGAGAGAAGACCCACAAAGGGTATCTGGGCTGGACTTTACTGTGTGCCCGTGTTTCTGGGTCAAGAAGAGTTTGACGCGTTTGTGGGCAAAGTTAGCGCTAAGAAATTAAGCTATCTAGAACCCGTTAGACATGCACTCACCCATAAAGAACTGATATTGCACTGGATACAAACGAACAGTTTTAACGCGCAGAAGTTAGAACTTTTAACCCAAGCCCCTTCGACTGGGGGAGCTTGGGTTGATCAAAAGAGTTGGCGAGTCTTAGGGTTGCCCGCTCCTGTCAGAAAGCTCTTGGAGGCATCGGCTTCCTAGCTCACTTTGCTACTTAAATCTCATAATTCAATCCCCTACTTCAATCCCCTAGCTCGCGGTGGCGTTTTAAGGTAACCCAGTTGGAGGAGAACTGTTGTGCTAATTTTTCTACTAAATAAACCGATCGATGTTGGCCCCCCGTGCAACCAATAGCGATGGTGACATAACTGCGGTGATCTTCATCCAATGCGGGAAGCCAATTGGTGACAAATTGAGATATCTGGTCCCCCATCGCTTTGACATCTGCGTGTTGATCCAGCCACTGAGCCACTGGAGCGTCTAGTCCAGTGAGTTCTTTAAGGTTTGGATCGTAGTGCGGATTGGGGAGCATCCTTACATCAAACACGTAATCTGCGTGGACGGGGATTCCGCGTTTGAAAGCAAAGGACTCGAACATAAGGGTCAACGCAGCCGCTGGGGCGCCGATAAGCGAGTGGATGTAACTTTGGAGCTTAGAGCGTTTGAGCAAGCTGGTGTCAATGATGTGGGACATCTCACGCAGGTCCGCTAAGAGCTCCCGCTCGAGTTCTATCGATTCGCTGAGGTTTCGAAGGCTTGGAGTGTTAAGATTTTCAGTCTCGCTAGGGAGGGTTGTAGCGTCGCTTTCAAGTGGCGCAGTTAATTGACTCAGTGGGTGTCGTCTCCTGGTCTCAGAGTACCGGTGCACAAGAGTATTTGTATTGCACTCTAAAAAAAGGAGACGAATATTGATGTTTCTTTCTCTAAGTTGCGCCAGTTGAGCTGGTACCAAAGGGAGCGCGCCACGACTCCTGACATCCATTGCAATGGCAACTTTCTCGGCTTTTAATTTATTTTCAAGATCAACAAAGGAGAGCAGTAGCTCAGGGGGCAGGTTGTCAACACAGTAATATCCTAGATCCTCAAGTGCGTGCAAAGCAACAGATTTGCCTGAGCCCGACATTCCCGTGATCAGCACCAACTCGCTACTCATGAGGGGTGCTCCTTTTTTTCTTTGTCGGGGTTGTTTTATCTGCTGTTGATTTCTCAGCAGTACTTGGGATATCAGTCATTTGCTGGAGCATCTCTCGTGCATGGGCTAAGGTTGTGTCCGAGAGCACTTCGCCGCCCAACATTCTCGCTATTTCTTTGACCCGATCCTCGCTTGTCACGCAGTCCATTTGACTAACGGCACCACTTGGGCTTGGGGCCTTTGATACGACCCAGTGGTGATCAGCACAGGCTGCAACCTGAGGGAGATGGGTGACAGCAAGCACTTGTCGGTCTAGTCCCAGTTTTCTCATAAGTCGCCCAACCGTTTGAGCCACAGCACCACCAACCCCGGAGTCAACCTCATCGAATATCAGGGTCTGTGCCTCACCGAGCTGGCTTGTTGTCACTGCAATCGCCAAGGAGATCCTTGAGAGCTCTCCACCTGAGGCTACTTTTGCGACGGCCCTTGGTGTTGCACCCGCGTGACCAGCAACTAAAAATGCAACCTCCTCCAAACCCTGGGGGCCAGGTTGGTCTGCAGTTTCAATTTGAACCACAAATGAGCCGCCTTGCATGCCAAGCCCTTGCATGGCCTCGGTGATTGCCGCGGAGAGCTTGGGGGCTGCTTTGCGTCTGATGATTCCAACCTCTTTTGCTTGTGCGGAGTAGGCTTTTTGAGCGGCCAACTCGGTTGCCTCCAACGCTCCTAAATCGACCGCACGGTCTAAGCGTTCAAGCTCAGTTCTCCAAGAACCGTAGAGCTCGGGCAATTCAGCAGGTTGTCTTTTATAGCGCCTTGCAAGTGAGAGCCATAAAGACATCCGCTCGTCTAGTTCTGCGAGCCTTTGTGGATCCAAATCAGTTCGCTTAAGCCATGACTGTAAGGAGTGAGCAACGTCTGATATCTGAGCGCTGGCGCTGGAGAGTGCTTCACTCAATTCGTTAAATTCGGGATCAAGGTGCGCGTTAGAGTCCAACTCGGATTGAGCACTGGCGATGAATTGATTGGCTCCTTCCTCCTCTCCTTGTAGGGCGTTGTAGGCTTTTTGAGCAACATCAATTAGGGTTTGTGCATTAGCAAGCCGTGTGTGCTGAGTGTTCAAGCTCTCCCACTCATTATCCTGCGGTGCGAGCTTATCAACTTCGGTGATCTGCCAGAGGAGGCGCTCGCGCTCCGAGTGAAGTTTGTCTTGTTCATTTTGAGCGCGAACTAAATTCTGAGTCGCCTCACGCCATACGGTCCACAGCTTGTAGAGCTGGGCTGTGGATACTCCGGCATAAGCGTCCAAGAGAGCTCTTACGGACTGAGGCCTCGTTAAGCTTTGCCAAGCGTGTTGACCGTGTATGTCAATCAACCGCTCTCCGATCTCCCTTAATTGCGTTGCAGTGGCAGGGCTTGCGTTAATCCAGGCTCTACTCTTGCCTCCTGACTCGATCACTCTTTTGAGGAGGAGATCGGTTTGACCCGCCTCAAAACTAAAGCCCTGCTCCTCAAGCCAGGGCTCAAGACTTTGAGGCGCCTCGATCTCTAAGGTGATCTCTGTTTTAAGGGCGCCTTCTCGGATGACAGAGGTCTCGGCTCTGTTTCCAAGAGCAAGTTGAATAGCGTCAATCAAAATGGACTTACCAGCCCCAGTCTCACCGCTTAAAACTGAAAATCCACCCGATAGATCCAACTCTAAATGCTTAACGATAACAAAGTCTTTAAGCGTGATGCGTTTTAAGCTCATGCCACACCCTCATTCCAATGCAGTTTCTTACGAAGCGTATCAAAATAACTCCAACCCACAGGGTGCAGAAAACGTACTTTGTGTTCTGACTTAGACACGGTTATGCGGTCCCCTTTTATTAAAGCGGCGAGTGACTGCATATCAAAGTTTGCACTCGCATCCTTACCAGACACGAGCTCAATTGCGATTTGCGCATCATCACCGAGCACGATGGGTCGATTCGATAGGGTGTGGGGTGCGATAGGCACTAAGACCCAACCAGCGAGAGCCGGGTGAATGATGGGTCCCCCAGAGGAGAGTGCGTATGCTGTAGATCCGGTTGGGGTTGCAATGATTAACCCATCTGCTCTTTGGTTTGATAAAAAGTGACCGTTGACCTCGACCCTGAGCTCCACCATGCCCGAGGTGGCTCCTCTGTTGACAACGACATCATTCATTGCAAGGGTGCTAAACACACAGGCATCATCGCGCATGACTTTGCCTAGAAAGAGACTTCTTAAATCCTCGGTGTAATTACCCTTTAGCATGGGTTCCAAGGTGGTCTCGATTTGATCCAGCGCGATATCAGTAATAAAACCCAACCGTCCTTGGTTAATCCCGATCAAGGGCACGTTGTAAGGTGCTAGTTGTCTGCCAAACCCGAGCATCGTACCGTCGCCGCCCACCACAATGGCAAGGTCACAGGATTTGCCGATTTGATTGATATTTTGCACTTGGGAGTTGGTAAGATCACAACTCTCTGCGGTCTCTTTCTCGATAACGACATCTGCTCCTTGGAGGTGCAAAAAATGAGTTAAGCTCTGCAGTATCTGAGAGGTTGAGGCAGTCTGTCTCAGTTTGGACGGGTTTACACTGTCCAAGTTCTTTGCTGTTTTGGATTCTTTGACTTCTTTGGCATACTTGCCAATGAGTGCAATTTGTCGAAATTTTGATTTCATAGGGAAATTAAATCACTAAAATCTGTCTTCTGTATGAATATGCTTGATGAACGTGCCAAGTTTTTGTTAAAAACGCTGGTCGAGCGCTACATTGCCGACGGGCAACCCGTCGCCTCTCGCACTTTGTCCAAAACCTCAGGCATTGAGCTCTCTCCTGCAACCATTAGAAATGTGATGGCTGATTTGGAGGACTTGGGGTTAATTACAAGTCCTCATACCTCAGCCGGGAGAATTCCCACATCTAGGGGTTACAGGCTTTTTGTGGACACGATGTTGACTACGAAAATGGATGCGCTTGAGACTCCGGTTTTGCAATCCGATCAGCCACAAAAGATTATCGCCAATGCCGCCGACATGTTGTCGAGTCTCTCACACTTTGTGGGCGTTGTCATGGTTCCCAAACGAGGAATGGTTTTTCGTCATATTGAGTTTATGCGGTTGTCCGAGAAAAGGCTTCTCGTAATTATTGTTTCACCCGACGGGGATGTACAAAATAGGGTTATTTTTACAGAGGCGGATTACTCTGCTCAGCAACTTGTTGAGACGTCAAACTACTTAAATTCTAATTATTCAGGGATGAGTTTCGATCTGGTGCGGGAGAAACTTAAGGCTGAGATGGATTCTCTCAGAGGGGAAATAGGCAAGTTAATGCAGGCTGCAGTCCAAGTGAGCTCTGAGGTGCTAACCCAGGCTCAAGACGAAGTCATTATCAGCGGCGAACGCAATTTGTTGTCAGTTAGCGACTTTTCTGGTGATTTGGGCCAGCTCAGACGAGCTTTTGATATGTTTGAGCAAAAGGCTCAACTCTTGAGGCTCATGGAGAGTTCTGCAAAAGCAGAGGGCGTGAGGATTTATATTGGCGGTGAGAGCCAAGTCGTACCCGTTGAAGAATTATCCGTAGTTAGTGCAAAGTACGAAATGGATGGGCAGGTTGTTGGGACTTTAGGGGTCATTGGCCCAACGCGCATGCATTACGAGCGGATGATCCAAATTGTGGATATTACGTCAAAGCTTTTGACCAACGCACTTAGCCATAAATAAGAATCTTCAAACATGAATATGTTTGAGATGCATTCTTCGGGTTAAAATACCAGCTTCGGGCCTATAGCTCAGTTGGTTAGAGCAGAGGACTCATATTGTTGAAATGTGCACTACGCGTGGAAACTGTGTAGTGAATGGTGTCAAATTCGGCGAAACCTAAGTGCATGACCATGCATACGGCAATACCGAGCCAAGCCGCTCATGAAAATGATGCGGAAGGTGTAGAGACTAGACGGCACCCACCTAAAGCGCAAGCTATGGTGAAGGCATAGTCCAGGGAGTGGCGAAAGTCACACAAACCCGAATCCTTTGGTCCCTGGTTCGAGTCCAGGTGGGCCCACCAAATTATTTCATTAAGCAAGGTGTATC
>CAIKVH010000102.1 GCA_903830725.1 uncultured Burkholderiales bacterium | reverse complement strand
CCCGTTAGAAGTAGACGTACCGATTGCTTTTGAATTTCTACATCGTTGTATCCCGTCATCGTTACTGTTTTTTGATCAATCACAAGTTCTGCCTCTTGACCAGTTTCTTTATTTTTTGTTCTAACCCCCAAATGCTTGGAGTTAGTAAGATTTATTCCAGTCATAACTTTTGTGACCAAAGTGCTTACCTTCATGTCATATGGGCTAGGGCCAACTATTTGCATAAAAATATTGTTTCCTAATGTTTGAATAGTCATTGTAACGCGGGCAGGAGCAATAATTTTATCGAGCATTTGTGGAATGCTACCTTGTACATCACAGCTCATTTTAAAGTCATCGGCTAATGCAAACTGACTGCTCGAAAAAAACAAGGAAATGCAAAAAAGAAAGGAATAGTTATTTACTTTATTTAAAAATCCAAGTGTTTTTACACGAAAGTACGAAAATTCCATATTTTAAATTTCTGCGTTAGCACTTATGACCAATAGCTTTAAGTCTCACCCTCATTTAAGTTTGATCAGAACTAGATGTAGGGGGTTTTTAAATTAAAAAAAGAATAAGTAACTTAATTTCTGGCGGGTGAAATAGGAGCTATAGGAGTGGCATTTACCCCAGGCTGAGGGGCTGCCCCGCTGGAACTAGGCCTAGGCGTCATAGTCAATACTGCTGTAGCACTTACAGCAAGGGAACCGTCTCTAATCTCTACGGTTGCATTTCGGTCTTGTCTTGTAAAAACAATCAAGCTGTTAGCACCCCTCACTGCAGACACCAATTGCCAGCCTTGACGAGGATATTGCTCCAGAAAAAATGAATAGGCGGTGTTAGTGTCTTTTCCGACCTCCATCGTAATTCTTCCAACCCAGGAATCTCCGGCCCCCAAAATGAGTGTCCGCTCATTGATTATTTTTGCGCCTGTAGGCAATTGGAGCTGTCCAAGGAGTTCAACGTTTGGAACTTGCTCGGATCCTGATGCGCTACTCGTATCCGCCGTGCGCAAGGGGGTTGAGGAACACCCGATAAGTACAGCAGAAATAATTGTTAAGGTAAATGCTTTAGAGGGAGAAACTACTTTGCTCCAGAAACTCAATGCATTTGAAATCTTGTTATCACGCTTCATCTTTAACCCCAGTAACAAATAAATGAATGTATTTTGCAAACATCGCCAAAAGTCTTGAAATCTCGGCCGAGGCTTTCATCTTAACCGATTGTGTCTTGGACAGTTTAAATTTTTAGTAATTCTAAATGAGCCATGTACGGTCTCAATACCTCAGGGATCACAACGCTTCCGTCTTCTTGTTGGTAATTCTCAAGCACGGCCACCAATGTACGCCCAACCGCCAATCCAGAACCGTTAAGCGTATGGACATACTCATTTTTTCCTTGCGCTGTTTTGTACCTTGCCTGCAGGCGCCTTGCCTGGAAAGCGTCACAACTAGACACTGAACTAATTTCTCTATAAGCAGCTTGCCCAGGCAACCAAACCTCTAAGTCATGAGTCTTGGTTGCCCCAAACCCCATATCTCCCGTGCATAGGGACATAACGCGGTAGGGCAGTCGTAATTTTTTCAAAACACTCTCAGCGTGTCCCGTCATTTCCTCTAAAGCTTCTGTGCTCTTTTGAGGATGAACGATTTGGACCATTTCAACTTTATCAAATTGGTGCTGCCTTATCATTCCTCGGGTATCTCGACCGTGAGCGCCCGCCTCAGACCTGAAACACGGAGTATGTGCGGTAAGCTTGATGGGTAAATCACCTTCTGCAAGTATCTTCCCCCTGACAAAGTTTGTAAGCGTTACTTCACTGGTTGGGATCAAATAAAGTGCTGTCCCCTCCTCTGCGCCGTCTTGCCCCCCTTTTTTGACGGCAAACAAATCCTCCTCAAACTTTGGTAATTGACCTGTACCGCGAAGTGTCTCTTCGTTGACAACATATGGGGTATAACATTCTGTGTAACCATGCTCGCTTGTCTGGGTGTCAAGCATAAATTGGGCTAAAGCTCTGTGCAACCGAGCAATGGGGCCTTTCATCACCGTAAATCTTGATCCCGATAACAACGCACCCGTCTCAAAATCAAGACCGAATGGCTCTCCAAGCTCCACATGATCTCGAGCTTTAAATCCTAGGGGCTCTGGTTCTGTACCGGTTGGACTCCACCTTCTGAGCTCAACGTTTCCCTCCTCTCCGGAGCCTATGGGAACACTTGCATCAGGCAAGTTGGGTACAGCCAATAAAAGCCCTTGCAGTTGGCCTTGGAGTTCAATCAATCGGTGCTCGCAGTTTTCGAGCTCGCTCTTCATTTGCGCGACCTCTTGCATCTGAGCGTCTGCGGACTCGCCCTTTGATTTCAGTTGACCGACCAACTTAGAGAGTGCATTGCGCTTGGCTTGCAACTCCTCGGTTCGAGATTGAAGGGTTTTACGCTCATTCTCTAAAGACTGAAAAAGATCGATATCCAAAAAAGCTTGCGGATTCTTTCTGGCCTCAAGTCCTTTTATGACTAAAGGTAAATCACGTCGCAGTAGGGCAATATCTAACATTGAATAGTTCTAAATAGGTTTTAGCGTAATTGTTATTCACGCGAAATTGGAAAAGGAAGATACAAAAATAGGGTCACTAAGTCTTTAACCCCTTGGGTAAGGGGAATTTTAACGTTTCTTGAATCCCGTCAAGTTTACGCACAGATACCGCCCCATACTCTCTTAATTTTGCAATGACCTGCTGAACCAAGATATCGGGAGCAGAGGCGCCTGCGGTCAAACCGATTTTTGGTTTGCCTGTAAACCATTCCTCTTTTAGCTCAGAGGCGTCATCGACCATATAGCTTATAGCCCCTAAATTGGAGGCAACATCTCTTAGTCTGTTGCTATTTGAACTGGTGGGGCTTCCAACCACGACCACGACGTCCACATTTGAGCTCAAAACTTTTACGGCGTCTTGTCTATTTTGGGTTGCGTAGCAAATATCTTGTTGCTTGGGACGTCGAACCTGCGGAAACTTTGCTTCAATGGCCTTTGATATCTCTCTTGCATCATCCACGCTTAAGGTGGTTTGCGTAACAACGGCTAGCTTTGTCGTCTGGGAGGGGTTTAGGCGAGCCACATCAGCGACGTCCTCCACCAAATGAATACCGCTCTCGAGTTGCCCCATCGTCCCTTCAACCTCGGGGTGGCCTTTGTGGCCGATCATGATAAATTCATATCCTTCTTTGTGCAGTTTTGCGACCTCAACATGGACCTTGGTGACCAGTGGACACGTTGCATCAAATACCCGAAAACCACGTTTAGCTGCCTCCATCTCAACCGACTTAGGCACTCCGTGTGCGCTAAAAACAAGAGTTGAATCAGGGGGAACATCCTCCAAGGACTCAATAAAAATTGCGCCACGCGCCTTGAGATCGGCAACCACGTGAGAGTTGTGGACAATTTCGTGGCGAACATAAATGGGGGAGCCAAACTTCTCCAACGCTCGCTCGACGATCTCTATCGCGCGGTCAACGCCCGCACAAAAGCCTCTAGGCTCTGCGAGTATTATTTCTTGAGGACCCGTCGTTAGTTGATCATTATGGGTGGTGTGCATATTGAGGTGTAAAAAAGGAGAAATTGGGATCAGTGAGCGAGCTTTAACTTTAGAGTACACCTATCACATGAACTTCAAAAGTTAACTCTTGATCAACAAGCGGATGGTTAAAGTCAAACAAAACTTCCCCTTCCCTAATCGCTTTAACAACGCCGGCGTAAGTGCCTTGGCCCTCAGGCGCAGGAAACTCAACAACCTCGCCAACGCTGTATTGATCGCCTTGGGTCCCCACACGGTCCAACAACGCACGGCTCACCCATTGAACCATTTGGGGGTTGTGCGCTCCAAAAGCCTCACCCCGTGCTAGTTTGAAACTCCCGCTCTCGCCCTCTGTCATTCCAATGAGACAACGCTCCATTGGCAGTGAGAGTTCCCCAGTGCCCAGGGAAATTGTGGCTGGTTTACCGTCGAAGGTGTTGATTACATCCCCGCTTAGGCCCGATAGGCGGTAATGCAGAGTTAAAAACGAATCCTGCCTCACAAATTGGGGCTGGCCCCCTGAGGATGCGTCCTTTATTGAGGAGGAGTCATTGATATTTGAATTCATATAGTTGCTATTGTAGAAGTAGTCTAAGGAGACTCACGGAAATCGTCTGTAACGTTCGGTACCTAAAATGAATGAGCCCGCAAAAAGCTTAACGGGAAACGGCCAGGCCAAAATAATTCCAGTCTTTTGTAAAAATGACGAGCTAAATTGAGGAATAAGGCCGACAACCCATTTTTTTACAAAAAACAGTTGGTTATTTGCAACACCCATTTGACAGATTCTATAAACCAGTTAGCATCCATCTCCCCGCGGTCTATTTTAATGAATTTTTAAATTTTTATTAAGATAAATCATGGACTTGCAAGTGAAACTTGTTATTCGAGGTTAATTGCCATGACATTCAAAATTTTAGTCACCAGTCAAAAAGGTGGCGTTGGTAAGAGTACGCTATCAGCCAATTTGGTGGCTTATTTCAGCAGGCAAATGCAGCTGAAGACAACGCTCATTGATTGGGACCCACACGGCTCATCTAGCAATTGGTTGTTGCATGCGCCTAATGTTGGCGTAGTTGTTCAGCATCTAAGCTTGCCCGTGGACCAAGGTGGCAACCGCCCTATTTTTGAAGCAAGGTTGCAACTCAGACACGCAACCAAAACGAGCGATATCGTTCTTTGTGACTTAACGTGGTCAGACTCCCTGGCGGGAGAGTTGATGTTTGAATTCGACATGGTGCTTGTGCCGACTTCAGTATCCGAGATAGAACTAGGGGCAACTTCTGGATTTTTAAGCCGCAATAGATGGGTTTTTGACTCTGCCGCGGCTAGACGTCCCATGTTGCTGGTTTGCCCAACGCGCGTATTGCCTGAGCAGTTGGCTTCTAATATTTTCACAAAGCAACGATTCCCTGTGAGCTTCATGTTGGCCCCACCCGTTCAAGAATCTCAAACAGCACGCGACCTTTACGAGCGTGGCTTCCTTATGGACTCAGAGGATGTCTGCGGTTTTTCTTTCCTTCAATTTGCCCAAGCCGTTTGTGCAGCTCGTGAAATGCGAATGGCTCAAAACAACCAAACTGCTAAGAGCGCCCCTATCGTTGCAAATGCGGGTTTAGGCGCCACTAGTTCAGACCGATTTGCAAACTCTACTGCACCGCGTGCGAGCGTGCTTGACGGAGTTGTAGGTGCAGCGCAGTACTCAATTTTGGGACGCCACAGACAACGTAAGCTCGCAGAGTCAGAACAAAACCAAACCGCAACCTCGACAACAGCAGCGGCAACTGATTCATCACGCTCCATGTCATCTCTTGGTATTCCAGAGTTCATCAAGCGAATGTCTCGTGGAACCAGTTCAGCAAAATTCTAAGTAGGGACTATCATGGCAGAAGATAAATTCCTAGCTTTCAAAGGCCTAAAACAATACGACCCTGATTCAGGATGGGCGAGTGTTACGCCTAGCGATAACGCTGGGGAGTACCACGAAGACTATGACCCAACTTTTGATAACAACGGCCAGGATCACTCCTATGAACACGAGGAGGGTTTCTATATTGACCCGCATTTTGAGAAAGATTTAAATGACCTTTCTCTGGATCTGTCTCAGAACTATGAATCCAATCAAAATTCAAGAAGAAACGCTCGTCCTAGTTCAAACAACAGTTCCAACGAAACTGGGAAACCGAAACTACATGAGGACGTAAACCTCACTGATCCCTTGCTGTCTGAGTTGTTTGAGCAACTCAACCAACCCCCGCAAGATGAGCTGACTCAGAACTGGAAAATAATCGCAACCAGCGTTAATATTTTGAGCCAACGCATGGCTCAGCGCAGAGACTTAAAGGAACGGCTGAATAAGCTGGATTTAGAGCTTGAGAGCCTTCGTTCAAACATACTCCATGACTTAGAGGATATTCAAAAAGCGGCGGACCAACAGCTCTCTATGGCTCGCCTGCGCGCTGAGGTCTCAACACTTGCTCAAGCTAGACTGGCTTCTCGTTTGAAACAAAAGAACGGTTAATGTTCACATTAACATTTTTTCTTGCTTTAGCTTAATTAATTCAAAGAAGTTAGTTAATACTGCACATTGGTTTATTCTTTAATTATTTGTGATTCAGTTTTTCTTGATTTAGTTATTACCGCTCGTAATTAAGTTTCTGATACAAATACCCCTAGCGGTATTTTTTATTAAAATTCAACAGGAATAATGAGTCATCAAACCTAACACTTGGTGTGCTATCTTAAGGTCTTTGAGTCATTGGGTCTTTGAGTCATTGGGCCATGGGGCTATTGAGCCATTGGCTCTTGGACACTTAATGGCTCCTAATTTCAGTCTCCGCATTTCAGTCTGCTCGTTTCATACTCCTCAACTCAAATAACCCGAGAACGCACCATGCTAGACCGTTTGAACTCTGTCTTTCCCATTCGTTACACCACTTTTTTTGTTTCACTGGGCGGACTATGCCTATCTCTACTTTTTACCGTAGTCACGGGACACGGAGTATTTGAGCTTTGCGTATTTGCGTTGCTAACGGGTATTGGTGTCTATGACTTGCAGCAAAAACATCATTCTATTTTGCGTAATTATCCTATTTTGGGTCACTTACGGTTCATGCTTGAGTTTATTCGTCCTGAGATTCGCCAGTATTTCTTTGAAAGCGAAACCGAAGCTGCCCCCTTCTCCCGCTCACAGCGCAGTCTTGTCTACTCCAGGGCTAAGGGGGAGTCAGATAAACACCCCTTTGGAACCGACATTGACGTCCGGGCAACAGGGTATGAGTGGATCACACACTCTATTTCACCCTCCAAAATTGAGTCTCATGATTTCAGGGTTAAGGTCGGGGGGGAGCAATGCTTGAAACCTTACGATATCAGTCTTTTCAACATCTCCGCCATGAGCTTTGGCGCTTTGAGCGCCAACGCAATTTTGGCTCTTAACAAAGGGGCTAAGTTGGGCGGCTTCGCCCACGACACGGGAGAGGGCTCT
>CAIKVH010000101.1 GCA_903830725.1 uncultured Burkholderiales bacterium | reverse complement strand
TTCAGGAAGAATATTGACGCCAAGTGTCCCCACTCCCTCGGAATGGATTTTTATATAGATTTCGATATTCTTGCTCGAGGCAGCACTTTTTTCAATTGGTAAAGCGAAGGATTTAATGATCTCAGTCGGAGTGAGCATCGTTTCTTTCCACTCAACATCTTGATTATTGTTTTTTGTGAAAACACTTACCTTATCTAGCGTAGGTAAGGTGAATATCAAGTGCAAATTCTCACCGGGACGGGGTGCCACCTGCAGTCTTAACCAGATATTTTTTTCCTCAAACCCAATATTTAAAGACTTATCAAAGGTGACAAATGCTAGAGAAGTTACATCCGCTGGGCTTAGGTTGTCCGAATTTTCATAAAGTAGCTCTCTTTGTAGAATTTGATCTGCTTGAGCTGGTAGTACTGTTATGGCTAAAATAGCTAAAAACCACCCACGAACGAACCCCTTCACTAGGTCTATGTGTTTGTGTTTTATGGAGGATGGAATTTTCATTTAGCTGTAGTGTGCTTTTGCTCTATTTTGCAGATGTACTTTATCCCAAATACCTCCTAAAAACTGAGAAATTCTGACATATCACGCCTCTTTACATAATTGTGGTTTATTACCAATACCATATACCAAATGACCTCTATATTCCAATGAAACGTATTAGTAATGGCGTACTTTTAGTCGAAGACAATGTTGCTTTGCGTGAGGCATTGGAAGACCAATTGGCTGTAGCAGGATTTGACGTTAGAGGTGTGGGCGACGGTTTGGAGATGAACCAAGAGCTTGCTGTATCTATTCCAGATGTTGTGGTCCTCGATTTGAATCTTCCAATAGAAGAAGGTATTTCCATCTCGCGTCGCTTGCGACAGGCTTTCCCAAAAATAGGTATTGTGATTTTGACAGCCAGAGTTCGCAGCAGTGATCGGCACGAGGGATATGACTCTGGAGCCGATGTTTATCTCACAAAACCTGTAAACCCTCAGGAGCTCACAACCGTTTTACGAACGTTGTGCCGACGAATTTCACCAGAAGAGCCCCAGGAATCGTGGTCTTTAAAAACGACCTCCTTAGAGCTTATTTCTCCCGATGAGAAATCAATCAAACTAACTGTCAGTGAGGCAAACTTGGTCTATGAATTGGCATTGTCTGGGGACTTACTTAATATGTCCAGATTAATTGAGGTTTTTGGCGACATTGATTTGCCCGAAAGCACCAATAAGCTTCGAATTGAGCAAGTTGTTAGTAGAGTTAGGCGTAAGATGGATGTCTATTTAAATGGCCAGCCCGGTATAAAGGCCGTTACGCGTTTGGGTTACAAGTTATTTGTAACGATTAATATTGTTTGATTAGCCCTGGGCGTGAATTTAAAATGGTCGCTACAAGTTACAAGTTACAAGTTACAAGTGGAAACATTTAGAGCAGATTCGATGATTAAACAACTATTCCTTGTGATGGCAATTCTTTCATTTTTGGGTTGCTCTAGCAGTACTGACAGTCGGTACGCTACCCATGAAACAGTTCTGGTCAACCTGAGAGGTGAGGTTAAGTATTGTTATTATGTAAACGATACTTATGAAGATAGCTCCAACATAAACGGCAATTACAACAAATGCTTAAATGAGGCAGGGTTACTTGGATACAAGAAGGTCCGTTAGCTCTTGGTTGACCCAAGGAAATATGAACCCTCTTCATGGCAAAATAAGTTTTAACCTTAAAAGCCCAGAGCTTAGAAAAAATTATATTTAAATTTAGTAATTTGAGCTGTAAAAATGGCGATTGATATAATTATACTTTTTATATAAATAAGAGTTTCAAAACCATATGTCGTTCAAAGTAACAGCTTATCTTCTACTCAAATACTTATTGATTTTTATATTCTTTTTTACAATCAAGCCGGGTCACGCGCAATTGACTGTTGACGTCTCTGATGCAGACCTCAAAGGGGTTATGCCCTCATTTGAAAAGGCCAACTCTGCATTTGAAAACGGCGACTTTATAACCGCTTGTCAATTAATCAACAAAGCAAAAGGTGAATTTACCAATGGAATGCCTGGTTTGTTAAAACGAATTAAGCCTGAGATAACAAAGCCAGAGGTAGATAAGTTGGTTGCGGATGCGCTCTCTAAAATGGAGCCAGTTTTGAGGGAAACTTGTAATGCAACTGTAGATGATTTGAAGTTAAAAGGGAAATGTGTTGCCTACAAGGCAGTAAGATTTACGTGTGCAAGTGCTGGAAATTATGATACTTGTATGGCAATTAGGTTTAGTAAAGAATACAAAAGGTATGAGAGCACTTGCGATTAATTTAACGGCTACACCGTACACTGGTGCACAAAAATATAAAAAGTTCTACCAGCTTACCTCATTTGGGTTACCTCATATCCAAACGGTACGTGTTTAATTAGATTGTTTAATTAGATTTGATGACGGATACAAACTGTACCCCTGCTCTTAGCCCAATAGCGCCTTGGTAGCCATTTGCGTCCGTATACAAAGGCGCGTCAGATCCCCAGAAATTTTGTCTGCTGTTAGGACTGAATAAAAGGTCCGCAGTCGTAGAGGGTGAGCCCCATAGTTGCACAGAGCCCCCCGGTGTGAGTAAACACTCAGATGAACCAATTGTTCTCCCGTAGGGGGTTGTACCGCCAGTATGCATGTTGGGCGGGAAGTTGGCTTGTCCAGGTTGATGTTGCAACCATATCTGATCCATTCCCAAGGGGAATACCCCGTCGTCGGCGTCCCCTATTAGGCCGTCCATGCCAGGTGTGCCTTTGAAAAAAGTTGCCTGATCGGTCCCCGTGTAAGAGAAGTAGGCTACGGGTACGCTTCCGCTTTCGAATTGGAAATCAAGATAGGTCCCAACGGGTCCGACGTACATGAGATATATTGCAGTTCCGACATATTTAGGACTCGTTGCCGTTTCATGTGACATGGGGGTGACCGCAACACGCATCACGATATTGGGGTTTTGAGAGTGTTGAAGCCAAACATCGTATTTGGGTGAGTAAACAGGATCCCACTGACCACTGCTTTGTGCAATGCTCATTTCGTTGGAGCCTGGCAGTGGTTGATACCAAGCGAAAGCGCCTGCTGGGTTGGAGCCAATGTTGCGGAAACCACCGCCGTAGACAAATCCGTTTTTATTGGTTGGCTTAACAATCACACTCGCCCAAAAGTTTGTTGAGTAGTTGGTCCTAGACAAAACGGTTTGCGTATTGATTGTGTCGCAACCCAGTGATGGAATAACACTTTGATCAACCAGGCCGAGCAAAGTTTTTCCAAAATTGGCGGCGGCCGTACTTGTCGTCATTTTGGAAGGTGTGGATTTGATTTTGTCCACAGCCGTGATGAGTTGAACTACAGCGGGATCCAATTCAAATGAACTCGTGGGTTGATTAAAGTTAATACTGGTCTTTGCGAGTGCAGCTACTCGACTGTCAATTTGAATCCCGTCATCAGGGTGGTTGTTCATGTCAAGGGACTGAAGCAAATAGGCAACATTGGTTACAACCGGGTCGCTGAGAGAGCCGGCAGTGCTCATGTTCAACGGAGTGACCGTTGACAATGCGGCGATGGGTGGGAACGTAATCGCACCAATATTAAACGTCACCGTCTCGCCGGGCACATAAACATAATTGCCGTTTGAGTCGGTTATTCCGGTTTGCGTTCCTGTTGTGTACCCAATTCCGCTGACGGCACTGTCAATAAAACTGCCCGTTTTTGTGGCCAGTGTTGTGCCGCTTAGGTTTGAACTCGCGCTCCCACCCCCGCCCCCGCCACATGAAATGAGGCAGGTGATCGTTAAAACGGGAATAGTTAATTTAAAAGTATTAATAAAGCGCATGAATTTAACAAAAATCTTGTTTTTGTGCACCCTATAGATCGACAGGGAATAGGAGTGCTTGAGCCCGCAAGCAAACAAAGGTTTAGCCAACTTAAGGTAAAGTTGGGGACGCTTTAAAACTGAGTCCATTTCTATTGGATTTGACTTAAAGTGTCTGCAACCATTGGGCAGTATTTAGTTCGGTTTCTTGTATTTCCTTCTTTACTCTTTAAAACGAAACAAATTCATGAGTCATTTATTCTCTCCCCTCGATCTTGGTGCTCCTCAGGGGGCTGTTCATTTGGATAACCGGATTGTTGTTGCGCCCATGTGTCAATACGCATCAGTTGATGGTTTAGCAAATGATTGGCATCTTATGCACTGGGCCAATCTTCTCAACAGCGGTGCGGGAATGTTCACCATTGAGGCCACCGCAGTGACTCCAGAGGGGCGTATCACGCCCAAGTGCTTAGGACTTTGGGATGACGCACATGCCGCATCGATAGAGAGTCATCTAGAGCGAGCCCGGGCGCTTGCACCGCGAGTGCCAGTTTGTATTCAGCTCGCACATGCCGGGCGCAAGGCCTCCAGTGCAGTGCCTTGGAAGGGTGGGCAATTACTTCCAGTTGGACAAGGAGAGGAGGCGGGTTGGGAGACCTGGGGTCCGTCCGCACTTGCGCACTTGAGTAGTGAGCGCAGTCCTCATGCTTTAGACGCCGCGCAGATGGAGAAAATAATTCAAGGCTTTACAAAAGGCGCAGCCTACTCACAAAAGATGGGCATTGAGGCGGTTGAGTTGCATGCAGCGCATGGTTATTTGCTGCATCAATTCCTATCTCCCATAGCCAATCAACGTACCGATCAATACGGTGGTTCATATGAGAACAGAATTCGTTTCTTGATGGAAGTATTTAAAGAGGTGAGGGCAGTCTTTAAGGGGTCCTTGGGAGTCCGCATATCCGCTTCGGATTGGGTGGACGGGGGTTGGACACCTGAGGAGACTGCGGATTTATCTTTGATACTCAAAAACGCAGGTGCTAATTTTGTCCACATCTCCTCAGGCGGTGTTGCACAGAATCAAAAAATTGCAATAGGACCCAACTACCAAGTCTCATTTGCAAAATTGGCTAAAGAGCGCAGTGGACTTACCACAACCGCGGTTGGATTGATTACGGATCCGCACCAAGCAGATGACATCATTAAAAACGGGGAGGCTGATTTGGTGGCTCTTGCAAGAGCTTTCTTATACAAGCCGCGTTGGGGATGGGAGGCGGCTGCGGAGTTAAATGCAAAAGTACCGGCTATGTCTCAATACTGGCGATGCTTGCCTAGGGAGGCTCAGCACATATTTGATATCTCAGGGATGGGGATGCGCTAGATTTATGAATCAAAGACGATCGGTGACTTGGAGTTGCTATTTGCTATTTGCTAAGGCCTTCTTTGATGCTTGGGTAGTTGAGCTTTAGTCTCAACTCCTCTTTAAGTCTTTTGTTGACCAATCTTCTCGACTCTTGCATAAAACTGAGTTGCATGGGAGATAACTCTATTGCCGCATTCTTAGCACTTATGCGGGGTGGACGTTTGAGGCCGAAATGATCTGCTGCCCAGTCCATATAGTCTGCCATTTTCATTTGCGTGTCATCGCTAGTGTTAATGGCACGCAGTGTTGGACCCCTCCAAAGCGCAAGCCAACAGGCTCTGGCTAGATCATCCGCTTGGATGTGGTTTGTGTATACATCTGCACTGGTTTCCAGTACAGGGGTACCTCTTTGTAGCCTTGCCTGTGGGGTGCCTTGGTCTCTGTCTAGGGCGTAGATGCCTGGAACCCTTAGGGTTGTGACGCCTGTGGAACCGGCAAGAACGGTTCCCAAAAATCTCATCAAAGCCTCTGCATGAACTCTGCGCTTGGCCCGCGCAGTGGTCGGGTTTAGGGGACGTGTTTCTGGGACCCACGCCCCAGAACAGTCGCCGTAGACGCCAGTCGTAGATGCGTAAACACATTGAAGCGCGGGTGTACGCTTTAACAGAGTTCGAACGAGGTTTTGTGTCCTTGGATCTAATTCACCGTTTTCACCGCTGCTCGGGGGCGGCGCCAAATGTGCAACCCGTGTTCCAAGTCCACTTAGCCTGGTAAGTGTTTTAGGATCATCTAAGTTGCCCGAGATTGCGGTTATTCCTTGACTCTTAAGTTCTAAAAGTCGCTCAGGACTGGACGTTAAAGCGATCAGACGTGTATTTGACCTTGCAAGGCGCGCTAAACGCACGCCAATATCGCCACAACCGACAATTAAAAGGCGTTCTTTTCTAAAACGGGAGGGCAAAGCGCCTAAAGGAGTTTGATTTGAGGGCAAAATTGAGGGTTCGCTAATGTTGAACTAAATAATTAGTCTAAGGATACACAAAAATGAGCTTTCAGATCACGGTTGAACCCAGTGGCCGTACTTTTCAAGCCGATGCAGATGAGATCTTACTTACTGCAGGCACCAGACAAGGCATTGGCTTGCCTTACGGTTGTAAGGACGGGGCATGCGGATCTTGCAAATGCAAGGTGGTCTCGGGTGAGGTGGTGATGGGTGAGCATCAAGCCAAGGCGCTCACCCCCGAAGAAGCAGCCCAAGGGCTTATTCTGACATGTCGATCGACAGCTAAATCAGACCTGGTACTTGAATCAAAGCAAGTGGTTGAGGAGGGTGCGTTTGCGATCAAGAAAATGCCCGTTCGCATCTTCTCGCTTGAGCGAAGAACGAGTGACGTGATGATTGTCAAACTGCAAGTCCCTGCTGGGGACTTAATGAAGTACAGGGCGGGTCAGTATGTTGATTTCTTGCTTCGCGACGGATCTCGCAGAAGTTACTCCATGGCAAACGCGCCTCATACCGTAACGCCTGAGACGCCTCATATTGAACTTCATATCCGCCATATGGCGGGCGGTGTATTCACGGATCATGTGTTTGGGGCGATGAAGGAGAAAGAAATTCAGCGTATTGAGGGGCCTCAGGGGTCATTCTTTTTAAGAGAATCTGAAAAACCGATGGTCTTTCTTGCTTCCGGAACGGGCTTTGCTCCTATTAAGGCTTTGATAGAGGAGATGCGCTCTAAAGCAGTTAATAGGTCTGTTAGCTTTTACTGGGGCGCACGCAGGCCCGTTGATCTGTACATGCACGAATGGGTTTTAGAGCAAGCCTTAGAGATGCCAAACCTAACGTATATCCCAGTGGTCTCGGATGCATTAGAGAGTGACGCATGGAGTGGTAGGACAGGGTTTGTTCATAAAGCAGTTGTGGAGGACTTTAAAAATCTATCCAACTACCAGGTATACGCTTGTGGCGCTCCGGTTGTGGTGGATAGTGCTAAAACCGCTTACGCTGCAATGGGACTACCAGAGGATGAGTTTTACGCAGACTCCTTTACGAGTGCACTGGATAAGCTTTAAGCTTTTTATTTTTTTAATTTTAAAACTCAAATCAACTACTCTTTATGCACCCTAACGACGAAAAGCCAAGTGATGAGATGCCCTCGAGCGGCTCAAGCATTGATGCTGTGGGTGCTGATATCGGGGTTGATTCATCGTTCCCCTCCCAATCTTTTGATGAGTCACAATTTGTGGACTCACCTGAGACAACTTTTAATGTTGATGAATACATGGGCGAGGATATAGATCCTCGCCTTGAGATGGACTCGGACTCAGACTCGGGCTCGGGCTCGGGCTCGGGCTCGGGCTTGGGCTCAGACGATGAAGGAACCTTACCCCCAGTTGCGCAGTTACGCATTCCCCCTCACTCCTTAGAGGCTGAGTCTAGCGTCTTAGGAGGCGTGTTGTTGGACAACGCCTCTTGGGACAAGATTGGAGACTTACTTACTGAAGAGGATTTTTACCGCTACGAGCACAGGCTTATATTTGGTGCCATCTACTCGCTCATGAACTCGGCCCGGGCGGCGGACACGTTAACTGTTTTCGAACACCTCAAGTCCCAGGGTAAAGCGGAGGAGGCGGGCAATATTGAGTATTTGAATTCACTTGCTCAGTACATCCCGAGCGAGAGCAATATTAGACGTTTTGCTGAGATTGTGCGCGAGCGCGCAATGCTGAGGAAACTGCTCAGCGTGAGCGAGGAGATCACGACGAGCGCGATGAATACGGGTGGACGCGCTGTACCCACTATCTTGGACGAGGCAGAGCAAAAGATATTTAATGTCAGCGAGGAAAGTGCTCGCAAGCGCCAGGGCTTTCAAAAGATGGACGCGTTGGGTGTTTCGTTGCTTGACCGCGTAAAAGAGATGTCAGCAAATCCCAATGACGTTACAGGCGTTCCAACAGGATTTGCAGATCTAGACCGAATGACCTCTGGGCTACAACCTGGGGACTTGATCGTTTTGGCTGCACGTCCTTCAATGGGTAAGACCGCTTTAGCGATCAACATTGCAGAGCATGTTGCGTTAAATGAAGGTCTGCCAGTTGCTATTTTCTCCATGGAGATGGGCGCTAGTCAATTGGTGGTCAGGATCGTTGGATCATTAGGACGTATCGATCAAAATAGACTTAGAACCGGTAAGCTTCAACAAGACGAGTGGTCAAGACTCGTTGAGACCTCAGACCGCATCAGTAACTCCTCTATGTACATTGATGAGACGCCAGGTCTTAAGCCGAGTGAGCTCAGGGCGAATGCAAGACGCTTGTCTAGACGCTGCGGCAAACTTGGGCTGATCGTAGTCGATTACTTACAGTTGATGTCGGGGAGTAACGGCTCGGACGGAGAAAACCGAGCGACCGAGTTGGGAGAAATCTCAAGGGGCTTAAAAATGCTTGCCAAAGAGTTGCAGTGCCCTGTCATTGCGCTCTCGCAGTTAAACCGCGGCGTTGAACAGCGCAATGACAAAAAACCCATGATGTCCGATCTGCGCGAGTCAGGCGCGATTGAACAAGATGCGGATGTGATTATGTTTATCTATAGAGATGACTACTACACGAAAGAGTTATCAAAGGAGCCTGGTGTTGCTGAAATTATTATTGCAAAACAGCGAAATGGGCCAACGGGATCTGTCAAACTTGCGTTTTTAAAGAACATTACCAAGTTTCAGTCATTGGCGACGGGCTACAACTAAAGATAAATGTATTTGTAAATCAATCCTCACCCAAATAAGAGGCCTTAATTCGGGCGTCATTTAAGAGCTCTTGCCCACTACCGGAGTAGGCTATAGAGCCTGATTCCATAACAAAAGCAGTGTCTGCAATTTGAAGTGCACGTTGTGCGTTTTGCTCGATGAGAAGAATTGAGACGCCTTTCTTGGATATATCTGCAATCACCTCAAATATCTTGTCAACCATTAAAGGTGACAACCCCATAGAGGGTTCATCTAGCAACACCAGTTTGGGTCTACTCATCAAAGCGCGGCCCATCGCTAACATTTGTTGCTCCCCCCCTGATAAAGTTCCTGCGAGTTGGTGTAGTCTTTCTTTGAGTCTTGGGAAGGTGTCAAACACCTCTTGCATATCCGCCCCAATAGCGACCTTGTCCTCTCTTAAGTACGCGCCCATCTGTAGGTTCTCGAGAATACTCATTCTCGTGAATACCCCTCTGCCCTCTGGCACCATCGCAAGGCCTGCTCGGACAATATCCCAAGCACCCATACCCTTAATTTCATGACCTTCAAACCGAATGGATCCACTCACAATAGGGAGTGTGCCTGAGACAGCGTTCAGTGTGGTTGTCTTTCCGGCGCCGTTAGAGCCAATGAGTGCTACGAGTTCACCACGTCGTACCTGCAGGCTGACGCCTTTAACCGCTTGTATGCCGCCGTAACTAACAGCCAAGTCCGTGATCTGCAAAATTGGATCTTGAGTGGATTGGAGTAGTTTGGCTGAAGGAGTTGAGGAAGACATTAGGAGTTAATTGGCGACTGGCGTTAATTGGCGACTGGCGTTAATTGGCGACAGGTGTTGCTTGTTGACTTGGATTTTGTGATGTCTTCGTTGGCCCAGAGCCCAGGTAGGCTTCAATCACGCGAGCATCTTTTTGTATTTCTGAGGGTGAGCCCTCCGCAATTTTGGTTCCGTAGTCCAAAACTGTAAGTGTCTTGCACAAACCCATAACGAGTTTGACATCGTGTTCAATGAGAAGAACAGTTTTGCCGTCCCTTTGTATTTGCTCAATCAAATTTTTCAACTCAACTTTCTCTGTTGCGTTCATCCCGGCTGCGGGCTCATCCAGAGCGAGGAGGTGAGGCTCCGTTGCAAGTGCTCGAGCAATCTCTAGTCGTCTTTGGTCCCCGTAACTAAGTGTCCTAGCTTTGAGGCGTGCAAAACGCTCAATGCCCACATACTCCAAAAGCGCGTGCGCGCGCAGTTTGATGTCGTGCTCTTCGCGTTTAAAGGACGCAGTTCTAAAGATGGCCCCTAAGAGCCCTGAGTGCGTGCGAACATGACGTCCAACCATGACGTTTTCTAAAACACTCATTTCTTTGAAGAGTCGAATGTTTTGAAATGTTCTTGCAATCCCCGCTCGCGCGACCTCGTGAACTTCACTGGGTTTATAAGGTGTGCCTGATAAATGAAACTCACCCGCATCGGCGGAGTAAAGTCCCGTTATGATGTTGAAGAAGGTGGTCTTGCCCGCCCCGTTTGGACCGATCAGTCCGTGTATAGAGCCTTGAGTGATATCCAGACTGATGTCCCTTAAAGCTTGCAGGCCACCAAAGCTTTTGCAAACCCCCTTCACACTTAGTGCGAGGGGCGGGTTGGTCTTATGGGAAGCTTCTAAGCGTTCAAGCATGGACTTTCCTTGGACTGCCCAACTCTGATTTAGACATGTCTGTAGTTTCTTCGTCCTTAGAAATTTGATCTTGAGTAGCGTGCTCAGGCGAGGGCCAAAGGCCGCGAGGTCTCAGGAGCATCACACTCACCATAGCAAGCGCAATTAAGAGTTGTCTAAGAATTGCTGCGTCTAATCGGCCCCCCGTCATCTCTTGCAAGGGTGCGGAGACAAAGCGAAGCACCTCGGGCAATGCCGCCAATAAAAGCGCACCCAAAACGACGCCCGGTAAATAGCCAATCCCTCCGAGCACCACCATAGCCACAATCATGACCGACTCCATCAGGCTAAAGGACTCAGGCGATACAAAGCTTTGGAATGAGGCGAACATCGCGCCCGAGACCCCTCCAAAGGTTGCGCCCATGCCAAACGCCGTTAGTTTTAAGTTGCGAGTATTGATACCCATCGCTTTGGCTGCAACCTCATCTTCTCGGATGGCCATCCAAGCCCGACCAATTCGCGAACGCTCAAGCCTTGAGCATATGACGATACTAAAACCAACCAACAGAATAAATAAATAGTAATAAAGGGTCACCGACGAGAGCTCTATGAACCCGAGATCGAGTTTGCGAGATAAGGGTGCCCCCATAACTGTGAAGGGATCGATTCCGCCAATTCCTTTGGGTCCATTGGTGATGTTGATGGGTCTGTCAAGGTTGTTGAGAAATACGCGAATAATTTCTCCAAACCCCAAAGTCACAATGGCTAGATAGTCCCCTCTGAGTTTGAGGGTAGGCGCGCCAAGTAGCAGCCCAAACAACCCAGCCAAGAGAGCACTCAGCGGAATAGCGATGTAGAGGGGCGTATGCAGGCCGTCTGGAAACATCGCCGCAATCCACGGGAAAGCGTTTGTGAGTTGAGGCGATGAGAGTAGTGCGTACATATAAGCACCCACAGCAAAGAACGCAACGTAGCCTAGATCGAGTAAGCCCGCGTAGCCCACAACGATGTTTAGACCGAGCGCTAATAAAACGTAGAGCAGCGCAAAGTCAGCAATTCGCACCCAAGCATTGCCGAACAACTGAAGGAGCAAGGGTAAAAGCAGGATCGCAGCAAAGAACAACACCTGCGCTGGGAGTGAGGGGTTTTGTATAGAGAAGTGTTTGGGTTTGTTATTTGATATTTTCATTTAGCATTGCCTCATGCTCCAACTCATGCTCCATCTCACGCTCCATATCTTGTTACTCATTTTCTTTTTGCTTAATTTCTTCTTACTCAACTTGATCAAGCTCGCTCTGCGGTTTGCTCGCCGAGCAAGCCAGAGGGTCTAAGTGTGAGTACACCAATTAAAACAATAAAAGCAAAGATATCTGAGTACTGACTACCTAACACTCCCCCAGTAAGCTCCCCTATGTAGCCCGAACCAATCGACTCTATGAGACCCAGCAATATGCCGCCAACGACTGCCCCCTCTAGGTTTCCTATGCCTCCAAAGACTGCTGCGGTAAAGGCTTTCAAGCCCGGTAAAAATCCCATCGTGTGCTGGATCGTACCGTAGTTGGAGGCCCACATTACCCCTGCAATAGCAGCGAGGACTGCCCCAATGATGAAGGTTGCTGAGATCACCAAATCAGGTCTAACACCCATTAAAGCCGCTACGCGTGGGTTTTCTGCTGTGGCTCTCATTGCACGCCCTAGAGACGTTCGGTGCACCAAGTACATGAGCGCAATGAGACAAAGTACGGTCACAATCAAAATCATAATTTGAGTCTGCGTAATAACTGCTGCTCCAATCGAAAGGGGCGTGCTTGATAAAAATGTCGGGTAAGGTTTGTAGTTGGGTTTCCAAATAATCATCGCTAAACTTTGCAGCAAGATGGAAACACCAATAGCTGTTATCAGGGGTGCGAGTTTAGGGGCACCCCTTAGCGGACGGTATGCAATTTTCTCCACTGCAAAGTTGAGCGCTGCGCAAACTACACAAGAACATAGGAGTGAAATTAACAAAATCGACCACCCCGGAGCATGGGGCATTGCCTCTTGCGCCAAGCCTATGATGGTCCAACTCGTCATGGCTCCAATCATCAAAATCTCACCGTGTGCGAAATTAATTAAGTTGATGATCCCGTATACCATGGTGTAGCCTAGTGCCACGAGCGCGTACATGCTCCCCAGCACGAGGCCGTTGATGATTTGTTGAATCAGGGTATCCATGAGTCGATGTTAAACGATCTAAGCTTTTTGGGCAGAGTTCTTGGCAGAGCTAGCCTCTTTGGCTTTTTCACTTGCCTTCTCATTTTGTTCTTTTAACCAGCGCATCTTCTCAGCAATTTTGATCTCCAACCCCCGCTCGACTGGTTTGTAAAACTCTGAGGGTGTCATACCCGTTGGCCAATAGTTCTCGCCCGCAGCGAAAGCGTTTTCTTCGGAGTGTGCGTAACGGTACTGTGCGCCGTAGGACAAATCCTTCATCAGTTTCGTTGGGGCGTTGCGCAGGTGAAGCGGCACGGGCAGCGTGCCCTGAGATTTAATTAATGCCTTCGTTTGGTTGAATGCGGTGTACACAGCATTTGATTTCGCAGCAACGCTTAAATACACAACGCACTCAGCCAAAGCGAGCTCACCCTCGGGAGAGCCTAGTCTTTCGTAAACCTGAGCACAGTCTACGGCTACGCTCAGTGCCCGGGGGTCAGCGAGTCCAATATCTTCGCTTGCCATTCGAATCAGTCTTCGGCTGAGGTACTTGGCGTCCGCTCCGCCCTCTAGCATTCTGACGAGCCAGTAAAGTGCGGCGTCTGGGTCTGAGCCCCTGACGGATTTGTGTAGCGCACTAATCGTGTCGTAAAAATTTTCTCCTCCCTTGTCAAAACGTCTAAGCCGTTGCCCCATGACTTTGGTAAGCCACTCGACTGTCACGGTGGATATTTTTTCATGTTGCGCCATCATGCAAAGCGTCTCAAGCGCGTTCAAGAGACGTCTTGCGTCGCCATCAGCAAAGGCGATCAGCGTCTCCTTTGAATCTTCACTCAACTTGACGGAGCCGATCAGTTCTAGAGCGCGCTCGGTGATGTTATTTAAATCCACATTGTTCAGTGGCTCAAGCACATAGACGGTTGCGCGCGAGAGCAGCGCAGAGTTCACCTCAAATGAGGGGTTCTCAGTGGTTGCGCCGATAAAAGTGAACAGCCCAGATTCGACATGTGGGAGAAATGCGTCTTGTTGGGTCTTGTTAAAGCGGTGCACCTCATCGACAAAGACCAATGTGCGAGCACTGTGCCCGGGGGTGTTTGCATACCTCTCAGCCATATCCACAGCCTCTCTGATTTCTTTTACGCCGCCTAACACAGCGCTGATGCTGATGAAGTTTGCGTCAAAGGCGTTTGCCATTAGACGTGCGAGTGTGGTTTTACCGACCCCGGGGGGGCCCCATAAAATACAACTGTGCGGGGTCCTTGACTCAAACGCCACTCGAAGCGGCATTCCCTCGCTAAGTAAATGGGATTGCCCAATGACCTGAGCAAGCGACTGTGGTCTTAGTCGTTCAGCAAGGGGTTGTTCTGAGGGGCGCACGATTTCCCTCGTTTAAGGCCTGATCGTTTCCACACCAGGAGGGGGTGTGAACTTGAAACTAGATACTGTGACCGATTGAGGATTGACTTCAAATCTATCAAAGGTAATGACTGATTTTTGTCCAAAGGCGTCCAAAATCTCAAGCTTACTAAGTTGCACTTGTTGAGCACTTGAGCTCAGTCCAATGCGCACCATTTGTAGTTGTGAGTCCTGTGCACGAGGGGTCGCCTGTACCCACTGCAGTGGGTCCGAGGCAGACTCGCTGTTAAGGGCTGAGAGGGTGAAGTCTTTTTCTAAAGCCGAGAGATCCGGCGCCAAGGCAATCAAACTAGCGGGCGTGGATCCCATAGCCTTCTCCTGCGAGCGGGCAGTGACTTGAGCGATATCAGGATCAAAGAGCCAAAGCGTTTGTCCATCAGCGACTATCGATTGGGGAAACGGTTTCTCGTATTCAAATCGAAATCTTTGGGGTCTGAGGAACGTAAAAGTACCCTCAGAGTTTTTCACCCGACCTTTCTTGCCCTCTTTACTCGGCGAGGTCACGACTTGGGTGAAATGGGCGCGTCCACTTTGTGTGGACTTCATGAATTGACTAAGTGCGTCTAAAGCGTTCGCGTGAGCACAGAAGGTGAAGCACGCTGAGAGCGTTAAAACGGTTAAAAACGTAAAGAGAGAATTGAAGCTTAAAACAACCCATCCCAGGCCCTTAAAAGCGGTTGAACGATGGATATATCGATTTTTTTGATTATTCATCACGCGTTGGCACTAGTATTTCACGTTGTCCGTTTGTCCCCATTGAGGAGACGAGACCAGAGTGTTCCATGTCCTCAACCAAACGCGCCGCTCTGTTGTAGCCGATCTTCAAATGTCTTTGAACCAACGAGATACTGGCCTTGCGGTTCTTTAAAACAATCTCTACTGCCTGATCGTACAAGGGGTCTTTCTCGCCCCCAGAGTTACCAAAGAGATCGGGACCGTCTGACTCTCCGTCAATCGTTCCGCCCTCGAGCACGCCTTCAATGTAGTTGGCAGGGCCTTGGGATTTGAGATAGCTCACCACTCTGTGAACTTCCTCGTCACTCACAAATGCACCGTGCACGCGGATTGGCATACCGCTGCCACTGGGCAAATAGAGCATATCGCCCGATCCAAGCAAAGACTCCGCGCCCATTTGGTCAAGGATCGTGCGACTGTCGATTTTGCTGGATACTTGAAATGCCATCCGCGTAGGAATGTTGGCCTTAATTAGACCCGTGATGACGTCAACACTTGGGCGCTGAGTGGCAAGTATTAAGTGAATACCTGCAGCGCGGGCCTTTTGGGCCAGGCGCGCGATGAGTTCTTCAATCTTCTTGCCCACCACCATCATCAAGTCAGCCAACTCATCGATCACAACAACAATGAAGGGCAAGCGGTCAAGGGGCTCGGGCTCATCGGGTGTGAGACTGAAGGGATTGGGGATGAACTCGGAGCGGTCCTTCGCTTGGTCTATCTTTTGGTTGTAACCGGCAAGATTGCGAACGCCGAGTTTGCTCATCAACTTGTAGCGCCGCTCCATCTCAAACACACACCAGTTCAGTCCATTTGCCGCTTGACGCATGTCAGTGACGACGGGCGCTAAGAGATGGGGAATACCTTCATAAACCGACATCTCAAGCATCTTTGGGTCTATCATCAGCAAACGAACATCCCGTGCCTCAGCTTTGTACAGCAAGCTCAAAATCATCGCGTTGATACCAACTGACTTACCAGAACCAGTAGTACCAGCAACCAATACGTGAGGCATTTTTGCAAGATCAGCAACAACGGAGTTTCCAACAATATCCTTACCCAGGCCAAGTGTTAGTAAAGACTTACCTTCGTTGTAAACCTCTGAGCCCAGTATTTCACTGAGTTGAATCGTTTGGCGCTTGGCGTTAGGCAACTCAAGCGCCATGTAGTTTTTGCCGGGAATGGTCTCTACAACCCGAATGGATACCAGACTTAAAGAGCGTGCAAGGTCCTTAGCCAAGTTCACGATCTGCGAGCCCTTAACACCCGTTGCAGGCTCAATCTCGTAGCGAGTAATCACAGGACCTGGGGACGCTTCAACGACGTGTACTTCTACGCCGAAGTCTTTTAGTTTTTTCTCAATCAAGCGACTCGTTACCTCTAACGTCTCGGTTGAGACGGTGTCAACCTTAGATTTACTGGCGTCTAGTAAATCAACCTGGGGAAGCCGAGAGTCAGGGAGATCGTTAAATAGGGGCTTTTGCCGCTCTCTTGCGAGGCGCTCGCTTTTGGGGGCAACAACGGGCTCGGGCTCTTTTTGGACCCTGATGTTGATGTGCGGCGGATGGTATTCGGTCTCGGCCTCAGTTTTGACGCCGTGCATCACCTCGTCTCGCTCTTTGGCCGCTGCAAGGCCCATTGCGATGTCCTCATCTCTGGCCTTTTTCTCACGCCTGACTTCAATGAAGTGGTCAACAAAAGAGCCAATATTCTCGGCTAAGTGAATCCATGAGAAACGAAACACCCAAGAGAGTGAGACCATCATGAAGGCGATAAATATTAAGCACGAGCCGTTAAAGCCAAACCAATTCATACCAAATTGACCAATCAAGTAGCCGATAACGCCGCCTGCGTGATGGCCGGGCAGGCTGCCTTCAAATCTGTAGAGGCGCGTCCACTCAAGACCCGTGCTGGACAGGAGCAAAAGTACGTTGCCACTCCAAAAAGCCCAGCGCGTATGAACCCATCCATCGAGTGAGTGCTCTGGGTCTTCGCTCTCCCCTCTAAGTCGGGTGGCAAGTGCGGTTAACCAAGTCATGAGCGCCGCCGCGTAGGTCCAAAGCACTGAGTACCCAGCGAGGAAAAAACTCATATCTCCAAGCCATGCGCCGAGTCGACCTCCCCAGTTGCTGATGGGTTGTACATTTCCTGAGGTCGTCCAAGCAGGATCTTGGGGCGAATGCGTGAGAATCGAGAGCATCCAAAACGTTAGAAACGTAAAGCCAAGGGTGAGTGCAATTTCCTGAGTAAAGCGTCTAAAGCCAGTAGGGGGTGTTTGCGCCGCGCGATCAGAGGTCAAAGTATTTAACGAATAAGTCATAAAAAAAGAATAGGCTATGCTTTGTGTCTGTGTGCTTTAATAGATCAAAATATTAGAAATTACTTTGAATGTGGTTTTATAGGGGTTGCTTTTGTGACCCACTCCGCGATTTCTTACAATAACACCCTTGAGGCCATGAATCCCAAATAGATTCAAAGGCTTATTTTCTCACTTTTGTACGCATTTATTCATAAATTTTTATATGTCCTCTACTACCACGCACAGCAAAGTACTCATTTTGGGATCCGGTCCCGCAGGCTACACGGCAGCGGTCTACGCAGCTCGTGCCAATTTACAGCCCACTTTGGTGACAGGTATTGCCCAGGGCGGGCAACTGATGACGACGACTGAGGTGGATAACTGGCCCGCCGATGTGGACGGGGTTCAAGGTCCAGACCTGATGCAACGCTTTTTAAAACACGCTGAACGTTTTAATACCAACATCGTCTTTGATCACATCCACACTGTTGATCTCAAGACCAGACCCTTCACTTTGGCTGGAGATAGCGGGGTTTATACCTGCGATAGTTTGATCATTTCAACTGGTGCCTCTGCAAAATATTTGGGTCTTCCCTCCGAGCAAGCCTTTATGGGACGAGGCGTGTCGGGTTGCGCAACCTGCGATGGTTTCTTCTACAAACAACAAGAGGTTTGTGTGGTGGGAGGCGGCAACACAGCGGTTGAAGAGGCACTTTATCTGTCCAATATCGCAAGCAAAGTGCATCTGATTCATCGTCGTGATAAATTTAAGGCCGAGGCCATCATGATTGATAAATTGATGGACAAGGTGAAGTCAGGCAGCATTGAGTTGCATTGCCACTGCGTTTTGGACGAAGTGCTTGGTGACGCGTCTGGGGTGACGGGTGTGAGATTGAAGAACGTTCAAAACCAAAATACCCATGAATTAAAGCTTCAAGGTTGTTTTATCGCCATTGGGCATCAGCCAAATACGGATATTTTTAAAGACCAACTTGACATGAAGGACGGATACATCCTGACCCGAAGTGGCTCACAAGGCTTTGCAACGATGACGAGTGTGGAGGGCGTTTTTGCTGCTGGTGACGTCCAAGACCACATTTATAGACAAGCCATTACAAGCGCTGGAACTGGGTGTATGGCCGCTTTGGATGCCCAACGCTTCCTAGAACAGCAACAGTGATGCTGTTTTTGGCTAAATTTGCCTAAAAAGCGTTATAATTTAAGGCTTTCCTGAAATAAAACCTAATCCAGGCAATTTGGACGGAATTTGAAGAAAAACGCTCGTTTTAGGCTTTTTGAGACTTTTGAGATTTATCTCAATTCTTAATCTGCCAAGGGATACCGCCCCCTTATTTGGCGAGGTGAGGTTTAAAGTGACTGTCAAAAGGGCGCTTTAGACCGTGAATATCGATAGGAGTGTCCAAATGGCACGTGTATGTCAAGTAACGGGCAAAGGCCCTATGGTAGGAAACAATGTTTCCCATGCCAATAACAAAACCAAGCGTCGTTTCATGCCTAACCTGCAGTACCGTCGTTTTTGGGTTGAAAGCGAGAACCGTTGGGTTCGTTTGCGTGTTTCAAGTGCAGCCCTGCGTTTGATTGACAAAAACGGCATCGAGTCTGTGTTGGCTGATCTGCGCGCTCGCGGTCAAGCTTAATTCGTTCAACCATTTAATAGATAGGATTTCAAAATGGCTTCAAAAGGCTCACGCGAAAAAATCAAGCTTGAATCAACTGCTGGTACAGGACATTTCTACACCACAAGCAAAAACAAGAAAACAATGCCCGAGAAAATGACGATCATGAAATTTGATCCTAAAGCTCGTAAGCACGTTGAATACAAAGAGACCAAGCTGAAGTAAATCTTACTTTTAGTTGTACTCTACCTTAAGGCTCGCTTCGGCGAGCCTTTTCTTTTGAGTGCGAATATTTTCTGCTAATCGTTAAACCAGTCGTCTCCTCGGGTCGAAGTATTTTGCAGGTGGCTTTTCGTCAGCAATTAATAATTTGAGAACAGCTTCGAGGTCGCTAGATAAAGTCTTTCTATGATTGCCTTTTGCTTCTCTTTTGTAGTCCCGGCATGAGCTTCTTGACTCGACCAAAATACACGGAAAGCAATTCGTTTGAATGTTCTTGGCGTATCAAATTCGATTTTGCCCACCAACCTGCTAGGCCATCAAAGGGATACCCAAATATATTTATACCCGAACTGCTCTCAAAGTTACGGAGAATTCTTTTAAAGCTTGAATTCCACTTGACTCAGCGTTACGGCACCAAGTCTGTAGATCCATAGCCAGTTGCTCGCGTGAACGGTTGGTGCTTAGCCATATTTGACGAAGCTCCTCACGCATACAAATCATTTTGTCTACTGTTGGCAAAATCGCGCGAGCCTGGGCCAATTGAGGAACTGCAGAACTTGGGACCTTCTCCAAATCTCTATGCATCCAACGCTTAGCG
The DNA here is from genome assembly GCA_903830725.1 of uncultured Burkholderiales bacterium. Taxonomy (GTDB): domain Bacteria; phylum Pseudomonadota; class Gammaproteobacteria; order Burkholderiales; family Burkholderiaceae_C; genus Limnohabitans. Next base: position 46,758 of record CAIKVH010000101.1, on the reverse strand, counting down.
GCGCTCAAAACGCTGGGAGAGGGGGAGAGGTTTAGGTTTGAAATCTCAACCTCAAGTGCGCTCCTTAGCTGCTTGGCAAATCCAGCCATCACTTCGTAGCGGTTCATGATGAGCGCTTCAAGCGTCTTCTCATCAGCCACAGGGCGAACCTCACCAAAGGCAAGCTTGGGTGGGGTTTTCTTGACCGTTGCAAGCTTGAATGTCTCAAGAACCCGGATATAGAGCCATCCAATATCGAATTCATAAGGCTTAACAGAGAGCTTTGCAGATGTTGGGTAGGTGTGATGGTTGTTGTGCAACTCCTCACCACCAATCAAAATACCCCATGGAGAGATGTTTGTACTGGCGTCCACCGCTTCAAAGTTCCTGTAACCCCAGTAGTGACCAATGCCGTTGATAACTCCGGCAGCAGTAACCGGAATCCACAACATTTGAACAGCCCAGATACTGAGCCCAACGGCTCCAAAGAGGGTTAGGTTAATGATCAACATGACCGCCACGCCTTGCCAAGGAAAACGTGTGTAAACGTTATGCTCAAGCCAGTCATCCGGTGTGCCGTGACCATACTTTTGCATGGTCTCGTTGTTCTTAGACTCTAAACGGTACAGCTCTGCACCTCTCCAAAAGACAGTCTTAATGCCTTTGACTTGTGGACTATGCGGATCTTCAGCAGTCTCGCACTTAGCGTGATGTTTCCTGTGAATGGCTGCCCACTCTTTGGTTTGCATCCCAGTAGACAACCAAAGCCAAAGCCTGAAGAAATGCGCCACTGCGGGGTGCAAATCCAAAGAGCGATGCGCTTGGTGGCGGTGTAAATAAATGGTAACAGAGGCGATCGTGACATGCGTCATGACCAGCGTCAGTACAACAACTTGCCAGGCGCTCAAATCAATGATGCCGTATGCCAACCAAACCAAAATTGAATTTAATGTGTTCAAGGAAAAACCTTTAAATAGAGGACCCCTTGGTCCCAAACCCCACTATTCTACTTTGCTTGCCAAATACAAGCAAAGAATCCGTCTGTTTCGTGAACATGGGGCCACAGACGTAAGTACTCACCGGAAGGCGTACATAGGGCCTCAAAATGAGCTATTTTTAGCTCTTCCAGGACCTTTGAGACCTTTAAAGGTACAAAGAAGTCCTTGAATTCTTCAGAAAAAGCCTCAGCAACAGCCTCGTTTTCTTCTCTGAGCAAACTACAAGTGGCGTACACCAAGCGTCCCCCGGGCTTAAGAAGCCTTGCCGCACTTCTCAAAATATTGCTTTGAATGGTGCAAAGCTCCTCAATACTTTTGGGGTTTTGGCGCCACTTCAGGTCTGGATTTCTTCTGAGGGTTCCAAGACCCGAGCACGGCGCGTCCACCAAAACACGGTCCATCTTGCCCCTGAGGCGTTTAATGCGTTCGTCGCGCTCATGTGCAATGGCCACAGGGTGCACATTGGATAGGCCGCTTCTGGCGAGTCTGGGTTTTAAAGCGTCAAGGCGGTGAGCGGAGGTGTCAAAAGCATAAAGGCGACCGGTATTTCTCATTGACGCGCCGATGGCAAGGGTCTTGCCCCCCGCGCCTGCACAAAAGTCAGCAACCATCTCAGAGCGTTTGGCATCCAACAAAAGGGCCAACAACTGAGAGCCTTCATCTTGGACTTCAATGGCGCCACTCGTGAACAGTTCAAGCTTGGTTAAAGACGGTTTGTCAGCCAACCGGATACCCCAGGGCGAGTACGGCGTAGCGACTCCTTTTATTCCCAATGCTTGGAGAGACTTTAAAACGTCCTCGCGTTTGGTTTGATAGGTGTTCACACGCAGATCCAGGGGCGCTGTGGTGTTAAGTTTCTCAACCACTTGCCAAAACGAATCCCCGAGTTGCTCCTTCAAGGAATGAGATAACCACTCGGGAAGGTTGTGCCGGTGGCGCTCTAGAAGGTCCTCGGTTTTAACGGCCTCGCACTGCTCAAGCCACTGCACCTCATCGGGGGTTAAAGCAGATCGAAGGAACCCAAGCGTTGAGTGATCAAAGTCGTCTGGGTTGCGCGGTTTACCCATATTATTGGTTGACCCTTTTGTAAAAGTCTTGGGGTTGGATTTCCCAGAGGGAGTCGCTTTATTTTGAGCGATGCCCGTGTTTGCGGCGTGTTTCTCAGCATCTTTTAAATGCTGCGCAAACCCAAGAATTGCCAGTCTTCGCTCCTTGGAGCCACTTCCCCATGGCGCAAAGTGTTCGTACAACTGTTTAAACCGAAGCACGTTGTATGCTGTGTCCGCCAATACGCCGCGCTCGCGATGACCAAATGAGTGGTCTTTCCTGTGGTCTTTAAAGTATTTTGATAAAACAGAGTCCGCAGGATGCTCGAAACGAAGAATCTCGCGAACTAAGTCAGCGCTAGCAGAGAGGAGGGCTTTAGGATGCATAAGAGATATTTAGGTGAACGTGTAAATAGGATTAATTTGACAGATGTTTCAAAAAATATGGGTGAAACCATTTTTGGACCGCTAGATTATTTTGAGGCACTTGCGGGCTAAAATTAATCTGTATCTTTGATTAGAAAATGAAGCCCTGCCCCTGGGCTTAAGCGAGAAGTGCGCAGTAGTCATCTACCTAAGCTTCTGCGAGCTCATTAAACTTTAGACAACAATGATCCTGCACTCCCCATTGTAAGGGGTTGTAAGTCGTAGCGAGACCTACACGTTTGCATTGTTCAGGATCCGTTCTTTGGCATGTATTTGGAGTGTCTTTGAGTTGTGTTTGAGTTGTGTTTGAGTTGTCTTTTGCTTGCGGTTATAAAGAAATTTTGGGTATCCGTATTCGGTTGTTGATTGAGGCACTTTTGCATTGCCTGCTTTGCTATCCATAAAATGCATTTCGTTGTTGACAGTCGGCGCCAGTTTGAGTAACATGACTTCGTAATTCACTGTTTATTTATGCCAACCATCAGCACTTTTTATGGCATCCTGATTCGGATGTACTTCAACGATCATGCCCCTGCGCACTTTCATGTGCAGTATGCAGAATACAGAATACAAGGCCACGGTTGATATCCAATTGCTCTCTATCTCAAGTGGCGAGCTTCCTCGTCGAGCGCAAGAACTTGTTCTCGATTGGGCTGAATTGCATCAACAAGAGCTGCTTGAAGACTGGCGACTGTGCATGGAAAAACAGCAGCCTAAACCGATTGCTCCTTTAAAGTGAGGTCGAATATGAAATGGGACGTTATAGAAGTTAAAGCTGTTGCGCCATTGGCCCTAGGAGTCCAATTTGCAGACGGCACCGAGGGTAAGGTTCAGTTTGAAGCAAGTCACTTGACAGGCGTATTTGCAGCCTTAAAAGACCCCATTGTTTTTCAGCAAGCGCACGTCGATGGTGGTGCTGTTACGTGGCCTGGAGACTTAGATCTAGCGCCTGATGCCATGTACCAAGCGATTAAGTCCCAAGGTGAATGGGTATTGCGTTGAAAAGCCGATACCTGCTGCAATTAGAAAAGTAGAGGCATTAGTCGTCTAGACATGCCTACCAATATCTTGAATCTTTCGCGGCTCAATGTTGAACGCGTTGAAGATGACGAACACGATTACCACATCTATGCGAATTCAGTCGTCAATCCAACTACCTGCCCTAGTTGCCTAAGCGCTCGCTTAGTTGGGTTTGGGCGCAACCAGCAGTTAATCAAAGATTTACCAATTGATCAATAACCGAATACGGAGCCCCGAAATTTTTAAATGAAAAAAATTGTAATTCTGATCTCCGGCGGTGGCTCCAACATGCAGGCTATTTTGAAATCCTCCAAGGAGCGAGGATGGTGTGAAAGATTTAACGCAGAAGTTACCTGCGTTATCAGCAACACCGAGGACGCGAAAGGACTCCAGATCGCAAAAGACTTTGGCGTTGACACCTGTGTAGTTGCACATACAAACTACAAATCAGAAGAAAATCCGAGGCTAGCCTTTGACCAAGAGTTGATCAAAGTTATTGATCAACACACTCCCTATTTAGTCGTATTGGCCGGCTTTATGAGAATTCTGACTCCCCACTTTGTAGAGCATTACGCGGGACGACTCATTAACATCCATCCCTCTTTATTGCCCGCATTTACAGGGTTACACACGCACGCGCGGGCAATTGAGATGGGTTGTAAATTTGCAGGCGTAACCGTGCACCGCGTAACAGCAGAGTTGGACCACGGCCCAATCCTTGATCAAGCAATAGTGCCCGTGCTAGCGGGCGATACCGCGCAAACGCTTGCCGCAAGAGTGCTAAGCCAAGAACATATTATTTATCCCAAAGCGATTGAGAGGTTGCTTGGGCTAGAGAATGTACAGTAGTCACGTCGCGCAAGATATCAAAGGGCCATTCTTTAAATAAAGAAGCGAGATGTTCTGGGTAAGTGCGCAGTTAAGAAATCCATTTGGTCCGACAAGATCCTTCTGTTGCGCAGGATAAAGTCCTCCCACAAACTTGGACTGTAGGGCGCATAAAGCAGGGGCATCCTGGCCTGCTCTGGTGTGCGGTTGCCTTTCCTGTGGTTGCAAGATTTGCAAGCTGTCACCACATTCATCCAATGGTCCGAGCCTTGCTGTCCAAATGGAATGATGTGCTCGCGGGTCAACTCGGTTTCGTGAAACTGGTCACCGCAGTAAGCACATAGATTTTGGTCTCTAGCAAAGAGTTTGCTGTTGGTGAGTCCTGGTTTGAGCTCAAAAGGGTTGATCTTAGGAACCCCCTTTGTACCAATAATGCTGTTGACTACTATAGTCGATTGGATGCCCGTTATGGCGTTGTGTCCGCCCCTGAACACGGCGACTTGAGCGCCTGCCTCCCAACGAACCTCCTCAGCTGCGTAATGAATAACAGCTTGTTCAAGGGAAATCCAAGATTGCGGCAACCCCTGGGCAGACAGCTTTAAGACTTTCAAGTCAACACCTCCAATTATTGAACAATAACAACGAAGCAGTTTTCTGAATGACTAACCTGAGACAATATACCTTGTTTTTATGACAATTCTAGGTTTTCCATCCTTTTCGTTACCAATCCATGCGAACTTTTAGAGGCTTTAATCACCCAGGCATTGCCAAAGCATGCGCTTTGACGATTGGTAACTTTGACGGCGTCCACCGTGGGCATCAGGCCATGCTCGCGCTTATTCGCAATGAGGCGCGCCACAGAGGGATTCCAAGTTGTGTGTTGACCTTTGAGCCCCACCCGAGGGACTACTTCGCTAAGATGCGCTCGGATCCAAGCCTTGCCCCAGCACGAATTGCAACGCTGCGCGATAAATTAAGTGAACTGGATGCCTGCGGTATCGATCAATGCGTGGTTTTACCATTTAACGATAAGCTCTCCTCCCTGACCCCTGAAGCATTTGTGCAAACCGTCCTCATCAAAGGACTCGGGGCGAGATATGTTTTGGTCGGAGATGACTTTAAATTTGGGGCTAAAAGGGCAGGGGACTACGCTTTTTTAATGAAATCTGGGGACCTCCACGGATTTGAGGTCGCCCGCATGAACAGTTACGAAGTTGGCGGTGTTCGGGTTTCTAGCTCCGTGGTGAGAGCAGCCCTGGGGAGAGCGGATTTTCTGCAAGTCGAGCAGCTTTTGGGTCGCCCCTACAGCATCTCGGGACATGTTGTGCACGGTAGGCACTTGGGGCGCGAGCTAGGATGCAGGACCCTTAATGTTCGGTTTTTGAACTCCGCACAGTCAAGGGCTAACTCCGCTGCTCAAGGTATCTTTGTGGTTGAAGTGCTTGGGCTAGCACCTTGTCCGCTGAAAGGTGTTGCAAATTTAGGTGTCAGGCCAACCCTTGACCCCAACGATGTCAACGGGGGACGAGTTTTACTTGAAACACACGTGCTCGATTGGCCCAATGAAATGGGTGAAAACTCGGGCTACGGGCGCGTAGTTCAAGTTAATTTACTTCACAAACTTCATGACGAACTCAAATACGATGGACTTGAGGCATTAAAGCTGGGAATTGAGCGTGACTGCGAGAATGCTAGAGAATGGTTTAAGGCGCGAGCCGTATCCATATCCATATCCTAACTCGACTAAAATCACTCTCTTACTAAAAACCAATAACGCCTTAACACTCCTTACACGCCTTAAAAAGCCTCGAGTATTCCAAGCACAATGCAGGCGCGCCGCAATCGATATTTATGACAGACTCCAACAACCCCTCTACTGAGCCCACCACAGATTACCGCAAGTCACTGAATTTGCCAGACACTGCGTTTCCAATGCGCGGCGATCTTCCCAAGCGAGAGGGGGCATGGGTAAAAGAGTGGACCGATGACGGGCTTTATCAAAGACTCAGAGTGGCAAGAGTTGGGGCTCCGTTGTTCGTTTTGCACGATGGCCCCCCCTATGCCAACGGTCAAATCCATATTGGACACGCGCTTAATAAAGTTTTGAAGGACATGATTGTCAAGTCTCGCCAATTGGCAGGCTTTGACGCTCAGTACATCCCGGGTTGGGATTGTCATGGTCTGCCCATTGAGAATGCAATTGAGAAACTTCGTAAAACAAAACTAAACCGCGACGAAATGCAAGAGCAGGCAAGAGCCTATGCGGGCGAGCAAATTGCGCAGCAAAAAGAAGATTTCAGACGCCTCGGTGTTTTAGGGGACTGGGAACGACCCTATAGAACGATGGACTACGTGAACGAGGCGGGAGAGTTGCGGGCGTTCAAAAAAGTGATCGAACGCGGATTTGTTTACCGCGGTTTAAAGCCCGTTTATTGGTGCTTTGACTGTGCCTCCTCACTTGCAGAGTTTGAGATTGAATACGCAGAGAAGAAAAGTGAAACACTAGACGTCGCCTTCCTCTGCGCTCAACCTGAACTCCTTGCAAAAGCTTTTGGTTTGAGTTCAATTACAAAAGAAGCCTTTGCAGTCATTTGGACAACAACGGCTTGGACAATCCCAGCGAACCAGGCTATCAATTTAAATCCTGAAATCACCTATGCATTGGTTGATACACAGCAGGGTTTGTACATCGCGGCTGAGAATTTGGTTGAGTCTTGTTTAGAGCGTTGGGGTCTAGAGGGTAAAACTGTTGCGACTGCATTGGGTGCAAAACTTGACATGATCGAGTTTCATCACCCTTTAAGCAAAGTCGATGCGGCTTATGATCGTTGTGCGCCTATTTACCTGGCTGACTACGCAACAGCAACGGAGGGAACAGGATTGGTGCACTCTGCGCCTGCATACGGCGTGGACGACTTTAACTCTTGTGTTTCCCACGGCATGCAAATCAAAGAAATCTTGAACCCAGTCCAAGGGGGGGGAACTTATGCAAGTGATTTTGCTCTCTTTGGGGGGCAACATATTTGGAAAGCAGTGCCTATCATTTTGGAGACCTTAAGGAACGCAAGTCGTTTGATGGCTACTAAAACGATCACGCACAGCTACCCCCATTGCTGGCGTCACAAGACGCCTGTGATCTACAGGGCAGCGGCGCAGTGGTTCATCCGTATGGACGCAGAGACAGAGTCAACTCAGGGTATTTTTACAAAACATAAGGCGCCCAAGTCACTGCGCGAAACTGCTTTACACGCAATTGATCAAACCCATTTCTATCCTGAAAATGGGCGCACCCGTTTGCGTGACATGATCGCCAACCGGCCCGACTGGTGTATTTCTCGTCAACGCAGTTGGGGCGTTCCTATTCCCTTTCTCATTCATGTCGATTCAGGTGCCCTTCATCCCAAAACACTTGAGATTATTGATTTTGCTGCAGCAAAGGTTGAGCAAGGCGGTGTCGAGGCCTGGAGCCGAACAACACTGGACGAAATTGTGGGCGTGTTTGGTGGTCAGGTCAGCGAATACGCAAAGAGCACAGATATTTTAGAAGTTTGGTTTGACTCGGGATCTACGTTTGAGCATGTTCTGAGAGGCTCACATGCGAATGCCTATCCCCGAAACCCCTTTCACGACGAAGGTCCAGAGACGGATCTGTACTTAGAGGGTCACGACCAACACAGGGGCTGGTTTCACAGCTCTCTCCTACTGGGATGCGCCCTATATGACCGAGCCCCTTATAAAGGCCTGTTGACTCACGGATTTGCAACCGATGGTCAAGGTCGAAAAATGAGTAAGAGTCTTGGTAATACCGTTGCTCCTCAAGAGGTCATCGGTAAACTAGGCGCAGAGATCGTTAGGCTTTGGGTTGCTGCAACGGATTACTCAGGCGATTTAAATATTGATGACAAAATTTTGGCAAGGGTTGTGGATTCTTATCGTCGTATTAGAAACACCCTGCGCTTTTTAATGGCCAATATCAGTGACTTTGATTTCAAGGGGGAAGCTGTCGAGTTCAAAGATCTTTTGGAAATCGATCGATACGCGCTCTCGCGAGTGCAGCAACTTCAAGAGCAAATAGTTGGAGTTTTCAATCCCGAGAAAAATGTGTTCGAGGGCGGGCACTACGGAGTCTATGAGTTTCACCCCGTCGTTAATAAGATTCAGATTTTTTGTTCTGAAGATTTGGGCGCATTTTATTTAGACATCTTAAAAGACCGTTTGTACACGAGCGCACCCAAATCCTTAGCCAGGCGCAGCGCTCAAACCGTTTTGTATCACATCACCCAAGCGATGCTGAGGTGGATGGCGCCGTTCTTATCCTTCACAGCAGAGGAGGCTTGGGGTGTTTTAGAGACCGGCAAAGACAAGACCTCTATCTTTACTGAGACCTACTCTAAGCTCCCACCCGTTAACACGGAGTTGCTTGACAAGTGGCAGCGTATTAAAGATATCCGGGAGCAGGCGAACAAAGAAATTGAAGTGCTCAGAAGCAGTGGTGGCGTTGGCTCCTCCTTGCAAGCCAAACTCAATTTAACGCTCAAGCAAGCTGATTACGAATTGCTCAGCACATTAGGGGCTGATTTGAAGTTTGTTTTTATTACCTCTATCGCCTCCCTGCAAGTGGGCACACAGGAGCAAATCCAGGTGGGTGTTATGACGGCCGAGAAATGCGCACGTTGTTGGCACTACGCTGAAGATGTGGGTTCGGAGCCAAAGTATGCAACGCTTTGCAAACGTTGCGTGAGTAACCTCTTTGGTCAGGGCGAGCTTAGATTGTTTGCGTAATAAAGAACTGTGATGGATTTTCTGAATGGCTTTTAACCTGTCTGCACCCTCAAGGAGATTTATTTTGTGGCTCTGTATCGCCGCAATCGTTTTCTTGTGTGACCAAATCTCAAAATCGCTGATTCTGAGTTACTTTCGCTTAGGGGACGGTCGGGTGGTTTTAGAGAACTACTTTAATATTGTGAGAGTGCATAACCCGGGCGCTGCGTTCTCGTTTATGGCATCCGCAGACGGTTGGCAGCGGTGGTTATTTACAGCGATTGGGCTGTTGGCTGCCGTATTCATCACTGCACTCATCAAGTCGAATGCGAGCCAAAAACTTTTTAGCTTTGCACTAGCCTTTATTTTAGGCGGGGCGCTTGGGAATGTACTTGACAGAGTAATGTATGGGTACGTCGTTGATTTTTTAGATTTTTATACGGGCGACTGGCATTTTCCAGCATTTAATTTGGCAGACAGCGCAATCACACTTGGAGCGATTTGTTTATTGCTAGATGAGTTGTTGCGGGTCAGACAAGCGAAGAAATAAAGAAACTAACTTTAACAAATAAGGGTTTAGACCACACTGACCTAAACCCTTCTCTAAAAACGGTTCGTTTTAATCGATCACAGCGTTAGGATCGTACATCCTGTTGTCTTTCTGGCTTCTAAATCGATATGGGCTTGTTTAACATTCTCAAGCTTGTAGGTCTGATCGATTTGGATTTTTACCTTACCCGTGATCACTGCATCAAACAAATCGTCCGCCATTTCTTGCGTGCTTTCACGCGTAGCAAGGTGAGTGAAGAGAGTTTGACGGGTCATGTACAACGAGCCTTTGCCAGCCAAGATACCAGGAGAGAAGCTAGGTACGGGTCCAGAGGCATTACCAAAGCTTGCAAATAGTCCTAGCGGCGCTAAGCAATCTAGAGACTTCTCCCAAGTGTCCTTACCCACAGAGTCATAAACGACTTTAACGCCCTTGCCGCCCGTGATTTCTTTAACACGAACGAGGAAGTCTTCTTTTGAGTAATTAATCGTGAATGCGGCGCCATTTGCTTTTGCAAGTGCGCATTTCTCATCGCTTCCTGCTGTTCCAATGAGTTGATACCCAAGCGCGCGAGCCCACTGGGAGGCGATTAAACCAACACCACCCGCTGCAGCGTGGAAGAGGATAAAGTCGCCCTTGTGCAAACCACCTTGAGGAAGAGTACGCTTGAGGAGGTATTCAGCTGTCAGGCCTTTCAGCATCATTGCCGCACCGGTCTCAAAAGAGATTGCGTCGGGTAATTTGACGACACACTTTGCAGGCATGACGCGCTCTTCGCAGTAACTGCCAGGGGGGTTACTGGCATAAGCAGCGCGGTCACCGACTTTCAAATGCGACACACCGGCGCCAACCGCGGTGACGATGCCCGATGCTTCCATACCCATGTGAAGTGGCATAGCAAGCGGGTAAAGTCCAACACGTTGATATACATCGATGTAATTGAGTCCAACCGCTTTGTGTGCGATTTTGATCTCACCCTCGCCCGGCGCACCCACTGTTACGTCAACAACTTTAAGTTCCTCGGGACCGCCGTTTTTCTCGATAATGACTGCTTTTGACATGAATACTCCTTGGTTTAAAAATGATTTTTAATTCGCTACGATTGCTCTTTGTTCAATATTTACGCTAGGTGTTTTGTCTCAATTTAAAGGCTCCTATAGGCTTTCACGTCTATACTTGAAATAAGGGGAGATAAACTTTATTTCGATGGCATCCTAGTTTAGCCGTGCAGTGTATGCGCAAATTAAGGTGCACAGGGGAAGTAGTTCTTTTTTACCCATGCAGCCTACTCAGTTTTTAAGCCCTAGAACCCATCTAAGCCATTGAATTCATCTCCTAAACCCCCTATAAGTCTCAATACAGCTGCTCTTTTAACTCTCCCGCCCCTGCTGTGGGCGGGTAACGCTGTAGTTGGTCGTCTCGTGAGTGAATGGGTGCCGCCCCTCACATTAAACGCGTTAAGATGGATTTTTGCATTTGTCTTCCTACTCCCATTTACGTATAAATTACTTTTGCCCAGTAGTCTACTGTGGGTGTACTGGAGACGTTACGCATTACTGGGTCTTCTAGGGGTAGGAAGTTTCAATAGTCTTCAGTACCTAGCACTTCATACCTCATCGCCCATCAACGTGACTTTGGTGGGATCAATAGGCCCCGTGGTTATGCTGACCCTTGGGGTGCTGTTTTTTGGACAAAAACTAAGGCTTCGTCAGTGTTTAGGTGCGGTCATGTCTATCGCTGGTGTTTTGCTTGTGCTTTGTAGAGGAGATGTCAGCCAAGTCCTTAAACTGCATTGGGTCATAGGCGATATATATGTCTTAATTGCAATCAGTGCCTGGTCTTGGTATAGCTGGCTTTTATCGGGGTCCCATGCGGATCCCCCCGAAATTCGAGGAGATTGGAAACTCTTTTTAATGGCGCAAATGGTAATGGGATTAGGGTGGAGTTCCATGTTCACAATCGGCGAGTGGAGTCTGACGCCTGCACATATTGAGTTCAATTGGGGGTTATTGGCCGCGCTACTTTTTGTGTCGCTTGGGCCATCAATTGTTGCCTACAGGTGTTGGGGTTTGGGTATTCAACGAGCTGGCACGAATGTGGCGGGATTCTTTGCTAACTTGTCCCCCCTCTTTGCTGCAGTCATGTCGAGTGTGCTTTTGGGGGAGGGGCCAGAGATCTTCCACGGCGTAGCATTCGTGTTAATTGTTGGGGGTATCTTTGCAGCCTCTTAGTGCTCCACTTGATGGAGCTAAGAAGGGGGGCTAGTGAACTGCAGTTGATCAGCCAAAGATGAGCTCGATATGAGCCGGATATGAGCCGGATATGAGCTACAGATGGGGTACAGTTGAATTAGACCTTAATGTTCAAAAATTTACAAATATCGAACTAAGCTTTTTCTGTTTCAATAAAACTTCTCAATGAATTCGAACGCTTCCCCTATTGCCCCCGGTTTCATGGTTTTGCATGGCAACCGGTTGGAGGATTTACGTGAACTACTTGTCGATGTAATTAAAACCTACCGGCTTGGTGTTTTGAGTCCAGAAATTATTTTGGTGCAAAACAACGGCATGAAGCACTGGCTAGAAATGTCGCTTGCCAGTGATGAGGCGTTTGGTATTTGCGCTGCCACACGAATAGAGCTGCCGAGCAGTTATTTGTGGAGTATCTACAGAACGATACTCATGGATGTGCATATTCCCGTACAGATGCCCTTTGATAAAAAGAATTTGATTTGGCGACTCTATAAAATTTTGCCTCATCTAATTGAGAAAGAAAAATTTGAGCCCTTAAAAAGATACATTGGAGATGTATCGGATACCCGTCGACTTTATCAGCTGGCCAACCAGATTGCGGACGTATTCGATGGCTATCAAAACTACCGAGCAGATTGGTTAATGGACTGGGCTGTAGGTAACGATCAACTGCTCAGTGATACCTACCTTGATAAGCCAGCGTTGCCAATGCCCTTAAAGCCTGAGGAGACTTGGCAATCCGAGCTTTGGCGAGCTTTGAGGGAGGACATTGGCCCGGACCTAGCAAATGCGTCTAGAGCCAATGTACACGCGCAGTTTTTAAATAAGATGGACGCCGTCATTTCCCACCATCACAAGAGCGGACAAAAACCAAAAGGGATCCCAGATAGAGTCGTTATTTTTGGAATTTCCTCATTGCCACCCCAAGTGATTGAAGCGTTTGCCAAGCTAGGGCAGATCTGTCAAGTCTTTATGTTTGTTCAAAACCCCTGTCAGTATTATTGGGGAGATATCGTAGATGGCAACGAGATGCTTAGGGCGTTGAACCGCAGAAGACAAAAGATAAATCCAAACGACCTCCATATGATCACCCAACCCTTGTTGGCTTCATGGGGAAAGCAGGGAAGGGATTATTTTCACTTGCTCGATATTTTTGATAACGTCAATACATACAAAGATAAGTTAAAGAAGGTGGATGTCTTTGTAGACCCAGTAGCACGGGAGGGTCTAGAAGGGTTAGGAGATACCAAAGACATTCCACCGACTCAACTCGCACTTGTTCAGTCCTCCATTTTTAATCTAACAGCGAGCTTTGACGAACAGGGAAATTTTGAACAAACCAATTTTGATGACTCTATTCAATTCGTGAGTGCACACAGCGCGCAAAGAGAGGTTGAGATATTGCACGATCAACTTCACTCCTGGTTTGATCAAAATGCAAACGCGGTGACCAGCCCTGCGCAGCGAATAAAACCTCAAGACGTGATGGTCATGGTGCCCGATATGGAGGCCTTTTTGCCCCGCATTAGAGCTGTCTTTGGGAGATTCAAGTTAGGAGATAAAAGATACATTCCGTATTCGATTGCGGATACCACCCCCAAAGAAACGCCTATTGTTCAGGCCTTGACTCAACTGCTGTCGCTACCGAACCTAAAAATTAGTTTGGTCGATTGGTTAAGTCTTTTTGAAGTGGACGCGGTTTGCAAGAAATTTGAGTTGTCCAGTGACGAAGTCATTCAACTGAAAGATTGGTGCCAAGGCGCTGGTATTCGCTGGGGACTTGACGGCAAGCACAGGGTTCAACACGCAATGGACGCGGGGCTAAGTGATTTAGAGCAAAACACTTGGGCCTTTGGCATTCGTAGACTCTTACTAGGATATGCGTTGGGACAAAACCAAGTCTGGGCAAATACGCTTGCATTTAGGGGAGTCAGGGGACTAGATGGACCACTCATGAGTAAATTACTCGCCTGGGTTGATGCAGTCGAAACACTCAATACCTCTTTGCGCGAAGATCACTCCCCGAGTGATTGGGTGAAGATCCTCAGGAGCGTCAAAGAAAGCTTCTTTGACGCAAGTGGCGATGATGCTCAAGAACGACTATTGGAGAGAATATTTGAACCCCTCGAACATTGGGAGCTAATTTGTAAGGGCTGCGGATTGGACAGCGCCATTGCCTTGCACGTGGTTCGTGATTATTGGTTAAGTCAACTCGGTGATGTTGGTCTTCAAAAGCGCTTTTTTGGTGGCGGCGTGCAGTTTGGAACGCTTATGCCGATGCGCTCCATTCCCTTTAAAGTCATTTGCTTGTTGGGCATGAATGACGGCGACTTCCCGCGACAAACTTCGTCCAGAGATTTTGACTTAATGGCGAAACATTGGCGAACAGGCGACCGGTCAAGGCGAGAGGATGATCGGTATTTGTTTTTAGAGGCCTTGATCTGCGCCAGAGAAAAACTGTACATAAGTTGGGAAGGTCATGATGTACGAGATAACTCAGAGAAGCCCCCCTCTGTTGTGGTTGCTCAGTTCATGGATTACTTAAATTCAGTGTTTGCAAACAAAGTTGTTCCTGTTAACTATCCCTTACAGCCCTTTTCTAATCAATACTTCGAACTTGGAAGTGATTTCTTTACGTACGATAAAGACTGGCAGATCCAAAGGCAAGCGCAGGTGGCTGAAAATTCGAAGCAAAATCTTCGAGGGGAAGAACCTGAGCTTGAAAAACTTAACCTCTCTGAGTTGCAACGTCTGCTCAGGTATCCGGTGGAGGTGTTTTTTAGATCGCGGTTAAATATTTACATGCCAAAACTCGAGGAGGAGGCTGCCGACTCTGAGCCCTTTGCGTTGAACGCACTGGAGGAGTACTCCATCACCAGCGAATTACTCAATGTTGGCGATTTGGAGATGGGTTTAAAAAACTTAAAACTGTCTGGAAAACTTCCACTGCAGGAGAGCGGGAAAAATATTTCACAAGACCTACTCTCAAAGTCCCAAGACATTGTTGCCCATAGGCAAGCGTGGTTCGATCAATTTCCCGGTGTGTGCTTGCCCATCAGTTTATCTGTGGATTTGGGGAGGACGACTTTGGAGGGAGTCCTCACCAATTTAAGATCTAAGCCCAGCGCTGATAACAGCGAAGTTCATTACCTACAGTTAGAGAGTCGTGTTGGGGCGGTATGCGACACCAAGAAAAAAATACAAGTCGCTAAGGCAAACGTTATCACTCGGTTATGGGTGAAGCATTTATTCCTATGTGCCAGTGGTTACTCAATTACAAGTGTTCAAATCGGCTCTGATGCCCAAATTGTTATGAGCCCCTTGGGGGCTGAGCAAGCGATACAAATTCTCAATAAGTTGGTGAGTGTTTACAAGGAGGCCTGGCTACGCCCCATTCCCGTTGCTTGTAAGACTGGGTGGGCTTGGTTGGTTGGCCAGTCTTTTAATGAGGCAGCCAAGGCTCAAGCTCAAGCTCAAGCTCAAGCCTATGGTAAGGCAGAGGGAGAGGGAGAAGGAGGAGGAGAAGGAGAAGGAGAGGGTCAGGAGCTTGAAGATCCTCATGAATTAGCCGAAGAAGAGTTTGATCCTCCCAATCCTCGTTGGAACGGACCCATTGGGGAGCGTAAAGACTCACCCTATCTCATGAGAGCCTTTTTGGATTACGTCGAATTAAGGGACGAACTGCCCCACTACAGCCAAAGACTCTACTCTGAAATGCTTGAATTTGCCCTGGTCAAAAGCCACGCAGAGGAGGCTGCATGACCGCAAGATTAGAAACTCTTAGGTTACCTCTAAGTCACCTACAAGTCATCGAGGCGTCAGCAGGTACCGGCAAAACCTGGACACTTTGCGCGCTATACGTCCGCTTAGTACTAGGTCACGGCATCTCTCGCCCGCTACTGCCGCCAGAGATATTGGTGATGACTTTTACGGAGATGGCAACAGCAGAGTTGCGAGGTCGAATCAGAAAGCAGCTCTTTGAGGTTGGTCAGTATTTTCAGATGGGTGAAATTGATGCGCCGCAGATTGATGATTTTCAAAAAGAGTTGAAAGGGGCCTTTGATCCCTCGCAGTGGGGGCAATGCGCCAAAACACTAGAACTTGCGGCGCAGTGGATGGATGAGGCGGCCATATTTACCATCCACGCTTGGAGTGCCCGCATGCTGAAGGAGCACGCATTTGATAGTAAAAGTCTCTTTGATCAATCTCTTACAGACGATCCCTATAAATTAAAGCTGTCGGCGGCTGAGACGTATTGGCGTAAATATATTTATCCCTTGAGCGCTGAGCAGTTGGCTCAGATCAGTGAGAACAAAAGCCTGGGTTCTTCTCCCAAGGATATGCTACAAAAATTAAAGCCTTATTTTTCTAAAAAAGAAAAGTCCCCAGATTCTAATTTAGAAGTTGGCATATCCCCCCTCGAGTATTCCGTGAAGATTATCGAATGGAGTGAGGAGTTTAACAAGAAGAGAGAAGCCACTAAGTTGCAGTGGAACGAGGAGTTTGTTGAAAAATTAAAGAAAATAATTAAAGACGTTAAGAACTCCAACCCAACAATGAGTGAGGAATATACAGCGGGTAAAGTGACACCTCGTCTTAAAAAGGTAATGAAGTGTCTTGAAGGTATGGGGGAGGATTTGGTAGTTCTGAAGCAGTTCTCTGCCTCTGAGCTAAAGCGGAACGGGGTGATCAATGCTGATGAGTATTCAGAGTTAAGGCATTTAGATGAACTGGTGCAATGTTTGACCCAAAAACCCCTTTTTGATTCCATCTTAAATCACGTTACAAACGAAATACAAAGTATTTATGACAGGACTAAATCAATAACAGGGCAATTCGACTTTTCTGATTTACTGCAAAATCTTTATCACGCAGTCAACGCAGAAGGCTCCGCGCTTGCCACCACGATTAGGGCCCAATATCCTGTAGCCCTTGTGGATGAATTCCAAGACACTGACCCATGGCAATACGGTACTTTGAAGAAAATTTACGTAGACGCGCCACAAAAGGATTCAGCTTTAATTATTATCGGCGATCCTAAGCAAGCGATCTACGGTTTTAGAGGTGCAGACCTTGAGACGTATTTGAAGGCAAGGAACCATGAAATAGGTAATATTTATACGCTTCCTAAAAATTACAGATCAACGAGCCAGTTGATTTCAGCGGTCAATCATATTTTTCTGAATGCGCAAAATCCATTTAAGGATGTTGAATTCTTAGAGGTTGATCCGGGTAAAGAAATTGCACCCCTTTTGGTTAAAGATAAGGGGGGTGGTGCGAAGCTTAAAGAGCAACCTGCGGTGACTGTGTGGCACTCTGCGGCGAATAAGCCTTTGAACAATACCAATTACAAAAAGGAAATGTCTGCGGTATTTGCGGCTGAAATGGTGGCCTTGCTCAATTCCCGAGCAGCCGAGCCCAATGAGATGGCAGTACTTGTTCGAGATGTTAAGGAGGCGACTGCTATACGCCAGGCCCTAGCCCGCTTGGGCGTTAGAAGTGTGTATCTGTCCGATAAGGAGAGTGTTTACGCAACAGAGGAGGCTTTTGAGCTTAGGTTGATTCTTCTTGCTGCAGCGAATCCAAAGTCTACTAAAAACCTGCGAGCTGCGGTGTCCACAAGAATTTGGGGACTTAACTTTAGTCAGCTAGAGCAACTCATTCATAGTGAGGGGCAATGGGACTTGCTGATCGAAGAATTTCACAGATATCAGACGATTTGGCAAAAGCAAGGTCTTTTGCCGATGTTGTACCGACTGATTCACGATAACTCAATTGCACAAAAGCTCTTGAACTCAAACAGTGCTGAGTTCTATAACGGCGAAAGGGTATTAACCAATTTACTCCATCTCGGGGATTTATTGCAGTCGGTGAGCTTAGGGTTGCACGGAGAGGCAGCCCTTATTCGCTACTTAGAGCAGCAACTAAACAATCCCAGGTCCTCCGGGGATGCCTCTGTGGTGAGGCTTGAGAGTGAGGCTAATTTGGTGAGAGTGTTGACCATTCATAAATCAAAGGGTCTCGAGTTTCCTCTTGTGTTTTTGCCGTTCATATCCAATTTTAGGACGGAGAACAAAGATTCCGGTCGCGATGATAAAAGCCGAATTGAGGAGGACATTCGACTTTTTTATGTAGCTGTTACTCGGGCTCAAAAGGCGCTTTGGATGGGCTTGGCTCCAGTCAAAGATGATTTCATTAAAACATCCAAGACCCCCCGAAGTGCGGTATCGGTTTTGTTACAACGACAGGACGCGGGGGATTTGGTGCAGAGTTTATCGCTTTGGAGTAAATGCGGTGAGATATCCGTTTTGCCTGCGCCGATTCCTGTTGAGGAGCAGTACGTACCTGTGCTTACCGCGGTGAACTACAAACCTGCAAGAGATCCCATCCAGACAATCACAACGAATTGGTGGATTGCTAGCTTTAGTAATATTACAAAAGGAGCAGCGAAGTCTGAGGAGGGAGCTTATGCAGAGTCGAGTACCAGTTACGACAGGTTTGCGGATGCGCAGGTCGACAGCTCTGCAAACTCACCTGGCTCCTTCCCCGAAGATGAATCGCAACAATATCCCCTACAACCTAACACTTTAAAGGAGGGGCAGGATATAGGCGATGCCCAAGCGTATGAATCCCCGTACGACGCTTTGAAGTCAAGCAGTGCATTCGGGGTTTTGCTTCATGATTTACTGGAATGGCAGTTTAATCAAAATTGGCCACTCTCCTCAAACTCGCCTAATTCATCGACCCCGACTGATTGGATGTCTTTGTTTGAGAGCAAATCTCTCAAAATAGGACTCAGTGATACGCAGCAAAAGCTTTTGCTGAATTGGATTGGCAATATAGTTAACACTGAATATGTCCTTGAGTTGTCTAATCTGCCTCATTTACATCGGGACAAAAATTTCTCCTTGAGTTCATTGTTGTTAAGCGATTTGAATTCGCAGAACGCTTGGGCGGAGATGAGCTTTACCTTACCAATTGGCTCTATGAATGTGGCGAGCTTAGATGCACACATTACAGCCCACGTTCTTGCGAAAAGGGATAGGCCTGCGCTACAACCTAAAGTAATGTCAGGCATGCTGACAGGATTTATGGATTTGGTATTTGAGGCCGAGGGCCGCTACTATGTACTCGATTACAAGTCAAATTTGTTGAAGACGGGTTACGCAGGTATAGATTTAGAGGAATCAATACTCAGTCACCGCTATGACGTTCAATACACACTTTATCTGCTTGCTTTGCACAGGTTGCTTAAGTCGCGTTTACAAGGCTACGATTACGATGAGCACATTGGGGGCGCAATTTATTTATACCTAAGAGGGGTGGACTCTGAGTCGCAGGGTATATTTGTAGACCGCCCGCCCAAAGAACTTATTTTGTCAATTGACGAAGCATTTAAAGGTGTTGGATGAAAATGCTTAACAAAAAGGAGTCTAAACCCTTATTCTCTCGCTTTGACTTGGCTTTTGCCCAGTTCTTGCAAGAACAAGAGCCCAGCGACGAGCCCAATCATAAAGTACTTGCCTCGCTTGTTAGCCATTTGTATATGAATGGGCACACCTGCTTGGATTTGAATCTGCTTGCGTCCGGTAATTGGAAGGCCTTAGCCCTTGAGGAGCTTGCATTTAAATCCCTTCCTAAGGACTTGGCGCAGTCCGCTAAGACTTTGCCTTGGGCAAAGGAAGGGGGCGCACAGGGCAGCCATACCAGCCCACTGGTGCTGGATAAAGAACTGCTGTATTTGAGAAAAAACTGGGAAGCTGAACAGCGAATTATTCAATCGATACGTTCTAGACTCAGTTTGATTTGCCCTGAATTCTCGGACTTAAAAGAAGATTTGGAGCAACTCTTTGGGTCAGATGAAAAGCACGATCAGGCGGATTGGCAAAAACTAGCCTGCGCTGTAGCAACGCAAAAATTATTTACGATCATCACAGGCGGTCCTGGGACGGGCAAAACGACAACGGTGGCTAAATTATTAGCGCTACTTATAACGAACGCGAGAAAGCAAGATGCGTCAAAAGAAATTCGAATAGCGCTTGCCGCGCCAACGGGCAAGGCTGCTGCAAGGCTGGGGGCTTCAATTAACGCAGCGGTTAGGAAATTACCCCAGCATTTTCAGTACGAAATCAAACAAAAACCAGTAACGTTACACAAACTTTTGGAGATCAATTCATTAAACGCAGGTAAAGACATCCATCACCTCTCCTATGACGTAATTGTGATTGATGAGGCCTCTATGGTGAGCCTCAGTTTGATGGATAGCTTACTTGGCGGTGCTGCGTTAGGGACGAGACTTATTTTCCTTGGCGATCAAGACCAACTGGCCTCCGTAGAGGCTGGAGCGGTGCTTGGGCAGTTGTGTCTAAACGCTGCAAAGGGAAATTATTCATCCGATACTTTAAGTGCTCTGAGCGCGCTGTCAACGCATGACTTGAGTGGGTGGGCTGGGGAGGGCTCCGCGCTTGCGCAACAGACTGTTATGCTTCGAAAGAGTCATAGATCCGAGGGCGGGGGAGTGATAAGTCAATGGGCTCAAATGATCAATGCTGGGGGACCAAAGGAGATTGATGCGCTGAAAAAGCGGTGGGGTGAACTGAAAGTTTGGACTTCAATAGGTCAATCCAATAAAGTTCAATTGGACTTGATTGATATGATGGAGCAACCCGATCCAGATCCTATTGAACGTCTTGATATAAAAAAATTCAATGAAATCAAAACAAAAGAGTTTCTAAAAAACTCTTGGAGTCATTATTTAAACCTTATGGAGCAAGCGCGCTCAAATCCGCCGCTAGATGAATCCCAGCAACACGTAAGAGCCAAAGAAATTCTTGATGCTTTTGGCAGATTTCAAATATTATGCGCTGTGAGAGAAGGCCCCTGGGGCGTGAATTACATTAATAAAGTCATTCCTAGACTCTTGGGTTTCGCAGAGGAGGGTTGGTACGCGGGGCGACCCGTAATGGTGACTCGAAATGATCCTCATTTAGATCTTCGAAATGGGGATGTAGGTATTTGTCTGGAGAAGGACGGGAAACTGCGAGTCGCATTTCCTGCTGATTCGTCTCACTCAGAGGACGCTGTTCGTTGGATTCTCCCCTCTCGACTCGACTCTGTGGAGAGTGTTTTTGCGATGACCGTTCATAAATCCCAAGGCTCAGAGTTTGATCAGGTATGCCTAATCATCCCTGAAGAGAGAAGTGCAGTGTTGACCAAGGAGTTAATATATACGGGATTGACTCGAGCAAAGAAAAAGGTGACCTGGATCGCCCCTAAAGAGTCCGTGTTGTTTGAGGCGATTAGAACTCGACTCTCTAGGAGTGGGGGACTCCATGCACTGCATTCACTTTAATTAGCGCGCAGTTCTTTGATTGCGCAAAGTAACTACTTATGTATCGTATCTTGGATAGTCTAATTTATTACTACTCGCCTCAAGGTATCTAATCATCGCTGGCCACTCTAAAACCCCGTAAGGTCTTCTGGTTGTAGGTTGATAGAGGTGGGCAGTTCGCTCAAGAACTTGGCTGCTAGGTATGTCCAACTCGGCTTTACTTGCCATTGCATCAACCTGTGCTTGGCAAGCCATCTCTAATTGATACATGGTGTTAAATGCTTGCTGAACGGTTGCACCGCAAGTCAAGAGGCCATGATTTTTTAGAATCATGGCGTCATGTTGGCCAAGATCGGCCACAAGTCTATTGCGCTCCTCTAGATCAATTGCGGGTCCCTCGTAGACGTGGTATCCGATATGGTTCAAAAATCTAATCGAGGTTTGAGACATGGGCAGAAGGCCGCATTTCATTGCGGAGACTGCAATACCGGCTCGGCTGTGAGTGTGCAAAACACAACTCACATCCTCTCTGGCCTTGTGAATGGCGCCGTGAATAACGTATCCAGATTTATTGATACCGTAATCCGTATCGGGTTTAGAAATGATATTTCCCTCAACATCAATTTTGACTAGACTCGATGCAGTAATTTCTTTGTAAAGCAGGCCGTAGAGGTTGATCAACAAATGATCTGTTCCGGGGATACGGGCTGTGATGTGGTTATAGATTAAATCGGTCATACCGTATAGATCAACCAATCTATAACAGGCGGCGAGTTCAACACGGGTGTTCCATTCCTGCTCGGAAACAGTGTTTTTAACGCATTCAAAATGGGTGTCGTATTTCATCTTCGTCATTAAGTTGTTGGTTTTATTCAGGCTTAATGCCTGCTGTAGAGACCAGTAAAGTAAGTCTATCAACCTCACTTTTGATCATCGCTTTGAAATCGTCGGTCGACGGACTGGCTGTTAAATCAATGCCTTTTTCTGCAAATCTAGAGATCAACTCTTTGTTCTTAAAAATCTTTTGTATTTCAAAATTAAGTTTAGTGGTTATTTCTTTAGGGGTGCCTGCGGGGGCCAAAATAAAATTTAACGTAACGTCCTCATAACCTTGATAACCAGACTCTGAAATGGTTGGTATTTCGGGGAAAAGAGGGGACCTCTTTAAACTAGTGATTGCCAGCGCCTTTAGTTTGCCGGTCTTGTACTGAACGCCTGCTGTGCTGATTTGGTCGAACATCAGGTTGGCTTGTCCGCCCATGACGTCCACCATGGCTTGAGAGTTCCCTTTGTAAAAAACATTCAGAAATTTAACCCCCGCCCGACTCGCAAAGACTTCGCTTGCAATGTGCCCTGTAGAGCCGTTCCCTGAGCTTGCGGCAGATATTTCACTCGGGTGCAACTTAGCGTATTTAACGAGTTCGCCGATATTTTTTGCTGGCGTATCAGGACTCGTAATCATTAGCATGGGAACTTTGCACGTTAAGGAAACAGGTGCAAAGTCTTTTATAGGGTCATACCCCGCATTGGGAAGAATGACAGCGGCTGACAAGAAGGTTCCAGAACTGGCTAAAAGGGTGTATCCATCGGGCGCTGCGTGAGCAACACTTAACGTACCAACCAAAGAAGCAGCACTAGGGCGATTTTCTACTAGGACAGGTTGTCCGAGTGACTTAGATAGTTCAAGGGCTACTGCTCTAGCCACAATATCCACCGTTCCACCCGCAGCAACAGGGACTACTATTCGAATGGGCTTGCTTGGATAGGTATCTGCGGGATTGGCAGATGGGACTGTTTGAGCAAATGATGTAATTGCAGCAACACTCAGAGCAAGTGAAGTTAACAAACCGCGTAAATTGGGTATTCGCAACCGATAAATAATACTAAAAAATGTCTTATTTGCACTCTTGTTGTGAAGTTTATTCGGTATTTTATTAAAACGTTTCATGAGTATTTCATTCAAAAATAGTTTAAATGATGCCGTTTTATGTAATTGATGGAGCTTGGTATTATTCCTTTTAAACTAAATACAGTTGAGGGGTGTTTTCCCTAGGAGAAGGTTTGAATTCTCCTGTGGGAAACGCACTTCAAATCGTCAAAAATATTTTTGTTAATATTTCTTAAGCATCTTTGATATTTCGTTTTTAATTTTCGTCTTGAGACTTGCAGGTGATAAAACTTCAACCCCAGAACCGTGTTTCAAGATATCCATAATTAATTCCGGGTCGTGACTGTAATCAAACTCCAAATGATAATTGCCTTCGCTATCAAAGCTTGAAACTTGGTTTGGGTGCCATTCCTCTGCGGATACCCATCTTGCGCGCTCAGCTGTAAATTTCAATTTAACGTGTTGCGTTGCTTTACCTGAAAAAATGCCGTAACTCTCAGAGAAATATTCATTTAACTGTTTATCACTTATTTCATTGCATTTTTTAAAGACAACAGATGCGCTGCGAATGCCGTCAACTGAGAAACTGCGCAGATCATTCCTCAAATGACAGTAAGCATCTAAGTACCAGTTGCCTTTGTAAAAAATCAGCCTCTGTGGTGATATCTCTCGATCTGTTAATGTATCATTCGATCTAGAGTAATGAGAGATTTGTAGTCGGTGACGCTTTAAAAGTGCCCCACCAATTTCCTCAAAGCTCTCTATCGCAGTCTTTCTCGCCGAGGCTCCAAACACCTTGAGGCGTTTACGGAGCTCTTTGGCTGGTGTCTCCTCCTGCCCGAGTATGCCGTCTATTATCGATGTGAGCGGTGCAATGTGAGGACCAATTAGGCTTCCCTTGTCCATTTGAGACAATAGGTGTTGCATGAGGACGAGGGCAGTTGCCTCCTTCTCTGTGAACCACAGACCCGGCAACTCAACTTTCTTATCTTGTTTGGGTTTGTCAAAGCAATATCCGCCCATAAAGCGGTCGTACTTGATGTCTGCATTAAGTCTATTGCGCAAATATTCCAAGTCTCGCTTGAATGTGGCCTGAGAGATTTCCAGTTGTTCCAGGAAATCTTGCAACGGCACACAACCACGAGACTGGATCATGTACTTGATTCGGTGTAAGCGCTCTAAACTACTCATTTTTGGTGCGACCCAGACAAACGATTCCCCAAGTGTAGAGTATTCTTTGGTTGATTTATGGTCAGGGTCAAATTTTGAGCCAGTGGAGTCCAAGGACGGGTTTTTCGCCATTATTTATAAACCCTGAGGTTGGTGTCATCATTCCTGTATTTATCAGTACCAGGGATAACACGTGGGCCACTTTGTACATCTCCAAACTCGTTTTTGACAAACTGTTGAGCACCCAGTTGATAAGCTACATTCTCAGAAAGCGTTGAAGATACGCCGCGCATTATTTTGGCAAAATTAGGTTTGTAACCCTCGGACTGTCCGTCTATTCTGTTATCGCTACCAGTGCCGTTTGCATTAAAAGAGGCCACAACTTGGAGGGTTTTGGTATCAATGAGACTAAAGTCAACAGAGATATCCAGTCCGTTTATGGTCATTGCGTTCTCTGTACCTGTGATGGGTGCAGAATTCTCAGATTTAGATATCCCAGCTAGGACGCCGTAAAGTACATAATCCGCACCCTCAAAGTCCCCCGCTCTAATTCTTCGGGTGATGTCAAAGTAATCATCGTTCTGATCAGGCCGCTCTATGTTAGGCCGTCCCTGTACGACGCGGTATCCAGACTTAAGCAGCATCCCTTTGATGGGTCCAGATAACCCTCTGATTTCCCCGTAATTTATTTTCCGCTCGGTACCGTATTTCTTAGTATAGGACTGATCTAGATTAGAGCTTTTGGTGGTTTCAGTTTTATTGATGCTCCCAGGTATCTTATCTTGTTGGGCTTGGAATTTACTCAAATCTGCGGGTGGGACCGCCGGGGGAGGTGGCGCGGTAGGTTCACTCAGCAATTGCTGTGCATTGGCCTGAACGGTCATGAAGTTGACAGTGTGCATGTCAACCCTTTTGTCGTCAAACCTACGGTTTTGTTTCTGAGTCGAAGTGGGTTTCTCTAAAGTGGGTGATTCCAGTTCCTGTTTGTCGGGCAGGCTAGATGTACTTGGGACGATGACCTGAGGGACAGAGGATTCAGAGTTGATATCACTTGAGTTGTCAGATTTCTTTATTTTATTTTCTTCGAAATAAAAGGCATCTCTAAACTCAGCTGAATAGCTAATATCCGTTACTGCTATCGTCTTAGGCTTAGCCGTCTGTATGCTCGAATCATTCTCAAAAGTTGTAGGCTGTTTGGATTGACCGTACTTCAGGGGATCGTACCCACTACTTTTTGCTTTAAGGTCAATGGAGGGAGTGGTGTGGCAACCTGACACTAGCAGCACAGTCCCCAAAAGCAGGCTAATAAGGGCGTATGGTTTTACTTGTTTCTTCATTTGTATTCCCCTATTTGGTGCGTTACGGTTTTACGGATTTCTTTTTCCTCGGCCCACTCAATGAGTCCCGTCTCGTTGTTCACCAAATTTAGTGTGAAGTTATAGAAAATATCCTTCATGTCTTTATTTTGTTTAACAATGGTTGAAACAGTACCTGTAATTCGGTACTTGGCTCCTTCCATCATGGCGGTTTTGGATATACCGTCGTTTCTATACATTCCGGTTTGGTTTTGCCGTTTAAGCTCATCCACTTGAGATTGCATCTCATTGGAGCTGATTGCAAATCTGACTTGCCCACTCTTTAATAACTGGGTTCGAACCTTCTCAGTGATCATTCGGGTATTTATAGGCTCCCGCGTTTGGTTCTTAACCTCTGCAAGGGTAACCGTTGGTGCGGACTTGCTGTTTTGAATGGTTTTGCTTTGAAGCATGGAGCGAACCATAGTTTCAGTGATCGTTTGTAAGTCCGTTGAACCGAAATCTGCAGTTACCGTCTCAATACTTTGCGAATCTCCGTACTTCACAACAGTGGGGGGCGGGACATAGACCTGTGTGGCCTGGGGCGGTGGGGGTGACGCACAACCTGAGGCCAAGAGGACAGTAGCGATAAAGGATAGTTGAGTAAATTTCTTCATCATGTGCTCACTTGTATTGATTAATTTCAAATCTGAATGCCGAAGCATCAGGGGTAGGGGCAATGCCGACTAAATCCGCTGTTTGGTCTCTCGTCAAGGTGAGGGGCTTCCAAGTCTCATCTGTAAATACAACCATTCCACTGTCGGATAGCCATTTAAAACGGTATCCATAAAGCTTCGTATCGGCACGTTGTTCACCTGTTTTTGGGTCAGGTGTAGGACCCCAGTTCTTGACTGTGACTTGGGCTGTTAGCAAGTTGTTTCGCATAACACTGCGCATGTCCAGGACCTCTACTGCGTTTGTATCACCCATGCGGATTGTCATGAGTTGTTTTTCAGTAGGAGGGGGGGGAGACTGAGTTCCGCAACCGGTGAACGCTGTTAAAGCAACAGCGACTGCGACAAATGTAGAAAACTTAATAGCCATCAACTGTATAAGTTGAGTCAGGGCACTTCGATTATTGGTATGAGAAATACGATCGTTCATTTTGAACTCCTGGTTGAAGGTTTGTCTGTCAATCCATCATCTTTATCGCTGGACTTGGGTGAGCTTGCTGAGGTATAGGAATCGCTTTGCTTAATTAGAGGAGTTGCTGCTAGCCTTATGGCCTCAAGTTCCTCTTTCTCCTTTTGACTGAGTAAGCGTTCTTTGTACATGAGCATTGAATCTTTCTCGATCGGGCGAATTAAACGGGCACGATCTTTGATCACCTCATCAATTGTTTTCCCAATTCGACTTTTTGCATCTTGACTAATCTCGCTTGAATCCGAAAGCGCTATCAGATCAAGAATATCTTCAAGACTCATGTTATTGTGATTCTTTGCAAAGTAATCAGCCTCATAGTTAAAGCTCGCCAATGCCGCACGTTTGTTGATGGAGTTGGATTTAATCTCTTGTTTGATTGTTGCAAAATGTTCATAGAATTTGCCTTGCTTACGGTAGATGTCCATCAGCAAGCCAAAAGCATCAGTCGACACAAGGGGATTTTTTGACTGTGATGCTTCTTTCACATAAACTGATGCTTCAGCTGCGTCTTCCGGAAAATAGTCTTTACCGCCTAGGTAAGCATCTCCAACATAAAGAGCTGCATCCTCATCTCCGCTTCTTGCAGCCATTCTGCATACTGAGGGACGTTGCCGAAGGTTCTCGCGCTTTAATCGGTCCATTTTTCTGCAACCATCAAAGGTAATATCGTTTTTGGCAAACATCTCACGTACCTCCTTGTCCTTAAAGCTGAGTCCAGCTTTCGAAAGGTTTTCTTCAACAAACAAAGGATCCCAATCGGGTGTACCTGCTTTGAGCATATAGCTCATCAACTTTGTAAAAGCTTTTGGATCCGTAGTCGCCTGACCTCTCAGGTTGCTCATAGCCTGATCCATAGGTATAACTGTGGATAAACCTTGCAGAACACAATTCGTGACTTCTGCCTTAACGACAGGACCTTGGTTACCGCTGCTGTAGAGATCAGATAGCTTTTTGCAGTTATTGGGTGAGATGTTCTTAGGAATACTGCGCTCGACCAAGGCCTCCATTTTTTTATCACAGTATTTATCGCCGGCTTTTTGCAATTTTTGACAAAGCTCTAGCGC
This sequence comes from uncultured Burkholderiales bacterium, assembly GCA_903830725.1. Classification (GTDB taxonomy): domain Bacteria; phylum Pseudomonadota; class Gammaproteobacteria; order Burkholderiales; family Burkholderiaceae_C; genus Limnohabitans. The sequence continues at coordinate 18,947 of CAIKVH010000101.1, read as the reverse complement.
TCTGTCAGAGCCACTGCGCTCATACAAATCGATCATATATTTTGTTGCTGCTGTGTTTCCAGCGTTGGAGGCGCGGTAAATGTAGTCCATTCCCTTACCCATATCTTTTCCTGCTGAGGACGTACCGTCAAGATAGATCTTTCCAAGCGCAAACATTGCCCCCGGCTCGCCTGAGAGGGCCTTGGGGTAAAGTTCTCTAAACTGCGCGTCAGCATTAGGTTTTTCTTGGGCAAAAGTATTTGCACAAAATATAAGGCTCATTGAAACGAGTAGGGTAGTTGCGTAAAGAAATTTTTTCATAAATAATCCTTATTAATCTTTGTTGCATGGTTTGAAATCAAATTTCACATGCTTTAAGGTGAAGACCTCCTTCCAAAATTTAAGAACCTCAGAGTTAGGTGAAGTGCCGACCGTACATACGGGGGGGAATTCAAGGGCTAAATTCAAATTTGGAACGTTTGTTACGTAGAACTTATTAAAAGCATTGGGATCTGTTGGATTGATTCCGTCTGGAATCATTGATATTGCGACGGCAACGATATTGTTCGTGTGCTCACCTTTGTAGACATCATTCAAATCTTGAATTGCCTTAAAGATGTCGTAACTTGAGTTATCCCGGTTAATTTCGGACATAGTCGCTTCAGCAAAGCGCTGGTTGAAAGCTTTACGGTCACGTTTAGCCACTTCTGTGGAGCACGATGTTCCGACCAAGCTTTCAACGAACGATACCTCTGGACATCCGGGAACACATTGATCCATACTCAAGTTATAACCCGTTGCGTTGTGGTTATAGACCTTTATGCGGTCACCGACAGCAACTCCGCGGTAAAGATCAGTAAGACCTTGTGCCATCTGTCTCTTGGCGTTGGGATCTTTATAGGTATTACCGTAAATATGAATATCAAACGTCTTTGCCGTTCCGCTCTTTTGACAGTATTTATCTCCTGCAAAGGAGGAGAAAGTGAGGAAAGTCAGGCATAGAAAAATAAGACCAAAGTAGAGTTGAGTGATTAAATTGCGTGTGTTGAGGTTATGATTTTTCATTTAGATGAGCTCCTCAATCATTTGAATCAAATCGGATTTAAAGTAATCAGGAGGTGGAGTTTTACGTATCTTTTGATTACTGTGCTGGTACGCCATTACCTTTCTGGCCAAAGCGGAAATTAGATTTCTACGGTCTGTTGTGACCTTCTTATCAATACCGTCTAGCTCGCGGATATGGTTTTTAATTTGTTCTTCAATAATTTTTATTTCTGCTCGTTTCTCGTTGAGTCGCTTGTTGTGGGCCTTCATCAGCTCATTTTTTCTGGCTTCATACTTACGCTTGTAGATCAAAAACTTCTGTTCAGCTTTGTTGTATAAATTGACAGCCTTTTCATAAAAAGGGTGGGGATCATGTCTTAAGAAGGCCAGCATCATTCCAACCGTAAAAATGGCGAGGTTGAGAAGTAAAAGCGTAAAACCTCTTGAGCCAATCAGAAATGATTCCGCAATTCCCTTATCTGTATTTGTGGCTGAGTTGATGAAAGATTCCAGATTTATTGCTCCAGGATCATTTACATCCACCCATTTCTCTCGCATAAGACCCAGAAAATACATAAGCATCATGGTCAGAATGGAGAGCAACGTAATTGTTAAATAAACATGATCTACGTTGATCTCAATTTCCTTGCACTGGAGTCGCTTTATAAGGAGACCAATGGTATGGGCAAAGAAAATAAGTAATCCTCCAATGGCTGCGGATATTAAAAGTGAGACCAGCGGCATTGATTCAAAAAAGAGTTCAAACGCCAGCCTATTGATTGGGACCTCCGCAATCGCAAGCACAACTAGTGCTGGAATATAGAAATCAGTATGGTCTATTTGAAGGGGGCGACCAAGCACTTCTTCAATTTTATTTTTTTCCTCTTTTGCTTGAAGAGATGCATCCTCGTGATGGCGAAACTCTGCTGAGAAAGTTCCTAACTCATGGTCAAGAATTTCGATCTCCTTTGTAAGTGACTCAGCAAAGGTGGTTGCTACTGTATGGTTTGCACTCTCATGTTGATTTTGTAAATTATGAATTCTGTCAGCCAGCTCATGCCTGTGCTGTTCCATCAGTGATGAGTATTTCATCCACTCATTCTTGCCCTCATAAATTATTTGTTTCTCATGATCCGACAAGCCTTGCGTTTTAAGTGGCGGGTATTCCTTGGTCCCGTCTACTTCTCCGGTTCTGGCATGACGAATGAGCTCAGACTCATCAGGATTGATCATTCGTTGAAAATTTCTTACAGCATTAGCATCCATAACTCACCTCACTCGAATAATATAGATTTAGAGAATTTTTCATTTTTTAACTCCATTTGCGTTTCTTGTTGCGTTAGATGTAGCCGAAATAGAAGCAGCAGATGTAGCAGGAACTGATGGGGTAGTCTGTATAGCTGATGTTGTGGGGAGTGGCTTTTGAGTGGCTGCGAACAATTGCTTTGGGGTCAGGCGCTCGTTTGTCGTGTAATCAACAAACTTGTCGTAGGTATAGTTATTGATTCCCGCTTTTTCCCATTTAATGACGATGAATAGCTCATCAAAGTTCCAGCACCCATAGTCAACCTTTCCGTCAGGGGCGGTGGTATAGGCAACACTCCCAGTAGATTTCTCACATTTATTAAGTGTTAAAACCATCTTGCCTCCAACGTCATTATTTGAGTAGCCAATAACAACATTTGTTGCGCCAGCATTGGGAGCATTCTGAGGCGGGGGGCTTGGCTCATTAGCTTGCTTTACTGGAGCAGTCGGGCTCGCTCCGGTGGGAGATGGAGTAGAGCCCTTCAGGGCTTCAGATGAAGGGGTAACCTTAGCAAGCGAATTGGTGGGCGACTCAGTAGGGGACGGTACATCTACAGTTTTGACAGGTTCTTCCGCTATGGGTTTAGCTTTGTACTGGCGCGGCTTCTCAGTGCTGACCGAGTAAATACTCAGTACAGCGAAGACGATACCTGCGATATAAAATGGATACTTTAAAACTGCCACCTTCAACTCCAGTTATTTGTTGTTGAAGTGATGATCGGCTCCCACAAGATCATAGAATGAGCTAGTGGTTCAAAAGCTCAAAAAATTAGCTAGTAAATATATAAAAATAACAACAATAATGTAAGTATTTACAGTGGTTTTAAGAAGCTAGCGTATTTATTTCAATACCACAATGTCAGCGGATCAAGCCCTGCTATTGAGAGCTTTAGGTTGAGGGGTGCAGGAGATTAGGAGATTAGGAGATTAGGAGATAAGGAGATAAGGAGATAAGGAGATAAGGAGATTAGAAATAGTTTTAATAATAGATGGTATTTTCCCATTTCGAGGGTACTTCGAAATTAACTCTTCATCAAATATTTTTTTTATTTACTTTTTTGACCAACGATTTGGGAAGTTTTTTTAGAGCATGGGGATCAAGCAGAGTGATTTTTTCTAGCAGGTCATTTGTAAGAAATTGTTTTGGAATCCACGTGTCGTAGCAAAATTTATTACCCTTATAACAGGGGTAGAGAATAAAGTCGGAGATATGCCTGTCCTTGTCTAATTTAGTAGCTATCAAATCAATACACTTTGAAATAAATGAAGTAGAGAGGATGTGATTTGGTATTTGACGCGCAGCATCTTCGTTAAATTCATGTCGTGATTCTAAGAAGGTAGAGGTAATTAATTCCGAAACAAATTTTTCGTCTAATGCATTATGGGGTAGGTAGGTGAAGCAAAAGCTAAATTTGTTTCTGGTAAATTTGGAAGAATTTATCAAATAGTTTTCTTGAAATCTTAGCAAAAAAGAATGATCGGAAAAAATATCTTCCTTCACCTTGTCTGAGAGATTTTCCAATGTGTGTGGAAGGTGAAACACAGCTTCTTCTAACAACTTCTTGGTCAAAAGAGTTTTGGGTGGCCAGAGAACGCGTTTATCGTCAGCGCCGTATTTGAATAAAAAATTAGCATTAACATTTTTACCTTGAACGCCTTTCAATAGAATTTCTTCCGATACGTATTCAATTGGGACGTCCCTAAGCGACATGGGGTGATAAGTGGCGATAGCATGCAGTACATTTTTAGTAAAGTATTTATTAGGAATCCAGTCCAAATAGGCGATACTAAAGTCATTATCAGCATTTCCTTTCATTATTTTTGTTGGATTGAAGCCTGTATAGGTCGTAATATATTTTGTGATAGCTTCCTCAGATAAATATTGCTCCGGCAAATAACAGGTAAGGTCAATATGTTTTTCAATAACATCTAAGGCCATCTCCTTGGTTATATAAATACTATCCATGTATTGGATGGATTCGAAATCATTTTTATACGCTTGTAGACATATTTCTTGAGTTAAAAATTTTCTTCTTAAAAATCGAAATGATTTGATTGTTCTATTTAAGGTGAAATCAATCATTGCTTTTGTAAGAAATTCTTCTGGAATGTAATAGAGTTCGCCTCCGCCGGAATTGCTTTGCTGTACGAACTTTTCGTAAAAGCTTTTGTTTTTGTATGATGGAGGTAATGAGGCCAGGAAACTTTGACTAATGTTGCAAAGATGTGTTGCGAGGTTCTCGTCTAAGCAGTGCTCAGGAATTAGCGGAAAAACTTTCCATAAAATACTTGTAGCCGTATCTTTAATCAAATTCCTTGTTTCTTCAATTGAAGCATTAGGATCAGCAGCACTTGTAAAAATTGGCAAAAGAAAATCCATCGATTTTTGATCTAATAATTGCTTTAAATTAACAAAAGGATCCTCATTATCAGGATCAATTGACTCAGAGGCCAGAGGTCTTAAACAAGTGCGCAACGTTTCTTTTAGTTTCTTCAGTTTTACCTCATCATTTCTGTTATATTCAAATTGATCAGTTACTGCACTTGCAGACTCTTCCCCGTTTTCATAAATAATCAATCCAGCAAATGCTGGCCCCTCCTCTATATAGAAGAGTTCAAAATTTAATTTAGGATATTTTTGAGCAATTGCTGAAAACAATTCTTTCAAGGGCTCGTATACAGAGTCCACTGTATAGGTCAGTATTTGTTTCTTTTTATCGATTGACAGTTTGGGGATGCGTCCCTCATCTCGACTGTCCCATGACGCTCCGAACAACTCTCTTAGTTTTTTGAAATTAAATGGGTTTTGGGGGTTGCCGATGTCGTTGGCAAAGATGTTTAGATCAGTAACGTCGCCAGTGACTTTTAATTCGTTTGTTACCCAGTTTGCCATTGTTTATCCTTTAAAAACCTACTAACTATTTTTGGCCCAGATCTCGTTGTTTTGATTTGGAGTTGCTGCTTTTTGAAACAACATTCTCCAAATCTATCATATGTTCGATAGCGCACATACGCAAAGCATTTTAAATAATATATTTAGCATATCAATTAAATATTAATCTTTAGGAACCAAATTGGATAAACGTCCGTTAAAAGAGCAAAACTGGCTTTTCAAATCCCTTCCGTCGCCTGAGTGGGAAAGGCTATTGCCTTTCATCCAGCCCTTTGATATGCCTCTTGGGTTGGTTTTATCTGAATCCGGTGATAAGTTGGCTCACGTTTACTTCCCCACTACTGCAATTGTTTCCCTACTTTACGGTCTTGAGAACGGGGCCTCCGCTGAGATTGCAGTTGTCGGCAATGAAGGTTGTGTTGGTATCTCGCTTTTTATGGGCGGACAAAGTACTCTCAGCAGCGCTGTTGTTCAAAGCGCTGGGAAGAGTTACAGAATTAATTCCAGTGTTATTATGGAAGAATTCGGTAAAGCCGGCCCCGTAATGCATTTGTTTCTACGTTATACACAGGCATTAATTACTCAAATGTCGCAAACAGCTGTTTGCAACCGCCATCACACCCTTGATCAGCAGTTTTGTAGATGGTTGTTACTGAGTTTAGATAGACTCACGTCTAACGATTTGGTGATGACGCAGGAGCTGATCGCAAATATGCTTGGGGTAAGGCGAGAAGGGGTCACAGAGGCTGCTCTCAAAGTACAAAAGGCTGGACTTATCTCTTATGCCCGTGGGCATATTAAAATCTTGGACCGTCCAGGCTTAGAGCGACGGACCTGCGAGTGTTACCAAGTCGTAAAGACCGAATACGATCGCCTGCTTCCAGACAAGTTGGCTGTCTAATTAGACGGCTTGCGCTCTTCACTCAGCTTGGAAATATTGCCTGAGCCCTGACAGAATCATCTCAGTTGCAATTGCAGCCAAAACCAGGCCCATTAACTTTTGACTAGCCTCGACTACGGCAGAGCCAACAATCTGTCGTATTCGCTCAGCGCAGACCAAAACCAAGGCTGAAATTGCGATAGTTATACCTAGAGCAACAATCCAAACGAGTACATTGTCCGACTCCGTTGAGGCCATCAATAATACAGTTGCCATTGCAGAGGGACCCGCCAACATGGGAATAGCTAAAGGCACAATGAACGGCTCTTGAGTAGGGTCTGATGCGGCAAGTCCTCCTCCTGGTTCTCCAAAAATCATGCGAATAGCAATAATAAATAGGATGACACCCCCAGAAACCGCCAGGGATCGCTCTGTTAGATGCATCACGGTCAAGAATTTCTCACCACCCAGCATAAAAAGCAACAACATAGAAAATGCAATCGCACTCTCACGCAGGGCTACGAATAATTTTCTACTGTTGGGTACTGCGCTCATAGACGCAATATAAATAGGCAGTGAACCAAAGGGATCTAAGACAATTAGAAGGAGTAGAACTGCAGAAATGAGACTGTGGTGCATTAATATTTGATTTGAAAAAATTAGGAATGCTAATTCTTTGACCAACGGGGATCGTCTAGAGATTCGAACTTATGAACTTGTGGGAATATTTCTGAGTCATTGGTTTCAAAGTGAAATGACCCGTCGGGTCTCCTGTCCCAGATGAATTTCCTGGTCAGCCACTTCTTCCTTAATTTTGCCCGAAGAACTAGCACAGGCATTTGATTTTTATCGGCTACTTTGATGTTTAGTATTCCATTGAGCTCCTCAACCCAATGCTGTCTGGTTTGGTCCTTATTCCATTCCCCGCCGTAATCTCCGTAATAGCCTACTGTTGATATAAAAACCTCTCTTATATTGGGCTCTTGAATGGCAAATAATCGAATAAGTTCATTGGAGCATAAACTCCCGCCTGCACCGCAACCTACCCTGTAGGTTCTTATTCCAATTGCTCGCCCCAAAGGGCCAAGTCGAAAGGGTGCCCAATCAAAATCCAGAAAATTCTCAGTTTGACCCAAAACCAATGTGTTCAGTGGCATTACTTTGGAGTTCAGCTCAAAGGTCTGCTCCAACGGATTTAAAGTAAATACGGCTAGTGAAATCTTTGGTTCAAGTACCGCTTTTTGAAACGGGTAGTAACGATCCCAGTAGATCCATCCAAGGTACTCGTTGGATTTCTCTGAAATTCGTTTTAATCCTACATGAACTGTGTCCGCAGGCTGCTCCTTTCTATCAACGTCTTGAAGTGTCTTCCAAACGGTCTTGAAATGAACATTGCCTTTGTCAATTTGACCGTCATTTTTCCAATCCGCTACGTCACCTCCAGCCATTTGTTGTAGGAATATTTTTTTGTTGTTTAGGTGTTTTGTGAATTCAAATGATTGATCTAGATCGCGGGCATTTTTAATGTTTTCAGCGCTTACACACTGAAATGCAGAAATAAAAATTAAAAGTGTATAAAATAATTTAGCGAACATATAAATGGGGTTGAATTGATAGATTTTTTTAGAGATTAAGTATCAGGGAGGGTTAAGCACCACTACAAATGTGTTGTGAATCACTCAGTTTCCATTTTTCACCTGTTCTTAAATTCGTACCTTCAAAGGTTTTGCCACGATCATCCCCTTTGGGACAGTTTAGATACTTTGCGATAAGACATACCCGTACCGGATCTTTGATTCTCGAACGATCCCAGATGGAAGCAACATAGTCATAGGAAACCCCGCCCAATCCGTTTGCGTAGCTAATTCGTGTTCCTCTCGTTTGGGGATCTTCAGAGGGCAGGCGAGCGCTAATTTCACTGATAAAGGTTTTACTGCAAACAGGGGGTAAGACCTTAACTTCGTAGGGCTGCTTCATGTATTCAGCCAATATTTGAATTCTTTCATCATAGATATCGTTTAAACAAACGCTGGATTTACAGGCGTTTCTGGTTTTAATCCAAGCAAGTTGCTCCGTCTTGAACGCATTTTTGGACTCCCCATAAAAACCTCTTTTCAAGAGCTTTTTGTAGACAACTGCCATATTGGAATCTTTTTCGGACAGTTCTCGGTCCGTGCAAACCAGTGTCTCTGCCTCAGAAAGATGGGAATCACACTTGAAACTTGCTGAGTAGCAGGGAGCTAAGTTGGTGATAAGCAAAATAATGCCAATAAGACAGCTCTTAAAGTAGGTGGTATTGAGCATTATTTTTAAGTATGAGTAGATGCATTGATGATTTGAGTGTAAAAATTGAGTAGTTTCATATCATCAACCTTATCGCATTCAATTTGTTCTAACTCTGGCGAAGCTACCATAAGAGCTAAACACTTGGCTCTAGATAGGGCAACATTGAGCCTATTTTTACTGAACAAAAAGTCGAGTCCCCTTGGAATATTTTCTCTATCTGAGGAGGTCATGGAGAAAATTGCAACCGCAGCCTCTTGGCCTTGAAATTTATCAACGGTGCCGATACGGGCTAGCTCACCTAATTCTTTTCTCAGCTCTATTCGTTGAGCATTATAGGGAGCAACAATCAAAATGTCTTTTTCAGTGATCGGTTGAGTTTCTCCGTCTTTATTCATCCATTTTTGTTTTAAAAGACTTTCGTAAATTGCCTTAATTGTCTTGGCTTCCTCGCTCGAGGCCTGACTTCTTCCTTGGTGCGCAACCGGCACATAGGAAATACCAAAGGGCTTTAATGCAGAGTGAGCATGCTCGTTTAGTATTATTTTTTGTACTGCGCAGTTAGGGTTCGATCCCAAGCGGTCCTCATACACACCCCTAGATATAGGCTTGCAAATTTCCGGATGCATTCTGTAAGTGTGCTCTAAGAATATTCCGCGATCACTAGGTACAGTTGGATGATCATTCATCAAATAATCCAATGAAGACAATCCACTTTTGCCAGGGTGGGTGCCCTGAACGGGTTGAGACAATTGCATTTGATCGCCGAGTAATATGATGTTTTTGGCGCAAGATCCTGCGGCCAATAGGTCTGCCAAAGAGACTTGGCTTGCCTCATCAATAAATAAATAATCCCATTGCTCGGTTTGTTCTTCAACGCAATAAGCCCAAGCTGTCCCACCGCTTAAATCATGTATGCTGGAATCTAACTGTCGACTGGAACAAACCTGAATACCCTCTGGCAAAGTCTTATCCTCTCTCGTTGCAACTATTACCTTATTAAGACCAACAGCGTTTAATTCTTCGTAAGTTGCTTTCAATAAATTGTTGATTGCGGCGTGGCTATTAGATGTGACGGCAACTTTTTTCCCTATTTTGAGTAAGTGCGTAATCGCTTTAGATGCATTGAAGGTCTTACCGGTTCCGGGAGGACCCTGGATCACGAGATAACTGTCCATAAGATTCTCGATGGCTGCGGTTAGCTCCTCGGTGTTGGCAACATCAACCACCGAACTCCCCTCGCTCTTATTCAACAATCTGGGAAGGTTCTGCATTAATATGTCAAGTCGAGGATTTGAAAGGAGAGGGTTTGCAGCTAAAGAGGCAATAAAGCGAACGATGGAGTCCTGTTTAGACTTAGTTGGGACATCATCATTGATTGCGAGAGAGACTATTGCAGGCGGAGCTGGACTTCTATTTGATCTAGTAAATGAGCAAATTCCTTTCTCCTCATTGAATTCAAAGTTACTGGCAGCTAGATTATCTGTGAGACATTTAACATTAGATCCATTTGATAACTTTGATTCCTGCTCCGGAACTGTATAGTAATAGCGAACACTATTTGCCACTTTCTCCGAATTACCCGTGTACTCCAACAATGCGAGGCACTCTCTATCTTCAATCAATTCAATTTCATCAAGTTCTTGCTTTTGAAACATACGCCATACGGATGGGAGTTTAGCCCGCCAGTAAAAACTCAGTATTAGCTTTAAAAGCTCTGCAACAGCCGTGGCCTTTATCTTTAAAGACTCAGGCTGTGCAAAGAGCCAGGCATCAACCTGTTGTTCGCTTACAAGGTGAGGTGCGTCCTGGGTTTCCTCCTGAACGGGTTCGACTTCTTTGACAAAGTAAGGTGTATCGTTTTGGCGAATGTGCTCCAGCCAGACATGAAGTCGCCAAGTTGAGTCGACATCATCCTCGTTGTATTGTTGGATGCCTTTGAGAATTTGGTCTCGAAGCTCCTGACTATCGCTGTTGCGAAACTTTTCGTATTCAACAATACTTGCACCCGCATTGACCACATCACCCTCACGGGGCTTTCTATAGTAGGTCTCAACATATTTGATGGAATAACTAGGCAGCGCCAATTGAAGCCCACTGGCTACGACTCTGTAAAGGTCAACCAGACGTCCTTCACGTAGAAGTTGATCTCTAAACTCAGTCCTGGTATTGTGAATACTTGATAAGCGTTGAATAGCTGTTTTTTCGTAGGGTGCGTAATGGTAGATATGAGCGTTTGGATATTTTTTAAGATGCGCTTGGACGTGGTCCATAAAGGCCTCAAAAGCTTTTTTCTCGTCCTTACGGTTATGAGCCCAAAAAGGGGTAAATGAGACTTGAATAGGATCGTCTTTGTGTTTGGGGTTGGCAGGATCTCTCCATCCAAGCCCAAACAAGTACTCAAGGCCACCTACCTCATATGGAAACCCCTCCATATCAAAATAAAGATCTCCGTCGTTGGGTTCTGGTAATAAGGCGAAGCCTGTTGCCTTCGTTGGACTAGGCTGTAAATATTCATACCGAAGTGGGTCATCCTTACCTGTTTTAGGAGCAATTTTAGGGTTAAGTTGCAGTTCAGCCTGTTTTTTAATCCTATGAAGGACGGTATTAGAGATGCCAGGAATAGAGATATTTAATTCACTCAAGGATTTCATCGTCTGAACGCCCTGAGATTGGAGTTTAATAATTTGATCTTTTCTAATTCCAGCAACTTGGGACAGGTGATCTGTTTCACTCCAATACGAAGTGCAATGATCAGTCCATCCGCAAAGATCACAAGCTTTAACGGGTTCGGGGAGGGTCGCAACGACTGGAGGTTGCTGCTCGAGCTTAGTTATATAGCTTAGAAAGTGCTCTTTTGTAACTTTAAAGTAATCGTAATAATCACGGGTTTGAAGCACTGTGGTGTTGGAGCGATGAGGATCTAGGCCCTTCAGTCTGGCCTCCTCGGGATCAAGTTTTCCTAAAACTATGTGCAATTGTTTAGGCATTACTCCTTGAATCTCGGCTAACATTTCCGCGTATAAGCAAAGTTGCATGACAAACTTGCCGCGACTACTTTTTGCAAGTTTGGTATCAATTACTTCGTAGTGGTAGTCTCCTAATTTGGATTGACCGGGGACTTTGATAAAGAAATCAGCGTATCCAATAAATGGTGGTTGAATCAATGTTGCCTGAAAAATAACATCTGCTCCGCCTCGAATGGCTGCATTCGTTTGTTGTAGTTGTATTTCTAGGGGCGTTTCCTTGTCAATCTGGACAACGTTCAGGCCTCTCTCAATCAACTCGTGTAGATATTCACGTTCATGCCTATCGCCGTAGTTTTGAATGAGTTGGGTTGCATCATCAGCGTCCTTGGGTTTTTTGTCCCAACCATTCAGACGTTTTAGATCGAGCTCAGTCCTGTGGTGACATCCTAAATAAGCGACCAAGTCAGAGGCAGAATAGAGACGACCATAGTTAGGTTTGTTTTGCATTTTATGGACTTGATTAAAACTGGGCGTAATAGTGAATAATGATTATCTTGAGAACCAATTTTAATCTGATTAAATCAGTTTGAAACATTTAAATGCCTCTTCTACATTAATTCCCTCCCCAACCCTTTCGTAGACTATATTTTTATATTTATAAACATCATCAATAAGTAAAGATTTGAATGAAAAAAAGTATTCCGCAACAGACTGCTTTGCCGTATTGCTTTCTATTTTTCTTCTCTTAAGGGCGATCTTTAATGATTCATTAATTTGTTTTCTTACATTTTTGGATATTTGCTGCCAATCACTGGTTTTCCTAAATTGAATGAAAAATCTATTTGAGGGAATAAATATACTGAAGATAAAAATCTCTTCTCTAACCAATTGGTGATCAATCAAGAATTTATTCAATCTTTTGAATCTATAAATAAGCTCTTGGTCGCTACAGGTTTGGAATATTTGTGTATCAAAAATAGTTCGTAAATCATAAACAGAAAGTGTGCTGTCGAGAGAGGTCGAATGATTGCAAATATCCCATATATATTCAAATAGTTCAAGCTCAGTGGTTGTCCAAAGGGTACAAGCAAGAATGTCACATTGCTTAGTGTCTTTTATGTTTGTGAAATTCATATTTGGGGGTCTGTTACATAGATTGCTAGATCCTATGATTCTTAAAAGACATAATATGTCTATAATGATATAATTTCAAAAATTTTGGAGGTGCCCCGATGGATAAATTGCAATGGGAAATGTTAAAGCGTATTCCAAGCCAAGACAGGGGGCCAATAAAGACATCTGACTTTTTCAAGGCATTGGCAACAGAATTCCAGGAGGATATCTCTGACGCCTCATTCACGCGAAAACTACAGCGCAATCTTATAAAACTAGCGGATGTTGTAGGGGAAGATTTGGTGCTTGTCTCTCCAAAGGCAAAAAGACCAAGTGCCAAGAAAAGAAAAGCAGTTAAAACTCCTTTCAATGACGTCAAAGAGTTCTCTGCCTATTGGAGAAAAGATGCTCCACCTCTTAAGATCAGTGGATTGACTACAGACGAAATGATTGCTTTTGGTGTCCTACAAAAACAGGGTATCGATTTACTTCCCAAGAACCGTTGGAATGCTTTGTCTGGCTTTTTCAAAGCCGCTGGAACGGAGGCTGCAGCCATAGCAAGAGAACAAGGGGCTTCTAAAATCAAATCAAAGTCCCTTGCTGACGCTTGGCTAGAGAGAATTTACTACCTGCCAGAGACGATTGCCTTCACCCGTCCCGAAATTTTGCCCGAGATTGAGAAAACTGTTCACGAAGCACTTTTGAATGGTGAGCTTCTAGAAATCGAGTACAACCACAAGTCAACAACGGTGGTTCAACCCCAAGCGATCTTGCAACAAGGGGTTAGGTGTTACTTGGTGGCTAATTCAAGAGGTACAACTGGAAAATTAAGAAATTATTTAATGCACCGAATCACAAGTGCAAAGACTACCCTAGGTGAGTACCTAGCGACTCCGATTCCTACAATTGATAAACATATTAGAAAGGGTATAGGTTACCCCACTTTTGATGAAGAATTAATTGGTATGCCCATTGAGCTAAAACTTCATGTTGATGCCTCAACTCAGTGGATACGTGAGACCAAGCTCAGCGAAGATCAGGTCATTAAAGTAGATCCAAAATCCTCCCCAGACCTACCAGATTCAGAGCGCGCGTACTTTTTAGAAGCAACGGTGCCTTTAACCGAGAGACTCATTTACTGGATACTCAGCATGAGTACACATATTAAAGTTATTTCTCCTGCATTTGTTAAAGCCCGAGTTAAAAATGACTTGATAGCAGCAGTTAACATGTACTGATCTGCTAAAAGAGCACTTCGTGTTAGTTCGTTAAAAATCCCATTTTAGAATTTAGAGTAAGATTTTTTATTGATTTTTCTTGTTCAAGTATTTTTAAAACTTGTTGGTAAGTCGTTATTTTTTTGAATTTCGCTTGACGGAAAACCACAGAAAAATCACCCGGGCTTAGTTGAGTGAGTTGTCTAGCACTTATGTCATCGGCTAGATACGGTTCTACATTTAAGAGTTTACAAGTTTCATTAAAGACTGTGATTGCATCGTTGGGTTTTAAATAATCAAACTTTGCCTTTAAATCAAATCGACGCATGGCGCTGGGACAAATAAAATCAATCAAATTGGTTGTGGCAATGAAGATACCTTCAAACGCTTCCATTTGTGTGAGCATCTCATTAACAATGGTTATCTCAAAGCTCTTGAGACCCTGGGTTCTGTCTCTTAAGTAACTGTCCGCTTCGTCAAGTATGAGCACTGCACTTTCTTCTTTTGCCTCCGAGAACATTTGAGCAATGCATTTTTCTGTATCCCCAAGGTACTTTGAAAATATATCGGAGGCTTGTTTAATAATGGCGCGTTTACCAATTGATTCAGCAAGGTGCAAAGCGTAAGCGGATTTGCCCGAGCCACTAACTCCGTAAAGCAATATTCGAGCGCAGGCGTGGGTTTTTAATGATTCTGTGATCTCTTTTAAATTTACATCAGTGTTGACGTAGTCAAGGTTGTAGTTTAGGGCGTTGGATTGAGATTTTTTGGGCTTTACTTGAATAGATTGGGCTTTAAGGGAGGAGTCAAGCAGTTCGCTTAGAACTTGCTCGGCCAATGAATTCTTGCTTGATGCCTGAATAGCGTTCGCGACATTGACCGCTTTGCTCATCATTGCAGGAGAAATTGATTCATTTGAGGCCGTTTGCTTACACCACTCCTCAGAAACTTGCATACCAGTTGTGAATGTTTTGAGCATATCGACTCGAACACTTAATGGGGGAATCTCAAGTTGAATGCATATATCAATGCGTCTTAGAAATGCAGGGTCCTGAAAACAGCCCAGATCATTGGTGATAAAGATGCATGGCACATTGTTGGTCTCAAGCAATTGGTTCATCGCCCCTTTCATCCCTTTGCCGGATGAGCGTCGTGGTTTCATAAACTGATCTTCATCGTCGCGTTTAGTGGATATATCCTCACACTCGTCAAAGATGATGAGCTTATTGGGTGATTTGGCAAGGATGGTCTGAGACAGCATATAAGCTGAGAGTCGGTTCACATTGCTATAGCGCTCACCGGGTCGACCGCCCACGCTGACCTCAAATGCATCAGCACCGACTTCCTCAGCAATCACTCTGGCCAATTCGCTCTTGCCTGTGCCGGGTTTTGAGAACAACAAGATGTTGGTACCGATACGCTTTTCTTTTATAGCGGTTTTCAGTAAATGCACAGCATTTTCAACTTTATTTGAGACGTGTGCATAGTCCTCAATCTTGAGAGATGGTTTTGGAGCTGCAACAAAATTGTGCTTGAAGATATCAAAAAAATCAGTTTGTTCCTCCATCAATCGTTCAGCCAACCCACTGATTAAATCCACTTTACTTCCAAAGTCAAGAGAATCTAAATACGTAATGGTGGTGAGCAACCCCGTTCTTGTAAGTAGACCGTGTTCTGCAAATGCATCATAAACGCAGCGCAGTGGAATATCCAATAAGATAGAGACAACGCTCATCAATTTAGATTCTTTCATCTCACCAATTGCGGCAAGAGATTGTTTGAGAAAGATATTGTGTTTCTCTAAAACACAAAGTAGCAATATTTTTTGATCATTTTCAGATAATCCTAATTGCTTCCCAAGCCAATCAATATTTTTATTCAGCGTAGTATTGACTGGGATAAGCTGGTTTGGGTTAACCAATTCTTTGTATTTCTCTTTGACTGCATTGAGGACAAGAGTTTGCTCATACGACTCTTCTAGATTCGCATGGATTCCCAAATAACGAAGTAATTCTGGCTCTGCACAGTTTTGTAGACGAAGGATATTAGTGTGGCCTCCCATTTCTACCAATGCCTTAATCGCCCATTTTTTACAACAAGCATCAAAAACTGCAGGTACACCTGTGTCCCGTATTTCAATGCCGTATTCATCCTCCATTTTCTTGGGGGGGTTATCGTTTACAGTTAAACAATTAACTTGACTCATTGATTCAATTCCTAAGCGAGACTTATAAAGATTTTTTAACTGAGCTTCGTCTCAGTAAGTTCTTTAAAGTATGCACCTATAGATCGACATATTTTGTATATCTATCCGCGTTGAAGGAGATTTGATTCAAGAGAGGCAACTTTAGTACTACTGCCGTTGGCTTTTAATTAGCTTGCTGAATGCTTACATGGGATAGTCACCAAATGTCTAAGGGAGATGGTGTAATAAATTTCACTCTAACAGCCTCTGACGAAATATGCTTTATTTATCTTCAAATCCAACCGCACATGAGTTTAGCAGTCATCTTAGTGTAAGCGGGGGCATCACCCTAACAAGCCAAGACTTATCTGTAATCCGTGCCGGATGCGCAGATCTTAAAGCTTTGGATTTATACAAATGCAAAGGCCTAAAAGAAATCTATTTAGACTGTGCTGCTGTTGATGTACACATATGTATTCTGGGATGCCCAGATTTACGCAAAATTGTCTTACCACCAGGATGCAATGCATATATACATATCGATTCGGGGGACGTCCCCCCCCAATTGATTTGCGAGGGGATCGTCGCATCTTTGGATGCGTGTTGGACTAGAAATGATGAGTTGAGGACCTTTAAGTATGAGACTCAGACATTATCCAAGCTAAATGGGGCCTGGATTGGACCCGTAAATACATATACCTCGCTAAAGGATAAACCCCAGGCTAACTTATGTGTTTTGTTGGAAGATCAAACCTCGTGTTTGCAATCATTGAACTTGTCACTCCCCGACCCTATTCAAGTAATGTTGTTGCCTTACATCACCAACTTGCGATCCCTAGCACTTAAGGGTGCGAGCTTAGCCGTACTGGAAATCTCTGCTGCAGTGAATCTTGAGAGCATTATTTTTGAAACAGACCTACAAAATACAGTCGTGAGTCGTTCCCCAAAGCTTAAACAACTCACTGGGGCGGCTAACTTGGGGACACTACATTTACGAGAGCGTAGCGGCGACAAGCAGGGGGTCTTTGTTGACCTCAGAGTAGATGAGTTATTTTTAGTCGATTCACCCACTCACACATTAAAAACTACTCAACCCTCGGATATCAGTTTAATACGGTGTAACGCGCTGAAGGATGTTGAGTTCGTAACCGGCAGTGCCTGGGTTTGTGAGGGAAGAATTCCAAAACAACTCATTGGTAAGTCCCGAATTATTATGAATGAGGGGCTATTAAAGCAACTCCAAGAGCGAGTTCTCGCTGCAGATGTAGAAGCGTGGCCTGAATTTCGAGCCATCCTCACCTACGCTGCTGGGTCAAGACATGTCCCTCAAATTCTGATGACTCTTAAAGCTTTGCTAGATTCACAAATACCCCTCAACGAGATTTGGCAGGCAAGGTGTGAGCTCTACACGCGTCATCACCTCCCTCATCATTTTAAGGCGAGCAAGCCTTTGACTCCCGCGGTGACTCAGCAAGCACTCAGCACTTGGCGTTGGATGTTCCCAAGCGATCTCGGGCAAGACGGATGGAGAGCGGATTTTGAAATCTGGAGAGCATGTTGGATGCTAGAGGGGCAGAAAAACTGCGTCTTAGCCATGACGGATGAGCTGACCAAGCCAACCTCTGGCTACAGTGCAATATTAGATGCAAATTGGCTAATTGGTGTTCAGTTGTCTGAAAACAACCTACGCAATCATGAGTCAATACTTGCTTTTTTGAGTGATATTTACAGAATCTATTTCAAGTTTAAGATGTCTCATCTGTCTGGGTACATGATCGATATCTCTCATTGGATACTTCGCTTGGAGCGCTCAAGAAAGTTAGATGTTACTGCTGTGCTCGGGCAAGCGCAAAAGGTCATCACGCAGCACAGCAGTTATGAAGATGTTTTGAAATACTTTGCTGCTGAGTTGTTAATTAATCCGGTTGAAGCGAGGACTCAACTTGTGCGATTGGCGGCAAATCCACCTGAGTGTGATTGTGAACAAAGGATGTCAAAAGCGGAGTTTAAAAGGGCTGCAATGGCTCTCGTACTCGGCGGGCGCTTAACTAGTAATCAGTTACAAAACGAACTCAGTGTAGCGTAACTCTTAAGTAAGGCAGTTTATGTATTTCAGGCGGTTCGTTAATGAACTTTTTCAGCAAATATCAATTTAATTAAACAAATTTAATAAGTGAGCACAATGAACGAGATAACGGCAACCATTTCACAAGCAACCCAAATCTTAAAGTTCCAACTTCAGTTATTGTGGGATAAACCCACTCTTGCAAAAGAAATTGGACCCTGTCTACTTTGGGGAAGCCCCGGCATAGGAAAGTCAACTTTAATTAAAGACTTATGTAGCGAAATGGGGATTGGGTTCATAGACATAAGACTTTCCCAAAAGGAGCCTGTGGATTTCTCAGGCATACCTGTTCCCCTGCCTGCAGGGAATGAAGTCCGTTGGCTACTCTCGAGTGAATGGCCAAGACAGGGGAGGGGCATCATTTTGTTTGATGAACTAAGCTCGTGTGACCGCAGTATTCAGACTGCTGCGTATGAGTTCATTTTGGACCGCAAATTAGGACAAGAATATAAATTACCAGATGGATGGTTGATTGTCGGTGCCGGTAATAAATCTACAGATAAAGCGGTATCTATGCCGATATCAAGCGCCTTGGCCAACAGGTTTTGTCATATTGAGTTGCAGGCAGATCTGAACCAGTGGGTGCACTGGGCAGTTAACAAGGGTTTAAATCCAGATGTTATTGCATTCTTGAAATATAAACCCGAATGCTTTTTTAACATGAACGGAAACCTAGAACGCGGATGGCCCAGCCCTAGGTCATGGGAGCGAGTGGCTATTGCAGTAGAACACGCTGGAGGGTTGTCCCCCGACGCACTGGCCATCATCGTGCACGGATTGGTAGGTGTTGGCGCTGGTATAGAGTTTCTAGCCTTTAGGAAAAACGCTGCTGAGTTGCAAGACATAAATGCACTTTTGCTGGGAGAAGTTGAATTCAAAATGCCACAACGAGCAGATCAGCTTTACGCACTCTCTACAGGACTAGCATATTATGTTTATAAAGGTACTGCTCAG
>CAIKVH010000100.1 GCA_903830725.1 uncultured Burkholderiales bacterium | reverse complement strand
TTTGTTCATGACAAACCTGCTGAAGAGAAGTTTGTTGAAGAAGGCTTTTCTACTAAGCGTTACGAAGTGATGTACAACGACTTCATTCTCATCGGACCCAAATCAGATCCCGCAAAAATTGCTGGTGGCAAGGATATTCAAGTTGCACTCCAAAAAATTGCTACTGCACAAGCTCCTTTTGTATCACGTGCAGATAAAAGCGGTACACATGCTGCAGAGCTTCGCTACTGGAAAGGTGCAGGCATCACCCCCTCTTCCAATCAGTCTTGGTACAAAGAAACAGGCTCTGGTATGGGGCCTGCTCTGAATACTGCTTCTGCAATGAATGGCTATATTTTGGCCGATCGCGCTACTTGGCTCAGCTTTAAGAATCGTGGTGACCTCGTGATCCTTGTGCAAGGCGATCCAAAGCTATTCAATCAATATGGTGTGATGTTGGTTAATCCAGCTAAGTTCCCTCATGTGAAAAAAGCACAGGGTCAAGAATTTATTGATTGGCTCATTTCGAAAAATGGTCAAGATGTTATTGCTAGCTACAAGATTGATGGCGAGCAGCTTTTCTTTCCGAACGCTAAAAAATAATCTAGCCGCATCAAACAAAAAGCCCGCATTTGCGGGCTTTTTTACAACCGTCCTACTGACCAGTTATAGGCTACTTAGTATTGATTATTTCTTTGGTGTTACGAAGCCAATTGCTGTGTCGTCAACAAACTCAACCATGACGTCATCACCAGCTTTGAATTTCTCAAGGCCCAAAACAGCTGGATCTACTTTAACTTTTTGCTTCTCGCCACTTGGTAATGTGAAGCTTACGATACGTGTCTTTTGATCAATGGTTGAGATCTTTACAGTTGCATAAACAGTTTCTGTTGTCTCCTCAAAAGGCTTAGTAGCGCCTTTGCCGGCGATCACTACAGAACGCACACCTGAGACGCCTGGTTTTTGACCTTTACCAACAGCAGTCAAGCCAACCGCAACCGCTTGAGCATGCTCAACCAAGAATACGTCGCCCTTTTTAACTTTATCTAAATCATTTACTGACTTAGCAACGTTCATCTGCGCCAAATTACCGTTAGCATCTTTCAATACAACGATGCGCTTTTTAGCATCTACTGAATCAACAGTTGCGCTCAAAACAACAACCTCAGCCGCCAAAGGCAACATCTTTGCAGGAAGTTGTGCAAAAACAGAGCTTGCAAAGGTAATGCCAACTGTTGCAAACAAACCAGCTAATAAAGATTTCTTCAAGATAACTCCTAATTGAGTAAAAGGTTTCGGGTGGGCTCAATTTAGAGCCACAATTCATTGTAACCATGGAATGGGGCACTTTTGGTACGGAATCGAACTATGCTCACGCCCCCTTTGTTTGGTAAATTGAGCTATTAAAAGCAATTTGAGACCATCTGCCTTGGAAATACTGATAAAACCCTGGAAAGAGGCTGAGCTGGAGGCCTTTTTGGTGCGCCAAGAGGTATTTATTCGGGAGCAAGGCGTTCCAGCGGAGCTTGAATTAGATAAATTCGACCCCTCCGCGGCACATGCCCTAGCCAATCTGAATGGGCGCTGTATTGGCACCGGAAGATTGGTAGATTTAGGTAATAGACAAGCTCAAATCGGACGCATGGCTGTCTTAGCCCAATTCAGAAATCAGGGGGTTGGCAGACAAGTCTTAGAAATGCTGATTGATCTAGCTAAATCCCAAGAATTCGAGTCTATCGTCCTACATTCCCAAGTAAGCGCTATTCCCTTCTATGAAAAACTAGGCTTTCAGGCGCAGGGGCCTACCTATGATGAGGCTGGCATTGCTCATCGTAATATGATTCTCGTATTGTCAAAATAGATTTAATAACCAATGACCTCTCACCCCAATCCAAATACCAGCGCTTTTACATATACCCATCGAGTCTGTTACTCAGATACCGATGCAGCCGGTTTTGTCTATCACGGACGTTACCTAGAAATTTTTGAACGCAGTCGCGCAGAGTGGCTTGCCAAAAGAGGTTTAAGCCCTACCAAGTTAGTTAACGAACTCAATATCGTGATGCCTGTACGAGAACTCACAATGAACTTCTACAAACCGGGCCGCTTGGATGACATTCTGTACATTGATCAGGTAATTGAGCATCGCGGTCGCACTCAGATATCAGTAAAACAAACTGCGCAGAGAAAAGTGATTGGCAGCGATGATTTAGAAATCATTGCCAGTGCCCTATTACATATCGTCTGCGTAGATACCAATACACTAAAACCCAAGGCATGGCCTGATGGGTTATTTCTGGCTGAGTAAAATTAGTAGGGGAGCGGAATATGCCTGATGGAAAATTACTGACCTTTGTTAAAGAACTCAGCTTATTGCTCGAGAAAAAGCCAAGCGAAGAGATTGTCTTTACCGAGGGCAAGCAAATGCTGGAGAAACTGATTTCAGTCGATGATTGGTTGCCCGAAGAGTTCACTAAACCGCACCCACAGTATTACCAGCAACACCTCCTGTATGCCGACCCCTTGGATCGATTCTCTGTTGTGAGTTTCGTTTGGGGTCCTGGACAAAAAACACCACTGCACAATCACACTGTTTGGGGAATGATTGGTCAGTTGCGCGGTCAAGAAACAGGCACCCCCTATTATCGCCAAGCAGACGCTAGCTTTAAGGCGGGTAATGCATGCGTCAGCCTGCCTGGACACGTCGATACCGTATCCCCAGATACTCACGACATTCATGTGGTCGAGAATAGCCTAAGCGATAGGACTTCAATCAGTATTCACGTCTATGGCGGCAATATCGGCCGTATTCATCGCTCGGTATTTGATCCTACAACCGGTGCCGAGAAGTCATTCGTTTCTGGTTATGCCAATACTGTGGTGCCCAACCTCTGGAATCCGGCGTAATTCTCTAATTAGCTGGCTTTTGAGGTTGATGACTTAAAATAGAGACTCTTACTGCAAACGCTCTAGCGTGGCAG
>CAIKVH010000099.1 GCA_903830725.1 uncultured Burkholderiales bacterium | reverse complement strand
GTTAGGTCCCTTGCAAAAGTTGGTGCTGAAATAAGAGGCTGGATTCTTAGTCAGCCATTCCCTTCTGATCTGGAGCGTGAAATCGGTCTTGCTTTTGACAAGCTAAACGGCTTGCAATCAGAAGCATCTTATGCTGTGCGTTCATCCGCTACTGCGGAAGATTTGCCCGATGCTTCTTTTGCCGGGCAGCAGGAGACATTTTTAAACGTAGTTGGTTTACCCGACATCTTGCACAAAATGAAAGAGGTGTTCGCCTCCCTTTATAACGACCGCGCTATTAGTTACAGAGTCCACAAGGGGTTTGAGCACGCAGGTGTCGCTTTGTCCGCTGGAGTCCAGCGTATGGTTCGCTCTGATAAGGGGGCTGCCGGCGTGATGTTTACGATTGACACTGAGTCTGGATTTGAGGATGTAGTTTTCATTACCTCAAGCTACGGACTAGGGGAGACCGTGGTTCAGGGTGCAGTCAATCCGGATGAGTTTTACGTTCACAAACCAATGATCCGCGCAAATAAACGTGCCATCATTCGCCGAAATCTAGGATCAAAACTAATTCAGATGACATTCTCTAGCGCTGATGAGAAACAAAAGACTGGGGATCTTGTTAAAACGATTGATGTACCAGTTGAGTTGCGAAATCGTTTTTCATTAACAGATGCTGATGTCGAGCAACTTGCAAAATATGCACTCATCATTGAGCAGCATTACGCTCGTCCCATGGACATTGAGTGGGGTAAGGACGGTGTGGATGGTCAGATATACATCCTGCAGGCCAGACCTGAGACTGTGAAGAGCCAACAAAAGGGGAAGGCTGAACTGCGCTATAAGTTAAAAGCAACTGGAACAGTGCTAGCTGAGGGACGCGCTATTGGGCAAAAGATTGGGACTGGCCATATTCGCTTAGTTCACTCAATTTCAGAGATGGATCAGGTCCAGGCGGGCGATATTTTGGTGACAGATATGACGGACCCTAACTGGGAGCCGGTTATGAAGCGCGCCGCCGCTATTGTGACCAACCGAGGGGGGCGCACGTGTCACGCAGCGATTATTGCTCGCGAGCTAGGCATTCCTGCCGTGGTTGGATGCGGCGATGCAACCGAGACACTTACAGACAAAACACTAGTTACAGTGAGTTGTGCGGAAGGGGACACGGGTTTTATTTATGACGGTTTACTGGAGACAGAGGTGAGTGAGGTGGAGCGGGGCACTATGCCCAAGATTTCCACCAAGATCATGATGAATGTAGGAAATCCCCAGTTGGCTTTTGACTTTGCCCAACTGCCAAACGAAGGGGTTGGCTTGGCCCGTTTGGAATTCATCATCAACAACAACATTGGTATTCATCCTAAAGCGATTTTGGATTATCCAAATGTGGATATGGATCTTAAAAAAGCTGTTGAATCCGTTGCAAGAGGTCACGCCTCTCCGAAGGCTTTTTATGTAGACAAGGTCGCAGAAGGAGTTGCAACAATTGCTGCCGCCTTTTGGCCCAAGCCTGTGATTGTTCGATTGTCTGACTTTAAGTCTAATGAGTACAGAAAACTCATCGGAGGAAGTCGTTATGAGCCTGAGGAAGAAAATCCAATGCTCGGTTTCAGAGGTGCTGCCCGCTACTTAGCGCTAGACTTTAGACCCGCGTTTGAAATGGAGTGTGAGGCTATCAAGCGTGTTCGCAACGAGATGGGTTTGACAAATGTTCAAGTAATGGTGCCCTTTGTTAGAACGCTTGGACAGGCTAAGGCGGTAACTGAATTGCTAGCCAACTTTGGGCTCAAGCGCGGTCTTGACGAACTGAAATTAATTATGATGTGCGAAATACCAAGTAACGCAGTGTTGGCTGATCAGTTCTTAGAGTATTTTGACGGTTTTTCAATTGGATCAAATGACTTAACCCAGTTAACGCTTGGATTGGATCGTGACTCTGGTATGCCCCTACTTGCAGCAGATTTTGATGAGCGCGACCCCGCAGTCAAAGTACTTTTAAAGAACGCCATTGATGCGTGTTTAAAGAGTGGCAAATACGTTGGTATTTGTGGCCAAGGTCCCAGCGATCACCCTGACTTTGCGCACTGGTTAGTGGATCAAGGTATCGCCTCCATTTCCCTCAATCCAGACAGCGTGATTGAGACCTGGAAGTCTTTGGGTAAAAAGTGATTGTCACTTGCAATTAGATCCGCACCTTCATCTTAAACATCCTCTTCTTTGTTCCCTTCAAGGGTGGCGAAGAAGAGTGTTATTCCTAGTCACCTCTGAGGCGCTCGCAATTGGCTGCTCGAGTCTGGGCCTTTCTTTTTTGTCAGATCAAAGTGTGGCGCACTCAAGCGTAATGGCGGTCACTGGTTCTGCCGTTGCCGTTTTATGGAATTGGCTCTTTAACCATTGGTTTGAGATTTGGGAGCACCGCCAAGTCTCCCCTCAAAGGACAGTTGTGCGCCGGATCATGCATGCAGTTGGATTTGAGTTGCCACTACTCGTGATCTTTACGATTCTCTTTGCTTGGTGGTTTGACATAACTTACACAAAAGCTTTCCTCATGGATATAGCTGTTACAGTATTTTTCCTGTTTGGGACTTTTATTTACACGTGGACCTTTGACTTGCTTTTTGGGCAACCTAAGTTAAAGATGAAAGAGTAGGTGTTTCATCCCGGCATTGATTTACTGTCTTGTTCCTCAAACTCTAAACACGACTAACCCCATTTCCCATAAAAATTTTATATATTAAAAGTATTAATTTTTATTGTTTATTACATACTTAAAAATTAAATTATGTGCCCTTCAATGTTCAAAAGTGCAGCCTATTAGGATGATTCAGGTAGATCAGGTTATAATATTGGTCTTTGCCTTGCCCTACCACGTCTAGACGCCGTTGGGGGGCTCAACCCACAAGGAGTGTCTATGCGTCATTACGAAATCATACTTTTGATCCATCCTGATCAAAGTGAACAAGTCCCTGCCATGCTCGATCGTTACAAGAGCATGATTACGGCAGGTGGCGGTGCGATCCATCGCATCGAAGATTGGGGCCGCCGTCAATTGGCCTACATGATTAACAAATTAGCCAAGGCTCACTACATTTGTGTGAACATTGAAGCTAACCAAGAGATCATGGCTGAGCTTGAGCACGCATTTAAATTCAACGACGCAGTACTTCGTCATTTGACTGTTCTGAAGAAGAAGGCCGAGACAGGCCCCTCAGTCATGATGAAGTCCGTCGAGCGTGAAGAGGCCCGTAAAGCTCAGCAATCTGAGTTCCAGGCTTAAATTCTCTATAGCAACAGTTAAATCTTACGAAAGGCGTGAACCGAGTAGAACTTAGCGCAACGATTGTTGAAATTTCAGCGCAACGTTTTACCCCTGCTGGCTTACCCGCACTTGATCTGCTACTAGAGCATCAGATGGAGTTGGAGGAGTTAGGTCGTAAAAGGCAGGTCAGGTTGTCCATTCGGGCCCTGGTGATGGGAGATTTGGTTAAGGCCATATCTGACACCCCACTAGGTACCCCTCTTGGATTAGTCGGTTTCTTGGTTTCACCAAAGTCGTATAAAACTGTTATTTTTCATATACAAGAAGTTTCAAAGTTATAAGGGAGGCTCATATCATGGCCACATTTAAAAAATTTAACAAAGACAAGCGCCCCAAGCGCAACACACAATCATTGCTGTTTAAGCGTAAGCGCTTTTGCCGCTTTACAGTAACTGGTGTCGAAGAAATTGATTACAAAGATATCGACACATTGCGTGACTTCATCGCCGAGAACGGCAAGATCATTCCTGCTCGTTTGACAGGCACACGCGCTATTTTCCAGCGCCAACTCAACACTGCTATCAAGCGTTCACGCTTTCTTGCGATGTTGCCGTACACCGATCAACACAAGATCTAAGGAAAGCTCAATCATGCAAATTATTCTTCTAGACAAAGTAGTCAACCTGGGTGACTTAGGTGACGTAGTTAAAGTTAAAGATGGGTTCGCTCGTAACTTTTTGATTCCATCTGGTCGTGCAAAACGTGCTACTGACGCTGCAATCAAAGATTTTGAAGCTCGCCGCGCAGAGCTTGAGAAATTAGCTGCTGAAAAACTCGCTGCCGCTAGCGCGCTGGGCGAGAAGCTCGCGGGCACGACAGTTAAGGTTACTCAGAAATCAGGTGTAGATGGCCGTTTATTTGGTTCGGTCACCAATCACGACATTGCCGATGAGCTCTCCAAAGGTGGATACTCCATTCTCAAGTCACAAATCCGCATGCCTAATGGTCCCATTAAGGTTGTCGGTGATAGTAGCGTGAGTGTTTCGTTGCATACAGACGTAGTTGTTGAAATTAATGTTAGTGTCTACGGCGAAACCGCCTAAGACCTAAGTTGCTCATGAGCGCTTAGTGTGCTCAGAGACAGAGCTTCCCCCCTCGAACAAGGGCGGGCAGATATAAAAAAGGGAGAAAGCCATTAATTTGGTTTTGTCCCTTTTTTTATATGCCAAACTCTTTCCTTTGTAACTTACGCCTGTGGTGAGTTATGGATGCATCTTCCACCGGTTTTAAACGCTTTATTAACAGCTTTATGCACATCAAAAATGCTTTACAAGTCCCTGCTATAACTCAGACAGATGTATAGTGCGTAATTAAGAAAAATACTTGTCCTCAAGGTATGAGGTGGTGTTTTTTAATTTGTTTGAAAGTACCAATGTCAACCGCGTTTCGTTCCCGAAAGAAGTTCCCCTCCAACTTGGCTGATCCTCAGTTGGCACAGCTGCGGGTGCCCCCGCACTCCATTGAAGCTGAATCCTGCGTACTGGGCGGACTGCTTTTGGATAACTCAGCCTGGGACCGAGTGTCAGATGTGCTGTCGGAAAGCGACTTCTATAAATTTGAACATCGATTAATTTACGCATCCATAAAGAGCCTCATTACCGGAACGCGTCCAGCAGACGTGATAACGGTATATGAGGCTTTGCTGGAGCAAGGTAAGGCTGATGCTGTAGGAGGACTGGGTGAGTTAAACGCCTTAGCCCAGTATGTCCCGAGCGCTGGTAATATAAAACGCTACGCTGAGATTGTTCGAGAGCGCGCAATTTTGCGCAAACTCGTGGTTGCAAGTGACGAAATTGCAACCGAGGCGTTCAATACAAAAGGTCGACCGGTTTCGCAGATATTAGAGGAAGCTGAACAAAAGATTTTTAATATAGGCGAAGAAGGTTCTGGCTTAAGACAGGGCTTTCAGCCTATAGACAAACTCATCATTAATCTTTTAGACCGCGTCGATGAGATGTCTAAATATCCCGATGACATTACGGGTGTTCCGAGTGGATTTGCTGATTTTGATGAGATGACCTCAGGACTGCAACCCGGTGATTTAATTGTATTGGCAGCTAGGCCGTCTATGGGCAAAACTGCCCTTGCCATTAATATTGCCGAGTACGTTGCTCTTACTGCGCTATTGCCCGTAGCTGTCTTCTCCATGGAGATGGGGGCCTCTCAACTTGCAATTCGTATGGTGGGCTCAATTGGTCGAATCGATCAAGGACACCTTCGGACAGGCAAACTCAGTGATGACGAATGGCCCCGTTTGCACGAGGCCGTAGAGCGACTGCAAACGGTTTCTTTGTTTATAGATGAAACACCCGGATTAAACCCTAGTGAGTTAAGAGCTAACGCCAAAAAGCTATCTCGCCAATGTGGCAAATTAGGTCTCATCGTCGTCGACTATTTACAGCTCATGTCCACCGGCTCTAGCGACGGTGACAACAGAGCAACAGAATTGGGTGAGATCTCTAGGGGGCTCAAAATGCTTGCTAAAGAGCTTCAATGCCCCATCATCGCTTTGTCTCAGCTTAACCGCGGCGTAGAGACCCGCACCGATAAGCGCCCTATGATGAGTGATTTGAGAGAGTCTGGGGCTATTGAGCAAGATGCTGATGTAATTATGTTTATCTACCGCGATGACTATTACTACAAGGACTCGAAAGAGCCCGGGGTAGCTGAAATCATTATTGGCAAGCAAAGAAACGGTCCTACTGGGACCGTTAAGTTGGCATTTTTGAAGCCACTGACCAAGTTTGAATCCTTGCCCAGAGGCAATGAGCGAGACTAAAGCTATCTCAGGCTACAAATTTGAATTTGTTTTGGTCTT
>CAIKVH010000098.1 GCA_903830725.1 uncultured Burkholderiales bacterium | reverse complement strand
TTGTAATTATTTATTATTATTTAAATTTGTGGCAATTATTGTTGAGGTCATAAGTTTGCCGGTAATTAGAGGCAAATACTAACCGAGTATCGACCTGAGATCCGAGAGATTTAGTCCTAAAGTGGATGAAAAACATTGCTCGAAATTCTTTGTTATGCGCTTGATTGAGGGTAAAAATCCCTCGCCCGACCAACAAAGGTATTCAGCATATCTAGTTCAGTCTTTAGTGAGAACTCATTTTTCAGTAGCTTGATTCCCTCTAGAAGACTGTTCAACTGGAACTGTCCGCTCTCGAGTTGTCGAACGTAATCAACAACAGTCAATGCAAACTTTTGAACATTACCGCATTCAATTTCTACAAAATTGGGCTCTCTCCAGTACTGCCGCCCCCCCTCCCCGTGATATCCGATCACCAAGTTACCCGATATTGCAGCTTCTACGGGGGGAACGGGCAAACCCTCAAACTCAGAAAAAGACATGAATACTGCGGATTGGCTAAGCACCGATGCAACTTCGGTCTCGTTCATTTTTTCAATAGCTGATATAACCCAGTCAGGTGGTAACAGAGGTCTCAAGGCGGCAACCACTCTCAGTGAATGCTGAGGTAGTTTTCTAGGCATATAAGTGATCAGTTTCTTCTTGGCGCCCACATTAAACAAACTCTGATCAATTGAATAACGCTGCAGTATCACTTTATTTGGATCTGCTTTAACCAAATCAGTCAGAAACTGACTCGTATCATCAGAGATAGATAACAACAAATCAGCTGCCCTCATTAAATCTGGGGTTAAGTTGTTTGGAGCTGGGTTGAGGTTGAAATGGGTAAAGTAGCAGTTCTGAACGTAAACAGCAACCTTAAACCCAAGGGCTTTTAAGTTATTGAAATAAGCCGAAATCCAAATTTCGGGAATCACAATTAAGTCAGTAGCTGGATTGAGCTCAGCGTCAGCTATACGTCGAACATTATTCTTAAACCAACTACAAACAAAATCTGGCTTCTGGGGATGCCAAATCCCAGACTCTATGCCTAAATTATTTAGGATTTCAGACTG
Organism: uncultured Burkholderiales bacterium; assembly: GCA_903830725.1. Taxonomy (GTDB): domain Bacteria; phylum Pseudomonadota; class Gammaproteobacteria; order Burkholderiales; family Burkholderiaceae_C; genus Limnohabitans. Next base: position 18,828 of record CAIKVH010000098.1, on the reverse strand, counting down.
CTTGTAGATAACTTTTACGCCCCCAGTGGGCGTGTCGTCGGACGGACAACCATAAATAATTCTCATGCGGCTATTATTACAGAGAAGCCGAGATTACAAAAAATCAATGAGTAGAAAAAAGAGCTACAAGTGCGCCCTCAAACTCCCGACAAAAGATTTCAGTATTGAATAACTTCTTATTTTCCTTTGCCAAAGCGAGTTGATTCCTGTAATTTGATAACTGCGTTGGATTATTGTAGAGTTCAATGGCTTTTCTCTCATATTCATCGTGAGAGAAAGTAATTAGCCCATTTAGTCCAATACTGTTTAGCAAGCTTCCTGCCATTCTGGACACATACGTCTTCCCGGAAAGAGTCAGTATGGGAAGCCCAGCCCAGAGTGCGTCATTTGCAGTTGTACCAGCGTTATAGGGTGTTGTATCCAAAAACAGGTCCGCAGCCCTAAAACGAGCAAGATAATCTGCCGGGTTAATTCTTCCTGCAAACTTAAGTCGATCTGGATGGACCCCGTGGGCCATAGCAGCCTGAGTTAGATTGGCTTTAGACCAGGTGTTATCCTCGAGCAGCCATAAAATACTGTTTGGACAAGCCCTTAATATCCGCATCCACGACTCAAACACTTCGGGCGTAAATTTATAGTTATTGTTAAATGCGCAAAAGATCAGCTTGTCCGTTGGTAAGCCAAAAGATTCTTTACTTGGCGTTGTTGCAATAGGCCTTTTAGAGTCACTGACCTGGAACACAGTGGGCAAATAAAGCGGCTTCTCAGTGAAATAAGGCAACAACTCAAGGGGCATGATGAAGTGATCTGCAACAACATAGTCAACATATGGCAATCCTGAGCTACCAGGATAACCAAGGTAAGCGACTTGAACCGGCGCTGCTCCCCTAGCAATCAAGTCGGGCCTCGCACCTGCGGTGAGTCCTTGCAGGTCCACAACTACGTCTATTTCAAGTGACTTGATCAACTCCGCCGCAGCCTCATCGCTAAGCCCAGAAATCGGATGAAAGTAATCAAAGGCTGATCGAACTCGCTCTCTAAAAGGGGTTCCATCCTCGGGACTCCAACAAAATGCGTGAACCTCAACGTTATTTCGGTCGTGCGTTTCGTATAGTTCAACCGTTAAAAGCGAGACCGCATGCATTGATAAATTAGAGGATAAATAACCAACCCTTAACTTGGTGTGTCCGTAGTTATGCTTAAAGGGCACCATCCGCTCAAATTGTCCGACCTTCTCAGATGCAAATTTCTTTGCACAATTGAGTTGCTCCTTAGGATCTGCACTAAGTCCAAGCATTGATAGCGGGGAGGCCGAACTCATTACCTCCTCTTGAGTATGCTCGGTACCGTATATAACAGGCCAAGAACACTGCTTTTGTCGCAGGTGTATCCAGTGATGCAGAACAGGTCCTTGATTGGGATCCACAGTTAAGCTCTTAAACAGAGTCGCCTCAGAGTCGTTATACCGGCGCAAATTCTCCTGAACACGTCCTATGTTGTTCAAGATTTTTATCTTTGTGTCGGCGTGAGCAGGTAGATCAATTAGTGAATTATTAAGGGCCGAGGACCAAACCTCAACAGCCTCCTCGGACTTACCAAGTTGCTCGACGATAGTACCCCAACTCAGATAGGCCATGAAGAAATCTGGCTTAATTTTCAAGCTCTCTATCAGCAGCTCTTTTGCCTCATCTACACGTTGAGATTGATTGAGCAACACAGCCAAATTAAACATTGCTATGTATTTGTGGTCAACAAGTGGAATAGCAATAAATTCTTGATAGGCCTTAATGGCTAGATCCGTTTGACCCGACTGCGTGAACTGATCAGCAAGCGCCATTACATCAACGACTTGAGCGCGCTGATCTGCTAAGGGTTGCAACGCAACCAAGGACTCAGCGTTCAATCTTGCAATCTCATCGCTTAGAGATTGAATCTGTAATTGTGACTCGACCAAGGTGGGATCTAACTCGTAGGCTTTTTGCGCGTCCCTTAACGCATCGTAGAATGCACGCTGATTGCGGTACAAAATAGATCTAACAAGAAAAGATTTAGCAAATCCCGGATGAATATCAATGGAGGCATTAATGCGTTCTAGGGCTTTGTCTATACGGCCCTGAATCGACTCAATAACCGACAAAGAATAAAGGGCAATATAGTTCTGCGTCCCATGTTCAATAAGTTTTTCAAATATGGGCTGCGCGAGGCCGTATTCTCCCCGCTTAAAAAGTTCAAGTGCACCGAACAATACAGATTGTTGGGTCTGATCTAAATATATGACGGGTTCAGCAGAAGAGGACATGGAGTGTTAAATTTATACTACGTCAATTTCACGTTCTATTTTAATACTCACGAATCGCCTCATCCTTTGTTTTCATAATTGGATAGGCGATATAGGAGAATATGGATCGCCGTCCAACAACAATCTCCCCCGTCAACGTCATACCTGGCAGAACTTTGAGAGGTTTATTTAGGTTATCCAAACTGATTTCCTTTAGAGTCACCCTAGCTGTATAAAAACCGAACGTATTTTTCTTATCATCACTCATATTGCTGGTTGTATCTTGGCTTATCCGACTGATACTACCCTCCACTATGCCGTGCTTTTGAAATGGAAATGCATCAATTTTGACCCTAACAGGATCGCCGATATTGATGTTAGAGATATCACTTGCATCAATCTTCACCTCGGCTTCGAGCAACGCCTCAAGCGGTACTAACGTAATCAGAGCCTCCGCCTCCCTAATGACAGAACCCTTGGATAATTTTGCCACCTCCAAGACTACCGCATTCTCAGGGGCTTCAATCGTAATTGAGCTACTTCGCCTCTGGTTCTTCACCAGTTGCTCTGCGAGTCCATCTCGCTCGCGTTGAGCAGTCACGAGCTCCTCCAATACCTTTTGACGGTATTCGCTAACATAAGCTGCGCGGTCTGCCTCAGTCCCTGACAACTCCTTGCGCAACTCATTGTCTTTATTGCGAACGTTAAGCATGGTGCTCTCAATCTCTAGGCGTTTATCGCGAATCTCTAACAACCCTTTTCTGGACTGAAACTGCTTTTCCACAAGCTGCTCATTCATCGTCTCAATCTCCTTTAGAGATTGCAACCTATTTTCTAGGTTCTTAATTTCTAAGGCATTGTTTGTAATTGAGGACTTTAGCCTTGAAATATTTTCATTCAAACGGGTCAGCCGAGCCTTAAATGCCTCGCTCCTGCCGGCATCTAAATTACCCTGCAAAGCATCATGCGCATTGTTTCCGGTCACAAAGGTTTTACCGTCTCGCTCTGCCTCTAAACGCCTGACTTGTGAATCAAGACTTGCTAAGCGCTCTTTTACTTGGTTCAAATCCGCACCAGTCACAGTGGGATCCAGAGTTGCCAAAATATCGCCCTTCTTTACAATCTGTCCGACTGTTGCGTTTAAGGTCGCAATTTGTGAAGTCTCAATTGGTTGAAGCACGATATTTGGGAGCGTAGCAACAAGCTTTCCCCGAGTGGATATCACCTCATCAATTTTAGAAAAGTAGGACCACAGAAAAAATAAAATGATCATTGACAATAACAAATACAGAGTCAAAGAGATGCCTGTTGGGACCGGAGTCATCTCAATCTCATCCGCATCGGGTAAAAATTCATGAGATTTATTTTTGGATTTAAATAAATTTTTCATGTTCTACCGTTCTGTTGATACCAAAGGTGTGCATACTCTTTGCACTGAAGTAGTAATTGCTTGTGAGGAGCAGAGTCAAGAATTTGACCGTTCTCAAAGAAGAAAATTCGGTCTGAATTAACCAGGGTCGAGAGTCGGTGACTAACAATAATGACCGTTCTACCGGCTGCAATCTTGGCTAAATTATCCATAAAGATCACTTCACTCTCAGGATCGAGAGCACTAGAGGCTTCGTCAAAAATCAGCACTCTGGGCTGATTCAAAATTGCCCGCGCAATCGCCAAGCGTTGTCTTTGTCCACCAGAGAGGTTCGTACCGTTCTCCTCAAGGGGAGTATCGTATCCAAGAGCTAATTTTTCAATAAACTCATCTGCACCAGCAATTTGAGATACTTTGACGACTTCCTCAAAAGAAGCCTCGGGCTTGGTGATTGAAATGTTTTCTTTAATAGTGCCCTTGAAGATGAAATTCTCTTGCAACACTACGCCGATATTCTTTCGCAGGTAATAAAGATCCAACTCTCTAATATCAACACCGTCAAATCGGATGAGACCATCTTGAACCTGATAGAGACTTTGAATTAACTTAGTAAAAGTAGATTTACCTGAGCCACTTTTGCCGACTATTCCAATAATCTCACCAGGGTTAATATTTAAATTGAGCTTGTTTAAAGCGTAAAAAGTGGCTCCAGGATATTTGAAAGAAACGTCTTGGAAAGTTATATGACCTTTGATCACCGGTCTAAGACCGGAGGTTGACTGGCGCTCTGCAGGGTGATTCATCATCCCACCTAGCATACGGACAGCAATCATGGTTTGTTGATATTCGTGGATCAAGCCTACAAACTGGACTATGGGAGTGACTACGCGACCCGACATCATTTGAAAAGAAATAAGCGCACCAACAGTTAACTGCTTATCAAAGACATCCAATGCACCAAAGAATATGATTGCAATTGGCATTATTCTTTGTAGAAACTGGGTCACGACTTGCGCAGAAAATGATATTTTCATGACACTAAAGTTCAGCATCACAGAATTAGCGGACCTTTGATCCCAGTTCTTACGCTGCAGTGGTTCTAGGGCCAAGGACTTGACTGTGCGAATACCGTGAATAGACTCAACAAGCATTCCCTGTCTAACACTCTCGGCTGTTGATAAATTCTCAAGTCTTGACATAAAGGGCTTGATAAGCAAAAGAACAACTAAGCCCATGCATAAAGCAATTAATATGACGATTAGCGTAAGCTTAAAGGAATACATGAATAAAACGGGTAAGAAAACGATAAAAGAGACTATCTCCAGAACCGTAAAAAACATACTTCCCGTTAAAAATGCCCTTACGCTTTGAATCTGTTGCATTTGTCGAACAACCAATCCAGCTGTGTTACGCTCGAAATACTCAATAGGCAAGGACAACAGGTGGGCAAATGTCCGTCGATTGAGCTTCATGTCAATCTTATTGGTTGCATCAAGCAACAAGTATTGACGAAGATAGGTAAAGACTACTTCAAAAATGATCGCTATGAAAATGCCAATAGTTAGCACCCAAAGTGTTGATTTGCTTTCATGCACCAAGACCTTATCGATCACAAGTTGTGTAAATATGGCCGAGCTAAGTCCCAATATGCTTAAAACAAAGTTTGTTATGGCTATGTCACGAAAGGTGTGCTTTTGCTTAAAAATTTCAGGCAAAAACCATAGTAGTCCAAACGGCTGATCCTCATCTGTGAGTTTATACACTCGCTTAACAAAGACTACGCGTCCTGACCAAATAGACTGAAATTCGTGGAATGGCATCTCCTTGATAGAGGCCTGAGGATCCTTGGGATCCAAAACCACGATAAATTCGCGGCCAGCGGTATTAGAAACTCCGGCAATAATGCAATACTCGTCATCATTTAACTTAGCAAGTATTGGAAAAACACCAGTCAAAGAAAGCAATTCTTGAAATGAGAGATTGTCAAACTTGGCCTTGAGGCTAATATTGCTAGCAATTCTTATAAGTTCTTGAGCTGAAGGTTCACGTCCAGCCAAGGCATTTTCTTGTTCAATGCGCTCCGCGATTGCAGGCACGCCAAAGTGTTTGGCAACAACTGTTAGACATTGAATTGAGGTATGAATAGCCACTTTTGAATTTTCTCTTTCTATTATTTTTTGAGAATTAAGGAGCTTTATTTGTATATCGAAATTAGGCGGGGCTTGAAAGCCACGTTAAAAGCGATATAAAAACCTAAAAAATCTTAAGGGGAGCTCGTCAAATCCATAAGTTCTATTTTAGCTTCTAAGTCGCAAGCTTCTAAGTCGCAAGCTACTAGCTACTGTTAACAAGGACAGTTGAAGACAAATTAGGCGAGCCAACAAGTTGGCTACTAGCTACAGCATTTGCTGAGCTAGCTACGGGTTGCATCAAGGGTACAACTCCAGAAATTAGTTGCCCATTATTATCGTACTGACTCAGCATGTTACTTAAAACAGACAGATTACTAGCGCTGGAGCCTGCTTTAGAGATCGTTTTGTTTGCACTTACCACCGTTACGGCGCCACCGGCTGAGGTAAACGATTGATCAAGTGACCCAGAGCGCAACTGAGAAATACCACCACCGCTGGTGTACTCACTTAATGCCTGAGCAAGTTGGTTCACAGAGGAAGATGGCGCTGCAGTAGAAGCAAGCCAGACATCTGCCATTTCATGAGTTTTTCCGTCCGTTGTTTTAAAACTCGATCGCAAACCTATCGTATTTCCATTACTTGACTCATTAACGACAGTTGGCGTGAGGGATAACGACTCAATGTTAAGCTGAGAAAGGGTAAAAAGTGTACCAATTGGAGCGCTATTGTTTAATGCAGGTCCATCAGCGTTAACTGGGCTACCCGTATCCACCCAAACCTTTAATTCGTTAAAAATAGGATTGCTTGCATCAATAACAGTTGCTCCTTGCTGCGCAAACGCAGAAAGCGCTGCAAATCCATTTGATGCAGTTTGACCATTAGGCAAAAGTGTGGCGGATCCGAAGAGCTCGGAGCCATTGGATATAGTCGTAGCTCCAGGTGGAAGGTCAACTAGAAATCCTTCTCCCGGGGTAATCCATCCGACACTTGCATTGTTAGCTCCAGTATTGCCTAAATCAAACGAAACTCCGGATTGTCCAATTCTCTCGGTTTGTATGCCCAAGGATGGACCCTTAGATGTCAAAACAGAAAATGCGGTAGATGACAATCCAGCTACATTTGAAGTGCTAAAAGCAGCAACACCCGTTAAATCCATCACAATTGGGGTAATTGAACCAAGAGCACTAATTTGAGCAGCACTTAGTTTACTTAGCTGGGTGTTGCTAATTCCATTTTTTTGGGCTGTCGTCAGTGCTTGTAACTGAGCCGTACCAAATCCTGCAAAACTCGAAGCACCGATGGCCCCTAATTGACTTGAACTGAGTCGTTGGATTTGTTCAGTTGTCATTGCATGGATTTGCGAAGAACTTAAACCTACAATCTTAGAAACGCCCATTACTGACACTTGTTCGGTGCTGAGCACAGCAATTGCCTGTGTAGATAACGCTCCTAATTGGGCAGAATTTAGGCCAATAATTGCATTTGTTCCAAGCAATACAACATCTGCAGTATTCAAACTAGAAATTGCAATCGGGTTAATTTTATTGAGCTGTATCAAACTAAGAGAGCTCAGTTGCGAAGTAGTGAGCGAAGCAACGCCTTGAATATTGAGCGAAGCGATCTGAAGGGTTGATAAACCCTTAACCTGTGACGTGGTTAAAGCGCTCACCTGCGCTGTGGTGAGCGCTCCAATACTCTCAGAGGATAGCCCCTGAAGTGCAGAGGGTGATATCGCTGCAAGTTGCGTTGTACTCATCGATTGAATATTCAAAGTCGACAGCGATGCGATTTGAGCACTTCTAAGATTTTGTAATTGTTGTATGCTTAAATTTGCAACAGTTGTAGTTGACAGGTTATTGACAATTGATTTTCCTAAATCCTGGATTTGCCATATATTCAAAGTCCCAAGCTGGGCGGGTGTAAGTTGATTCAAAAAGTCGGTCGTAAGGTTACTAATTCCGGCAGTACCCAGTTCTGCGATTTGAGTAGCACTTAAGGCGGACACCTGAGAGGTACTAAGCTGTTGCCACTGCGAACTACTCAAAGCATTAAGTTGGAAACCAACCATCGACTGTATTTGAGCTGTCGTTAATGCAGCAATATCAGTTGTGGATAGACTTTTAACTTGTGTCTCAGTTAAGTATTCAATTTGATCTGTCAACAATGACTGCAGCTGTGTTGTCGTAAAGTAAGAAATTTGCTGAGTCGATAATTCGGAAATTTGACTGTCACTTAAGGTCGTCACAAAGCCAGTACTTAAATTTTTTATTTGCGATGAGCCAAGTGACTGCAATTGAGCCTGGGACAAATATCCAATATCCTCTGGATTGAACACCGCCAATTGATTAGCAGACAGATTTGCAATCATTGAAGTGGTCATTACTACAGTATCTGAGGTAGTCAGATTTGCAATTGAATCTGTAGATAAATACTGAATTTGACTAGGTCTAATTCCAACAAATTGACTGGTAGTTAAAGATTGGACAAACGCATTACTTAGTCCGCTGATTTGACTCGACGACAGGGCACCGATTTGAAGTGGACTCAAAGCTGCTAACTGTGAAGGGTTTAGGGCTTTTAACGCGTCGGCACTAAAGCCCTGGATTTGAGTCAGATTTAACATCGCAATTTCGGATGTCGTTAAAGCATTGATTTGCTGATTATTTAGAGCAGCTATATCAGAAACAATTAGCCCTGCAACCTGAGTTGTTGTTAGACCAGCGATGGCTGCGCTAGAGAGAGAAGAAATTGCAACTGGACTAAGCGCCTGCAATTGCTTAACACTCATTGCTTGAACTTGTGCAACTGAGAGTTGTGCAATTTGGTTCGGTAAAAATGCCTGCAGCTGTCTTGTAGAAAGGGCTTGAATATCGGCTGTGCTCAAACCGAGCATAGAATTTTCATTAATTGCTGCTAGATCTGCAGTCCCCAAACTTTGGATCTGCAGCGTTGTTAGCGCTTTGATTTGCAGGGAACTTAAATTAGCCCACTCACTCGTACTAAGCGCTGCTAATTGAGATGTTTTTAAATTTTTAAAAATACTAGGCGGTAAATTTTGAACTAAACCCGGGTTTAAGGTTTGTATGTCAAGATTAGTGAGTGTTCCTAATTGAGCAATAGTAAGAGATTGAAACTGCGTTAAGGACAATGCAGCAATTTGCTGAGGCGACAAACGAGAAAATACACTTGTAGACAGGAACTGGAGTTGCCCCTGAGTCATGGCTCCAATTTGATCCGTTGTAAGCGCTCCAATTTGAGCCGAACCCAACCCTGACAGAATATTTGTCGACAGTCCTGCCCAAGTCGCTGGAGGAATTCCAGCAACTGCAGCGGTACCGAGCCTGGAGAGCTCATAGGATGAGTTGATTTGGGTCACTGACAATTTATTGATCCATCGATTAAAAGACTATAAGTCTTAATCGACACTAGCTTAGGAAACTGTAATCCGTAAAAAGTCTGGTTTTAGGACCCTTCAAGTTTACGAAAACCCAAGAATCCTGCACCACTACTAGCTCCAAGTATCTAGTCAGCTTGAACTACTCCCGTTTTTAGTGACGGTAACCTGAGGGGTAGCTGCCTGCCCGAGTAGCTGAGCGCTTGGGCTGGTGCTCGTTGCGCTAGCTATCTGAGTTGCCGGTGCAATACTTGCAATCAATTGACCGTTTGCGTTGTACTGGCTGAGCGCGTTCGCTAAAACGGCAGTCGAGCCATTGGTTCCAGGGGTCGAAGGTTGAGTGCCGTCCAGTGAGCCGAATGAGGGTGAATTAGGTGCCTCCGCATTGGCTGTGTACTGGCTCAGCGCGCTTGAAAGCTGATTAACGGTACTTGGGGCTCTAGACGTACTGGAACCTGCAGCCGATGTCAACCAGACATCTGCCATTTCATGCGTTTTACCATCCGTTGTGGTAAAGCTCGAAATGAGACCTATTGCGTTACCGTTACTAGCTTGGTTAGCTACAGTTGCGTTCAAATTCAAAGACTGAATATTAAGTTGTGCGAGGGTAAATAAAGTACCTGTCGGCGTCGTACCATTTGCTCCGCCTACGCCCGTATCCACCCAAACTTGAAGTTGGTTAAATATCGGGTCGCTCGCAGTGATCATATCTTGTCCATTGCTTGCAAAGGCTGATAGCGCTGCAAATCCGTTGGCGGCTGTTTGACCATTAGGTAAAACAGTGGCTGAACCAAATAATTCTGATCCATTGGTTATGGTTGTTGCACCCTTTGGCAATTCAACCAAGAAGCCCTCTCCTGGGGTAATCCAGCCAACATTAGCGTTACTTGCTCCTGTATTACCAAGGTCAAAAGTGACACCAGATAGACCAATCTGCTGAGTCTGGATTCCAGTTGAAGCATTCGTCGATGTAAGTACAGAGAACGCCTGCTGAGAGAGTCCAGAAACATTAGAGGTTGTATAAGCCTCTACGCCCGTTAGATCCAGGACTATTGGAGTTATTTGTTGAATATGACTAATATTTGTAGTTCCGAGTGCCACATAATCTGCAACAACCAAGGTCATAGTCTGAGTAGTTGTCAAAGCATGTGCTTGATCGGTTGTGAACGCAGCATAGTCTGACGTAGACAGATTCAAAATCTGACTTGTCGTAAGGGCTGCAACATTAGTCGTAGTCAGTGACTGGAACTGCGCAGTTGTCAAAGCGTTCAAGCTAGACGTTGTCAAATTCGAAATCTGAGTTGTTGTCAATGCTTGAACTCCAAGAGTACTCAAGCTTGCAATTTCAGTTGTAGTCAACGAATTAAGTTGATCTGTTGTTAGCGCTTGAACTTGTGCTGTACTTAGTCCGTAAACAGTTGTACTCGATAGCCCGACGATCTGAGTTGTTGTCAGTGCTGCAACATCATCAGTACTCAAACTACTCAAATTAACATTGGTAAACGCGTTCAACTGATTTATCGACAAATTAGATGCCTGTGAGGTGGTGAAAGCCCCAACAGCAGCACCTGTCATTGCGGCAATACCGGAGGTTGTAATAGCGGCGGCACCAGATGTTGTTAGAGCTGCAACTTGCGCGGTTGTCAGGTTATAGACGACACTCGTTGACATTCCAGCAATTTGGTCCGTTGTGAGCGCCGCAACACCATCAGTACTCAAACTTATAACCTCATTTGCAGTCAAGGCGTTTAATTGCCCAATAGTTATTGCAGATACTTGAGATGTAGTTAACGCGGCAACTGCATTAGTGCTTAGTGCTGCTATTCCCGTAGTGCTTAAGTTAGCAATCTGACTTGTTTCCAGAGAGATCACCGTCGAGGTATTTAATCCACTGAGTTGTCCTACGGTTAATGCAGCAACGTCTGAAGCACTTAAGGCTACTAACTCACTAGTCGTGAAGGCATTCAATTGATTTGCTGTGAGTGCAGTAACTTGTGATGTAGTTAATGCAACAACTTGATCAGTCGTCAGTGCAGCTGCATTGGTTGTGCCCAACGCAATGACATCGGTGGTTGTTAGGCCAGCAATTGCACTAGTTGACAGCGACTGGACTTGATCGGTTGATAGACTAAAGACAATTCTTGTACTTAGTCCACTGACTTGAACTGATGTAAGAGCTGCTACATTCGTAGTACTCAAATTACTTAACTGCGTTGTAGTTAGGGAATTAATTTGAGTATATTGCAGTGAAGCTGCCTGATCAGTAGAGATAGCCGCAACACTTGAGGTACTTAATGCCAAGATTTGAGTGGATGTCAGCACCACCAAGTTACTCGTCGTTAAGGCTTGCATCTCATCAGTTGTCAAGGCGCTGACATTCGTGGTCGATAAGCCACGCACTTGGCTTGTTGTCAGGGATGCAATATCCGAAGTACTTAAACTGGTCAGCCCTGATGTTGTCAACGCATTGAGTTGAGTGACGGTAAGGGACTTAGCTTGGTCAGTTGTTAAAGAAAAGACTTGAGCAGTGGTCAAAGCATTTACTGCAGCGGTGTTTAGTACTGACACACCTGCAGTTGTCAAAGCTACAACTTGTGTTGTTGTCAAAGTAGTAATAGTCGCTGTATTTAAACCCTTGACTTGAGCAGTAGTTAAGTTTGCAATATCAGCTGTAGTGAGGCTCGTCAACTCATTGGTAGTCATAGAGTTCAGTTGTAGCGTGGTGAACGCAGCTACTTGGGTTGGGGACAAAGCAGCTACTGAGTCTGTCGTTAATACAGAAACTCCTAAAGTTGTCAAATTAGCGATTGAACTTGTTGTTAAAGCTTGGGCTTGCGCAGTAGATAAGTTACTGAGAACAGTTGTATTGAGTCCGATGATTTGTGCAGTGGTTAATACAGCTATATCAGATGTACTCAAATAGCCTAATTCACTAGTGGTCAATGCATTAAGTTGACTTGTTTTGAGTGCTATTGTTTGTGCAGTTGTAATGGCACCTACCTGTGAAGTTCCGAGTGAAGCGATGACATCAGTGGTCAGAGCAGCAAACTGAGGTCCAGTTAAAGCCTGAATTTGGACGTCACTAAATGCACTAACAGTCGATGTCGTTAATGCAAGCATTGAGTTGACCGGAATGACAGAGATATCGGTCGTTGTGAGCACTGCCACTTGGCTAGTGGTCATCTTGTTGAGCTGCCCGGCCTGAAGAACCGCGGCTTGTGTGCTTAACAAGGCTTTCACTTGACTAGTAGTCATGGCCGCAACGTTGTCTGGGGTCAGAGTGTACAAATCCGCTGGCGTAATTGCTTGTATCTGAACTGTTGTTAATGAACTGGTAAGTGAAGTGGAGAAACCATACACCTGTGTTAACGTTAAAGCCGAGATATCAGACGTACTTAATACACCTAACTGACTAGTGGTCAATGCATTTAACTGGTCAGCTGTCAAAGCAGCAATTTGTTGAGTACTTAAACTTGCTACAGCAGCTGTTGAAAGTACAGCAATGTCCTCAACAGTAAGAACATGGATTTGAGCCGTACTTAAGGCATCCACAATAGTACTTGAAATACCAATAGCCTGGGATGTAGTAAGCGCAACAATATCATCAGTTGTGAAAGTGGCGAGTTGGCTGGTTGTCAAAACATTCAACTGACTTGTAGACAATGCTGCAATTTGGTTAGTCGAAAGTACGGAAGTAGCGTTGGTTGTCAGCGCGGGCACTTGCGTGGCAGTAATAGAGGAAACAGTTGCAGTAGTCATCCCTAAAACCTGAGTTGAGGTAAGAGATGCTGCTTGGGAGGTCGATAATACACTTACCTGTGTGGTTGTAAGATTATTTATTTGATCCGTTAGCAAGGATGCAATTTGAGAAGTAGTCAATGCTTGCACGGCAGACGTGGAAAGAGTTGCAATATCTCCATCCGTTATAGCCTGAAGTTGCGAAGTAGAAAGGGCAACTGCAAAGCTGGTTGATAGGCCAGACATCTGAGAAGTTGTCAAAGCGGCTATGTTAGATGTAGTTAATACCGCAAGTTGTGTGGTGGTTAACGCATTAAGTTGAGAGGTCGTCAACGCAGCAGCTTGATCTGTACCCAGTACCAAAATACCACTTGTGGTCAACGAAGCTATGCCTAAGTCTGATACAGCAATTAAATCAGTGGTTGTAAGGCTAACCACAGACGATGTTGTCAGCGCTTGTACCTGAGATGTAGTTAAGGCATTTACAAATGCTGTAGACAAATTCACCACCTGATCCGTGGTTAGGGCAGCAATATTGGTTGCAGATAAATTTAATAATTGGCTTGTGGTCAGCGAATTAAGTTGATCCGTAGTAAGAGCAGCCACTTGGGATCCTAATAGTGCGGATATAGCACTAGTAGAAAATGCACTGGTTGCAGCTGTTGTAAGGGCTGAAATACCAGAGGTGGTTAGCGCAATGACATTTGACGTTGTCAGAACGTAAGCACTTGAAGTTGTTAAAGCAGATGCTTGATCTGTAGTCAATGAACTAACATTGGAAGTTGAGAGCCCTAGCACTTGACTAGTACCTAAGGCAGCTATTGCGTTTGTACTCAGACTTGCAAACTCATTATTAGACAATGCATTCAATTCTTGTGTTGTTAGAGCTACTGCTTGAACGGTCGTTAAAGCCGACACGTTGGTTGTTCCAAATGCAGCAATAACACTTGTGCTAAGCACTGCAACCCCAGAGGTTGAAATACTTTGTACTTGCGTAGTACTCAGGTTAAATCCAATTCTTGTATTGATGCCGACAAGTTGAGTCGTTGTTAATGCTGCGATATCTGCAGTATTTAAGCTTGCGAGTTCGCTATTGGTTAATGCATTAACTTGATTTGAAGTTAATGCGACTACCTGGGAGGTAGATAAAGCCGCAATATTAGAAGTACCTAACGCGGCAACTGCACTAGTTTTTAAGGCAGTTACAGCAGATCCAGACAACGAAAGCACCTGACTAGTCGTTAGATTCAAAGCGACGGATGTAGAGAGTCCTGCTGCTTGAGTCGTTGTCAGAGCCGATATGCCAGTTGTACTTAAACTGACCAGTAGCGTTGTGCTTAATGCATTCAATTCACTCGTAGTTAAAGATGAAACCTGCGCAGAAGTTAACGAAGCTACAGCTGATGTGGTGAATGCATTTAAAGCATTTGTCGTTAATGAACTTAAAGCAGCCGGAGTAAGTGCTTGCGCTTGGGTAGTAGTTAAAGAATGAGCCACCACTGTGCTCAACCCCGTTGCCTGTGAAGAGCTTAGAGCGGTAATGTCAGCAGCACTTAATACAGCCAATTGACTAGTTGTGAGTGCGTTGATTTGACTGGTTGAAAGCACAGCTATTTGCGATGTAGTGAGTGCAGATGTACTGCTAGTTGAAAGCGCGGCAATGCTAGCTGTGCTTATAACCTTAACTTGTGAAGTGGTTAAGGCTTGAGCTTGTGCCGTAGACAGTGAACTGGCTATGTCCGCTGATAGTCCAGCTATTTGAGCAGTAAGCAAATTGGCAACATTAGTCGTACTCAAAACAGCAAGTTGCGCTGTAGTCATCGCGTTTAGTTGAGAGGACGTAAAAGCTAGAGCCTCAGTTGTTGTTAATGAGGAGACGACTGAGGTTGATATAGCACTAATTTGTCCAGCCAAGAAATTCTGTAACTGCCCTGTCGTAAATTCACCAACCGTAGCGCTTGTCAATCCACTAATCTGGGTAGAGGTTAATACAGGAATTTGCGCTCCACTCAGAACTTGTACCTGTGAAGAACTTAGTGCATTCAACTGGGAAGTTGTTAAGTTTTGTATTTCGTCATTGCTTAACTGAGAAATACCGGAAGTTGTGATCGCCGCAATTCCTGCAGTAGTAAGAGCGGCTATTCCAGTTCCAGTTAATGCAAGAATTTGTGAGGTTAGTAACGCTCTAACATTCGTTGTCGATAGGCCTTGAATCTGAGATGTAGTTAGATTGGAGATACTTGCAGTACTCAGGTTAACAATTTGCGAAGTCGTCATTGCATTCAACTGAGAAGTAGTCAAATTAGCAATCTGATCCGTAGTTAACGCTTGAATATCTGCATTCGTTATAACAGGAACGGCAACCGTAGTTATCGAAGCAATAGCAGCGTTACTCAACGCTTGAGTCTGAGTGGAAGTTAACGACGCTACAGAGTTAGTACTGAGTCCGGCAACTTGTGTCGTAGACAACACAGAGATGTCTGAAGAATTTAGACTAGCCAACTGAGAGGTAGTGAGCGTGTTTAATTGCGCTGTTGTCAGTGCTGCAACTTGAGTTGTCGTCAAAGAAGCCACCTGAGAAGTACTCAACGCATTGAACCCTGCAGTTGTTAAAGCTGCCACTGATAAAGTTGTTAATGCCTGCACTTGCAGCGTAGAGAGCGTACGAACTGTAGCGGTGGACAATCCAGCAACTTGAGAAGTTGTTAATGAGGAAATATTCGTAGTATTGATGTTATTTAGCTGACTTGTAGATAGGGCATTGAGCTGTGTACCAGACAACGCTACTACTTGGGATGTTGTCAAGGCTAAGATTTGATTTGAATTTAATCCAATTTCAGAGACAGTTGTAATTGCCTGGACCTGCGATGTGGTAAGCGCAGAAACCTCAGTTGTGAGCAATGCATTAACTTGTGACGTAGACAATACAGCTATATCAGAAGTAGTAATTGACTGCAATTGAGTAGTCGTTAAATTAGCGATAGTTGTTGTTCCTAAACCTGCAACTTGGGTAGTACTGAGTGCCTGTATGCTTGATGTACTTAAATTAGTCAATCCCGCTGTAGTTAGTGCGTTTATTTGGGTAGCACCTAGCACAGCCACTTGAGCCGTACTAAGGACGGAGATTTGGCTAGGCAGCATTCCTGCTAGTTGAGTTGTTGTCAGCGCTAATACTTCAGCTGTACTAAGGACTCCAACTTGAGTGGTGCTCATTGCAACTAAATTTTCTATTGATAGCGAACTTATAGAGGAGGTATTTAGTGCTTGTACTTGGAATGTCGTAAGGTTACTGACCACATTAGTAGAAAGTCCACCGACCTGAGCAGAACTGAGTACTGCAATGTTTGCAGAAGTAATACTTTGTAATTCTCCTGTTGTTAAGCTATTGATTTGGGTAGCACTAAGAGCAAGAACTTGTGTGGTACTTAGATATTTAAGCTGATTTGTTGTAAGTGCACTGATGTTGTTAGTCGTTATTGCAGCTATATCTGAAGTGCTTAGGGCTTGAATTTGACTAGTCTTTAGCGAACTAAGGTTTGTCGTAGACAATCCAACGATCTGCTTGGTGGTTAACGTCGCAACATTTGATGTGCTAATGGCGTTAATTTCTGATGTGCTCAATGCATTCAACTGAGCCGTCGTTAAAGCCACGAATTGATTACTGGTTAAGGCTTGGACAACCGTGGTTCCAAGTGCAGCCACACCCAAGGTAGTGATTGCTGCAATATCAGTTGGTGTCACAGCACTAAACTGGCTTGTGGATAATGTAGTTACAACAACAGTAGATAATCCAGCAACTTGGGATGTCGAAAGCGAACTTATTGCCGCCGTAGATAGGCTAGCTACTGCATTCGTAGTCAAAGCATTTAATTGATCTACAGTAAGATTTGGAGCCTGTAGAATTGTCAACGAAGCAGATTGCACGCTATTCAAGACACTTACACCTGTAGTCCCGAGTGCTACTATTGCGCCAGTCGATAGCGCCTGAACTTGACTCGTGGTCAGTGAGCTTATTACGCTTGTTGAAATTGCAGATACTTGCGCAGTTGATAAGGCCTGAACATCAGCAGCGCTCAGCACCGCAAGCTCAGCTGTTGTCATAACATTCAGTTGGGCAGCGCTAAATGCCTGTATTTGCGCTGTAGTAAGTTGAGAGATAACAGAAGTATTTAAAGCAGATACTGTGCTAGTTTTAAGAGAGGCAATTTGCCCACTCGTGAACCCACTGATTTGAGAACTTCCTAGACTACCTAACTGGGTAGTCGTTAAGCTAGAGAATGCAGATGTTGTCAGTGCTGCTATCAAACTACTAGACAGGGATGACAATGCGCTTGTTGTTATTTGTTGAATTTGAACAGCACTCATTGCATTGAGTTGGGTACTGCTAACATTAGTTAATTGTGTTGCTGTAAGCAAGCTAACAGACGTAGTAGTCAAAGCACCTACACCCGTTGTACTCAACAAGCTAATTTGATCACTAGTTAACGCTTGAATTTGAGAATTCGATAAGCTATTTACTGTGTTTGTGTATAACCCACTTATTTGTGAATACCCCTTCAATGAGGCAATGTTAGAAGTTGAAATGGATATTAATTCACTTGTGGTTAAGCCACTTAATTGAGCATCACTTAGACTCACAATTTGCGCAGAAGTTAAGGCAGAAATTTGCGACGTAGTTAGTGAATCTAATGTAGATGTACTCAAAGCGGCAATTTGCCCACTTTGTAAGGCAACTATAGAATTAGTCGTTAATTGCTGAAGCTGGGTTGGATTAAGCGCATTCAACTGTACCGAACTCAAATTAGCGACTTGACTTGTCGTTAAAGATTTTATTTGAGTCGTACTAAGACTAGATAAATTTTGGGTTGAAATACCCAATATCTGGCTTGTCGTTAAGGCAACTACATCTACAGTGCTGAGATTCGCAACTACCGATGTTGATAATGCATTAAGTTGAGTTGTTGTTAACGACGCTACCTGGGCTGTTGACAACGCCCCCACTTGTGTTGAGGTTAATGCGTTGACTCCCGATGTTGAGAGATTTGTGACTTGTGCGCTTGTTAATCCAAGAACGACCGCAGTAGTAAGTTGTGTCAGTTCACTCGTCGTAAAGGCATTGACTTGAGTAGTTGTGAGTGAAGACACTTGAGTGGAAGTTAAAGCGTTCATGACGCTCGAAGATAGTGTAGCAAGTTGCGCTGTACTTAGTAATATAAACTGTGCAGTTGACAGTGAATTAAATTGAGTACTTGTTAGGCTTGCAACACTGCCTGTATTCAGACTTGTTATTTGCTGAGTCGTTAAATTACTAAACTCAGTTGTCGTCAAAGCTGAAATACCAGCAGACGATAACGCATTTACTTGTGAAGTGGTGAGTGATTTGACCTGCGTTGTAGTCATAGAAATGACTTCAGCAGTATTCAAAACTCCCATCTCTACAGTATTGAACGATCTTATTTGACTCGTACTTAGAGCCTGTATTTGACTGGTTGTAAGACCAGCTACATTGGTTGTCGAGAGACCCCCAATCTGAGCGGATGTTAATCCAACAATAGTACCAGTTGTTATTTGATCGAACTGAGTTGTACTGAGCGCATTAAGTTGGTTAGAACTAAATGCAGTAATCTGTGCGCTTGTAATCGCTGCGACCTGTTGATTGGTAAGTATGTTTACATTAGACGTTGATAATGCGCCCAACTGTGCAGACCTTAGAGCAAGTATGTTGCTCGTTGTAATTGAAATAATTGCACTCGTGCCCAGCGTTGCCATTTGACTAGTAGTGAGCGCTGCAATTTGAGCCGTTGTCATCGCAGTCACTTGCGCTGTACTCATCGCAGACAAATTGGTCGTCGACAGTCCCGCAATTTGCACAGAGCTCAAACTAGCGATCGTCGCCGTCGTCATCTGAGCCACCTCA
>CAIKVH010000097.1 GCA_903830725.1 uncultured Burkholderiales bacterium | reverse complement strand
CTGTGGGTGTGAAGCGCTTAAAGCTAATGGGGTTCAACAAGCTACCCGTTGCAGCTTGGTTCATCAATTCTTGAATGAGAGACATGTGTTTGCTCCTAAAGTGTCAAAATGCCGTTTTGTGCACTGTGCAAAAAATCGGATGATCACTATAAGCAAAAGCAATGCCAACAAATATTAACTACTTTATATTCAAATACATTGCAAATCGTTCGTTTGTAGCGACGAAACGTAAAAAAGCCACCAAGTGTGACCTTGGTGGCTGAAAGGGAGAGTCCCTTGAGTTAGATTATTTCAACAAGGCCAGTACGTTTTGAGCGGACTGATTGGCTTGCGCTAACATGGCAGTCGCAGCTTGAGAGATGATCTGTGACTTGGCCAAGTTGGTGGTCTCAGTTGAGTAGTCAGTGTCCAAAATACGGCTTCTAGAAGCAGTGATGTTGGTGTTCATTGTGGCCAAGTTGCTCACAACGCTGTCCAAACGGTTCAAATATGCACCCGCTTTGGACTGGTTCAATGACACAGTTTTGAGCGCTGCATCAATGGCAGAGATTGCATTTGCTGCGCCGTCTTGCGTTGAAACATCGATTGCAGCAATTTTCAAACCATTGTCAGCACCACCAAATGTTCCCGCATTAAAGCCAAGAGCTTGCAAATTACCGTTTCCACCTGAACCACTTGATAATGTGAATTGTTTATCAGATGATAATGCAACTTTAGCGTAAGTTGTAGAGGTAGTCAACGTTGCACCGATACCAAAATCAGCTGTAGCAGCAGAGGTTGCAAATGTTATGTTGCGCCCATCTGCTGCAACAAAGGTAAGTCCTTGGCCATTGTCGCTAGCTACTACACCTGTTTGACCTGAAACTTGGTTAACTGCGGTAGCAATTTGTCCACGCGTCAAACTAGCACCAATTGTAATAGCTACACTGTTCAAAGTTAAAGTACCACCAGTACTGTTGGCTAAAGAACTACCAATAATTACATTAGCTTGAGCAGAAGCTTTAACACCAGTTAGCGCCGTTGATTTATTAATCGCTGCAGCTGTTGCAATTGCACTTGCGACCCTTAAACTTGAAGCTCCGTTATCATAAGAAGCCGTATCATCGGTTGAAATTGCAGCCCCAATAGAAACTCCATTGATTTGCATGGTTGTACCATCCAATAAACCAGCACCGCTGCCTGCTGTTGGAGCAACTGTTGAAGTTGCTCTGGCTGAGGATACAACTTGAGCGACGTTAGCATTGTATGTACCAGCAGTCAAGTCAGCATTTGCAATGCTATAGGTTTGGCCTGGTGTGCTTGTGGGGGTAGATTGTGACAACACTATGGGTCGATTGCTAGGATCAGAGAGTTGGAAAGTGCCAACAAAAATATTATCAGTTGTAGTAGATGTACCAAATGTCAATCCAGTGTTAGAAGAAGTTAATGTATTTGATTGTTTTAAAGCGATATTTCTTCCATCTGCTGCAAGTAGCTGGACACCGTGCGTACTGTCACCTGTATCTATAGCCTTTACACCTGTTGATGCAGAAATTGCATTAATAGCATTAACAACCATACCGCGAGCAGTTGATGCGTCTGCGCCAGCGGCAATGGTAAGACTACTACTTGTGTAACCATTAATTGTGATGGTACCGGTACCAGAAGTCGTTGTATCCATTGAAGAACCGTAAGCGGTTGTTCCAGACACCGTAGCGATAACTCCTGACTGCGCTGAGACAGCGTTAATGGCTGCAGCTTTTGAAATGGCACTATAGTTATTGCCAACAGATGACAAAGCATCTGAAGTAGATAAGCTGGGTCCTACAGCTACACCGTTAACTAACAAATCACCTGCTTTAATGCCAAGGACGGATGAAGCAGTACCGGATTGATCGCCGGACTGAATATTTGTTGTAGATGTTAATGAGGCTCTTGCACCTAGGCCAATATCCTTGGTTTTTGAAGAATCAAAGCTCATGGTCATGGTTTGACCTTGGTCTACACCAATTTGAAGATCCACTTTTCCTGCAGAACCATCCATCAACTTGATATCGTTAAAGTTGGTAGTTGAAGCAATTTGATCGATCTGAGTTTTTAATTGAGATACCTCACTCTGAATCGCAGTTCTATTGTCAGCTGAATTACTAGCATTGGCTGATTGGACAGCCAATTCACGCATACGCTGCAAAATATCAGTTACGTTACCCAATGCACCATCAGCAGTTTGGGCCATTGAAATACCATCGTTTGCATTTCTTGTAGCTACTGCTAAACCACGGACTTGTGAAGTCATGCGATTGGTGATTGCAAGACCGGCTGCATCATCCTTGGCACTGTTGATGCGCAAGCCTGTAGACAAGCGTTGCATAGCTGTAGACTGTGCCTTGTCAGCATTAAAAGCCGCCGTTTGCGAAGTCAAAGCCTTGATGTTTGTGTTAATAACTGACATGGATGTTCTCCTAAAAAAATTACATCACAGATTTAAAAAAACAGAAAACAAAATTGATTTCCTGATAGATGATGATTCGACTACTGAAAAAAAAACTTTAAATAAATATGTTCGAAATTCAAAATAT
>CAIKVH010000096.1 GCA_903830725.1 uncultured Burkholderiales bacterium | reverse complement strand
TTGTGTTTTTCATGAAATGGGACGTTATAGCGGTTCAGGAGTTCAATAAAATCATCGGGCGTGTACTTGCTTAACGCGCTTCTGCAAAACTGGGGGTTCTCACCGAGAAAGTACTTATGCGGCGTTTGCGAGTCCATATTCTTGTTGGTGAAGTTACACCGTCCACCTCCTGAGATACGAATTTTCTCTGCGATTTTTTCGCAGTGATCTATAACCAATACTTTCAAACCACGAGAGGCACTGACCCCAGCACAAAATAGTCCAGCCGCACCGCCCCCCAAGATCACTGCATCAAAGGTATTGGGGTCGCTGCGGTCTAGGGTTTTCATAAAAATTGGCAGTGTATTTAGTTAATGGTTTTTGCAAGTTATTGTTAACTCATGTCGTCAATTTAGATTACGGGGACAAGAAAGCTTCAACCAGCTGAGCTAAGGCCTCGGGTTGGTCGTGGTGAAGCATGTGTCCTGTGTTTGCCAATTGCTTGTGCGAGATATTGGAAACAACTGAAACTCTTTCATAAAAGTCTTCTAATTTATATTGCTCACCAAACCATTTCTTAAGGCTATCTTCCTCGCCCGTGACGCAAAGTAGGGGCGCTGTAATGCGTTTATGGATCTCTTGTGTTTCGTCAACGCGGTATAAAGTGGCGCTGGTGACTTTGTGGGCGGGAGAGCCGAGAACATGCCAACTCCCATCTTCTGCGGGACGTGCCCACTCAGTTGCTAGCCAATGCGCTTTATCCACGGGAATGCGCGGATTGGTTTTTATCAAGCGTTTTGCAACCTCATCACTGTTCACATAGGGTCTTAGAGGTATTTCGCCTTTGTGGAGTTGTTTTAATTCATCCAACCACTTAGCGTAACGAGTCGGCGCCTGAGCAGGGCGCGTGCTCGGCATCCCAAAACCCTCTAAATTAATTAGTTTATTGATTCGCTCGGGCCTAATGCCGGCGTACAACATGCAAATATTTCCCCCCATGCTGTGACCCAGCAAGTCCACGCTCTGATCAGTAAAGTAATGATCCAATAAAAACTCTAAATCGCCCAAGTAATCCGCAAATACAAAGTGATCTTGGTCAAGTTCGGTGGTTGCTTTAGTCAGTCCAAAGCCCCTCCAATCCGGTGAAATAATTAATCGTTCTTCCTGCAAAGCATCAACTAAAAATTGAAATGAGGCACTCACATCCATCCAACCGTGTAATAAAACCAAGGGTTTGGACGCGTAGGCTTTGCTTTTATCACCCCAAACTCGCACGTGATAGTTGTGGCTGCGAAGGGGGACAAACTCGTTAACAGGGATCTTAATGGGTTGATACATTGGCTTTTGTATTCATTTTGATTGTTTAGCGCCTGAAACAATTTAGAATTGCCAGGCTTGTATTTAAACCTTAATTTTGACTTTGAATTACTATGACTAATTTAAAATTTACACCCGTTCAACTTGGAAACAGTGAGCTACGGGTTCCCCCGATTTGTTTGGGGACGATGACTTTTGGTGAGCAAGTCAGTGAAAAAGATGCTCACGATATTATGGACCTATCATTAGAGAAGGGCATTGATTTCTTTGATACGGCTGAGATTTATTCTGTCCCCACCGCAGAGGCAACATGTGGATCCACGGAGACCATTATCGGGAATTGGTTTGCCAAGGACAAGGGACGCCGCGCGAGGGTCACATTGGCAAGCAAAGTAGCAGGGTCCGCTAGAGGTATGCCGTGGGTGCGAAAGGGCACTGGCATGACAGCGCAAGACATTTTCAACTCCTGTGAGGGTAGCCTTCGCAGACTTCAGACGGATGTCATTGATTTGTACCAAATTCACTGGCCCGAGCGCCATGTGCCTGCATTTGGAGCAATGTATTACGATCCAAAATTAGAGACCAGCACGACCAGCATTCACGAGCAACTTGAAGCGTTAGGTACTCTCGTAAAGCAGGGCAAAATTCGTTATATCGGACTATCCAATGAAACGCCATACGGCGTTCATGAGTTTGTAAGATTGGCTCAAATGCACAATCTACCCCAAGTGGTGAGTGTGCAAAATCCCTACTGTTTAATTAACAGGACAGTTGAGAATGCGCTTGATGAAACCTTGCACCGCTTGAATGTGGCGTTGCTTGCTTATTCTCCGCTTGGATTTGGTCTACTCAGCGGAAAGTATGACGCTGGCGGTACAGTCGGAGCAAATGCACCTAAGGAGGGGCGCATCGCTAAATTTGAATCTGTTCGCAAACAGCGCTGGGGGCGTCAAGAGGCCTTAGACGTCTCTCGGATCTACAACAAACTTGCAACAGAAAACGGAATGACCCCGACGCAAATGGCGCTCGCCTTTTGCTACACACAGTGGCGCGTTCAAAGCACAATAATTGGCGTTACAAGTACCCAACAACTTTTGGAAAATCTTCAGGCTTACGGGACATCGCTGAGTCCCCAGTTGCTTGAGAAGATCGACCAGATCCGCTGGGTTCACCGCGACCCAGCAGTTTGAGACGCATTCAATTAACGAAGCTTATATGAATCCATTTTGGCCCGCTACGGGGTACGCACTTCTTTGGATGGTCTTTGGCTATCTTTGTGGGTCGGTTTCTTTTGCGGTGGTCGTGAGCCGAGTAGTTGGATTAAAGGACCCTCGTACCTTTGGAAGTCAAAATCCTGGGGCAACCAATGTGCTTAGAACGGGTAACAAAAAAGCCGCATTGGCCACTTTGCTATTAGACGGAATTAAGGGTTGGGTGCCACTCGTTCTTGCAAAGTCCTATTTGCTTCAAAACCCCGTTTATGATTATTCATCAATGGGCTTGGTTGCAGACCCTCTTTGGTTATCAAACTGCGCGACCTGGGCCGTTGCTGGTGTTGCTATCTGTGCTTTTGCGGGGCATCTTTGGCCCGTGTTCTTTGGGTTTAAAGGGGGCAAGGGAGTGGCGACCGCAGCGGGCTTGTTGTTGGGCATGCAGCCTTTGTTGGGCCTATGCGTCCTTATCACTTGGGTAGCCGTTGCTTTTATTACCCGCTACTCATCCTTATCGGCTCTAATCAGTGCTGCTTTGGCCCCTTTTTACTTGGTTTTGGGGACAATGTATGTATGGACTGATTCGCAGGACTCAAATACCAACCCATGGCCAATGGCGGGTGTTGCAGCGCTCATGGCCATCTTGTTAATTTACCGACACAAGGAAAATATATCTAGGCTTCTTGCAGGAGAGGAGACAAAGATTTTTAGTAAAAAATCAAAGCCTCAATAGTTAGGGAAGTAACGAAGTAACAAAGTAACGGGTGATTAATTCATCAGTCCCTAAAGTTATCAAAGCTCAAGGGTAAATCGCTTAAATCTTTTTTGATCAGTGCCATAGCGCTTTGAAGATCATCCCGTTTGGCTCCCGTGACCCTGACAGCATCGCCTTGAATGGCTGCTTGGACTTTGAGTTTGCTGTCCTTGATCAGGCGTTGCAATTTTTTAGCGTCCTCACCTGCAATGCCTTTTTTAACTTTTATTAAGACCTTAACCTTATCGCCACCGATCTTTTGGATTTCTTGTTTGTCCAAAAACCGCACATCTACCCCGCGCTTGGTGAGTTTGCTTTGGAGAATGTCCTCGATTTGAGTTAATTGGAACGCAGAGTCCCCAAAAACAGTGATTTCACTGTCCTTTAACTCAATTGCAGCACTCGTGCCTTTAAAGTCAAATCGGGTACCAATTTCTTTAGCCGAATTTTCGACCGCGTTCTTAACTTCAACTAAATTGGCTTCGCAAACAGCATCAAAAGAAGGCATAAATTAGGTCCTTTGTGAGAATGCGACAATTCTGCCATGATTGTCGAACAAAACATTTCCCTTAAATCTTACAACACCTTTGGCATTGAGGCTAAAGCCCTTAACCTTGTCCGCATCAAATCCGAGGAAGATTTAGATGCGGTTTTGCAGGACCCGCAGCTAAAACTCACTCCCAAATTCATTCTGGGAGGAGGGAGCAACATCGTGATTACGGCCGACGTCAAGCCCCTGGTTCTGAAGGTCGAGTTAATGGGCAAACGCCTCGTTAGCGAAGACGCAAAGGCATGGATCGTAGAGGCACAGGCTGGTGAGAATTGGCACGACTTTGTGCGCTGGACATTAGATAACGGTTGGCCAGGCCTGGAGAATATGGCTCTAATACCCGGATTGGTGGGATCCTCTCCCGTGCAAAATATTGGCGCTTACGGTGTTGAACTACAAGACAGGTTTGAGTCTTTGGACGCCGTAAATTTAGATACTGGAGAGAGGATGTGTCTAGAGGCAGCGCACTGCGGATTTGGCTACAGAGACTCGGTCTTTAAGCACGGACCCGCCCAAAGGGTTGGGGCCTCCTCCAGTATTGGTCTTGCAGGACGCGCGCTTATCACGCGAGTCAGGTTTCGTCTGCCCAAGCTTTGGCGAGCGGAGTTAGGGTATGCCGACTTACATAAAAAAGTTGTTGAAACGGGATTGAATCAGCCGACAGCGATGCAAATTTTTGAATGGGTCTGTGCAATCCGCCGCGCCAAACTTCCCCAACCAGAGGTGATTGGGAATGCTGGGAGCTTCTTTAAAAATCCCACAGTGAGTGCAGATCAGTGCGCAGATATCATTGCTCGAGAACCCAAACTGGTTCATTACCAACTCAGTAACGGCGAATTTAAACTCGCCGCGGCTTGGTTAATAGATGCTTGTGGGTGGAGGGGCAAAACGGTTGGACACGCCGGCGTTTACGAAAAACAAGCCCTGGTGCTCGTCAATAAGGGTGGTCCATCAAGGCCGTGCACAGGGGGTGAGGTCGTGACCCTTGCACAGGCCATTCAGACTAGTGTTTACGAACGCTTTGGGATCCGACTTGAAATAGAGCCGGTGGTTGTTTGATTGACAAGGGATTGTTTAAATAGCGCTTGTTTAAATAGCGCTCAAAGCTATTGGCAAGCTGAGCATTCCAATCAGCACCGAGAGCGTAATCAATCCTGCGACGTAGGGACCGTTGTATCCCATTCGAGAGGCCAGTACATAGCAACTCGAGGCCGTAGGCAGTGCTGCAAAAGTAATTAGTATTTGTGATTCGGTTGTCGAAAGCGGTACAAACCTCAAAAGGATCAGGCACAAAAGGGGCGAGAAAATGTGACGAATGCTGAGCAAAGAAACGCTGAGCACTTTATCCTTGCTGAGGTGTTGCCATTTCAGGCCCGCGCCAGCAGCCATGAGACCCAGCACTATGGAGGACGCTCCCATACGGGTTAGCGTTGGCTCCAAAAGGGGGGGAATTTGAAACCCAATAAATTTGGCGCTAAGTGCCAATAGGGTCGTCACGATGAGGGGGTTTTTTCTTAGTTCGGTTAAGAACTGATGATTGGATTGTTTGGCCATCGGCCAAACAGCAAAAACGTTGACAATCGGAACACAAACCGCAATCAGCATGGCCATTAAGAAAAGTCCCTCTGGCCCCGCTATTCGCTCACTCAAGGACAGTGCAATGAATGAGTTGAAGCGGTAAGCAATTTGAGCGCCTCCAGCGTGCGAGTGGACCTGGATGTAACGACCTATTAAGGGCAGTCTAGGTAAAAGAAATAGGGAAACGACAATAGCGCAGATCGCAATAAATAAGCCGCAAGCAATAAAAACGAGCGAGCTGAGCTCAATATGACTCTTTGAGATGGATGTAAATAAAAGTGCGGGAAAGAGCAAATAATAAACCAGGCTCTCGACAGGCCCCCAAATCTTTTCGTTTAACGCTGTGAAACGGCATAGCAAATACCCGCTGAGAATCAGCAAAAAATCAGGCAATAAAAGGGAGACGTAGTTCACAACCTTAGGATAATTCAATTGCTAGATATTTAGGCCTAGGGTGTAACAATTTGCTTGAAAAATAAGATAATTGGAGCAGTTTCCTGTCGATAAACGGAAAAAAAATAGACTATTGAATTTTTGGGGTAATCAATGCTTTTAACTCTGCTGTCAACTATCAAGCGCATTCGTTTGATTTCGGTGTTTCTGATGTGCTCAATGTGTTCGGTCGTGTTCTCACAGAGCTATCCAAACAAGCCAGTCAAATTGTTAGTCCCTTTCGCCCCCGGTGGGACGACCGATATTATTGCTCGGGTCATTGCTGAGCCCCTTGGACGTATATTGGGACAAAGTGTGATTGTTGATAACAAGCCCGGTGGGGGGGGTGTGGTCGGTGCGCTAGAGACGGTCAAGTCCTTGCCCGATGGGTATTCACTCGGCGTTGCAACGGTTTCTACAACCGCAGCCAATCCTGCCATTAATCCGAAAATCCCGTACAACGTTCTTACGGACTTTACGCCAATTATTAACATCGCCGCAACTCCAAATGTGATTGCAGTGCATCCCTCATTTCCGGCAAAGGATTACAAAACCTTTATTGACGTTATTCACAAAAATCCTGGCAAGTACTCTTACTCCTCATCTGGAACAGGGGGGATTGGACATCTGCAAACCGAGCTCTTTAAAAATCTCTCGGGCTCATTTATTACCCACATCCCTTACCGGGGCGCGGGACCTGCACTTAACGACACTGTCGCTGGGCAAGTGCCTATGATTTTTGACAATCTCCCCTCTGCTTTGCCGTTCATTAAAGAGGGACGGTTGGTGCCAATCGTTGTGGCAGCTCCTCAACGACTAACAGTTCTCCCCAATGTGCCTACTTTCAAAGAAATTGGACTCGAGCCAGTTAACCGGATGGCGTTTTACGGCATCTACGGACCCAAGGGTTTGCCAAAAGATATTGTTGAAAAAATACACGCCGCAGTAATGAAAGCCCTTGAAGATCCTTCCGTTCGAAAACGCATCGAGGACACAGGTTCTATCGTGGTGGGTAATACACCGGAGCAGTTTGCGCAGCAAATGAAGGCTGAGTTCGATGTATACAAAAAAGTAGTTGATAACCAAAACTTAAAACTAGATTAATTTAATGGGTTTGATCTTGGATATTGTTTAATTCATTTAATGACAAACCCTGCGCCCTCCAAAAAAAATCTGAAATCAGGCGAAGATCCTGGTCAAATTACAAAAAACAGAAGAGGCCGACCGCCCAAGTATCGACCATTGGTAGAGTCCCCCGGGCATGGCGAGCAGGGCGACGGGACTCACAAATCTGTGACGCTTAAAAAAAACAATTCTAAAAACTCAACTAAACAAAAGCTTGGCAGACCCAGGTCCCCAGAGAGTTCTGTACCCTTGGATCCTGTGATAGATCGGTTTTTAAACGCCTTATGGCTTGAAGAGGGGTTGTCACAAAACACACTAAGTGCCTATAAGCGTGATCTATCGCAATTCTCAATTTGGCTACAAGCCAAGAAAATGTCATTGCTAGGGTGCTCAGAGGCCTTGGTACAGGAATATTTCGCTGTTCGTTTCACAAGTTCAAAGGCTACAAGTGCCAACCGGCGACTGACTGTATATCGCCGTTTTTTTAGATGGGCGCAACGCGAGTCCTTGATGACCGAAGACCCCACGCTGAAACTCTTGTCAGCGCGAACCCCTCTTCGTGTTCCAAAGACGCTCACGGAGGCGCATGTGGACGCCCTATTGAATGCGCCCGACACAAAAACTCCCCTGGGTCTAAGAGACAAAGCGATGCTTGAGCTTTTATATGCAAGTGGACTGCGTGTGTCAGAGTTGGTGAGTGTTAAAACCTTTGAGCTAGGGCTCCGGGAGAACGTCATTACGGTGATGGGAAAGGGGCAAAAGGAACGAATGGTTCCCTTTGGGCAAGAGGCCTGCGTTTGGCTAGAGAAATATTTGAAGGAGTCTCGCTCGGAGCTTCTTCAATCCCAACAATCAGAAGATCTTTTCGTCACTCGAAGAGGCTCTGGAATGACACGGGTAATGTTTTGGAATTTGATAAAACGTTACGCCCAAATTGCTGGGATCAATATGTCCATATCGCCCCATACCCTGCGTCACGCGTTCGCAACCCATTTGCTCAACCACGGAGCAGACTTAAGGGCTGTACAAATGCTTCTTGGGCACGCCGATATCTCAACTACCACTATTTATACCCACGTTGCTAAAGAGCGATTAAAGAGCTTACATGCTGTACATCACCCTAGAGGGTGACAGCGGCACATACACTTAACCGGGACGCACAAGTGCCGTTAAGGTTTTTAAGTTTGTGCACTACGGATATCAATAGATGAGAATGCCAAAGAGCATTGAGTTAAGGGGTCAATGGATGTTGGTGTTAATCCAATAGCGCCCTAGTGTCCTAGTGCTCTAGTGCTTTTAATTCGTTCTCGGTGAATCCAGCCCTTTGCCGAGCTTCTAAATTAAAGGGTGGCCTGAGCTTTGGGGCGTTGTGCTCAGCGCAAAGCAGCTCATACTTCTGCACGGGTTCACAACCCTCTTGAACACAAAGCCAGTTGAACCAGTAGTTACCAATTGCCACGTGTCCAACCTCGTCTCGCAAAATAATGTCCAATATCTCTGTAGCACGCTTCGCCTCTGGAGTCCCGGCGCTTTGCAACTTCTTTTGAATCACTGGCGTCACATCTAGGCCCCTCGCTTCGAGTGTTCTGGGAACAAGGGCCATTCGCGCAAGCGCACTATGTGAGGTTTTGACACACATATCCCACAATCCGTCGTGAGCTTTAAAACTTCCGTATTTGAAGTTTAAAGACTCCAAATGCTCCCTTAATAATTCAAAATGAGTGGACTCCTCATAGGCAACTTTTAGCCAATCGTCATAGTATTTTTGGGGCATGTTAGGGTAACGCCATAAAGCGTCCAAAGCGAGGTTGATGGCGTTGAATTCGATATGGCATACCGCGTGGAGAAGGACCGCTAAACCCTCAACATTAAATGCCGAGCGTTTGGGCATGTGGCGTGCATTGATTAGTTCAGGCCTCAGCGGTCGCCCAGGCACACTCCCCTCATCAGGGGTAAAGACTCTTCCCCGCTCAGTGCTGAGTTGACCCCGTGTCAGCCACATCTGCCCAACCCTTTTTACTTTATCGGGGGGATCTCTTGCTATTAAGGCCTCTAAGGCACAATGTCTTAATTCCATCGTTACAATTTTGGCACGAATGGCTCCATTTCAAGGACTACTGTATGTCAATTTATAAATTAGGTGATTTAGAACCCGAATTGGGCGATGGGGCGTGGGTTGCTGATTCCGCTCAGCTCATCGGGAAAGTACATTTGCATAAAGATGCGAATGTCTGGTTCGGGGCGGTTCTAAGAGGCGATAACGAACTCATCGAAATTGGTGAGGGCTCAAACGTTCAAGAGCAATGCGTATTGCATACTGACATCGGATACCCCCTAGTGGTGGGTAAGAACGTGACAGTAGGACACCAGGTGACTTTGCATGGTTGCAAGGTCGGGGACGGCTCCTTGATCGGAATAGGATCGGTCGTTTTAAACGGAGCAGTGATTGGCAAGAACTCCATCGTCGGCGCTGGCTCACTGGTCACCGAGGGTAAAGAGTTCCCCGATGGATCCATGATTTTAGGAAGTCCTGCCAAGGCCGTCAAAACGCTCACGCCTGAACAAATCTCGGGTATCAACCAATCCGCTCCACGCTACGTATTAAATGCAAAGCGTTTTAAAGAGGGTTTGAAAAAGATTGACTAATTCTGTATCCCCCTTTATTTTTGAGGGACTGCCTGTTCGCGGATTTTTAGTCCAAATGAAAGACACATGGACTGAAATCCTCTCGCGTCGTCGCTCCAATCCTGAGACGGGTGAATACCCAAAGCCAGTTCGAGCGTTGCTTGGAGAGATGACTGCAGCTGCAGTTCTTTTGCAGTCGAACATTAAGTTTGACGGCGCTTTGATTTTGCAGATTTGGGGGGATGGGCCCCTCAAAGTAGCCGTCGTAGAGGTTCAACCTGACTTGAGGGTGCGGGCAACCGCTAAAGTCATTGGTGAGGTTTCAGAGGACATGCTACTTAGTCAAATGATTAATCAACATCATGGGGGCAGATGCTCGATTACTTACGATCCCCAGTCTCGTCGTCCTGGTCAACAGCCCTATCAAGGTGTCGTACCTCTGGAAAATGATGATGGCACCTCCTATGAACGATTGAGCGATATCCTTGAACACTATATGCGGCGCAGCGAGCAACTCGATACCACGATGGTTCTTGGCGCAGATGATGTAAATT
Organism: uncultured Burkholderiales bacterium; assembly: GCA_903830725.1. Taxonomy (GTDB): domain Bacteria; phylum Pseudomonadota; class Gammaproteobacteria; order Burkholderiales; family Burkholderiaceae_C; genus Limnohabitans. Next base: position 514 of record CAIKVH010000096.1, on the reverse strand, counting down.
GTGCGGGCCTTCTCATTCAAAGGATGCCCATTAAAGGGCAGGATAACTTAGGCGGAGAACAAATGGAGTTTGAAGCTGATGCGTTAGATCAGAATGAAGATTACAAGCGGATTTCTATTTTGACCGCTAGTTTGTCAACACATGAGCTTCTAAATTTGAGCTCAGATAAAATACTGCACCGCCTGTACTGGGAAGAAAAGTTAGCACTTCACGGCTCTGATGGCTCACAGCAACTAAGCCCCCATTTTGGATGCACATGTTCAAGAGCTAGGGTAGGTGCGATGATTCAAAATCTTGGCATAGAGGAAGCCCAAAGCATCCTCTCGGAGCGCGAAGACATTGAGGTAAGTTGCGATTTTTGTGGTGCTAACTATAAATTCGATGCTGTTGATACAGCTCAACTGTTTAAATCGTCTGACCCCCAGCCTCCGTCACCTAACGTTCTTCAGTAGTTCTTCAGTAGTTCTTCAGTAGTTCTTCAGTAGTTCTTCAGTAGTTCTTCAGTAGCTACGGA
>CAIKVH010000095.1 GCA_903830725.1 uncultured Burkholderiales bacterium | reverse complement strand
TTTAAAATCGATGCACCCACATTTAAAATCGATGCGCCTGACTGGAACGAGCGTGAGGCTAAAAACGGAGACACTGTTCAGCTGAGAGCAAGCCTCTCTACAAACGGTTGGGTTTTGTCGCCAATTGCCTCTAAATCAAACCCTGGGCCTACGACCTCTTTAGCTGCTGCCTCTCCAGCCAACGGTCAAACTACGGGCTCAAATCAAAGCGTTGTATCGAGTGGCACATCCAATGTTTTAGCAAATAGCGGTTCAACTGGAGCCAATGCCTATCAGGGCACTAACTTAGCACCAGGTTCTAACCCTGCACAAGGAATTAGCGGTGGCCCAGCAGTTAATGCATTAGCTAACGCTCAAGACATCCCTGAGAGTGCAAATGCATTGAGCCCAAAATCGCTCTCAGCATTAGAGAATCAAAATCTGAACAACCTAGGAGCGCTCAGCCCCAATGTGATTCCGAATTGGAGTACACGCTTAAACACCTTGATATTTGAGCCCTCGCAACTGAGCGCTGTGTTTGAACTCTTGATGCCTGGAGCACTCTCTAGTTTGGTATCGCAACCCCAACTGCAGAACTGGGTTCAACGGTGGAATGCAAATCGTTTATCGATGGCAAGTCTAAATCCAGCAGCCCTTAAGAATGTAGTTCTTGCTCAGTCAAAAACAATTGAGAGTCAACTACTAGGAACTAGCGATAGAGGATTCGTAAATAACGGTGGCGCCTATAAATCAGGCGTTAATAACCCAAGCACCGAAGCCTTGGCCTCATTGGGGCAGGGTGGAGGTACTTTGGGTTTCGATCAAGATCCAAAGACAATGCTCAAAAGCTTATCTGCCTTGCTAGATCAGATGCAACCCACCACAGAGACTACTAAGCTCTCTCATCAGGTAAAAATTGCAACCAACGAGCTCGAGTCCTCACAAGTCCAAACAGCTCAACAGTTAATGAGGGGAGATCTAGCGTTTCACGCGGTTATTCCTTTTTGGGATGCGGATCCAGTTGATTTATATTTTAAAAAATTCAAGAATGGACACGATGATGCCAGCGAGCACACATTGTCCGTAGATATCCATTCCAAAAGCCGTGTCTTAGGGGAGGTGTGGCTCAACACATCTATTAGCAAGTCAACTCAGGTTGATTTGGTGATGTGGGCGGTTAGACCTGAAGTTGCAGAGTTAGCTAGGAAAAACTCCACTGAGCTTGGCTACGAGCTAGGTGTGTCAGGTTTGAGTCTTAATTCGTTCCAAATCTTTAATGCGCCTAAACCCATTGAGGAGCCGTTGCCCAGGCCTCACGCCGGCTCAGTGTTAGATACGCGAGTCTAAGGATAAGAGGATGCAAAACAAATTAGAAGCACTCGCGCTTGAATATGGACTCAATAAAACCCCAAGAGTGACTGCAAAGGGTCATGACGACTTGGCGCGAAGGATCATTGAGGAGGCTAAAAAGCAAGGCGTCTATGTCGCAGAGGATCCCCAGTTGCTAGCTCTTTTAAGCAAACTTGACGTAGGCGACGAGATTCCTCAAGACATGTACACCGCAGTCGCTGTTATCTTGTCTTGGGTATATTGGCTCAAGGGTATGAGGCCAGGAGATGAGAAAGTGCTTTAAACTGTAAAGTAAGCGTTGCTAATTTTCAATAAATAAAAGCAAATATTGTTTAAATTGACATGTAGCCCGTAATTTGACGACCGCGTCTGATTCGTCCTAAGCGGTCATATGTTTCTACTGAACTTTGTCCAGTTCCTACTCGCATACTTTCTAATGCACCGTTTATAGCATCTAGCTTACGCGTTACTAAAATTTCACTGCGCCTGTGTAAGTTTCTGCAAAGGCGCATCTTATCTTTAAACTCGTTCCAACGAGAGTCTAACTTTTGCGCATCCTCGGGTTTATGGATGCCGGTGAGTGCCATTAATTCTTTCAGTAAGTTGTTTTTGTTCTCGTTAATAGAATCAAAATTACTTAAATTTTGTGCTTTGAGCGACTCGAACTCTTCCTCTAGCAAAGCCTCAAGCGCAGCCAACTTTTGCATGGCCTTGGACAAGGATGCTTCAATATCAGGGCTAGGCGCTTGGAGTTCTGACAAGGTTTATTCCTTAATCATCTTCTCAAGAGACGTGAAACCTTCTGCAATACGACGCGGGTCAATTGCATAGTTCCCATTTTGAATGGCTTGCTTGATAGCGTTGACTTTGGTTTGATCAAAGCCAGGTTGCTCAGCAACTTGTTGAGTCACATTGCTCAAGCTAACCGTGTCTGATCCGTTACCCAGGGCAACGACAGAAGCCGTTGGCGCAGAGTTGCCTGAGTTCACGCCAACTTGGGAGAGGGCTGAACTAGATGAATTACTCACGCTTTTAAGCGTTGTATTCGCCACCGGTATATGGGTTTGGTTTGAAATAGCGTCAGTCATGATGCACTCACTTACAAAAAATAAACACTTACAAAAAAGTTTTAGACCTCTTTTAATTCGTCTCGAAACTTTAAAACTTGAGCCAAATGACACATTTTTTAAAGAGAATTAACAAATTAACACTTTAGAATTCTTTTTACATTGCTTTTGCTGTATTTACACCCGTGACTACAGCAGATATAGATCGACCTGATTCGGTATTTTTTAACCTAATTTGGTCACCTAATTGTCCGTCTTGAAGTGACTCAGCTCGAATGGAGATTAAAAAACCTTTTCCCTCTCCAATCGATACTATCACTTGCTGTCCTCGTTTGATCATAACCATTGGTTTTAGATCAAAACTCTTAAGTGGTGTGTTGGCGGGTAAATCCCGCAAAAGCTCCATATTGGCTACATCTTTCGGATTACTCAATGCAGACAATTCACTAGGTTGCAAAGCAACCTCCGTGCCAACAAACATGTTGGGCTCTAAAATCGTGCCTCGTTTCAGAAATTGTTGCGATGTGAGCACGGTATGAAATCCAGAGTTATGGGAATTTTGGGGAATAACTTTAGAGGCGGAGATATCTGGCTTGGTAGCCTCGCTCGTAGCAGTTGAAGTAGTGGCCGGATCAGCCGGTTTAGGCAACTGAGCCTGCGCAGGCTGTGTAGGACGGGGGGCGGACGCTGCTACAGCCGAAGCGGGGCTAGCTGTCGTCGTTGTCGGAGAGCTTGTAGCTACAGGCGGCGTATTAGTCTGTGCGACGCTGACTTGCAAAAAGTACTGCCAAGAAGGTGAATCGCATTTTGCGCGGACAGTTTTGTGAGAAGCAAAGGGGAAATCAAATGATATTTGCTTCTCACAGGGCTCTATTTTGAGTCTGAAATCAAGAAGTGAGACGTTCACACTCGGCGCCTCAACGTGTTCTATATTCGCAAACCAGGTCTTGAGTTGAGCATCTATTTTGGCTTGTCCAGGGTTGTACAAACTTGGAGAAGTTTGGGCATTTAAAAGACCCATAGTCCCCATAAACCCCACAACCATCCAGAGGGTCCAGCGTGCAAAAAGTCCAATCCAACCGCCGTGCTCACGGGGTTGGATTGTCTTATCTAGGTGTCCGTTTCCAGACACCTTAACTGATTTTTCAGATCGGCACAGCATTTGCAAAATAAGAGGTATGTGTTGATTAATTGACGTTTAGTTGATTGACTCAACAGACTCTGCAAATTTTGTACCAAAGATAAAAACGCCACTGGAATTGCCATGAACTATTTAACTGACACGAAAAACTTGGTAAGAAATAGTTACTTGGACAGTAATAAATATTTATTTACTGACCGAGGAACGAGCTCTGTTGGCGCGGAAAAAACGGCTTTCTCAAAAGTGCTGGCTCAAGCGCAAGCGCAAAACGGTGTCAATACTTCGTCAAATACTTCAGCAGCGTCCACTATATCCGTTAGGTCCGGTGATACCCTCTCTAATATAGTAAGAGGATATTTTGCTGCTCAGGGTCAAAACATTAGTGGTGCCGATGCAATGCAATTCTCACAAGAGCTTGCAAGATCAAACGGCATTCAAAACCCCGACAAAATATACCCTGGACAAGAGATTAACCTAAGTGCCCTGAGCTCTACCTCTGGGACAACCGCTTCTGGGGTCGATACAGCGAGCTATATAAGTACCAGAGCCGCAACGATTACTGCTCAGGCTTCCCCTTACACCACAGCACGTTCTAATATGCAGGCCCAGGCAACTCGCGGGAGCGCCAGAGTCCAATCCGGCTCTACGTTAGTGGCGGGTGAGAATCCCATTTTAAATAAAACCTTAGACCGCGCGGTAGAGAAGGGATTCATTCCCGCGCAGGAAAAGGCGGCTGTTTACGAAAAAATCGTGAACATGTCTAAAACTTATCAATTCCACCCAGATGATTTCGCAAGGCTCACACTGATGGAGAGTGATGGGATGAATCCCAAAGCGACCAATAACAGATGTCACGGTATTATTCAGTTCTGCGACGGACCCGATAGGGGTGCAGCATCCGCAGGGTTTGCGGTCAACGCCAAAGACATCACCAACCGTAGTGTGCTTCAACAACTCGACATGGTGACTAAATACTTTGACGAAACAGGGCTTAAGAATTTTGGGCCTGCTAATTTAGACGATCTGTATTTAACGGTCCTCACACCAGCTGCAAGAAGTGAGACCAGAGCGCACGCGAATTTGAACATCGCTGGCTCTCAGGCCTCAATGCTCCACGTGAATAGGGATACCAGTGCTCCTATCACACGACATTCCATTATTGAGGGGTTGCATCAAAACGCAATAAATCGCCTTGGACTCGATCTCAGCACTACGACGGTCGCTCAGGCTTCAAATAACTCTACTTTAGGAAACTCAGCGAGTGCTACAAATCAAAATTCGCTCTCAGCACAAAACGCTGCTACGAACTCTGGCATTAATTCGAGTGCTAATCTGAATGTCAACGCAAATTCAAATGCTCAAGCTATCCAGATGATGCAAGCCAGCTTGCTTGCCCAGGCCAACCCCATGGGCGCGGGTGGAGTAAATCAATATTCCAATTTAGGAGCGCTCGGAGGTTTGGCTGGAATGGGTAAATCCCAAGCCTCTCAACTTCAACAAGCTCAGTTCAACTTGACTGGTGGCGCTAATGTTCAGATGAATCAGTTGTCGCCTATGGCTACTCAGTTGGCACAAGCCACACAATTGGCTCAGGCAACCCAAACTGCTCAGGTCTCGCAAAGTTCGCAAAACTCGCAAAACTCACAAACGCAGCCTAGCCCCACCAACCGCGCTCAAGCACTGCGAGTTAGCGCTTATTTGAACCAGACTTATTTGCCGTAATGAGTTGGATGTTTGGAGTATTTCACATCAGGGCGGGCCTAAATTTGCCGTTGTAAACGATAACAGTGGCAAATTAATTCTCCTCGAATAAGAAAAGGAATGGTAGTTTTCAATATTACTTAAGATAAAGGTTCAATAGCCAATTCAGCGCCGGAAAAATATCCTAAGAGAAGACCCGGGGAAGATAAAGTGGCAATAGTTTGCCACTTCTTGGGTGGCCAGATTAAAAGTAGGTTGCAGAGGAAAACTATTGCCACTGCACCTGTAAATACATAAATAAATCACATTGGAAACGGGTGGCATACAACTTGCAGATGTCGTACCGAGGTCTTAAAACTTTAGGACCGGGTGTCGTGAATACGACTAATTAATGAAGTTTGTAAATTGGAGCGGCGATGGATCTGTCCTCTGCTTTTGGTATCAACGAGCAAGCCCTGCAAGTCAGGAGCCAAAGGCTCGAGGTTTTGTCACGCAACATTGCCAATGCGGATACCCCCAATTACAAAGCGCAAGATTTAGATTTCAAAGCAATGCTTAAACAATCCGAGAAGCAGTATTTAAATGCAACTCACCCAGAGCATTTTGCAGCGATCGCAGACGCGCCTGATAACGGTATGCGTTATAGAACACCTTTTAATAGCTCCTTTGATGGAAACACAGTTGAGATCAGTGTGGAGCAAGCAACTTTTGGTAAAGCCGCTGCTGATTATCAAGCAACAGCTAGTTTCTTGGAAAACAGAATTGGCGCGATCAGAAAGGCCCTTAAAGGGGAGTAATAAATTATGAAATCCTTAGATAGTGTATTTGGTATAGCAGGCACTGCGCTTAATGCGCAGATGGTGCGTATGAATACGACTGCTTCCAACTTGGCTAACGCAACCACTGTGTCAAACACCGAACAAGATGCGTTCAGAGCTAAGAGAACCGTTTTCAAAGCATTGGTAAAGGATGAATATACCAATGCGGGCGCACCCTACCTAGGCGGCGTGAAGGTTGACCATGTGGTTGATGATCCAACGCCCGTTAGAAGTTTGTATGACCCCGGAAATCCTTTGGCCGATAAAGACGGTAATGTTTATTTGTCCAATGTGAATGAAATGCAAGAAATGGTTGAGATGATGGCTGCGTCCCGCTCATATCAAAATAACGTTGAAGTAGTAAATACAGCGCGTCAACTCATGATGAGAACGCTAGACATTACTAAATCATAAGTAGATTTAACAACTAACAAACCTAAATACTTACCTGTAGAAAGACTAAAACCATGACGATTTCATCTGGACCACCAACCTCTAGTTCTTTACCAGCTTCCCTGTCGACTTCGTTACCCAACGGGATAACGACATTGGCGCAGTATCAGGCGGCGCAATCAGCGACTCAAATCTCCACTTCTTCTGCACAAACAGCGATGGGTGAGAACGATTTTTTAACGTTATTCACAACGCAATTAAAAAATCAAGACCCCTCACAACCTGAAGATAACTCGACATTTGTGTCCCAACTTGCCCAGTTCTCACAGCTGACTGCAACAACCAACATGGAGAGCAGCATGAACTCTCTTGTCTCCAGTTTACAGAACAATCAGATGTCCTCAGGCACATCCTTAATCGGTAGACAGGTGTTGGTGCCTGGCGGCACTGCGGCGCTATCAAACAGTCAACCTGTTTACACCAGTGTTAATTTGCCTAACGGCGCCCAAACCATCACCATGACGGTCACCGATAGCTCGGGCAATATCGTCAGCAATCAATCCTTTGGTCCACAACTTGCAGGCAATATGAATGCTGTTTGGAGTGGTTTATCTAATAGTGGAACCGCAGAGCCAGACGGTATGTACAACATTTCTTTTAATGCTGTAGACAGCAAAGGCACAGCCGTTACACCTTCTATGAGCACCTTCTCCACTGTACTAAGTGTCAGTAACCCAAATGCAGGAAAAGCAGGAAGCGGTTGGATGTTGAACTTACCAGGCGGTAAAACCATGAATTTGGCAGACGTCACTGCAGTTCAGTAAATACGGCATATAAATTTCAAAATAAATCGATACAAAGACACAAATTAGGAGCAATTCAAAATGGCTTTCTTTACAGCACTAACAGGTATTAATGCCTCAAACTCCCAGTTAGCCACGACGGCGAACAATATCGCCAACGCGGCGACGACTGGATTCAAGAGGTCAACTACAAATTTTGGTGATATTTTCGCTTCCTCACCACTGCAAAAAAGTACTTCAACGATTGGTCAAGGTGTGTCTTTAAAAGGCGTAACCCAAGACTTTAGCCAAGGTAACTTGACGTTTTCATCAAACACACTTAATTTGGCGATTTCTGGAGACGGTTTTTTCCCAATGAAGTCCTCTGACGGACTTCAAAATATCTATACACGAAACGGTACATTTTTGATGAATGACCAAAACAACGTGGTTAATTCAGCGGGTCAGACCTTAATGTCCGCATCAGTCGATAGTGCTGGTAACGCCGATATTAGCAATATGAACCCCCTTAATATCCCCTTGGTAACAAAGGGTGAGGCTAAACAAACTACAAGTATTCAAATGGGTCTTAATTTCCCAGCGAATGCAAATGTGATTACTAAAACTTTTGATAGAAATGATCCATCAACGTACAACGAAAGTACAGCGATGAACGTTTATGACGCTGCTGGTAACAGTTACTTAGCTACTGTTTATTACGCTAAAACGCAAAATGCGAGTCAAGCCTCCCCTTCAAACAAATGGCAAACCTATGTTTATGTGGGTAATACTCTTGTGAGCTCCGCTTTGCAACAATCGACTGATTCGACGGGCTCACTGCAATATGTAAATCAATACGGTCAAATTGAAAATGCAGCCCAGGTGGGAGATCAGTTAACCAATAGCAAAACGCAGATGTTCAACTTGGATAATTTGAACAATACCCAGTCTTCTGTGGCTGCAACGGTTTCAGGGACATTGGCGCCTAATCTAGGAACCTTGAGCTCTGATGTGGTGAACTTTACGTCACCTGCGACTCAAGCGGGAATTACTGCTGGACCATTGTTTGACATAGCCGTTGATGGATCAAAGACAGTACCAATTAGTATTGCTGATTTGGCGGGGCAAAATCTTCAATTGCACGGCTCCGATATTGCAACTGAGTTGACCAATAGGATTAACCAGGCATTTGGATCGCAGAAATACTTTAATTTCTCTGGTACCAATACAAGTTCTGTTAATTTGAAGGTGAGCACTGGTTCTGGACCTGGCTCCTCAACTCAGAACATTCCGCTCAGCCTAGGCTCTGGCAACGAGACCTACCAAACTTTAGTTCAAAACATCAATGCACAACTCCAAAGTGCGGCGGTGAATACTCCCGTTCCCGTATCAACCCTGAGCGGTGTAAGTTTTAACCCCACCGCGGGACAGGCAATGGTTGTTGATGTTACGACACCTAACAACGGTGTAGTGACGCTCTCAATTCCAGCCAGTGCAAACGTTACCTCAATGGATCAACTTGCTAACTATATCAACACGGGCTATGCAAATCTTCCGCCGGTGGGACAAGTTGCAACGCCAATGTTGCCCGGACTTCTTGCTCAAAAATTAGATCCTTCTGGACACCCAGGGACAATATTAGATTCCGGCACAAATGGATCTACCACAGCAATTTCTTTTGTATCAACTGCTGCAAATCCGGTTCAAAACGCCCCAACTTATGCGAGCGTCTCTGTTACTAACGGTACGACCAGTTTCCTTTATAACTCAAGAACAACCTCTCTAGGATTAGGTACTCAACCCTTGCCCATGACTGGACCAATTAATTTGGAAGTTTCCAGTGGTACAACTCCAAGTCTTCCTTTCCCTGTGAATATTCCTGCTACTGATAATGGAGGAAATCCCATTACTTTTGGATCAACACAGGAACTGGTTAATTATTTGAACACAGGTAATATTGCGATGACGCCCGGTCAAGGGGGGCAGTCTCTATTGCCCTCCAACATTGTCGCCTCCGTTGGACTAGACGGAAATACTATTAACTTTGGTTCGAATGAGGCATCAACTACTGTTCCTTCTTTGGTTACTATGTCTATGGGGGGTAATACATACTCAACAGCAAACACCTCAGTACCCATTCCAGATAACTTATTGAGCAGTACATCACCCACACAGATCAGCATTACTGTTCCAGCTAGCGGAACAACAACAGCTCCTATTCCTGCGCAGATCGTACCCATTACTGTTCCCCCTGGACAAAACATTGTCTCTTGGCTGAACTCTGCCGGTAGTCCGCTATCTGGTTTAGGGCTAGTCGCCTCAATGGGGCAGGATGGTCAAACCATTAACTTTGGGACATTAAATTCTGCAACTGCCCTACCAACTACGGTTACTATACAAAACGTAGACTCATCTGGCGCTCCAACGGGGACGCTTTATAGTTCAGCATCTACTGCGATTAAGCAAATTCAGTTTGTAGGTACTAGCTCCAGTACAGTTACTGTAACGACTGCTGCAGGCGTCTCCTCTATCGTTATTCCTTCACAAGCATCTAGTAATATTCAAGATGTAGTAAGGTATCTCAATACGGGTAAAACTCCAAATGCTACTACGGCATCTACAGATGCTGATTATTTGGCTTGGAAGAATTTGAGTCTTACAGCAGTTGCAGGTGACAATGGTTCAACGCTTACGTTTGAAGCAACACCCAGTTTGGATACAAGCAATCCAGCCGAGGCCCCGAGTTTTGCCTCCATAGCAACTGGAAGTGGAACCTACGCTTCTGCGGTAAACGCGTCTTATGATCCAGTTGCACAACAGTTTAACTTTACGCCCACCAATTCAAATCAAACGCTCACAATGAATGGAGCGATTGTGAACGGTGCTGCAGTGGCAAATCCTTTGTTTGGGCTATCCACTGGGTCGTTAACACAAAGTTCTACCTCTACCAGTTTGGGGGTTAGTGCCTCAGCTGAGGGTAGCTACATCATGGATCCTAAAGATCAGCGCTACGGAATAACTGTAACTTACGATAGTGTGAATCAAAAATTTGATTTTGCTTCCGGTACTACAGGCGATCAATCAAGCATTACATTAACGAACCCAAGTCCTTGGGCGCAGTCCGTGCTCGGACTCGCGCCTGCTGATAGCAACGGCAATGCAATTAATTATTCTGTTGGCACTTCGGCAACTGCGATTAGGGGATTGGCTTCGACGGCTGCACAAATGAAGGGGGGAGATATCGGGGTCAACGTTAAAAACTCATTCTCAGTAGATACGACTAACAATACTTTTGTGGTGGATGTCGGAAGTGTTCAAGGTGAGGTTGTTTTACCACCCTCCAGCAACTATACCTTAGGTAGTTTCATGCAAGCACTACAAGACGGGATTAACCACCTATCTGCTGCGCCTTCGCAGCCTGGGTTGACCGGTCAAACAGTCTCAGGCGTGGTTGTGTCGTATGACCCCACATCCAATGCTTTGAATTTTAAAACAGGTACTACTGGTTCACAGTCCTACATTAAAGTGTCGGGTAATGCAACTTGGGGACTAGCAAATACAACAGGAGCCAGGGGAGTTGACTCAACTTGGATCAAGCCCACTCAAGCAACAGTAACTACAAACGGCGTTGCAGTTCCTCAGTACATTGACCAGTTTGGAAACCAGACAAGCAGTCCTGATGGATTTACCACGCTACCCGCTTGGTCTCCTGTTTATTTGGGTAAGGGCGAATTAACATTTGATACAAGTGGTAGCTTGGTGTCCCCTCAAGTTGGAACCCAGTTGAATACGGTGTACTTGCCAAACGGTGCGGGTTCCTTGACGATGAATATTAACTATTCCAAATCAACGCAGAACTCTACCCCGTACGCAGTGCTATCTGAATCGCAGGACGGGGCGCCAGAAGGTAGTTTGACCGGGGTATCCATCGGAAGCGATGGACTTGCAACCGCCAGTTACTCCAACAGCACTCAGGCTAAGCTTGGAAAAATTGTTCTTGCTAAATTCTCTAACCCCTCAGGTTTGACGCAGATTGGCAATACCAATTACTACGCATCATCAGCATCAGGTAGCGTGAAATACTCTGAAGCAGGATCTGCTGGTTACGGAACGATTCAGTCGGGTGCAACAGAGAACGCAAACGTGGATATGACAAAAGAGTTGGTTGCTTTGATTACTGAGCAGCGTAACTTCCAGGCCAATGCTAAAGCCATATCCACAAATACGACTTTGACGCAGACCATTATTCAAATCCAGGCCTAATAAAGTTTAATAAATAAAGCCTAAAAAATATAGAGACACATTATGGATCGCCTTGGTTTTAACTCTGTTGCAACGTTTGATGAGGATAGACTTGCACGTCAAAATATCACCAACAACGTTGCAAACGTTAGTACCACTGCATTTAAAAAGTCATATGATGTTGCCCTAAAAGCATTCAAAGCCGATGGGGACGGATTTGACTCTAGATTCCAACCCCAGGCGGTCTATACGAACAGAGTCCAAATGTCTCCTGGTCCACTGATCGCAACTGGGCGGGACCTTGATATCTCTATGAATCACGCAACAGTTCTAGGCGTTACAGCGCCCAACGGTGAGCTTGCCTTTACCCGTAGAGGCGACTTAAAGGTCAACACGAACGGAACCCTTGAGACCGGCGACGGTTTTATTGTCCGAGGTCAAAACGGGGGGCCCATAACCGTTCCCCAGGGCTTCAAGATCGGAATTGCCAATGACGGCAGTATTTACGCCTCCGATCCAGCACAACCCGCCACCACTCCACCGGTGCTTGTCGCCAACTTATTTCTAAAGGATGCGAGTAATACCCCTCTTGAGAGGAGGCGTGACGGATTATTTCAGGTTGAGAACCAAGCACCTGGCGCGGATTTTGCATCTGGTCCTGAGCAGGTGTCGGTTACCAGTCAGGCTTTGGAGGGAAGCAACGTTAATCCGATCGATGCGATGGTCAAGATGATTGAACAAAGTCGCTCTTTTGAGCACCAAATTCAGATGATCAAGGAAGGTAAGTCCAACGATGAGTCGGGATCAACGATGCTCAAGCTGCCTAGTTAAAGCTATACAGCTCGTAGCGAACTAAGAAACATTTAAGAGGTAAGAGATGGATGCAACACTGTGGGTCGCCAAAACGGGCTTAGATGCCCAACAAACGCGGATGAACGTCATCTCTAACAACTTGGCCAACGTTACGACGACCGGGTTCAAGGCGGATCGGCCTGTGTTCGAGGATTTGCTTTATCAAAATCTCCGTCAAGCGGGTGGACAAACAACAGTTAACACTCAAAACCCAACCGGAATGATGGTGGGTACGGGCGTCAAAATTCTATCAACCGAGAAAATTTACGCTCAAGGGAATATGTCAAATACCAACAATCCCTTGGATTTGGCTATTTCTGGAAACGGTTTTTTTCAGATCCAACAACCTGACGGCACGATTGCCTATACCAGAGACGGCACGTTCACTGTCTCCAATACTGGGCAAGTTGTCAATTCGAGTGGTATGCCCCTCATTCCAAATATAACGATTCCCAACAACGCAGCGAGTGTCACCGTTGGTATCGACGGTACGGTGTCCATTGAATTGGTTGCAGGTGGCGGATCACAAAATTTGGGCAACATTCAAGTCGCTAACTTTATTAATCCAAGTGGTTTAACACCAATTGGTAACAACATGATTATTGCCACCTCTGCAAGCGGACCTCCCCAGTTACTGCAGCCGGGTACGAACGGTGCGGGTACGCTTTTGCAAGGTAATTTGGAGACTTCAAACGTTAACGTTGTATCAGAGATGGTCAACATGATTGAGACCCAACGTGCGTATGAGATGAACTCAAAGGCCATCGCAGCAGTCGACGGTATGTTGAAGTACATCAATACTAATATGGGATAAAAAATGAAAAAGATTCGCCTTAGCTTGCTCATCTTGTTCGCAGTCATTGCGAGCGGTTGCAGCGTTATAAAGCCAGAGCCAGAGGCGCTCGCGCCCTCGCCCGATTTTGAGCCAGTTTATCCAACCGTTAACGACAGGCCAAAACTGGCAACTGGCGGTATTTACGGCAACAGCAGGTCAGACGCATGGTTTGGTCGCGGACGTAATTTTCAAGTGGGTGACATTATCACTGTGTTGCTCAATGAGTCTACTCAGGCTAACAGATCACAAAACAGTGAAGTCAATAGAGATACCAGTAACAATATTGTCCCCTCTGGAGTGACTTCCAAGATTGCAGGGATGTCTGGTTATTTAACAGGTCTTAATTTAAATAGTTCCGCAAATGACAGCAAGAGTAAAGGATCTGCAGACCACAACGCCAGTCTAACCGGTTCAATTGCTGTGACGGTTATTGAGGTTTTGGCTAACGGAAACTTAGTCGTTCGAGGTGAGAAAAAGCTTGGTCTATCAGAGGGTACAGAAGTTATTCAAGTCTCTGGAGTCATTCGTCCCCAAGATATTGGACCCAACGGAACAGTTCAATCTTTGAGGCTTGCCAACGCACAAATTGCATACAGAGGTACGGGGGACTTGGCTAACGTTGCAAGAGTGGGTTGGGGAACTGACATGTTAAATAAATGGTGGCCATTTTGAATAAATATACAAACCGTTTAATTAATGCGCTATCCAAACTAGTTATCGGTTTTGTGTTGCCCTTAGCGCTGCAAAGTGCTTGGGCAGACCGAGTTAAGGACCTCGCAGCAGTTGCTGCTCAGCGTTCGAATCAACTGATTGGATTTGGTTTGGTTGTTGGTCTCCAAGGCACGGGTGACGATGCATCTGTCCCGTTTACAACCCAAAGTATGAAAGCAATGCTTTCACAAATGGGTGTGCGAATTGACGGCCCCTTGTCTGACTTTGAGCAAGCAGCGACCACGAGTCGAATCAGTATCAATAACTCAGCTGCGGTGATGGTTACAGCAGACTTACCAGGTTTTGCAAAACCTGGACAACGCATAGATGTGAACGTATCAGCTATTGGTAAAGCCTCGAATCTTAGAGGCGGTAGTTTGGTAATGACGGCACTGCGCGGTGTCGACGGTGAAATTTATGCCATTGCGCAAGGCGCGTTGACAGCGACAGGGATTGATGCATCCGCAGCAGGCTCTAAAGTAGCAATTGGTGTTCCTACATCAGCTCGTATTCCCTCTGGAGCTTTGGTCGAGAGAATTGTTGATACGCCTTTTGACAAAGCGGAGAGCATTGTCCTTAATTTAAGGGACAACGATTACTCTACGATGAATTCCATCGTCAGCGCAATTAATACAAAATTTGGAGACGGTTTAGCGCAGGCGCTTGACGGAACTTCTATTTCGGTTCGTGCACCCATGGACATGAACCAAAGAATTGCCTTTATGAGTGAGTTGGAAAACATTAATGTCCAACCCAGTGAGCCTCCAGCTCGGGTGGTCATCAACTCTAGAACAGGAACCGTTGTGATTAATAGATCTGTGAGAGTGACGGCAGCTGCTGTATCGCACGGAACGATTTCTGTTGCTATATCTGCAACCAATGAAGTATCTCAACCCAATCCATTAGCTGGTGGGCAAACACAGGCCGTACAAAACGCCCAGGTTAATGTGAGCGAGCCCAATAAGCCCATGTTTTTGTTTAAACCGGGCGTAGATTTGAGAGATATTGTTGATGCTGTGAATCAAGTGGGTGCCTCTCCATCGGCTTTGATTGCGATCATGGAAGCTCTTAAGAGTTCTGGCAGTCTTCGAGCTGATTTGATCATTATCTAGGTGGTTCCAAAATGTCTGACGCTTCATCTGTTTCCAACCAAGCCGCTACGTCTTACTTAGACTTTAACGGTTTGGCGAACTTGCGCGGGCAGGCGAATCAAAACAATCCTGAGGCTTTAAAGCAAACTGCTCAACAGTTTGAAGGTATTTTTATTCAAATGATGCTCAAATCCATGCGTGACGCCAACAGCGTCATGAAAAGTGACTTGAACGAATCACACGAAATGAATACCTATCAAGATATGTATGACAAGGAATTGTCAGTACAAATGTCTAAGCGAAATCAACTAGGCTTTGCAGATATGATTGTCAAACAAGTTAGTCAATCAAAACCTGCACCCAACACAACTAATTTAACACTTGGCTCTGCTCAGCCGAGTACCAACGACATATTACAGGCCAGTAAGGGTGCTGGTATACCTTTGCAAAAGGTCGCTACGCCCATGTCTTTGGTCAGTGCGCCGCAAAATCCAATTCCGTTTAAAGCCACGGTGCTTAAGCCCTTGAAGTTAAATATTAGCGGAGGCACCAATTGAGTGATTTACTCTCCATTGGAGGCAATGCAGTATCGGCCTATCAACAAGCTCTAAGTACGGTTAGTAATAACATTGCTAACTCCAATACTGAGGGGTATTCGCTTGAGACAACGAATATACAGCAAACTGCCCCAGCGAAGATGCCTGGCTACTTTGTTGGCTTGGGTGCAGATGTTCAAAGTATTACTAGAGCTTATGATGCGTTTACTGCGACCAATTTAAGATCCAGTACAAGTGAGTTGCAAGCTCAGCAACCCATGGTCAACTATACCCAAAGCATTGTGAATGTGATGGGGGATGCCACTTCAGGCCTCAATACATCTTTGTCGGGATACTTTTCCGCGGCGCAGGCGTTGTCTGCTAATCCTGGCTCGACCGATCAACGCAATAGTTTTTTGACTGCTTCAAACGCTCTAGCCTCTCAGTTTTCTGAGGTGTCTGGGCAACTCACATCCATTGGAAATCAAGCTGAACAGGATCTAAGTGGCTCTGTTCAGACGGTCAATACCTTAACAAGTCAACTGGCACTCATTAATGGTCAGTTGAGTGACTCGCCTAATGTGTCTACGCAGTCACCTATGCTTCTTGATCAAAGAGATTTGTTACTGCATACATTATCTAGCCTAACTAATATTTCAACGAGCTTTTCTGCCAATGGATCAGTTACTGTCAGCATGAGCAACACTATTTCTCAAAATGTTGTAGTTGATGGTCAAAAGTCGCATCCAATTGGAATTGCACCCAATGCAAACAACGCAGATAGCTTAGTTATTGACCCTTACGGAAACACACAACCCCTTGCGGGCTCAAGCGGTGGAGTAATTGGTGGGATACAAACATTTTTGAGCCAAGTGCTGCAACCCGCTCAAGAAAACTTCAATAATTTAGCTAGTACTTTTGTCAAGAGCGCCAATACCATTCAAACAAGTGGAATAGACGCTCATGGACAAAAGGGACTTCCCCTGTTTAATTTAGATGCGAAAAATCCAAATCCAGCTGCTGGAATAACTGTTAACTTAAGCAATCCGGCACAAATTGCAACGGGTGCTCAATTTGCAGCGATGCAAGGCGCAGGAAATGTAAGTACTACTGCAGCGCAGGTCAGTTATGTCGATCCAGGCGTGCCAGCAACAGCGCTTGGAAATCCTCAGATACAAAATAATATCAATCCGGTTTACGATAAAACGCTTGCCATTAACCCCACTCAAGGATACGCCGCGATCACCTCTATTGCTGCGGGGGTGACTTCCCCAACTATTTATTTAGATAACGCTCAACCCGGTCAGGAGTTGCAGATATTAACCACTGACGGAAGACAATTGATTGGTACGCCTTTGTCCCCCAATCAGCAAGCGCAGATCATAACAAGTGATAACGGCTTTAATCAACCGGTTACTTACAGCAGTCAATATTTAAATCAGTCTGGTTTAAAAGGTTATCAAGGGTTAAATGTTTTTTACGGAGCAAAGGCAGATGTTTTAGCCTCACCCGCAAACGCTAATTCAAATGCAGGCTTGCAGGCTGCAAGTATTAGCTCAACCAGAATAGGGTCCATAGGAAGTACCAGTAATCCAGTTATAGCCGCTGGAGCAATAACCCTGGACGGTATTGCGCTTGGTGCATTGACACCATCTGCTAATGGCCTTACAGCAACCGATGTCCAAAATTGGCTTAATAATAAGCCTAATACGCTTGTGGTCCCTAGTAGCTCAATTAATTTGAATAACACTTTGAGTATTAATGGTCATGAAATTAATGGTTTCGACGATATCAAAACACTGGCGCAGTCGATCAACAACAGCTCGGCAGATACTAATGTAACTGCAACAATTGATACCAGTGGAAATCTTGTGTTGCAGGGAACAACAACTTCTGCGACGTCTCCTATTCAAATAGGCGTGGCAAATAACGCCACCCCCACATCAATCAGTATCGACTCGACTTCCCTTAATTTTAACAATACGCTCACAATTAATGGAATAACCATTAGTGATCCATTTGCTGATATTTCAACCCTAAGGGACGCTATCAATGCGCAGTCTAGTGCAACCAATGTAGCTGCTTCAATTAACCGATCAGGCCAATTGGTGTTGACGGGTATTTCTTCTGTATCCTCGAACCCTACATCAACAAATCCTATTGTGATTGGGGATAATTCAATAAATGGGTCTGGTAATGCGCTTGGAATAGCGGATACGAGTTATGCAAACTCATCTGCAAACACGCTTGGGATTGCAAATACTGTTTACCCATATACGCCCTCAAGCGTAGCGCCTAATGTTAATGCACAGGTATATAACGAAATTAGCGTCCCAATCAATTCCTTGAATTTTTCAAAAACACTGACGATCAACGGTATTGAAATTTCCGGTTATTCAGATTTGAGTAGTTTGATTCAGGCTATTCATAATAAATCTGCCCTAACCAATGTGTCCGCTACCGCAGGACCTACCGGAGATCTAGTCCTCCAGGCCAACGCCGTAGCAGCGGGCCTACCCATTCAGTTGGGAACGATGGACGGCACTAACACGAATGCTTTGGAAGTTGGTAACGGCACATACAACCCCATGATTCGGATAGTTCAAAATCCGGTAAGTGATACTGGGGCCCCTAGTTTAAAGACCTCCCTCAATTCAGATAGTGCCCCCCTTGGCAACACTTCCGCGTTCAACGTAAATTTGACAATTAACGGCGGAGCCACAAGTCTGATCCAAATTCCTCAGGCTCCAGCAACAATCAAAAATGTTGTGGACTCTATAAACAGCATGATCGACTCTACATCATCGCTAAGTGGATATACAGCTGTTTACGACACAAATTCAAAGAAAATTGAGATCAAAAACTCTTCCGGTACGGTAGTTCCGAGTACTTTGAGTAGTTACATGAATTATTCGGATTTGAATTCAAATTTTGTTAATCAGTCTAATAGCTTGAATAATCCAAGCTCATTTAATATCAGCGTAACCGTTAGCGGAAGTCTTCAGCAAGAAGTCAGTATTCCCCCAAACGCGACTACTGATGACGTCATAAATGCTATCAACAGTGCATCGGCTGCGCCCGGATCTGATCTGAGTGGCATGAAAGCCAGTATGGTGAACGTTGGAACTGCTACCAATCCTTCATATCAGCTACAAATAGCGAATCAAGCGGGCATAGCTTTACCGAGCAATATTGCACTGTATCAGCCCAGCCTTGAGTTATCCTTCGGAGCAAACGGACAGCCCTCAGATTTGAGCAAAATTGGTATCAGAACAGGTGCCTACATCAGTGGACCTGTTCCGGATGATTTAAGAGTTTTTGCAACTGGTGCGGGCGGTACTGTTCAAGTAGGCGCTACCTTCTCAGGTGCCCCTGCAGATCCAGCGACAAAACTTAAAACTCAAACGCTTAGCGTCAAAATCCAAGCCAATGATCAGTACGCCATTATCGATACAAAAACTGGAACCGAACTTGCCGTAGGTACGTACGATCCAACTGTATCTAAGCCGATGATCCAGTACCAGGGGCTGAGTATCAATTTAACCCAGCAGCCAAGCGTAGGGGATACGTTTAGCATAAGCGAAAATCAAAACGCAGCAGGGGACAACACCAATATCTTACAAATGGTTGCGCTCAGCAAAGCGCAAATTATTGGAGACAATACATTTGCAAGCGCATATGTGCAACAGACCAACACCATTGGTAACCAAGCACAACAAGCGTTAATGAGTCAACAAGCATTGACTGCGGTCAATACGCAGGCTAAAAATGCACAAGATAAGGTATCAGGAGTAAATATGAACGATCAGGCAGCGGCACTGATACGCTTTCAGCAGGCTTACCAAGCGGCTGCCAAAACGATACAAATTGCAACCCAAAATTTCACGACTATTAACGGCATCACTGCAGGGTAATCATCATGGGCATGACCATTTCAACTAGCAATTTTTACCAAACGACCACTGATCAATTAGGGACAGTGCAAAGTAACTTGACTAAAATTGAGAGTCAGTTAGCGTCTGGTACTCAAAATACAAAACCCAGTGATGATCCAAATAAAGCAGCATTGATTCTAAACATCAAAGCTCAAATAGATCGTCAAACGGGATATCAAGATACGATAACAACGGTTTCAAGTCGCCTGCAGACCCAAGACACCGCTTTGCAAAACGTAACGACGTTACTCTCTCAGTTTAATCAACTGGCGGTTCAAGCCGCATCAGACACTGTTAGCCCAACAGACAGGCAAACAATCGCTAAACAAATGACGCAACTTAAAGCGCAGATAGTGAGTGATGCAAATACGCAGGACGGAACTGGCAATTACGTTTTTGCTGGGGGTCGGAGTGACCAACCCGCTTATTCAACCGATACAAACGGAAAAGTTACCTACTGCGGAGACCAAAACACCATGCAAGTTAGCGTGGGAGATAGTTTAAAGATTACCATGAACACCCCTGGCTCAACAGCATTTACCAATGTAATCAGAAATGATCCTAAAGGGGGGCAGACGGGAGTAGGATTCTTTCAGTCCTTAGATGACTTAATTGGATCTGTTAATAACTCGGACACTGCTAACATACAGCGCGGAATAGGAGAGTTGAAAACTTTGAGTCAAGGAGTTAACGACGCGCTTGCTAACGTGGGTTCAAACGAATCGCTTGCAACCAATCAGTCAAGTGTGCTGTCAGAGGCGACACTTAGACTCAATACGACTTTATCAACAGTTCAAGATTTAAACTACACGCAGGCTATAACGAATATGAATCAAGATCAATTAGCGCTTCAGGCCGCGCAAAGTGCGTTTGCGCAGATTGCTAAAAATACATTGTTTAATTACATTAATGGTTAAATTTATTAATAATTTAAGTTTAAAGATGGCTAAAGTTATGGGGATTCATACCGATAAGAATCATGCTGATTTGTCTAATTCAAACTAAATAAATGGTAATTAACTGCAAGCGAGATTTAAATGACAACCAGTTCAATTAGCTCATCCTCAAATAATGCTTCAACCGCAAATACTTCTAATACAGCAAGTAGTGCTTCAACCGCAAATACTTCTAATACAGCAAGTAGTGCTACCGGTGCAGGGGCGAGCTCGAACACGACGACTTTAAGTAATCAAGCCTTAGGGCAAAGTATCCTGACCGCCGTTGGCG
>CAIKVH010000094.1 GCA_903830725.1 uncultured Burkholderiales bacterium | reverse complement strand
GGCAAGATGGTTACTCTGCACGTTCCCTATCCGCTAGGTTTCTTTACGAAAAACGTAGACGGCAGGATTGACGACGCTTCTAAAGGATGGAAAGGCAAGGGTATTTGGACGTCATCCGGAACGCGTGCTAACTTTCACAGCGGTGACGGAGACAAAGATACACCACCCAAAATATTCAAAGTTCAAGTAAGGCCTGACCCATTGGCCTTCTAAACTAATGCACTGAATATCGAATGGCCTTAATCGATTAAAACGATTAAGGCCATTTCTGTTTGTGTATTAGATTTAGCTAGGGATTTCTGAAGTGTGTGTTTGTATATCGTGATCAAGATCACTTTGGGTTGGTTCGGTTTTTATTTTGGGATTTCGTTTCACTGGTTTTGCAATAATTTCCACATAAAGTTGTACCGCATTTGATTTTGATGCCTCATCAATATGAGTAATGATTGTTGACAGATGAACCACTTCGCTTGTATCCTCTGAAACACCAAATTTACAATCAAAGTCCCAGTAATCCGTATCAATAGGTAGCGACCGTCGACGTTCACGCTTTAGGTATTTGCGGACCTCGTGTTTGATGGAGTCGAGGACGCGTTCGGGCTTTTTACCCTCAATATTTAGTTGGAATGTTCTTTTCATGTCTAATCTTAAGCCCTTCACCTGTTTAATTTCAAATTTTGGTCTTAAAAGGTATAAATTAGCCAAAATTAAGCCGTAAACAGCTATTTTTGGAAGATTTTTGGTCTTAGGGTATGGGTTTTTATTGAATATCTGTCAAGTAAACACTAATTTTTTTATCAAAAAGTGCATAAAGAACTTTCTTAATTTTGTGAATTTAAGTATCATTGACCCCTCTCAACGCCTAGTGTCCCTAGTCATCGTCCTAAAGTCATGAACGTTATACCCCCGTACTCTAGGTCTTCGAGCAATCCTATGCTTGCCCAGACTTTCATGTCCTCGCGTTCTTTGACCCAGGGATTGGATATCATTAATATGGAGCCAAGTATGCCTGGGGTGCGTACTTCGGTAATAAATTCTTATCTCTCTAACACTGGCGGACAAAACGTCCCCGCCATGGTCAATCCTAACGCATTGATGGCAAGTTTAGACGCGAACGCAAACGCAAACTTGGTGCTGGGGAACGCTGAAAGTAATACCGTTGGTGCTGCACCCATTAGCAATTCCACTGCGTTGGTTCAGCAAAGTAATCAAGATCCGACGATTGTTTCTCCCAAAATATTCTCTGTGATCAAAAATTCAATTGTGCAGGCCTTGAACGAACAAGTTTCAAATGCTCAAACACCTGGACCTAGTAGCAATGTTGACGCACTGTTATCTAGTCAACTCACGCCGGGTTCAGTGGTTGACACTGCTGGAGCGCAAATCAACTCTTTCGTAAATTCATTGATTTTTACGGTTCAATCTCAAACCAATTTATCCCCGCAAGAGGATATTTCAGCAACTAGGCAGTCCCCTTATGAAAGCGGTTTGGGAGACCAATCGCTTCACCTCCGCAGCTCCAACTCGTCATTATCGGATGCTCCGAGCAGTTCTAACAATTACACACCCAATACTGGGGGAACTGCGTCTGCTTTGTCGGGTAGCGCAGTTGGTTCGGTTCAAAGCGATAGTCAGGTGTTGGGTTTTAACGGTACGAATCAAACGCCCAACAATTCATTCTCTACCCAACAAGAGGTTGCTCAGAGCATTTCAAATGTTCATGGATGGGTTGTTGGGCGTATTTACTCTAGCATGCAGTCCATGATTGAAATGCTAGCGGTAACCCAGTCTCCAAATGCTGGAGGACCTGGCATCAGCACTCCAATAGCAGGTCTGGATTCACTCATTCAAAGTGCCAATAGTCTTTTTGCATCAATGGGACTGACCTCTACAGTTACCGCGTCCACTTTGCAAACTGCGCTACAAGATATACAGCGCAATTTAATGAACGCACCTGCTCAGGGGCAGTGGATAAACGTCGTTGCCTAATTTCTAGGGTCCGCTTTTCCAATCTCTTTTTGATTCAAGCCTCGGGGAGCGGGGAGCAATAAAAGAGCTTCCTAAATCTGTTGACTCCATTTTTGCGAGCACTTCGGACAAGTCATCTCAATATGCTTAAATTTAGCTCCCCTGCATCTTTGTTTGCATTTGGGGCATGAAATAATCACCTTGTTGTCTTGGATAACTGGTTTTTCTATCTGCTCTGCACTGATAAAGTGGGGCGCACGTAGGTCGTACTGATAAGTATCACTAAAAGTGATTTGATAGCCGGGTAGGGGCAAACCGACCTTAGACAAATCCCCCGTACTGATGAAGATACTAGACATTTTATCTCCGATACCACTTTCAGTTTGATACCAAGCGGCTGAGTAACTTGGTTTTAGCAGGGCAAGTATGGATGGGTCCTGAGTCGTTCGATTTGCGTTATCGATTAAGAATTTCAAATCTTTGATTTGATCACGCACAATGAATTTTGATTGGCTATTGAATAGATAAAAATAATAACCAAAAAATAGACAAGCATCTAAGCTATTTCCAAATTGATACCACTTCAAACATAGTGCTCTTAAGGTATCGACATATTTGGAAATATCAGCATCTATTCCAATGACTTGGTCATTCAGCATGGCAACCCATAGCAAATTCAGGGCGGTCTCAAACCCGTTGTCCCGTCTTAGTCCGCCGTATTTCCCGTAAATGTTGCGTTGCTCAATGCTTCTATAAGCAATACTCATGGTCCTAAAGAGCTCTGGTATGGAGGAGCTAATGTGGGGCAACTTCTCTTTGAAAAGCTTTTCCTCTGCTTTATTCATCACTTTATATTCAAAGGGATAGGACATAAATAGTTTGAATTTTTAAGATTACTTGGTTAGGTGAGATATGAGTTCGAGTTTTATTTTTTCAAAATTAACAATGTGTCGTTTGTCGTCTTTCATATAGGAATAATTATTAATATATCCGCTGGATATCTCGACTTTCAGAGAAAAAATACTCTCAAATAGGTTGATCAGTTGGTACTCGTCAACTTGATTTTCATAGAGTTTCTTTAGAATACCCTCAAATTCAGCTGAACTTGCTTGGGCGTGGCTTTTGTGAGGACTCTCCTTGGGAGCGTGCCGGGGAGTGGGACTCGGTTCTGGCTTGGCCTTGTGCGGTTTTGTCTTGACAGTAGATTTTTCCCACTTAAGATCGTATTCCTTGCGCTTGTTTTTGAAACCAAGTACGGCATACGCCTCATTCAACTCGCCCATGATTTTGTTGTGTTCCGCCTTATCCTTTGGGTGCTTGTCGGGATGATATTTTTGAGCTAAAGCCTTATAAGCTGCCTTGATAACTACTTCATCTGCCTCTCTTAGTAGTCCGAGTACTTGGTAGTGGTCCTTCATAAAAAATAGTTTAACTTATCCGGGTAGGTTTGAGATTTCAAGTGATTTTGCATTTGCACGTTTAAAGTATGCATTCCAAAAATCAATGAAAGCAGGGCTTTGATTTTTAATATTATTGTTAAGAAGTATCACATGCACATCGACAGTCCCTAAATCAACCCAAAGTTTCTTGGCAGTGTAAGTTGCATCATATTTCTCAAAGCTCGGTGTTGACTTATACATATCCAAAGCCGGACTGAATTGCATTAAATCGGAGAGGATATAAAGAGTCACAGGCCCCTTGGTTTTGTGAGCCTGAATGGAGTTTAAATAAACCAACTGAAGCATTTCGATAATCGGGGACTCTTTTGCCGCGTTTGCAGTCAGCAGCTCGGTGGTCACTTTCTCAAGAGGTTGAATAAAACCACTTACATACTGGTTTCTTAGCGCTTTAGTATTTTGCGTTAACTCGCTCTTGTCCTCGCCGGTACCGGGATTGCATAGTTCTATAAGGGGCTTGGTTTCCGCTTTGAAGTCATCGCCTAATACGAAAACAGATAACATGTACCCTACGGGCAGTTTGTCCACTAAGTCTTTTGTTAAATTATCAAATGCTGCCTTTTGGGCTGGATTGAAAGGGTCAGTTCTGTCAACCAACAAGACCTGTTGTCCTATAGGACCCGACCCAGGACACAGTGTTGTGGGGTCAAGAGGTGCAGGTCTTTGTCCGTACCACCACACCAGAGCAGTACCTATTAAGACCATGAGGAGGATAAAGGCTATCCCCATCACAGTGTGATTGCGGGCTCTTTGTTGGGCTATTTTGCTTTTACGTCTCATACCCAGATTAGTAGTACCTAAGGTGATTTAGTTGGGATACAAATTTTTCAAAAACTTGGTATACCTCTTCTCTTTGCTTTGAGATCGTTTTTTCATGATTCTTAATCACATCAGTGAGTTTAGAGATAAGCTGGGATTCGCGAGTTTGTTCCATTTTAGGTAGCGCAATAGGATTTAGCGAAGGCATAGTATTGAAGTAAGAGGGAATTAGTCCGTCCTCCCTCACGATTTCGTTCTCGAATCTGAATTTTCTAATCGTTGCGTATAAAACGACCTCTGAGTCGTTTAACTTATCTTGATACTTTTTGAGTATTGATTTCTTGGTGTCTAATAAATTTTGAATGGAGAACAAGAGCTCATTGCAAGTGCTAACCTGAAGATCGATAAAGTCTAATTTCTCTTGCTTTAGTTCCTCAAGTTCAAACCGTATGTCCTCATATTCGGACTCAAATTCTTCCTTGGCCGACTCGGTACGTCTGAATATGCTTCCGTACCCAGGATAAATGTCATCGATGTAGACGCCGTCAACGATTGCTGCGATGCCAAATCCAAGAGTCAACATTATTAAAAACCAGGAGGTCAAGTCCTTGAACACCCAGATGCTGTCTTGCATCATCTCCCAAGCGGCTTGTGTTGGATTATCTGCTCCCACAGCCATAGCCTCTCTAATGTGCGCAATTGATAGGGCCATAGAGCTTAAAAATAGAAAAGCAATCAATAAACTGATTAGGCCAATGCCCTTGCCATAAATCTTGTTGTGATTAATCCACCGCACACCTATTTTGCCAATAAAGAAACAGCCCGCTATGTTGATCAGGGCAAGGGAGGCTGCGTAAACAAAGCCTCCTATAAGTCCAGTACTGACCCCCTCAGAGAAGAAACTAGCGTTTAAACTCCCCTCAATTGCAATCAAAATAAGAAGGAGGGTGTAGCGGAAAAATATTTGAGACTTTTCAGGATAATTAGCTTGGCGCTTTAAATCGTTTTCATCCCTGAAGATCTCAAGCTCTTTGATATTGGCGATTGCATTAGACGCTAATTTTTTCAGCCAAGCTCCTTGGGTATCCATGATTTGTCTGGCTTTGCGTTCAAACTCTGCGCTTAGACTTTGGGTGATGTATCTTTGATATTCGTGTTCTTTGTCCGTAAACTCTCTGTCTAATTTCGCAATTTCATTCTCTGCATTAACTAAAAATTGTTCGCGTTGGACATTTAAATGATGAAGTAACTCGGTCTCAACGCTGGTTAATTCTTTGGCATGAAACGCAGGCAAGCCCATTTTGCCTAAACGCTTAGCTTCCTCGTTGATCTTGAATTTCTTTGAAAGTTCGTCAATCTCAAACGACATTAAATGGGCTTCTTCACTTTTAGATCCAGTGAATAGACCCTTGATCCAAGCAATTAAGCCAGATTCAGTTCGTTTTTTATTTCTTTGCTTACTGCCAGTTCCAACCATGATGATGAGTTCAGTTACGTAATAACAAAGAATCTATTTTTAATAGCCTGTGTAAGTATCTCACTTTATAGACCTTTTATTAGTTAAATGACTCATACGGGTTTCATTAATATTACT
>CAIKVH010000093.1 GCA_903830725.1 uncultured Burkholderiales bacterium | reverse complement strand
GTAGATTTGTGCTGTCTAATTTATTGACAGCGCATGTGATTAAAGGTTGGCATCCTATTTGCTCTAAAAGACTACCTTAAACCAATTTTGGTGGAATTTGTTCAAACTAGGAGCAATCAATGAGTTTAGTCAATCAATTAATATCCCACGCAAATCTGGGACGTATGCTCTCCGATGGTGAAGTGTCACAGTACTCACCAACAGAGATTCGTGAAGCCATTCAACAGTTAGTGGCTAACGACAACAATGATTTGGCATACGCACTCGGCGATGCTGGCATAAGTTTATATCCCAATAGCGAGGACATGCTTGCTATTAATGGTCTTTTGGCCATCATGCGCCAAGATTGGCGTTTGGGTGTGGACTATTTAGAAGATTTAATGACGTTGCAAGGCGAGTTGACTCAGCCCTTCACTTTTGTGATGTTGGTGAGAGCTCTGAGATGCAACTTAGACCCAGCGCGCGCGCTTGAGGTTGTAAGAAAAGGTTTGAAAGCCTACCCACAGCATACTGATCTGATGGCAGAGAGTTTGTCTTTGGAAGGTTTCACAGACGCAATCCATTCAACTGAGGTGGCTCACTGAAAAACTTGCCGAAGTGGCAAATGGGTGCTCCATTGCCACTAAAGCGACAATTTTTTGCCACTACCAGAACTTTAGTATCTATTTAATTGAGTAATTTCATGAATTCGAGCTTTCAAAATCCAATAAAAAACTTGGCATATGAATTGCTTGGTATGTGGCAATATTTGAATGGCCTCAAAGGCTAGGAGTTGAAAAAATGACAGTAATCAACACAAACGTAAATGCACTGTATTCGCAATTAGCTTTGCAAACTACAGCCAAATCACAATCTAGCTCTATGGAGCAGTTGTCTACAGGTATGAAGATAAATTCAGCCTCTGACAATGCTGCGGGTATGGCCATTGTGAACAGGATGCATACACAAATTAGCGGCATTTCCCAGTCTATCCAAAATGCCGGTGATGCTGTCAATTTAATTCACACCGCTGAAGGCGCTGCCAATCAGATTACGACGATGCTACAGCGCATGCAGCAGCTCGCAACGGAATCTGCCAACGGTACCTACAACGATTCCCAACGTATGGACTTGGATTTGGAGTTCCAGCAGCTGAAACAACAAATTGTTGCGATTTCCAACAATACACAGTGGAACGGTTTCCCTGTGTTGAATGGAACGGCTGGCAAACAACTCAGTCCATACCCGGTTTATAAAGCTGTTTCTGCTCCTAAGCAGTCTAATATCTTTATATCTCCGAGCCCATCCATTACTGTTTCGCAACAAAATCTTGCTCAGCAGGTCGGATTTGGAGCAACAACCAACCTGTTCTCAACTTTAGCGTATACGCCGACTGGGGACGTGACTGCAGTTCCAAGCGCAGTGTTCACCGATGGAACGAACACGTACTCTGTGCCCTACGGTACAAGTGAGGGCAATACATTAAATGCATTGGTTCAAAAGATCAATGCTGGATCCAATCCATATACTGCGTCCTTAGATTCGAATAGCAATTTGATATTCACATCTAATACGCCTGGCACACCACTGCCTTCAACGATGAACTTAACAACCGATGCGGCGTCTGCTGTAGCGGTGTATAAAGTTCCAACATCAATGTCGCTTGGGGATTCTCTCAGCGTTACTTTTGGCAATACGACTGTATCGTCAACCAGAAACTCTGTTAACAATACACCTACTTTAGTAGCAACTGATTTGGTAAATCAGTTAAATTCAAACATTACCTTCAACCAGAGCTATACAGCTCAACTTGATGGTAGTAATAATTTGCAAATTGTTCCCAAGGACGCAACTGTCGCCTTGTCGACAGTGCAAAGCACATTTAATGTTGATAGCGTGGCGGCTGGGGTTCCAAGTGCAATGACTCCACTTGCAAGTACCGATGCTACTTACATCACCAAAGCAATCTCTAGTAATCTGGCTACACCTGCTGCTCCCAATACTTGGACGGCATTTGGAACAGGTGCTCAATCCGAGGCGGCACCGGGCGGGGCAGATGCAGCTCTGCAGATGCCATCAAACTACAACTCATCCACCTTGATGGGACAGCAATCTTTTGCTTCCCCAGGTACGTGGTTGCAAAGTGGCGCATTGAGCATGACGCTGGACACTTCTGGAAACGCGCCAGCTGTAACGGCTACTTTCCTCTCATCTAGTGGAAATACGATTAATATGGTGGGTACATTAGATGCGCCTACGGGAACAGTTAGTTTTGCGGCTTCTAACACTGTTAATGCTCAGGTGATTAGTGGTGACTTGACCTTTAACATTTTGCAAAACGCAACAAATCCTACGCAGGTCAATTTAAATAATTCACCTCCAACGGCCTACGGCAATTTCTTGACCACAGTAAACGTTGCTGTTCAAGGAAGTATCCCAGCAATAAATGCAGGTGACTTGACCATCAACAAAGTAGTTGTGCCTACATCACTTGCAGTAGACGATAAAGTATCGCCACCAAATAATGCCGCAGGCAGTGCGATTGCCAAAGCTGCGGCAATCAATAAAGTGACAGCCCAAACCGGCGTAACTGCTATTGTGAACAAAAACACAATGGAGGGCTCAGCAATGTCTGGCTCTACAGTTGTAACTGGAAATGTGATGATCAACGGAATTGTTAGTCCGCAGATAACATCCGTACTTAACAACCCCCGTGAATCTCGCCTTGCCGTAATTACAGCAGTTAATTCAATTTCTAATCTAACTGGAGTTACAGCAGTTGATTCAGGTAACAACAGCCAAGGTGTTAGCCTAGTTGCCGCCGACGGTCGTAATATTGAAGTGCAGTTTGAGAATATTGGTTCTGCAACAACTCAGGAATTCCAAGCTCGCACGGGTCTAACCCAAGGCGTACAAGGCGGTACATTTTCCCTAGAGTCAAAAGTCGCTCAGCCCATCGTTATCGGTACCACACCTAACGGGAACTTGAGTGATACAGGTCTGACTCCAGGTAACTACACGGCTAATGTGTCCACAGTGACGACACAAAAGTACACGACTTTGCAACCAGGCCAACAGCCTACGGTTTTAAATAGCGGCGAGTCAGTGATCAATCCTGGTCAAAGACCTGTTATTTTGAACCAAGGTGACTTGGTTATAAACGGTGTAGCTATTCCGGGAGCAACGTCTGGTGGCGACATTCTTTCTCAAAATGCAAGCGTTTCAGCAACAAGTGAGAAAATTGCTAGTGCAAATGCGACTGCAGCAGCGATCAATACGCAAACGAGTTTGACTGGTGTGACTGCTATCGCTAATCCTGCAACTATTGCTGGAATGGTGACGGGTGTCAATCAAAGCATTCCTAACGGATTTGCGACCATCTACGTCAACGGCGTAGGCGTTAAAGTTGATCTAGAAACAACCCAAACACCTAGCCAACGAATTCAGGCTGTGATGAGTGCCATGAATCCCTTGGTCGGTATGACTGGAGTTACGGCCTCAGTTAACACACAGGGGCAGGGCGTTCAGTTAACCACAACAGACGGTAGAAATTTATCTGTTTGGTATGACAGTTCAAAGTACACAGCCAGCGATTTTGGACTAGGAGGTAATCCGCAATCCAATGCACCTGGTGTCACTGGTATCGTAGATGCAACAGCAAATTCAGGCAGCTACGCATCCACAGTTTACGGAACAGTGAGCTTGCAGTCCAACAAACCGATTGATGTTCAACCCGGTATTAACGGATACACCTCGACATCTAATTTTACTGCTCTTGGCTTCACGGCTGCGACGAGTGGTGGATTGGCTAAAGATGCTGAAACACTTTTAGCGCCTCCATTGGTTGGTCAGCTTCAGTTCCAAGTTGGCCCGGACGCTAACCAAACGGTTAGTATCGATTTGCCAGATTTTGGATCTAATGGATCTATCACCGGAGATATTACTTGGGACGTGAGTCAGACACCTCCGCCCGAGGGGACTGTGATGCCGACCAGCACAACGGGAGTGCCGTCCGCACAAGCACAGCGTAGTTACATTAGCTCACAAAGTGCTGCAGAAGCAATGATCACAAGACTGGGTAAGGCTATCGATAACATCAGTGCTACAGTATCTGTGATGGGTGCTGTTATGAACAGACTTAGTTATGTAACCAACAATTTACAGAGTATGTCTGTTAATTTGACTGCATCTCAAAGTGCAATTCAAGATACAAACTACGCTCA
This sequence comes from uncultured Burkholderiales bacterium, assembly GCA_903830725.1. Classification (GTDB taxonomy): domain Bacteria; phylum Pseudomonadota; class Gammaproteobacteria; order Burkholderiales; family Burkholderiaceae_C; genus Limnohabitans. Next base: position 21,103 of record CAIKVH010000093.1, on the reverse strand, counting down.
GGCGAGTACAAACTTGTCCAGGACACAGATCATGCAACAAGCTGCTACGGCTGTGTTGGCGCAGGCTAATACAAGTCAACAAACTGTACTGAAATTGTTGCAAGGTTAATTAAATAGCTTGGAGCTATGAATTTCTTGAAATAAAGATCAGAATAAAGAAATGACTTCAATCATCAACCCACAGCCCAATGAGACTGTTGATTACAACAACTCTCCAAACTGTTGGCAGTGCAGACACTTTGCCATCAGTTGGGAGCCAGCAACCCCATACATGTGTAGTCTGATGGGGTTCAAGAGTCGACTTATGCCCTCCATTGAAGTCCTCAGGGCGGATGGTCGGATTTGTCGAGGTTTTATGGCTAAGGCAAACCAGGGGCAAAATTCAAATTCCAATGCAGGCGCAACCCGCATGAGCGGCAATTTAATATCGGGCGTCCACAATACCAACACAGCGACAACTCAAGGCGTCACTCAGTCGTCAAGGTCGACTTGGAGCGCTTAGACTTTCATGTCGATATTACGACTGAAAAGCAAAAATATATATTTTAGTATCAATTATTAATTAATAAATTAATACTTAAGAATCAATTCTATACCTGGCATACGTATTGCTTTAAAGCTATACCATTGTAACAGGCTGAATAAAAGTGATTCATTCGACAGAAAACGCAATTGATGCTGTATGGCTAGATCCCATTAGTCCTTTAAGCGAAGCCGAGCGCGCGCATTTAGGACAGGTGGGTATTCAACTCAGAACGGTAAACACACTTGATGAACTCAATGTGGCTTTGAAGAAGACGCATTTGTTGATCATCCGCTTGAGTGACAACGTTGAGCTCCTAAAAGAGGTACAAACCTTGATTGGGCTACTCGGTCGCAAAGTGCCAGTCGTTTGCCGCGTTGAGCGCAGAAGGATTGAAGTCGCAGTAGACGCTATGCGTTTAGGTGCACTCCACGTCATCTCAGCAGATGAAATGGGTCCAGTCGTTTGGTCAGATGTTGTGGCTAGTATTTCTAGCGAGAAAACGCAGGAGACAGCGCACACTGCGCCTAAAACATCAAAGCCTGCAAGTTTTGTATTTGTAGACCCGATCAGTCAGCACTTACTCGCGTTGGCTCAAAAAGTAGCCCAAACCGATGTAACCGTTCTTTTGGTAGGACCAACAGGTGCGGGTAAGGAAGTATTGGCTCGTGTTCTGCACGAGTCCTCTCCCCGCGCTAAGGGACCGTTCGTTGCCATGAACTGTGCAGCACTCCCCGAGAACTTAATTGAGGATATGCTCTTTGGTCATGAAAAGGGCGCATTCACTGGGGCGCAAAAAGACCATAAAGGACTATTTGAGCAAGCTTGTGGGGGAACTGTATTCTTGGACGAAATTGGTGAAATGCCAATTCACTTGCAAGCTAAATTGCTGCGCGTTTTGCAGGAAAGAAAACTTAACCGCTTAGGGGGTGAGTCTGCAATTGATTTGAATGTGCGCATTGTTGCTGCGACCAACAAGGATTTACGTTTGGCCATCGAGCAGCGCGAATTCAGAGAGGACTTGTATTTCAGAATCAGTACTTTTAGACTCTCAATCCAACCATTGCGAGAGAGGGTCGGGGATATTATGCCCCTCGTTATGCAGTCGCTTGGGCGTCACGGTAACCCCGCATTTCAATACAGTGTAGACCCGCAGGCTCAGGTGTTACTAAATAACTATCCTTGGCCAGGTAATGTCCGCGAACTTGAGAACGTCATTCAACGCGCTGTCGTGCTCTGCTCCGAGAACACGATCACAACAGACCATTTGATGTTTGATGAGGCTTCGCCTAGCTTTATGAGCCAAGGTGGCATGGGAGGGTCAGGTAATGGGTCTTTTGGACATACTCACATCGATACCTCAAATTCAATAAACTCAATTCATGCAGCAAACGCCTTTAGCGCTTTCAATGCAGAGTCGCTTCAGTCTCCCGTAGCTGATATCACCTCGGCTTTGGCTAAAAACGTAATCTCCAATGAGGGCAAACAGTACTTGCCAATCACGAGCAGCAGAGCAAATGCAGCCTCCTATTTACAAGGACCCAACAGTCTCTCAGACGACGCGGTGAATGGACAAGTCAATGTGGACCTGAGCTCAGCTGTGAAAGCCAGCGAGCATTTGGTCATCATGTCGGCGATCAAGACGAGTGAGAACAGAATAGAGGCGGCCAAGAAATTAGGAATCAGTCCTAGAACGCTGCGCTACAAACTCGCTCAGCTGAGAGACCGCGGAATGACTCTAGCCACGGCAGAGTAATTACATACTTTTTATTTGAACCATACTATCAAACAAAGAGCGGAGTTTAGCAAACCATGATTGATCCCACCTCAGCCAGCAGTATCCAATCGATGATGGAGACTATTCGCTCGTATCAATCCCAGGCTGCGAGCTCCACCCAAGCAGGCGGTATGGCCAACTCAGCCAGCTCCGCTCAGCAAATGGGCATGAACGGATTGGGCGGCGCGGGGGCTAATCCCGCTAGTGGCGCTATTGGCTCAACCACTGGCGCCTTCCAAGCAAAGAACATTTCGGCACCCACGACAGAGTTACCCAATTTCACCGACTCGGTTCGGAATTTGCTTAACAAAGTCAATGATGTCAATGTGAATTCAGAAAAAATGGCAGATGCGTACCAAAGGGGTGAGGACATTCCACTCACTGACGTGGTACTGGGAATGCAAAAAGCGTCCTTGTCTTTTGAAGCGACACTCCAAGTGCGTAACAAAGTGCTCAAGGCTTACGAAGATATCATGAACATGCCGGTCTAAGGCTTAAGACTGAAAGAAAACTATGGCAACCGCAAGCGCAACGTTAAACAATTCTTTGAGCATCCCCTCATCTGGAACAGATTTGACCGAGGGCGCTGACTCAGCATCCAACGCTCAGGGCGGCCGCACAGGTTCAGGCGCACTCGCCCGACCCATGGCCTCTCAAGTCCTTGGTGACCCAATGGGAATGCTAAAAGAAATTATCCGCCAGCCTAGCGTCAAAAAAATGTTACCCCTAGTGGTCATCATGCTAGTTGTAGCGGCTTTTGGTTTGGCCTCAATGTCCATGAAGTCCCCTAGTTACAAGGCTTTGAACTTGATGCTCCCAGAGGCGGATAAACAAATTGCACTTGAGGCATTAAAGGGCGCTGATTTCAAACCAGAAATCGATGAGAACACTGGACAAATCTTAGTTCCATCTACCCGCTATCAAGAGGCGAAGATGTTGATAGCGTCTAAGGGCTTGCCCCATCAAGACATGCAAGGAATGGAGGGCTTAAAAGATATGCCCGCCATGACGACCAGTCAGTTTATGGAGCAAGTTCGCTATAACAATGCTATGGAGCAAGAGTTAGGTAAAAGTATTGCTCAAATTGCAGGGATCAAGAGTGCTCGTGTGCATTTGGCAGCGCCCAAGCAAACTGTATTCGTGCGTGACCGCGTTCCGACCAAAGCCTCTGTTGTTATTACACGTGCGCCTGGAAAGATCGTATCTGCTGCAAATGTTCAAGCCATTATTCAACTCGTATCCGCAAGTGTCCCCTACCTCGCCCCTGAGAACGTCTCAGTCGTCGATAACTACGGCTCACTCATGAACGACATGCTACTTGAAGCACCTTTAGGACTTACTGCAGCTCAGTTGCAACAAAAGCAACAAATGGAAGATCTGTACCGCACTCGTTTGATTCAGTTGTTAGCTCCCATCGTTGGCGAAGCCAATGTGAGCGCACAAGTCTCAATTAACTTGGACTTTACTCAGCAAGAGACGACAACCGAGGATTTTGACGAAAGAGATAAGGGACCTAAAACTCGTTCTGAACTTTTTGTGGAAGATCGCAATACATTCAAAGATGCGATTGGTATACCGGGTTCACTCAGTAATACTCCCCCCAATCCTCCCCAAAATCCTGCTGCAACGCCCAACACAAGTGCGGATATCAATAAAGGCCTGAGCGAGAAGGGTGTACAAGTTACAGCGCGTAGCACGAAGAATTATGAACTAGACCGTGCGGTGCGTCACACCACCAACCAAATGGGTACGATTCAGCGCATGGGTGTTGGTGTTCTCATTAATGAGCGCCCAATTCCTGCTGGAATGAAGGTGGAGAAGCCTGCAGACGGTATGCCTCCCCAAACAACTATTCCCTACACACAGGAAGAGCTCGACCGTTTGAACCAGTTGGTAAGGGGTGCGGTAGGATTTAATAACGACCGCGGAGATGTTGTAACAGTAGTCTCAACACATTTTGAGCCACCCTTTGATCCTGATGCAGTGCCTTGGTATAAGGATGAGGGAGTTGCCTCTGTTGCCAATAGCGCGGGTATAGCTGTATTATTCATTCTCTTCTTGTTGCTTGTTGTTCGCCCTGTTGTTAAGCGTATGACCAAACCAGAGGTGGACCCGGCTGAGCTTGCTAAGGCTGCACTTGCGGCGGCGACAGCAGAGGCTGCGGTTGCAGAGAAAATGCGTGCCGAGCGGATCGCTCAAGCTGAAGCAGAAGCCTCCGCCAAAGCAATCGCTGAGCGTGCAGCTAGAGAGGCTGCATTGGCTGAGGCGAGAGCAGCAGAGCTTGCAAGACGTGAGGCTGAGGAGCGCGCCAAAATCGAGGCTGAAATGTTCTTGGCTAAGGAAGCACAAGAAGCCGCAGAACTGCAGGCTGCTAAGGAAGCCGCTGGACTTGACCCGAACGCAGAGATCGAAATGGAGGAGGGCGAGACCATGGAAGATTTGAAGGCTAAGATGGCCGGCATGAAGCCTAAGAAGCAAGCCATACCTGCAGATTTACTGGACACAGCCAACACGTATGATGACAAGGTCGCACTGATCCGTATGATCGTCTCTGATAACTCCACTCGTGTTGCCGGTGTACTTAAAAATATGATTCAATAATAGTTGTAACTCACTCGTTAAAACTATTCAAACAGGAAATTTAAAATGGCTGATATCGACTCAATCACTTGGACGCCGGAGCTTAAGGCAGAAATGGCTGCCATGACTTCGACCCAAAGGGCAGCGGTACTGATGCTGCTCTTGGGCGAAGAACAGGCTGCGGAAATCGTTAAATACCTAAGCCCTAAAGAAGTTCAGGCCCTAGGTGCTGCGATGGTCCAAGCAGCCTCGCTTTCTCAAAATGCGGTTAACGTGGTGCTCGATGAATTTGTGGACATGCTTAAAAAGCAAACCAGTTTGAGTCTTGGTAGTAACGATTACGTTGAAAAGGTTATGCGCTTAGCGCTTGGTGACGATAAAGCCAATTCGGTCCTGAATAGGATCATGCCTGGACAAGGTACGAAAGGGCTTGATATTTTGAGTTGGATGGACCCACGCTCCATTGCGGAGATGATCAAGGGTGAACATCCGCAGGTGATAGCAATTATTTTGTCTCTATTAGAGAATGCAACTGCTGCGGATGTAATGGTGTATTTACCCATGGACGTTAGACCCGAGGTCATTCAGCGAATTGCGAGTTTAGATACCGTACAACCTGCTGCGATGCTTGAGTTAGAAGCCATCATGAAGCAACAGTTCTCTAAGAGTGCGTCCAACGCCTCTTCAAGCTTTGGGGGTTTAGCTGCAGCAGCAGGCATTATGAACTTTACAAAGACTGAGATTGAAGCCACGATCATGAATGGGCTCGAGGCCTTAGATCCCGTTTTGATGCAGAAGATTCAAGATTTGATGTTTACATTTGAGAACTTGGTCACAGTGGATAACAAGGGTATCCAAGTGCTTATGCGCGCTGTTGAGCCCGATATGCTGATGATTGCCTTAAAAGGCGCTAGTGAGGCAGCTAAGGACAGGTTCTTTGACAACATGTCTGAGCGAGCAAGGGGTATGTTTAAAGATGACATGGAGGCCAAAGGCCCTGTTCGAATGGCTGATGTGGAAGAGGCGCAGAAGAAGATTATGCGTATGGCGAGAAAACTCTCCGATGCTGGTGAGTTGATGTTAGGTGGAGCAGACTTTGTCTAATCTCTCCTCCCACCGACCAGCTGACTATAAGCTTGAGTCTTTTTTACCTAAGAATTTAGGATGGGAAGAGGAGGCTTTGTTTAGCACTGCGTCCAAAGTGCGTCAGTACGGCGAGACCGATTGGACCGATGTTCCGAAAATTGATTACTCAAGTGGTGGGTTTACCCAGCTCTCCATTCCTGAGCCTGCAGAGGTGGTGGATGAGAGCGACGAGGGCGGCGAGTTTGTACTTGACGACCTAGACTCACTCAGACAAATGGGGCAACGCAAGTCGGGTAACAAGGGCGAAGACAAATCAAAACTACCTACTAATAGAAATGCGCGTGCTTTGACGCTAGAGCTTGTAAAAACGACTTATAAAGTTCAAGACCTAAGCAAGTCAGAGCGTCTGGCGAGGGAGAAACTAACTAACCCTCAGGCGCACTCCAATGCAGATCAACCTTTTATCCCTACGTACGGGGAGTCAAGAAGAGCGCTTTTGAAAAAGCTTGGGTTTAGCGATGATTACGAGCTGAGCCTCAGTGGAGTCGATAAAAATAAAGTCAAGGCAAAAGAAAACTCTGATGAGGATGCTGAAAAAAGTGAACATGCAGGGCGTGAGTCATCTGAGAATTTTACAGATCCAAGCAAGATTGAATCGTTTGATGATGAGCAAGACGCTTTTGAAGGTTTAGAGGCCAAAGACAAAACAGACATCGAGGACGATCAAGAAGGGGATGCTAAGGACCTCTTGGGCGCTGACTCTGATGAACAGTTTGAGAACATAGATTCGCAACAAAATACAGAGGAAAAAGGGGAGCCAGACGACGCTCTGGAAGAATTGGATATCTCAGCGAGCGAGGCGAAACTTGCGCGTGAAAAAGCGTTTGAGGAGGGTTATCAAAAAGCGCTTCTAGAGGCCAAGGAAAAGGCGGCAGTGCAAGAGTCCTTGCAAGCCGAGATTGCACTCAAAGAGGAACAAAAAAGAGCAGAAGCTCAAGCTGCGAAAGACAAGGAAGCCCTACTCCAAAGGGAAAAAGATCGTAAAGAGTATGAGAATGAAATTGTAAATCTCAAAGAAAAAATCAAATCATTTGATGAATCTTTGTTGGGTGAACTAGAGAAGAAAAAAGAGCAATTAGACAGCGAGATGAAGCCTAAGGTGAAGGTGTTAACTGATTTATGCGATCAGCTCAAAGAACTTACTGAGGATTCGCAATCGTTTTTCGAACCTCTCAAAAGACTCTCAGTGCATATTGCCGAGCAGCTTGTTCTGGGTGAGTTGAGTGCTTCTCCAAAAGTTATCGAGCGATTGATACAACGCTGTATCGAAGAGCTTGATATGCGAGACACACCCGTTGTGAAGGTTGAGCTCAATCCTCTGGATAAAGCGCTTCTGGAATCTGCCGCCGGTGCAAATCTCCAACACCTCAAGGTTAGCGCTGGACAAAACATGCAGGTCGGGAGTGTTAGAGTTTCTGTGAATGATACGCAGATAGAGGATTTGATTCAAAACCGCCTAGAGAGCATTGCAACTCGGTTGCTTGGACAACCCCAGGAGTGGAAAGACAACTCTAGTTTGATGAACAAACAAGTTGAAAAAAGTTATTTTGACGATTCAAAAATAGATATTGAATCTTTGGGTGAAGTTGAAAAGATCATTGCTAAACCGGATGAGCTTGCGAGAGGCCTAGCTGAAGATGATTTAGTTGAGAGTGCTCTAACTGAGCCGTCCTCGAGTGAAGATCTGGAGAGTAAAGATGTTGCAGATGCCATGGTTAGAGAGGAGCTAGCGACGGACGAAGTAGCTGAAAAAGAAGTAGCTGAAAAAGAAGTAACTGCAAACGTTGTATTGCCCGCAGGGGTTGATGAACGTCAAATGGATGGATCTAAAAATGAGAAAGTATCTAAGGATTCTTTGAAAGACATTGAGAGCGATTCAATTTCAAATGCAGCAGAATTTAAAGAAAATATAGACGACATAGATGTCATAGATGACAGAGAAGACCGGGAGGGTAAAGATGCTTGATATGATCAATGTAGGTCTTCGCACTTTAATGTGTATTGGTTTTATTTTCTTTGTCGTACGACCCATGCTCATGGGTATGTTTAGACGCGAAACCGATCGCTTAGGCATTGAACAAGCCGCCCAGTTCGCAGTGATGGCCGCATTTAAAAACCAGTTTGACAAACTTTTAAACGCGCCGCCGCCCACCACCATCACTGTCGAGCCTGAAGTTGAACTAGATCCTTTAGACGAGGAGCCGCCTTTATTGACACTATCTGAGCCTATTCCTCCAAAGCCTAATCCCTTTATGCGCGTTAGACCTCCGCGTCCAGCGGTTGTTGATGATGATGGAATTGACCTGGATGCACTTGAGAACCTAGAAGAGAGTGAGATGGATGCGATGAAGCAACGCATGAAGGATCAGAAGAAGAAGTCAAAACCAACGATCCCGGCAGAACTCTTAAATGATGCCAACAGTTTTGACGACAAACTGATGATTGCTCGTTATGTTGTAGAACACGAGAAGTCCAGAGTTGCTAGTGTTATTAAATCAATGATTCAAATTAAGTAACTGTATGAACCTCAACTTCGCAGACGAAGTGCTGGACTGCTTACCCCAGATCAGTGCCCCTAAGCCGCAACGAAGCGGCACTTTGGCACGTTTGGTCGGCTTGACCCTTGAGACCCGAGGGCTTATGGCTCCGCTAGGGGCGTGTTGCGAGGTGATCGGCAGGGGAGGACACCGCATCGAGGCAGAGGTAGTTGGTTTTAATGACAAAGTACTTTTCTTAATGCCCTTTACTGAACCCACAGGAGTCGGTCCAGGGGACATTGTGCGGGTCATCAGTGAAATTCCAGAGGTCACTTTAGGTTCTCAGTTACTGGGACGAGTCATCGACGGACGGGGCCAACCTTTAGACGGTAAGCCAGCACCCGCGTGTCATGACCGTGTGAGTTTGCTTGGGCATCCCTTGAATCCGATGGAGAGGGGCCCAATCCATAAAGTTTTAGATGTCGGTATTAAGGCCATCAACGGTGTACTCACCATGGGTGTGGGACAACGTATTGGACTTGTGGCTGGATCGGGTGTGGGCAAGAGTGTTTTACTTGGCATGCTCACCCGCTTTACCAAGGCCGATGTGGTCGTTATTGGACTAATTGGGGAGAGGGGTCGGGAGGTACAAGCCTTTATTCAAGAGTCTTTGGGCCCGGAAGGTTTGGCCAAGTCTGTAGTAATCGCTGCACCGGCAAATGTGTCCCCCGTTTTGAGGCTCAAGGCGACTCAAATGACTCACGTCATCGCTGAGTACTTCAGGGACCAAGGCAAGAGCGTCTTGATGCTTTGCGATAGTTTGACGCGCGTTGCCCACGCGCAGCGCGAGATTGGACTCGCTATTGGCGAGCCGCCAACAGCCAAGGGCTATCCACCATCTGTTTTTGCACTACTGCCTAATTTAATCGAGCGCGGGGGTGTGGGGCGCCATGGGCACGGGGCGATTACCTCAGTCTATACTGTTCTTGCTGAAGGGGATGACTCCTCCGATCCGATTGTGGATATTGCCAGGGCCTCGCTTGACGGGCAAGTTATGCTGTCTCGCAAACTAGCCGACGCCGCTCATTACCCCGCTATTGAATTAAACGGCTCCATCTCCAGGATCATGCAGACACTTCTGTCCCCAGAGGAGCTCAAACTATCCAACAAATTGAGGCGACTATGGTCTTTGTACCAACAAAACGTAGATTTAATATCTGTTGGTGCATACGAACGCGGCAGCAACCGCGAAGTCGACGATGCAATTCGGCTGCATGATGCAATGGCTGAATTTTTACAACAAGATATGAACACCGCGCAGGATTACGACACTACAAGAGATCAACTTAGGCAGTTGCTAGGTGAAATTTAATTTAAATTCAATATGAAACCCCGTGATTGTTGGCCCGTACTTGCTAAAAAAGCGCTAGAAGGGGTTGAGCTCGCCCAGTCAAATGTCCTTTTGGCGCGCAACAAGGTTGAGAGCTTGGAGAATAGTCGCCACAAAATTTGCGAGATGATGGCGGAATATAAAGCGCAGTCTCAAATCATTCAGGGGCGGCTTCATTCGATGTCAGAAACCACGAATTACAGACATTTCATAACGCAGTTGCAAATTCTTTTGGAGCAAGCTGAGCAACAAATCTCCACTGCGCATTTAGAGCTTGAAAGAACGAAGGAGCTACTAATGCAGGCTGAACTTAAGAAAATGAAAATGGACGCCTTGGTCGAGCAGGACCTGGCTAGCGTTAAGCGCTGGGAACGAAAGATGGAGCAAAAACAGATGGACGCGCTTGGCGTAACGCTCTATAACTTGAGGGCCTAGTGAGTCCTTAGCTAAAACCTTGGATGAATCCTTACCTTTTTGATTCACTCCAACCTATCCCACCATCCCTCCATCCCACCAACCCATCTCCAGGCAGTGACAGTATGAGGGTTTAAAGTCCCAGCCAGTCCAAATAAGTTGGGTTCCTTGGGGGAAAACTTTTGAAGTCTCGTGGTCCAACCACGCTCCGCCAGCAGGAGTTGCGCCTAAGTTGTGTAAAAACTGTTGTCTTGCCTGCCCCAAGTTTGTCTCTACCCCGTTGAAGCGGACCCGGGCACTGTCTTGGTCGGAGTTGTCTAAACGAATAACTTCTGCACTTTTAGTGCTCAGAGTTTTTGTACTCTTAGAAATTTGATCTTCTACCGCTCCAAGAACTGGCCCGGAATATAAGTCGTGCACACTACCCCAAAACCGTCCTTGTAGTCGTCTTTGAAGAATTTTCAATTGAGCGCTAGCCAATTCCGAATCTTTTAATCGGATTCGGTGTTGTCCCAGGACATTGTCAAACCAGATCAGAGCCCTTGGGTGCCTGTTTAGCACTCGGTCCAATTGGTCAATAGCGTCTAGGTTGTGAAAACGAACCGCGATCTTTTTTTGTTGAAGTGCTTTGCCGTGATTGAGTTTAAATAAAATAGGGGCTAAAGGGTCAATATCGTAGGCATCGATGCTTGTGAACTCCTCTAGCCACGGAGTCGACATCATCCAACCTGCACTGGCTCCGATCAGGACCAGTTCACGCGTACTTTCAAGTTGCGCCAGACTCCTCCCCTCCTCTAGATGGGTTCTCGTCCACATCTCTAAGCCCTTGTAAAGGTGTGCTTGGATTTGATCTTGGGTGCGTAGCCACTGCTTTTTTGAGAGAGCTGCGTGCAGATGCCAGGTCAGTCCCCCTGTCCCCCCCGCAGTTAGGGCATTTTTAATGTTTTGAAAAAAAGGGAGGGCGTTCAATATAGTCTTGCGCTGTAAGTTGCGATCCAAACGGGGAGTGCGGGCGATGGCGTAATATTGCTTTTTACTTCGTCAGGGGGTGTTAGATGATTCAAGCTTGAAAATGTGAAAATCTCCAAATTCCAAGTCAATTGTGCAGAGACATCCCCATTTAAATGTAAATTTTATTAAATCTTATCGCAATTATGGCTTTGTCGGAGAGATAATCCAGACATGCCGATTCATGATTGGGCCCAATTCGCATTTAGTGTAACTTTTGTGTTTCTTTTGCTTGCTGCTTGTTTGTGGTGGCTTGCAAAACGCAAAGGAGGCTTTCTCGTCAACCGAGAAAACAAGCCAATTCAAGTTGTAGATACTTTGCAGCTCGGAATCAAGCACAAATTGATGCTCGTGAAGGTAGAGGGACATAAAATTCTCGTGTCCATTACCCCTAATGACTTACAAACACTTCACGCATGGCGTGATGATTCGGATTCAAAGACGGAGCTGCCGCTCGCGCGGACGGTAGGCCAAAATTTCAAAGATACCCTTGGAGATGTGAATGGCGCGTCTTAAATTGCAACCGCTGCGCTTTTGGGTGCGGTTATTTTTGTTTTCATTTGTCTGTATTGCGACGCTCTGGCCTGAGGGGGCATTACCACAGGGCCTGCCAATGGTGAATGTCACCAGTGGCAAGTCCGGGCAACAGTACACCCTGACCTTACAACTGCTAGCTTTGATGACGGTGCTCTCGGTGCTCCCGTCGCTGCTACTGATGATGACGTCTTTTGTGCGTGTCATTATCGTGCTTTCGATTTTGCGCCAAGCGCTTGGCACGGGGCAAACCCCGCCCAACACGGTACTTGTTGGATTGGCCTTGTTTTTGACCTTCTTTATCATGACACCTGTTTTTGATGATGTCTATAAAAATGCACTATCTCCTTACATGAACGGTAGCATGCCTTTTGAGCAAGCGCTTGCTAAGGCGGAGGCGCCGATTCGAAACTTTATGATGAAGCAAACGCGTGAAGACGACATTACGATGTTTATGCAGATTGCTTTAAAGAAGGAAGTGAACAGTCCCGATGAGATTCCGTTTACCACACTCATGCCTGCTTTTTTGACGTCCGAGCTTAAGAGTGCGTTCATGATTGGATTTATGGTTTATATCCCGTTTGTGGTGATTGATTTGGTTGTCGCAAGTGTTTTGATGTCGATGGGAATGATGATGCTCTCTCCCATGATCATCTCTATGCCTTTTAAATTGATGCTCTTTGTACTCGTAGATGGTTGGAGTCTCATCATGGGCTCTTTGGCCTCAAGCTTCATCTTTAAATAACTTGGTTAAATAACTGGAGGAGTCGCTATGGATACAGCGATGGTGGTTGATTTAGGTCGACAAGCACTTTGGATGACCATGCTCATTTCTGGCCCCTTGTTGATTGTGGGATTGGTGATTGGACTCTTGGTTGGTGTCTTTCAGGCGGCGACCTCCATTAATGAGCAAACTCTGAGCTTTATCCCTAAGCTTCTGGGTTTGGGATTGACTTTGTCCATCTTTGGAGGTTGGATGATTAACTCTTTGGTGGACTATACGCGGATTATTTTTGGGCGAATTCCAGCCCTTTTTATGTAAAAGGGAGTTAGCTGTTTTTTTAGGTTTCTCACATCTACTTACTAATCAGGGGTTGGTTCTTTTATGAATATCATGATGCTTGATTTGCTGGACCGCTTTTACGCGTTGATCTGGCCAATGCTCAGGATTTCAGCATTTTTAGCGTTTACATCCGTGTTCCCAGTCAGCTCATTAAGCCTGCCTATAAGGATTGTGATGGCACTTACCTTCACTTTCTTTTTATCAACGCTCATAGAAATTCCAAAGCTAGACCCCTTGACGGCCAACGGGTTGGTTGAAGTTTTTAATCAACTCTTCATTGGCTTTACGATGGGTCTGATGATGCAGATCACAACTGCAGCAATTGATATTGCGGGTCAAACTATCGCTAATTCGATGGGCTTGACTATGGCAACTCTGATTGATCCAGGGCTTGGTAATGTGCCTGTGCTATCTGAGTTTTTTGTGCTTCTCGGCACCTTGGTTTTTTTATTCACCGGGGGCCACTTGATCATGTTTAGCATCTTGTTGGAATCCTTTCACTTCTTTCCGATTGGAAAGGGATTGTTGACCCAGGATTTAATGGGGAAGATGATCTCATGGAGTAGTCTCATGTTTATTGCAGGACTATTAATTGCTTTGCCAGTGATGGTGACTCTCCTGTTTATCAACATTGGTCTGGGCTTTGTAAACCGCGCGGCCCCAAGTTTGCATGTTTTCTCAATCGGACTGCCTGCGATGATTTTGATTGGATATGCGGTGCTTTGGCTTGCATTTCCGTCATTGGTTGGGAGGATTAACTGGGTTTGGGTTCAAACTTTCAATAATCTAAGAGATATGATTCTTCATTAATGTCCGAAATTTCCCAACTGTTCCAAATGCCCCAATTAACTACAAATACACCAACCTTAATGTATGGCATCTGATAGTTCAGCGGCAGAAAAAACCGAAGAACCCACCGCGCGGCGATTACAAAAAGCCCGAGAAGAGGGGCAAGTTGCTCGCTCCCATGATTTGTCATCTGCGGTGCTTCTCTTTACAGCTACTTTGTTTTTTAGTTTCTCGGGAGAGTGGCTCTTTAACCGCATGGGCTCACTTTTTTCCTCTCAACTCCAGTTTGATCGAAAGATTTACGATAAAGCAGAGCTCTTGCCAGCTATTTTTGGACAATCGGTACTTGATGCCTATCTCCTGATCCTGCCCTTTATGTCGGTATTGCTCTTTGTCTCGGTACTATCTACCGGGCTTAGCGGAGGTTTCATATTCTCCTTAAAACTAGCCATGCCCAACTTCGGTAAGGTAAGTATCTTAAGCGGACTATCAAGAATGTTTGGTTTAAGGGCCTGGATTGAACTGGTAAAGTCAATTTCTAAATTCACAGTCATTGCCACGATTTTGTATTTGTCGGTGACCAATAACTTAGACGAGCTCACCAATATCAATCAAATGGATTTGGGATTGGCAGTTAAGCACGCAGGTGCACTCATCATAGATGCGTGTTTTTGGATGAGTCTGGGGCTGCTTTTTATAGCCTTCGTGGACGTCCCCCTTCAGCGCTATCAAATCAATCAGCGTTTGAAGATGAGTAAGCAAGAAATTAAAGACGAGATGAAGGACGCAGAGGGTCGACCCGAAGTGAAGGCTCAAATTAGGCGGCGCCAACGCCAAATGGCCAATAACAAAATGATGGCCAAAGTCAAGGACGCAGACGTTGTGATCACCAATCCCCAACATTTTGCTGTTGCCCTCGTTTATGACCCAAACTCTGACGGTGCACCGACTTTGGTGGCCAAAGGAACGGATGAGCTTGCAAGGCGTATCCGCGAACTTGCTGAGGAGGAGAAGATCCACATCTTTGAGTCCCCTGATCTTGCGCGTGCTCTTTATTTCACAACTCCGCTTGATCAGTCCATACCAGAGGCGCTTTATCAAGCCGTCGCCCAAGTCATTGCGTACGTATTTAGCTTGAACCAGTCGTACGCTGCGACTCGGCGCTTACCACGGCCTAGTCCTCGGATTCCGGATGAAATGAAATACGATGAGAATGGATTTTTATTTCAGGCTTAGGGCAATAAAAAACCCCAGGCTTCAAAATTTATGGAAGCAATACTGTTAAAAATTAGAGACAATAGACCCTGTTCGCTTTTCCCGCAAATCGATACGTCGATACACTGATAAACCGCTAATATATACAGATTCCTTTTAGATTCCAACCCATGACCGATTTCTACCAAAGCCCGGCTGACAAACTAAGATTTGAGATCTTGCTCAAATCTTTGCGTGAAGGTAGCCTTAATCTTGCTATTGTGGGGGATGATGAGGTTGCGTTAGCAAATTATGGGCGCCAAATTTTCGATCATTTAAAGGACGCTGGCGAGGAGAATGTCGAGTGGTGGTCTTCTGCGGACTCGGAGAAACTGGTCCAGCGGTTTAACGATATTTTGTCTGAACTGACGGTTGATGAAGCGCTTGATAAGAGTCAAAAACGCTCTCCCAAACGCTACATGATCTTTCCAGACACGCACGCGATTCAAGACTTTGAGTTGCAACTTCTTGCAAGGCTTATTAACGGATTTCCGACCAGCAACATTAACTTGGTGTTGGTCGTCAATCAACACGATCCCTACGAAGAAAAATTAGCTGTTTTTGGCAAAAACCTATTGCAGTGGATCTTGGAGTCAGAGCATCCCCCCTCAGTCAAAGCACCTCGGCGTTCAAACCGAATTG
Organism: uncultured Burkholderiales bacterium; assembly: GCA_903830725.1. Lineage (GTDB taxonomy): Bacteria > Pseudomonadota > Gammaproteobacteria > Burkholderiales > Burkholderiaceae_C > Limnohabitans. Next base: position 5,506 of record CAIKVH010000093.1, on the reverse strand, counting down.
AAACAATGGATGAATCGCCCAAAGTATCTCCAGTGGACTCAAAAGATGCGATTGCAGACTTCTCAGCAACTTTTGCCGCTACATTAGCTAGCGGAAAGTTTCCTGGACCTGGCGAGTCAAAGGGGCCTAACATGGGAGCCTCAAGTATTGGCGACGTTTCTCCGAATGATAAAAATGATTTCGATCCATTGATGGACTCTCCTGGTCAAGGAGGGGGGAACCTCAGCGCGGCCGAAGACCGTGAGGAGAAGAGCTCTCTCAGCACCAAAGTTGCTGGAATTCTTATTTTTGCAATTCTCGCAACCGTTACAGCCTTTGGATTAATTTATAAAGATGAGGTGGCCAAAGAGGCTCAGAGTCTTCAGGATTTTGTCTCTGGCAAGAAGCCTGCAACTGCTAAAACCGCGGCGCCTGCAAAGGCGGCGCCAACAGAGCCTGGCGCGTCCCCTGCAGCTTCGTCGACGGCTGAGTCTGCGACAACCACCCCAGTACCTACGGACGGTGCGAGCACCTCAGCAGCCAGCAGTCAAACTAATACTGCAACAATTACGCCTTTAAGCCCCTCTTCTGGAGCTGCTCCAACATCACCGGCAACAGTAGCCCCACCAACAGCCCCAACAACTACAACGCCCCCCCCTCTAGCTCCAACGGCAGTAACTGCCTCGACTGCAAATACTCCCACACCCGCAACATCCGTTGCATCATCGCCACCACGTCCTGCGCCTCCTAGTACCCCTCCTTCAGCCGTTGGCATGTCATCTTCGGTCAAAGTACCCGTTAAAACTGACGACTCTTTGATTCCGAATAAGGAAGTTTTGATTGTTCCAAAAGCACCAACAACTGCCCCCGCGCCCGTGACAAATACTGCCCAGAGCAGTGCGACCAACGTTGCAGCAAATAACTCTCCGGGAGTAAACGCAAAGGTTGGCCCCACAATAGCACCAGCACCTGGGGCATCGGTTGCTCCGAAAGCAGAGCCCAAAACAGAGCCCAAAGCAGAATCCAAAACAGAGCCCAAAGCAGAAACCAAGTTAGAGGCACGTGAAGTCAAGCCCACTACTAAGGAATTGCCCAAGGAGAGCCCAAAAGAGATCACTAGAGATAAGGAAAAGCGAGAGGCTCGAGAAACTCGAGAGGCCAAGCCAGTTGCCAAGACCGTTGTCGCTAAAACCAACGAGCCCCTTCCGAAGCTTGATCCCAAGGGTGATAAAGCAGATAGGGCTGATAAATTAGAGGAAAGCAAGCCCAAATCAGCCTCATCAGATTCGACCTCCGGATTCAGACCTAGGCCTGAGGATCAAAGATGGGTACAAGGACTTCCCGAAGATGGCTGGGTGATGCAGCACGCAGCACTCGACTCAATTGAGGAGGCAAAGTCTTTTCAGCAAAGCTCCCCCTTTTACCGAGATGCAAAGGTGATGTACACCAAGCGCAAGGACGCTCCCCCTTACTATATTGTGGTGACCGGTCCTTACTCTAGCCGCCAAGATGCGGAGTCAGAGACCCGCAAGCACCCCATCATGGCTAAATCATGGGTACGATCGGCTCGTTCACTTAAAAATCAATTCGAAGATTAATCCCCTATTTGCTCTTAACATTTGTGCTTTAGAGTCGAATATAGACCTTGGAGGCTTAAATGAGCGACGGCAACATAATCAGAAGTAAGAACCACACGGTCACGATTGAGAAGGGATCGAAGAATGCCAAGGGTCGCTCCGCTCATATGGAGGAGTGGCTCGATCCTATAGATGGGCCTCCCGTCACGCATGAGGAAGATCAGATTTTTCTGAGCCAGAGTCATAGCAAGGAGGAGGATCATTCTGAAGCCGGATCGTCTGCAAACGCTCCAGCTACTGAGATTCGAACGGCAGCCCAAAAAATGGCGGATTTGAGCAGTCAAATGCGCAGCGTCAATGACTCCTTGGATGAGTTTCAAAATCCAAGCGGTGGTGCTCACCCCCAAGCTGCGTCCTTCACTGGCGCGCAAACTGCCACCCCCCCAGAAAACGTTAACTCAGCCGGTGTTGGATCCAACCTGCAACAGGTAAGCTCCAACGAATCCTTATCCGACAACCAGGTAACCCTTCCAGGCGGGGCTCGCACTGGCGCTAATGTTCAAGGCGTTGGTGCTGATTCCGTCTCGACTTCAAAGGCAAGCTTGCCAGGCGCTGATTCAAAAGGTGCAAACACACAAGGTGTTGGTGCAGACGCTTTATCAGACTCAAAAGCTACGCTTCCCCCAGACGTCTCCGCTAGGCCCAGGCTTAAAGGCGCCGCGGCAATGGACGCGCTCAAAGAGGCAAAGGCAAGACTTGCGCAAGCTGGACTTGCAAATTCAAATGTACAAGGAGTCTCCGAAACGGATTCACGAACTGATGAACATGCAAGTTTGCCACCCAATGCGGGTGTGGGTCAAAATGTCCAAAATGTTTCTGACTCACCCAACAACGGTATTAACCGGGCTACCCTAGAAGCTGATAAGTCATCGAAAAATGTTCAAGATATCACAGGACCTGGAGCAAAGGGAGTCAACGCAGCCACTTTCTCTGGCGATCAATCTAGCGATAACTTAGCAAAAGTACCCTCAGCAACTACAAAGAACTCTCGAGCCGGGGTCGCCTCTGAGAACCAAGGGACTAAAAATAACCAGTCCGTCGATGCGGGTGTATTGAAGGACAACCTCGCTCAGGTCCCCGGCGCGAAGGGGCTCAGTGATAATTTGGCTCAAATGGATGCTGACAAATCGAGCAATACGAGAGTAGGAATTGAAGATGAGGCGTCTAAGGACAATAGGGCCAATGTTGCGGGAGCTCAGCCTGGCAGTGCAAATCGAGCAACACTCGAGCAAGACGGTGGTGCCTCCCCCGCCAGCGGTGTAGCAAATGATGGCCGACTTCAAGATAACCTTCAAGGGGTACCAAATGCTGGTGTGAATTCAAACCACGCAAGCACCCAACAAGATCACCAAGATGATAATCTTGCGCAACTCCCCCCCGCAAGTGGTATTCAAGATAATGAGGCCCAAATTGGTATCGAAGGTCTTAAAAACAATCGACAGGGTCTGGATCTACCTGCTCAGATTGACAACCACGAAGGGGCTGAAGAGTCCAATACAGCAGTAAATCACCAAGGTCTAGAAAATGGGGCCACACTTGATAATCACTCAGCCCTACCAGAGGACGAGTCGTCCAATAACCGACAAGGCGTTCATGATGAAGGATTAGCGTCGAATACAGCTGCAATTCCAAATAATTCTGAAAATGACAACAACGCATCAATTGCAAATGCAGGTCACCGGGACAATATTGCTGAGATTGCTACCGATATCGAGTCCGCAAATGTTGCAGATATCCAGCATCAGCAACCTGGTGTGCACAGAGAAACTCTGCCTGACGCAACTTTAGGGGGTACCCAAGACGGATCGGATCAAGACGGCTTTGGACACCCACGCGAGCGTGGGGAAGGTACGGGCGCAAGAATCCTCCAAACCCATCCTACGCCATCAAATTTGTCGGGTTTGCCGCAAGGCACCTCCGCATCCTCTGGGGCGCAGGGGGCAAGAGTTGCCCAGGCCGGGGCTGTAGCAAGTACAAAAGCAACCCAAAACACCAATAAATCGGGTGCTAAGGTAGGTAGTGCTGCGGCGCGTGCTAAAGAAGTCCCTAAAGCCTCCGATACTTGGTCTGAGGCCTTTAGAGGTCGAGTGGCTGCAATTAATGATCAAGTGAAATCCTTAAATCACAAGCTCGATGAATTTGACAAATAACTCTGTGTGATCTCTATTCATACGGCGTAGACAAGGAACCAAGATGGCGCAAGACAAAGACAACCCAACAAATCAAAGCGATGCTGAAGGATCAGGCGCTGGGGATGGATTTGTGCCGGCAGGACTGGCCCCCGTTTTAGATGATGTTGATGGTGACCAGTATGAAGAGTTTGATGAGGATGAGGATGAGGAAGCTGAAGAATTAGATGAGACCGCAGAACTGGCTTCTGGTCTGGATGAGTTACAAAGTCAGGCTCTTAACTCTGTAGAGGTCGCTAAGCAGTTAGAACAACTGACAGACGTTGTTCTCAGTTCCGCTGAGGTATCAACACGTTCTGCCTCCGTTGCGGCGGATGTAAGTCACGACATGCGTTTGGTCATGGACAGTATCAGCGAAGACCATAAGAGTAACGTTAAAAATTCTCGACTCATGGTGATTGCCATGTTGGCGTTTTTGGTGGTTGGGCTAGGGACTTTCTTTGGCATTTCGACAAAAATGCAATTAAATATCGGTCAACTAGATTCAATGTCCTTGGCAGTTGCTAAAAGGATTGTTGATTTGGATGCTACGGTGAGCGCATTTACACAGGCCAGTCGCTCTATGAACGAGCTGACAGAAAAGCTGGAGGAGATGAATCACAACCAGGATAAGCTAGAGGGTAAGTTTGAAGAAATTAACAAGCAAATGGCGTCCATGCCCGCCCTTGTAGCGGACCAATCTGGCAAGTCATTAGAGTTGAAGTTGCAAGCGCTTGAGAAACAAATTCAAACGCTTGATGCAAAAGTACAAGCCTTATCTAACCGACCCGGTGCCGTGCAATCTGCAGGAGCGGGGGACATTCAAAAGTTAAGAAAAGAACTAGACGGGGCTAATGCAAAGGCGAAAGAAAAAGCAGAAGTCAAAATAGCGACACCCCCACCTGCTCCCGTAGCCCCTAGGCAAGAGCCTAAGCCAGGTGCTAAATTAGAAACGCCAGGCAAGGAGCTTTTATCTAAAAGTGCGCAGCGAGAGGAGGTCGCATCAAAGGAGAATAAGCAATCAAAGCCCGAACCCAAACTAGAGGCTAAGGCCGAGGCTAAAGCGTTAGAGAAAAAAGAGTCCCCCAAGGTGGCGGAATCACACGAAGCTAAAGATAGCAAAGAGAACAAAGAATCCAAGGAATCCAAGGATATAAAAGAGGCTAAGGGATCCAAGGAAGCTAAGGAATCCAAGGAAGCAAAATCTTCACATGATGTAAAAGAGTCAAAGGATTCAAAGCTGGCGAAAGAAAAGGCGACTTCAAATTCAGAGAAGGTCGCTGAGAAACCATCTGAGAAGACATCAGAAAAATCAATAGAAAAAGTATCTGAGGCTAAAGTGGTATCTCAGCCCCGCAAAGATACGATGGTTACTTATCCAAGGACATCTGCTGTTGCTGAGAATTAATTCTCCCTTGGCACTTGTCTAGGGTTCAGGCAATCTGATTTGAAGCTCTCTTCGCAAAGCTCGTCGCCTGGGCCAAAGGCCAATAGGCCGTAAAGATGTGAAAGATCTCTTTTTGCAGAACTTGTGCGCCTGCCTCTGTTTTAGTTTCCCCGGGAGCGGATTCTTTAAGAGTGAAAAGGGCCCCTTTTTCAACGTCTGGAAAAAGTGTAGATAAAGGTTTCGTTTCGTGTTCACTAATACGACGGATGATGTGATCCAGTGTTAAATCTTTGGGATTTTGCAGCCCAGCCGCTTCTAAAATCTCCTTGATCGCT
>CAIKVH010000092.1 GCA_903830725.1 uncultured Burkholderiales bacterium | reverse complement strand
TACTTCTTGAGGATCGGAGATCTCCGCAGGAGTGATGCTATTCATTACTTCTGCGGCTGTGTATCCGAGCATTCGTTCTGCGCCAACATTAAAAATCTGAATAACACCTTTGGCATCAGTAGCAATACTTGAGAAATTGGCACTATTAAAAATTGCACTTTGTAGAGCTCCAGCTTTGAGAAGTGCCTCCTCAGCTTGTTTACGTGCGCTATTATCAGTTCCAATTAATAAGTACCCAATGATTGTTCCGTGATCATGAATGTCACGAAGAGCAGTAACGGAGACGACAGCTGGAAAACGACTTCCATCTTTCCTTATATAGGTAAGTTCATAAATGTCTTCGATACCGCGTGAGGCTTTAAAAACCAATGCTTCAAAACCCGGGGCAATAGTGGTACAAAGTTCTTCGCTTAATGCCTTGGCACGTGCGATAACTTCTTGAGGATCCGATATTTCTGCAGGTGTAATTTTATTGAGAACTTCTGATGCCGTGTATCCAAGCATCCTTTCTGCACCAATGTTGAAAATCTGAATAACACCTTTTTCATCAGTAGCGATACTTGAAAAATTTGCGCTATTTAAAATTGCATTTTGAAGAGCGCCAGCTTTAAGTACAGCCTCTTCACGTCTAACCTCAGTCACACTTGCTTTCACACTGTTATCCACTTTAAGTATAGAATCATCAACCGGATTTTTAATGTTATTTGACTTTATAAATATCATTTATAGGCAAGTGTAAAAATTTATAATGTAGACATAAGGATACGTTCTAATTTAATTCTTCGGTCTTTGCGGTGGTTGAACAGCATGATCCTTTTTCATTAAATTGTGTAATGAGAAATTTTTATTCTTTTCTTTTTCTTTTTCTTTTTCATAATTGTGATTCGTATTCATAAGCTCGATATCGTTGTTTCCAAGAAGCTTTTCAAGTGCATTTTTCATCGATCCATTTATCTCTTCAGATCTACCATTGATCTGGTATTTATCATTAGTCATATTTTCAACCTTTGTATTTTTTTTAGATTTAATTAATTAGCATTTAAATGAAATGCGCATAACTAACAATAATTAATTTAGAGGGATTGGTCTGTGCGTTGACCCACTTGAAAATATTAAGTAAATATATTAATCGGCATTTTTGATGGCAGGGACTTTTGATGTCGCAGTGTTCAAATGATTCCAACAAGTTGATTCAGAGAGTATTTCACTTTTATTGTTTAGACAATATTCCCTATAAATGTCCATTTCTGGTTCGTTTAGAATAAAAGTTCGATATAGCACTTTTTCTTTAACATAAAGTATGACGTAGCGTGAAGATTTACACCCCCCTCCTAGTATGCAATGGTCCATAGCACCTGCAGTGGGAAACATTTCAACTGTTACTATTGGGAGTTTTCTTTCAGATTTAGTTCTGGTTAGTTTTAAAGCACAATTTTTCCCGGTTATTTGCGTTAGACCATCTTTTTCAGAAAGAGTGTTAAATTCTTCTGTTATCTGTCTTCGATACCATTGACTCACTGTTCCTCGGCATAAAAAATATTCGTCATCATTTACTACCTTAAAGGGTTCTGTGGTCGGTCGTCTGTTTCCATCAAGATAAAATAGAGGTTCACCATCTAGATACACTTTCTTAATAGGCTTTGAATCTTCTATATTTTCTTGTAAATCTTTGCCTTTTGCTGAGTTTTTATTTTTTACTGATGCTTTTGGTGCCTCTGATGTAATTGCTGAAATATTAAGGGAAATAGAAGTTATTAGAATAAACGTAGCAAAGAAAATTATCTTTTTTTTCATGATGAAGATTTGTGATTAAATGAAGTTTTTCGAAATTATTTTTCTCAATTAAAAATTAATCTCTACATCAATAAGAGATTTTATTTTCCAAGTCGAATATTGATGTTTGGACCTGTGATTAAATTTTTCAGAAATATTGGCGTGTCTACTAGCTTCATATCCTAGGCTTGTAAATTTTTGAAAATCACCTTGTTTGTGATAGAAGTAGGATGCATTTCTAAGATGTTGAGCCATTAACTTATGCTGTTGTGCCAGTTCGTAATAATTTTTTTTGACCATAAATTAGATTTTTAGGATTTTGAAATATTCAATATTTGTTTTGCATTACGTTACCCGATGTTCTCTAAAATGATCTGTGCGCTGTCATACTCTACTAGTTGTCTTGATTGCTGTTCAAGCAATAATTTTTTAAAATTACAGCTAATTTTTTTTGAGTATGTATTTTTTGAATTTATTCAAAATATTGTTATCTATTAATAATTCTCGTTATTTCATTCCATTGGTGACCGTCAATTAGTATTAATTTATTTTTTAATTAGTCACTGATTTTTTTGTCTGGAATTGTTTAAATAGCTTTGATGATATTAAATTTAATATCTCACTTATTTTTAAATGGTGGATTCAATGAAGAAGTGCAACGTTGACTAAAAGTTAAGAGGTTGAGAATGATTTAGTATTCATAGCTTCTTGGCCTGTAACGTTAAGTTGCCATGAAAGAAGGATTGAATTGCACCGAAATTGCCATGAATCTTGGCAGGAGTACCTCGACCATTTCTAGAGAGATTGTTAGAAACAAAGGGAGCCGAGGGTATCGACCCAAGCAAGCCGACCGACTTGCTGGGGAGAGGTCCGTAGGTAGTCGTAATGCCAGACGCATTGAGCCTGATGTGCTTAAAGCTGCCTTTGAGCGCATTGCTGAGCAACTTAGCCCCGAGCAGGTTGCTGCAGAGTTGTAATCTGCTCGGGTTGCTACTGATATATATTGGGGAGTAAATCTAATAAAATTTAAATTAATTATTCATTGATAGTACTTGACATTAATCACTTAACATACATTTATTGCAATAGTTGGCTTTGATTAAATATTCAAAATAAAGGTTCAGAATTCCCTTAATTAACGATATATTTTTTGCTGAGCAAAGATTGTTAGTGACGCAAAGATTTCTGGTAATAAATTTTTTTAATAACGTGAGTGATAGATATGAGTCAGACAGTAAAGATCAGCGAACATGAGTTAACAAATTTAGGTATTAAAGCATTTTGCAAATTGGGCTTAAACCCAGTTGACTCTGCAAAAGTGGTCAAAATTCTTGTTTTAGCCGACTTATTCGGATTATCTACGCATGGAATGAGCAGGGTAGAGTCTTATGGAGAAAGATTGATTGTCAATGGAATTAATCCTCGTCCGAATATAAAAGTAGAGCGTGTAGCACCCGCAATGGCTCTATTAGACGGGGATAACGGTACTGGGCCATTAGTGGGGATGCATTCACTTGAGGCAGCAATGGAGTTAGCAAGCGAATTTGGTGTTGGTGTAGTTCTAGCAAGAGGGAGTAATCATTTTGGACCAATTTCACCCTATTCACTTATAGCCGCTGATAAAGGTTATGCAAGTATTATTGGGAGCAATGCAACTACTACTATTGCACCATGGGGTGGGACGGATGCTCGACTTGGAAACAGTCCTTTAGGGTTTGGGGTTCCTAATCCTGGTGGAAAGCATTTCTTGCTTGATATGGCAATGAGTGTCGTAGCGCGTGCCAAAATTCGAAATGCTATGAAGCGCGGTGAAGACATTCCACAGACATGGGCCACGGACCAAAAAGGTTTGCCCACTACGGATCCAAAGTCTGCATTAGATGGTTTTTTATTACCCATGGGTGGACATAAGGGTTATGGATTGGCATTGATGGTTGATTTGTTCTCTGGGCTTCTCTCAAACGCGGCTTATTTGACGCACGTAAAGTCTTGGCAGGATAATCCCGGTGAGCCACAAAATCTTGGGCATTTCTATGTTCTCATAGACACAAAGTTTCTGGGATCCTCCGCCTGGTTGTCTAAAAAAATGCAGGATTTTGCTTCAATTTTGACTGAAAGTCCTCCCGCCAACTCTGCGCACCCTGTTATTGTTCCCGGCGAATTAGAGCTTTCAAAGTTGGAGCTTCAGCGTCGTGAAGGAATCACTTTAAGCGCAGATACTTTGGCGATTATTAAAAAATACGCTGGAGAAATCTGATGAAAGTTACAAAACGAATCATGAGCTATTTTTCTATAAAAGTATTTTTTATAGGTTTATCTTTATTTACTGCAATAACATTTGATTTAGGTGCTGAAACAAAGTATCCAAGTAAACCAATAAAATTAATTGTCCCTTATCCACCTGGAGGAGCGGCAGATATTAGTGCTCGTTTTATTGCGCAAGGAATGTCCCTAGGTTTGGGGCAATCAATTATTATTGATAACCGTCCCGGCGCAAACGGAATGATCGGTACTGATCTTGTCGCTAAATCTGTCCCCGATGGATACACCTTACTTTTTACTGCAAGCGGGCCAATAGTAGTCAATCCTGTTTTGTACAAAAAGGTACCCTATGATTCACAAAAAGATTTCATACCAGTTTGTTTAGGTACTAGCTATCAATATGCACTTGTCGTTCCTTATGCTTCTCCTATAAAGTCAATTTCTGATTTAATCGAAATCGCAAAACAAAAACCCGGAGCACTAAGTTATGGCTCTACTGGGGTAGGTGGAGGTGGCCATTTAGCCGGTGAATTATTAGCGCTAATGACTGGTGTTGAAATGACACATGTGCCCTATAAAGGTGCGGCGCCAGCCTTATCAGACCTGTTGGCCAATCAACTATCATTTACATTTGAACCGATTGTTACTGCTGTTCCTATGATTAAAGCAAACAAACTAAGGGGTTTTGCAGTTAGTGGTATCAAAAGAAGCAAAGCAATTACAAACCTTGCCACCTTGGATGAGTTAGGATATTCAGGCTTTAACGTTACTCAATTTCAAGGATTACTAGCTCCTGCTGGAACAGATCCTGAGATTATTAAAAAGTTAAATACTGAAATGGTCAAGGTCCTGAAATCCCCGCAAGCTATCCAGAGACTTGTAGAGGAGGGGGGAAATGAAATAATAGCAAGCACACCTGCAGAATTTGTGCTTAGAATTCAGTCCGATTTAAATCAATATACTAAGCTAATAACAGACGCTCATATCCATGCAGAATAATGTCAAAAAAGAAGACTACAAAGTAGATGTCTTAATTCAAGGTTTTCCTGGTAGAGCTGTGTGCCATGGGGGGCTCGGTTGGAGTACTGTGACCTTGATTCGAGGACAAAACAGAAACATATTATTAGATGTCGGCGCTTTTGGAATTCGAAAACCTTTACAAATGAAATTAAAGGAATTTGGGATTGATCCAAATGATATAACCGATGTTATTCTGACTCACGCACATTACGATCACACTGTTAATTTTGTGCTCTTTCCCAAGGCAACGGTTTGGATTGGGCATGAAGAGATTAAATGGGCTGCAGCACAAGAGCCTGGTTTTAACCCCCTTCCAGAGTTGTATGTTCAAGAACTAGCTCACTCATCTCGGGTTAAGCGCATAATGGATAAAGAAGAGTTTTTACCAAGAATTACAGCCTACGCAGTTCCGGGTCATACCCCTGGACATTTGCTTTTTGTTTTAGAAAATGATGGTATTGATATCCTGTTTACTGGGGATTCTGCAAAGAATCGCGCAGAACTGCTATCCCGTTTAGTTGTGGATACTGAAGATATTGACTTAAGTGCACAATCTATAGAGTTGATTTGGAAAAAATGGCAGTCAAAACCTGGTAATTTATTAATTCCAGGCCATGATCTGACAATGAAGCTTGACAGCACAGATAGGCCAGTTTATGTGGGCAAGCGCGATGCTTCTATCAGAGTGTGGTTCAACGAAACAGTTGAAACCTCAGAGGTAATTGATCTTTCACATGCCTAGATTGTCTCTGGTAAAGTCTAATTGATTGGGTAGATTAGAAATCAAATTTCTAACCGCATCTGGGGCTAATTTGACTAGCTGAATTGCTTAGTACATTGTTAACGAATATAACGACTTTCATCGTTTTTTTTAGACAAGTAGACTGGACATTAAAACAGTGTTTTGGGTCTTACACTGTGCTCAAAAGATAAATTTACAATTGGAAGTCAAACTTCGAAATTCCTTCACAAGATGTAAGCAAAATTAACAACGTTGTTGTTAAAATTTTCTATTTACAGTGACATAAAATATTCCCAATGGAGAGTGTGATGATTAATAAAATTAAATTGCAGTTAATGGTTTCATCGCTTTTGTTGATGGCTCATTTCGCATTCGCTGAAACCAGCACAGCAGTCAAAATTGGTCTTATTAGTACGTTATCTGGTCCAGGTGCAGCACTAGGAGTTGATATTCGTGATGGTTTTCAACTGGCCGTCAAAATAGCCGACGGAAAACTAGGCGGGATAAATGCGGAGATTATTGTTGCAGATGATCAAGCAAGTCCTGAATCAGGTCGCCAAGCGGCTGAGCGAATGGTCAAACAAAATAAGATTGATTTCATGACTGGAATTGTTTTCTCCAATGTTCTGCTTGCAGTTGGCCCGCCAACCTTTCAATCCAAAACTTTCTATATAAGCGCCAATGCAGGACCCTCTCAATATGCGGGTGAACAATGCAATGCCTATTTCTTCAGCGCATCTTATCAAAATGATAATATTCACGAGGCTGCTGGCCAAGTTGTAACGGAAAAGGGGTTTAAAAATGTTGCTGTAATTGCTCCCAATTACCCTGCTGGTAAAGATGCTATCAACGGCTTTAAACGTTTTTATAAAGGCGAGATAGCCTCTGAATCCCTGCCAGCATTAAATCAATTAAATTTTGGAACTGAAATTGCCCAACTACGTGCATCTAAAGCGGATGCAGTTTACATTTTTCTACCAGGTGGCATGGGAGTAAATTTTATTAAGCAGTTTGTGGGAGCTGGTTTATCAAAGGACATGACTTTGATAGGGCCAGGTTTTTCAGGCGATGAGGACGTTATTAAAGCAGTCGGGGACCCAATGCTTGGGATGTTCAATACTACTCAATGGGCTCACGACATGGATAATGCGGCAAATAAGAAATTTGTTTCGGCTTTTGAAAAGGAGTATGGAAGACTGCCGACCCTTTATGCGGCACAAGGTTATGAGGCTGCTCAATTGATTGGCGCTGCGATCAGAGACTCAAAAGGAAATTTAGACGATAAGACGGCGGTTCGTAAGGCATTAATGGCTGCCAAATTTGATTCAGTTAGAGGTTCATTTAAATTCAACACGAACCATTTCCCAATTCAAAATTATTATCTTCGAATAATTGCGAAAGATAGCAAAGGTCGAATCACAAATCGTTTAATTGGCGGTGCAGTTTTGAAAAATCACGGTGATGTATACGCATCAACTTGTAAAATGTCTGATTAATTTAGAGACTAGAAATATTTTGCTTTGGAGTTAATCATTGAATTCAATATTATTTCTGGAGCAAGTTCTGAATGGACTGCAATTTGGGTTAATGCTTTTTTTATTGTCCGCGGGGCTTACACTCATATTTGGCATCATGGATATGATCAATTTAGCTCACGGATCCTTATACATGATTGGAGCCTATCTTGTAGCAATGCTCACAACGGCTTGTGATAGCTTTTGGGTAGGTCTGTTATTGGGTGTAGTTGGAACGGCTTTAATCGGGGTCATTTTGGAGTTAAGCTTCTTACGCCGTCTTTATCGGCGCAATCACTTATCTCAAGTTCTTGGCACCTTTGGGTTAATGTTAATAACTAATGAGCTTGTTCGTTTGATCTGGGGTGATCAACCAATTACTTTAAATCCTCCGGAATCACTTTCAGGTGCTATCGAGCTTTTGCCAGGATTTTATTACTCTGCTTATGGTATATGCATTATTGGTTTCGGTCTTGTCATCGGATTGATGTTATATCTCTTAATTACGAAGTCTCGCTTAGGAATGCAAGTCAGAGCTGGAGCAGCTAATCGAGAAATGGCACTTGCCATGGGGGGAAACGTCAATCGTTTGTTTACAATAGTTTTCGGTATTGGAGCGGCCCTTTGCGGGGTTGCGGGTGGGTTACTGGGCCCAGTTTTAGCTGTTCAAGTTGGTATGGGAGAGAGCATTTTAATTTTAGCTTTTGTAGTTATTGTTATTGGTGGTATAGGCTCTGTGCGAGGAGCGTTCTGGGGTGCATTGATCGTAGGTCTAATAGATACGGCTAGCCGGACGTTAATTCCTATGTTATTCGTTTTAATAATGTCTCCAGAAGCGGCCGCAAACGCTGCTCCAGCTGTGGCTTCAATTGCCATTTATCTCCTTATGGCGATAATCCTTTTTGTTAAGCCTAGAGGTTTGTTCCCTATCCATGCCTAAAAAAGACATTTCAAACAATATTTTAGATCACCGTATAAATTGGGCTTGGGCAGTTTCGGTAACTTTACTTTTAGCCGTCTTTCCATTTGTGGCATCAAAATTTAATGTAGAGTTCTATATTACCTTAGGTAGTAGGATCTTAATTTATGCTTTGATTGCTACAAGTCTCAATTTAATCTTGGGTTTCTCTGGATTGGTTAGCTTTGGTCATGCCGCGTTTGTTGGAATAGGCGCTTATTCAATTGTTATTTTGATGGGATTTAATTGCACAAATGCTTTTTATTCCTGGCCTGCAGCAATGCTCATATCTGGAATTGTCGCATTGATAGTTGGGTCTATTAGTTTACGTACCCGAGGGGTATACTTTATTATGATCACTTTGGCATTCGCTCAAATGCTATTTTACTTGGTTACTTCTATTAAACTCTATGGTGGTAATGACGGAATGCCACTTAATAATAGATCGCTAATAGAAATGGGATCAAATGTAACTCTCGATATTACAAATGAGACAAATTTTTACCTTTTGGTATTGTTCTTAACTGTAACTGTAATTTTTATTTTAGTCAGACTCTTGAACTCTCGTTTTGGACACGTACTTCAAGCGATACGTGAAAATGAAGAGCGGATGCTTGCTATTGGATTTCCTGTATATCGTTATAAATTATGTGCATTTGTAATAGCAGGAAGTTTGGCCGGACTCGGAGGAGCTTTAATTGCAAATCTTAGTGGGTTTGTTAGTCCATCTTTAATGCAATGGACCCAATCGGGAATGATACTCGTTATGGTTATTTTGGGCGGTGTTGGATATATTTATGGAGGATTTTTAGGGGCTTTTTCCTTTTTGATATTAGAGGAATTCTTAAGCCAACTTACGATTCATTGGCAATTAGGTCTTGGATTTTGTTTACTAATGGTCGTACTCTTTTTTTCTAATGGACTGTCAAGTATATTTGATAGGCGTTTAAAGTAGAGTTTATGAATTCATTATCTAAATTTAATTCAACTGCCCCCATTTTGCAAATTAAAAGTTTAGTTAAATATTTCGGAGGTCTTAGAGCTACTGATGATTTAAATTTAAATTTACAAAGGGGCAGTATTCATGCATTAATTGGACCAAACGGTGCCGGTAAGTCAACATTAATTCATCAAGTATCTGGTTCTATTAAGCCTGACAAGGGTTCTATCCTATTTGATGGTGTAGAAATTACTAACATACCAATGGATGAACGAGTTCAACTAGGATTGGCTAGATCGTACCAAATTACTAGTATTTTTCATCACCTTTCAGTTTTAGATAACATTGCACTAGCAGTTATGTCTGTATCAGGTGGGGGTTTTCACTTTTGGCAGCCAGCTCGTTCTGACAAGTTGAGATTTGAATCTAGTAAAATAATTGCTGACCAAGTGGGCTTGGTTAAACGTTTGAATTTTATTGCCGGAACTCTCTCTCACGGTGAGCAGCGTCAATTAGAGGTAGGCATTGCCTTGGCTACTCGGCCCAAATTAATTTTGTTAGACGAACCCATGGCTGGTCTTGGGACTGACGAGTCTGAACGTATGCTCAACTTACTACAAAAATTAACGCCTCATGTGTCCATATTGCTAGTCGAACATGATATGGATGCAGTTTTTAAATTGGCATCTCAGATCTCGGTATTGGTATCTGGAGCTGTCATTGCAACGGGAACCCCGCAACAAATAAAATCTAATTCAAGAGTAAAACAGGCCTATCTTGGAGAAGATTTTTAGAAATTAGTGTTCTTCGATTCCAGATTATTTTTTTCTTAATATGTAATGACACAAAAGCCTACTGAATTTTTGCTTGAAGTTGAAAACATCGATACTTATTACGGTTCAAGTCAAGTTCTTTTTGACTTGAGTTTTAATATTAAAGTGGGGGAAACTGCGTCTTTACTAGGTCGCAACGGTATGGGTAAAACTACAGCCATAAGATCTATTTTAGGTCTTACTCCGCCAAATAAAGGGACGATTAAATTTTATGGTGAGCGTATTGATCGTCTTTCACCAGATTACATTGCAAGGTTAGGTATAGCAGTCGTTCCTGAAGGAAGGATGATATTCCCGAATCTATCGGTTGAGGAAAATCTTATTGCATTTTCTGCTAATCGAAACCATAGTTCTGATCCCTGGAGTATTGAACGAATTTACAACTTTTTCCCTCAGCTTAAAGATAGAAGGCGTAATATGGGTAATCAACTTTCAGGCGGAGAGCAACAAATGCTAGCTATAGGAAGGGCACTGCTTACTAATCCACATCTGTTAATCTTAGACGAAGCCACAGAGGGTCTAGCACCATTAGTAAGAGAGGAAATTTGGTCGTGTTTACGTAAATTACGTTCATTAGGGCAGAGTATTTTAGTGGTCGACAAGTATGTAAAAAAATTGGTCAATATTGCCGATAGTCATACTATTGTTGAGCGCGGAAGAGTAGTTTGGGAGGGGAATTCTACTCAATTACAGTTAAACCCAGATATCTGGATTCATTACATAGGCGTTTAAGTTACTCTGCTCTCTGGGCATTCATTTCACTGACATAAATTTTTAATAATAATCTTAGAGCTAGAGTCATAGGGTGCAGAGTGCCATACTGGGTCACTCACCTTTTCTTCGTAGTATTTTCCTTTTGAAAAATTTTCCTCAAACCAGAGCGTATTTAGCACACGATATTTGGTCTTGTTTTTACAATCTATCTCTATTGTGCTTACTGCTGACTTTCCTTTTTTTACCTGTGTTTGGGGCTTAAGTCCAAGATTAACCATGTACTGAGCTTGGACAATTTCTTTTTGAAAATAAACAATGCTGTTGATGTCAAGGTATGTATTTACAAAATTTTTGTCATCTGCAATTGCAATCCAGTCTCTTACGATCTCTGCGTGAGAAAAGGAAATTAAATTTAAGAGTAGAAAAATTTTGAAGAGATATTTCATTGAATTGATATTTTTTATTTCTAAATATTAGTGTATGAACTTTGAAACGCTAAGGAGTGCTCTATAAACTCCCCAAGCCATTGGAATGCCAACAACTAGCCAAGCAGTTACTACAATCCAAAGTGGAGTAATTGAATTATTTACCGTTTGAGGTTCTGAAATTGGAATTATTTTTTCGTGAGCCAATCGTTTCTCCTCTACTAACTCTTCCTCGGTCATGAACCATTTCTGATCGAGTGGTTTGACAAGTAAATTGCAAATTAGTCCAATGACTAGCATTCCAACCAAGATGTACATTGTCTGGTTGTAAACTTGTTCTCTAGGAAGTCCAAGCCCAATTTGGTAGTCGCGCATGTAATTTACGACCACTGGTCCGAGGATTCCTGCTGTTGCCCATGCTGTTAAAAGTCTACCGTGGATAGCTCCTACCATTTGGGATCCAAATATATCCGCTAAGTAGGCGGGTACGGTAGCAAACCCACCTCCGTACATACTTAATATTAGACAACAAGCTGACACAAATAATATTAAGCTGTTTGAATTAGCACTCGCAGGAATGCTGAAATACATTGCACCCCCTAAGATAAAGAAGATAACGTATGTTCCTTTGCGACCGATCACATCTGACAGACTTGCCCAAAAGAATCGCCCCCCAATGTTGAAGATACTCAGCAAGGCGGTAAAACCAGCAGCAATTGATGCAATTGCTGTTAATTGTGCTTTATCTAGATCTACAAATTTAGTATCTATGCCAATTAATGTTCCTCCGAATACTTCTTGGAGCATGGGGGATGCCATTCCAATAACTCCAATACCAGCACTCACGTTCATGCATAGAACCATCCAGATTAACCAAAATTGAGGAATACTCCAAACTTGTTCAACGTGGACATGCCGATGAGTAATCATTGCATTTTTAGATTTGTTCTCCTTTGGCGTCCATCCTTTGGGCTTCCAGCCAATATCGGGAACTTTGTAGGTAAATGCACCAGCAAGCATGAATACCAAATATAGAAAACCCATTACTAGAAATGTCTGAGCTACTCCGACATCTGTAGGTGTTGAAAAATATTTCATTAAATCAGCGGCTAATGGTGAGCCAATCATGGCTCCTCCCCCAAATCCCATGATCGCCATGCCCGTCGCCATTCCTCTTCGGTCAGGGAACCATTTGATGAGTGTAGAAACTGGCGATATATAACCAAGACCTAGTCCGATGCCACCAATCACACCAGATGCAACTATCATGATCCAAAATTGATGAAGATAGATTCCTAAAGCGGATACCATCATCCCTAACGACCAACACAGCGCTGATATCACGCCAGCCTTACGTGGACCTGCGCGCTCAAGCCAACCTCCCCAGATTGCAGCCGAAGAGCCTAAGAGCACAAAAAATAATGTGTACATCCAACCAAGGGTGGATACTTTCCAGTCACAATCAGAGACAAAGAGTTCCGCAAAAAAACCAATATCCGCACCGCATTTTATTGACTCCTTTATACCAATCGCTTTCGATAGGGGAAGCCAGAATACGGAAAATCCATAAGCCATACCAATACATAGGTGAATCATAAGGGCGGCAGGCGGTACCAACCATCGATTAAACCCCGATCCAGCAATAATTCGCTCTTTAGCTAAAAATGAACTCATGGTTATGTTTCCCCCGTTCTCGAAAGTGTGGCTAATATTTGAAACACATTAATTAGTATTATAAGAAATTTATACTTACCTAAAACATATTTTGAATTAAAGCCAAATTATTGTGCTTTAAAAATAATTTATTTTTGAAAAGGATCAATATATTATGAAACAATTAGATCAATTATCTTTAATTGTTCGCCCTCTGTGATGGTAATTTGATTACTTTTGCATTCAGGACAACTATCCCACCTGTCTGTCAATTTAAATTCTGAATTACACAATTTGCAGTTAGCAACACCTTCAGGTTGAGTAATAGTAATTTTGGTATTTACCATAAGTGATTCTAGTTTTTGATTCTCAAGTGCAAATAAAAAAGCGTCTACTTCAACACAACTCAGCCTTCCTATTTCAATTGTTAATTTATGTACTTTTGTAAAATTATCTCTGATTGCAGCATTTTGAACTATTGTTAGCACTTCTTGTGCAAGGCTTATTTCATGCACACTGATTCCTCTTCTTTAAAGAAAATTCTTTACCCACCCAGTCGATTAGGCTTGTAAAAGCTTGTTTACTATTTTCATCAGCCTTGCGAGTTATCTCCGTGCCGAGTTCAAATTGATAGCCTCGAATACATAATAAATAGGCTTTAGGTAGTAAATTTATGCTGGACTGTGTTTCTATTTTAGATTTAAAAAAATCCTCTGCAATGCCCATTAATTCAGAGGGCGAAAGTGAGTGTGTCATCCCACTTCTTGATTTTGACGCTTGAATAAGTTTGAAAGAAAATGCCTCATTTTCAAGCATGACTGGGGGTAGGGCGGCATCTATAAATATAGCAATATCTTGTTGTTCAAGGTCTAATGAATGTTCAATTTGGAGTTGAAAATCAGAAATGAATGTGAAGTCATCAAAAAAAGGCTCTTCCTTAATTGCATTTTTAAATCTTTCTAGCAATTGCGGACCTAAGGCATCATCGCCTCTACTTTCATTACCTATACCAAATACAACGCACCTAGGATTCATAGACTAGCCTTCAATTACGACTTATTGAATCTATCAGTTTGCTGTCTGAATTGACCAGTTCAATTTGTAAAGGCATTTTTCCTAACGAATGAGTTGCACACGATAAACAAGGATCAAAGGCCCTAATCGCTACTTCGATATGGTTAAGGAGGCCCTCTGTCAAAGTCTGACCACTTAAATATGTTCTGGCTACGCTCCTAATAGACTCGTTCATGGCCTGATTGTTATGTGTAGTTGAGACGATTAAATTACATTTTGTAACTAGATCATCGTCTCCAACTTGGTAGTGGTGAATTAAAGTGCCTCTTGGCGCTTCAATGATTCCAACTCCTTCTTGTCGGCGGATACCCGATAAGATGAGATCTTTATCCGAGGTGATTGCTGGGTTGAGTAAAAGTTCCTTGATCACCTCCGCGGCATGGAGCATCTCTATCATTCTTGCCCAGTGAAAAGATAAAGGTTGGTGACGGATCTTGTTAGGTGAGCTTTCTATAAATATTTTTCTCTGTAAATCGGCAAGTTCAGATGGCATTTCGGAGCAATTTTGTATTCTTGCTAGAGGTCCAACTCTATACCATCCAGCCTCTGGCCCCAACTTTTTGAGGTAAGGGAACTTCATATAGCTCCAAGGCTTTACCTGTTCACTAATCCAGTCGCCGTATTGATTAGGTGAAATATCGTCAGCCCAAATCTTGCCCACTTTATCAGTTATTCTTAGATTACCGTCGTATAGATCAAAAATACCATTCCGATCTTCACGACTTGAAACAATAGACATATTTCCACATACGTGTTCGCCAAAATGTTGATAGTTATTGGGTAGTGCTTCAAATAAATTTTTTGCCAATTGCACTGATCCCAAGCTCCAGGAGATAATGGAATCTATATCCTTGAGTAAACTGTTGAGATCCTCTTTTGAAAGACACTTTTGAACTCCACCGGGCACATTGCCTGTCCCGTGGATTCGCTTTCCAGTAGTCATGCGAATGATTTCCTGTCCAAATTTTCGAAGTAATATGCCTTGCTTTGCAGTATCTGGGTGTTTCAGCGCTATACCTAAAATGTTTCTTTTCTCAACTTCGCTGTCAAAACCAAATAGCAAATCGGGTAAGCTTAGGTGAAAGAAATGGAGCGCATGTGATTGCAGTATTTGTGCGTAGTGCATGAGGCGTCTGATGCACTGAGCGGTCGGTGTTAATTCATCAACGCCAACAATTTGATCCATTGCCTTACTTGCCGCTAAGTTGTGCGAAACTGGACAAATTCCGCACAGCCTTTGAACCATTACTGGTACTTCCCAATAGGGTCGTCCCTGAATGAATTTTTCAAATCCTCTAAATTCAACGATATGGAGCCTGGCTTGTTGGACTTGTCCATCTTCGTCAAGCAATAAGGTAACTTTGCCATGGCCTTCTACACGGGTAAGAGTATCAATTGCGACTCGTCTGAGTCCCTCTGGCTTGGAGGCTGTCTCGAGATCAAATTTAGAATACAAATTAGTCATAACGAATAAGATCGGTAGGAATCGCTCCGTGTTGTCCATTTAAAACGCTTTGGAATGCTGCCCAAATTGTGTCTGCAGATGGGGGACACCCAGGAATATAGGCATCGATATGCACAACATCATGAAGCGGATGAACTGAGTTGAGTGGCAGAGGCAATTCTGGATCATTAGGAATAAGACCGTTTGAGATACCAGGGTCAGTTAAATAGACCTCGTTGAATATTTCTTCTAACTTTAAGTGATTGCGTTGTGCAGGAAGTCCACCATTGATGGCACAAGCGCCCAGTGAAATTAGCACCTTACACTTGGATCTGAATTCGCGAAGAGTATGCACATTCTCAGAATTGCAAAGTCCGCCCTCAATTAAACCGATGTCACAAAAATCTAAATTTTTGATGTCTGTTAGTGGACTTCGCCTAAGTTCGATGTGCTCGAATAAATCAAGAATCCTTTCATCTAAGTCGAGAAAGGACATATGGCATCCAAAGCATCCGCCTAGGGAGGCAGTGGCAAGTCTGATTTTAGGTGAGGTCATTTATGCGCCCTCGCCGCTAATTGCCTGAGTTTTTAAAGGGGTAATATCATTGCTTCTGTTGCCAATAGGCTTTGCGAAACCGACTCCTTTATGTAATATGGCACCAACTGGACAAATGTTAGCGGCAAAGTCGTTTGATGAGAAATCGGTATCCCCCAACCGGCCCGAGGAACTATTTACTGTTAGGGTAGTTTGAGACCCTCGTTTAGATATCCCAAAGATGTTTTTGCAGTCTATTTCTCTGCTTGCTCTGACGCATAGTGAACAAAAAATACAACGATTATGGTCAATCAACATGTCGGGATGGGATGCATCGACAGTTCGAATCGGGAAATTAGGTGAGAAATGAGGGGAGACCATGCCGAGTTCATAAGCAGTAGATTGCAGTAAACAATTACCGCTTTTTTCACAAGAGGGGCAAAAATGGTTCCCTTCAGTAAACAGCATTTGAAGCAAAACTCTGCGGTCATGGTTGATTTCTCTCGTATCAGATTTGATAACATCATTTTGACTTGCCGGGGTTGTGCAAGCGCAGTGCGTATGGCCGTTAACTTCAACCATGCATACGCGACATGAACCGTGGGGTTCAAATTTTGGATTAAAGCAAAGATGGGGTATATAAACTTCAGCCTCTAATGCGGCATCTAAGATAGTTTGTCCTTTGATGAATGCTACAGACTTTCCGTCAATAGTCAATGTGTTGGATGAGTTGTCGTTTGAACGATCGATTTTCAAATTACACCTCCTGTTTCGTTACTTGATAGGATCGTTGAATTAGATTTTTCAAGGTGAGCATTGGCGTCTTGGCGCTGGGTCATTTGTCTTGCCTGGCTAAGTGCTGCATCTAGGTCAAATGCAGGATTGAAGCTATCATGCTTGATGAGCGGTTGGTATTCTTCAGGGAATTTATGAAGTGTATCCAGGATTGGTTTGCAAATGGCCTGTCCTAATCCGCAGTGACTTGTCTTTTGCAATAACAGGCTAAGCTCTTTAATTTCCGATAGATCTATCTGAGATCCAAAACCTCTTGCTAATTTGTCCATGTGGTCTGAGAGAATGTGCGAGCCTACACGACAGGGGGTACAAAATCCGCAACTTTCATGAGCAAAGAAATGAGTGAATTGACGCGCTATTTCAAATACGTTGCGGGTTCTGTCAAAAACCATAAATGAACCAGCAGTTGGCAAGTCCTCAAATCCGATTCGTCTATTGAACTCCGAGGGAGCGAGTGTGATGCCACATGGGCCACCTATTTGGACGCAGTGCGTGTGTTGAGCTCCACAAGCTATTAAAATTTCAGAGACTGGGGTGCCGAATTCAAATTCGTAGATGCCTGGCTTCGTGCAGTCTCCACTTACACTAATCAACTTTGTACCACTAGATGATTGTGTGCCGTAAGATTTAAACCAATCAGATCCGTTGGCAGTAATAAGCGCCGCATAACAAAACGTTTCAACATTATTGACAATTGTAGGTTGGCCCAAGTATCCCTCAGTTACTGGAAATGGGGGACGATTTCTGGGAGTACCGCGTTTGCCTTCAAGAGATTCTAAAAGGGCAGTTTCCTCTCCACAAACATACGCCCCTGCTCCAAGCCTAATTTCAATATCAAATCCTAAAGGTAAGAAATCTCGGGTTGAGTGCATACCAAGTAACCCAGAATTTCTCCTTTTCCTCAAGGCCAGTTCTAATTTAGGCTTTAGATACCGATATTCGTTGCGGAGATAAATAAATCCATATTTTGCTCCAACCACCTGAGCAGCAAGTGTCATTCCCTCTATAAGTAAGTCAGCTTTGACATTGAGAAGCACTCTATCTTTGAAAGTACCGGGCTCACCTTCGTCGGCATTGCACACAATAACCCTACTTGCACCGTTTTGAAGGGGAGCGTCCTTGCAGGCTTGCCATTTACTGGCTGTTGGATATCCGGCTCCGCCTCTTCCTCTTAAATGACTAATTGCTAATTTTTCAAGAACAACGTTAGATCCTAAGATTTCAGCCTGACGTAGCGCGGATCCTGGTTCAAAATCAGATCCAAGTAGTGGTCCTGTTTTATGAATATTATCCACCACATCAAACCAGGACTTTGGCCATTCACTGAGTGGTTTTTTTGCCATCACAAGTTGGGCAATTTGTTTAACTCTATCTGAGTCCAGGCGAGTGATCGGTATCTCATTGATTAAAAGCGCAGGCCCCTGATCGCACATCCCAGTGCAAGAGGTTGTGCCAATACTTACCAAACCGTCTAAGGGGCTGTGGCCTTCCTCAATCCATAGTTCTTGTTTGAGTTGCTTTGCGTAGCGAAGACTACCTTGGTGTCGGTCCGTGATATTGTCGGCAAATAAAATGTTGAAATCGCCAACTGGATGTAAATTAAAGAAGCTATAAAAACTGGCTACGCCATAAATTTTTGTAAAGGGGAGGCCAAGTTCTTGGCCTGTCTCGGACAAGATCTCTGGCGAAAGCCAGTGGTACTCATCTTGTAAGTCATGCAAAATCTCTAGCAACCTCTCGGGTTTACTATGATGGAGCTGAACTATTGACCTAACCTTGGTTGTAGACAAAATGAGATCCGGGTTATGAAGTAAAAGCGGTTAACAAATAAATTGTAGATCTTAATAATAATACATTGTCCGGCTATTTTTAAGTCATAAATTGATTTAAATCAGTATTTTTCAAGAATAGGTGTGAATGGCTGCGGTCAAGTTGAGTTGATAATTTAACGAACTCATTTATAATAAAGAAAAGGAACATTTTGCTCCTGCCGGGTTTCGAATTATCCTACTTCGGCTATTAATTTGGGAATTTTTGTCTATGTGTGTAGTTTGTGGTTGTGGGGAAGATATTCAATCTAGCAAGGACGATTTTCCTAAAGTCGAATCAATTCAGTCGCATAGCGTGCACCAGCATATCAACGATTCCACACGAAAGATCAAACTTGAGGTGGATTTACTGGAGGGTAACAATAAATTTGCCCGCCAAAATAGGGCTCACTTTCAATCACATCGAGTATGCACACTTAACTTAATGTCAAGTCCAGGGTCGGGTAAAACCACACTCCTATGTTCTACGATTCAACTACTTAAGAAACAACTTCCTGCTTTGCCAATTTCTGTAATTGAGGGAGATCAACAAACAGAACTTGACGCACAAAGAATTAGGGCGACTGGTATTAATGCTTTTCAAGTGAACACGGGAAAGGGTTGTCATTTGGACGCCAAAATGATTGCAAACGCTTTTTCTAGTTTGCATTCTCATGATCACCACCATGTGCATCACCAAGATCATCATCATCATGATCATGATATCAAGCAAGAGCTTAATCACCCTGATGCTGATCTCATATCTAGTCTACTTTTTATTGAAAACGTCGGTAACTTAGTCTGTCCAGCACTTTGGGATTTAGGTGAGCACGCCAAGGTTGTAATTCTCTCAGTCACAGAAGGTGTGGATAAGCCACTCAAATACCCTGATATGTTTGCGGCTGCTAAATTAATGATCATCAATAAAATTGATTTACTTGCCCACGTTGATTTTGATGTTGAACTTTGTATAGAATTCGCTAGACGCATAAATCCCAACATAACCGTAATCGAGCTAAGCGCTACAACAGGTGTGGGTATGGATTTATGGGCGCAGTGGTTAATCAGTCAAATGGGTAATATCCCCCTCACTAGTCACATGGACTCGTCTCTTGACATCCAAGCTTTAGAAAAGCGTCGTGTTGAGCTTGAAAATGATTTAATTAAAATAAACTATCAACTTACCCATTTAGCTAATACTAGATGACCTCACCAGACCAAACGTCTTCTTGCCGGGTTTTGGCATTTGGTGCTTACTTAAAAAACAGAGCCTGTTTAATCGATGGGGGAAGGACGCATTGGTCAGACCTTCATGGTGATTTAGGCGATCCTCAGGCGTGTCAATTATTAGCTGAGTCCATTAAGAAACTTACTCTCAGTGCGAGTGGCTCTTTAGATCTTCTGGTCCATGACTTGCATCCAGATTTTTACAGTACAGTCCTGGCTACCCGTCTTGCACAGACTTTGAAGGTACCTAGCGTCGCAGTTCAACACCATCATGCTCATATTGCATCAGTAATGGCAGAGCACAATCTTCAAGGACCTGTCTTGGGGATTGCCCTGGACGGAGCAGGCTGGGGTGACGATCAAACCATTTGGGGAGGCGAGTTGTTATTGGTGGAGGGTACAAATGCACATCGCATCGGTCACTTGAGACAATTAGCCCTTCCTGGCGGTGACTTGGCGGCAACCCAACCATGGCGTATGGTTGCAAGCGCACTTAATCTTCTTGGTCGAGGGGGGGAGATTGGAGCTAGACTATCACCTAGTTTGGGAGCTCAAAAGGTTGAGAGTGTCAAGTTGATGCTAGATAATTGCATAAATGCTCCGTTAACTAGTAGCGCTGGGCGTTGGTTCGATGTTGCTGCAGGACTTTTGGGTCTTTGTGAGACACAAAAATTCGAGGCTGAGGCAGCGCAACTGTTAGAGGTCGCAGCCAAGCGCTGGTTGGATATTCACCCAAATACCTGCAGCACTGGTCTTGCGTTTGTGACTAATGAAATGATACTTGATTTAGGCAATGTAGTAGAACAACTTTTAGATGTGCCTGAGTCATTGATAGACCAAGCTGCAGCCAGATTTCATTTGGACTTGGTTGATGGAATAGTTAAATGGGTTATAAAAGCACTTGATATAAAAAGAAATATCAACCGAATTTGTTTGTCTGGGGGATGCTTTTATAACCTTATCCTCAAAGAGCGGCTTAAAGTTGAGTTAGAGGCGTTAAATCTAAACGTGTTTATTTCAGGGGCCTTTGGTGGAGATTGTGGTGATGCGGGGTTGGCTTTAGGTCAGGCTTGGATAGGAACCGAGTTTTTGAAAGAATTTCAAAAGGAGACCCTTGTATGTGCTTAGCAGTTCCTGCTCTTATCATTGAAATCAAGCCAGATTTAATGGCTTTGGTAGATTTGGACGGTATCCGAAAATTGATATCTATTGCATTGCTCGCAGATGTAAACGTCGGTGACTATGTGATTGTCCACGTTGGCCACGCTTTGGCAGTGATTGATCCACAGGAAGCCCAAGAAACCTTAGCACTGTTTGCAGAATTGAGATCGTTAGATGAAACTTAAATTCGGACTCAATTGAAACAATGAAGTATGTGGATGAATTTAGAGACAGCGTATTGGCAAAGAAAATAGCCACGAGGATAAAGGCGCTAATCAACCCCGATAGACATTACGCCTTTATGGAGTTTTGCGGGGGGCATACTCATGCCATATCAAGATTTGGTCTCATTGATTTGTTGCCGTCTAATGTAAGCTTGATTCACGGTCCAGGTTGCCCAGTTTGTGTGCTCCCAATTGGGCGAGTCGATATGGCTATCCAAGTAGCTTTAGAGCAACGTGTAATTTTATGTACATACGCTGATGTATTACGCGTGCCCGCATCGAATGGAATGTCCCTTCAGAAAGCGAAGGCTCGGGGTGCAGATGTTCGTGCTGTTTATTCTCCCCTAGATGCTCTTCAAATTGCACTTGCAAATCCCTTGCTCGAGGTTGTATTTTTAGCTATAGGGTTTGAAACGACAATTCCTACTACGGCCATAACTCTAATGAAAGCAAAGAAATTAGGAGTTCGGAATTTTAGTATTCTGTGCAACCATGTGTTGACTCCTACTGCAATGCAAGCAATTTTTAGTGTAAAAAATCAGTCAAATGAAGATTTAAAAGTCGATGGCATTATTGGTCCTGCACATGTGAGTATTATTATTGGTACTACTCCTTACGACTCATTCGTTAAAACCTATAGCAAACCGGTAGTCATAGCTGGCTTTGAGCCATTAGATTTGATGCAGTCTATTCAGATGCTCATAACTCTTGTGAATTTAGGGCGTGCTGAGGTCCAAAATGAGTTTACTCGTGCCGTTCAAAGAGAGGGCAATTTAATTGCAAAAGAAGCTATTGCAGAAGTATTTAGAGTACGGGATTCATTTGAATGGAGGGGTTTGGGCAGTATCCCCAAATCTGCACTGGAGTTAAATAATGAATATAGCGAATTCGACGGCGAAATACGGTTTAGTCTTTTATACAAAAAAGTTCGGGATAATAAAGCCTGTGAATGCGGGGCAATTTTGAGGGGCGAGAAAAAACCGCAGGACTGCAAAATATTTGGAACTATTTGCACGCCAGAAAATCCCATTGGTTCATGTATGGTGTCCAGTGAGGGTGCATGCGCCGCCCATTATTCTTATGGTCGATTCAGAAATATACCGGTTGTTGTGATTTAGTTTAATTTTTTTATTCTATTCACCTTATTTTTAAAATATTGATGTCTATTAAAAAATACCACCTCGATTTAAAGAACGGTGTCGTCGATATGAGCCACGGTTCTGGGGGAAGGGCAACTGCCCAGCTAATTCAAGAAATATTCTATAAAGCCTTTAACAATCCATTATTAGGCCAAGGGGACGACGCTTGCGTTATTCCATTGGATGTTTTTGATTCCAATAGGGACATCACAAAACGACTCGTATTAACGACGGATGCACACGTAGTCTCACCTTTGTTTTTTCCTGGAGGAGATATAGGAAGCTTATCTATCAACGGGACAGTGAATGATTTAGCTATGTCAGGTGCGGATCCAAAATACATTACCGCAAGTTTTATTTTAGAGGAAGGGTTGCCTTTGGCCCAGCTTGCGAAAATCGCTAATTCGATGGCTACAGCCGCGCTAGCTTGTGGTGTTTTAATAGTAGCGGGTGATACCAAAGTAGTTGAAAAAGGTAAGGGAGACGGGATTTTTATTTCAACAACAGGTATTGGATACGTAGATAAAGATGTAGATATAAGGGGAAGTAATGCAAGGGTAGGGGACGCAATCATTATTTCAGGAACCATTGGAGACCACGGAGTCGCTGTATTATCTAGACGAGAATCATTGTCCTTTGATACTCAGGTCCTATCCGATAGTGCAGCGCTGCACACACTGGTTGGAGCTATGTTGTTTGCCGCGCCTCAAGGTGTTCGCGTACTGCGGGACCCAACTCGAGGGGGAGTTGGTATTTCTTTAAATGAAATTGCGCATCAATCTAACGTAGGTATATTGTTGTCCGAGGAGAGCATTCCTGTTTTGCCTCAAGTTTCGGCAGCTTGTGAGTTGTTAGGCTTAGATCCTTTATACATAGCTAACGAAGGTAAGTTAATAGCTATCTGTGATCCTATCTATTTGGATGACATACTTAATGCTATGAGGGCGCATCCGCTAGGTTCTGGGGCTACGAAAATTGGAGTCGTTACTGCGGACGAAAATAATTTTGTTCAAATGACTACGAAATTGGGTGGCAAAAGAATGGTGGATTGGCTCAATGCGGAGCAGTTGCCTAGGATTTGTTAAGAGTTACATAATTACGATCATTGATTGAGATAGATTTTTCCGTAATGTTTAACAATTTTTAAGTCAATGATCTCGTAAGGGGAAGTTCACCAAGGATTTTTAAAAGTTTAATAATTAAGCTGTGCAGTGAGTCTTAGTTCCTCAGGTGTTGCTGTTTCAAATCCAAAGTACTCTAGATATACCGGAATTTGCTCAAAGAGCATATCTGATCCGATCTGTACTTTACATCCGCGTTTTTGAGCAGCTTCCAGAAAAGCCGTCATTTCAGCTTTAAGTACAACTTCTCCTACAAACGTATCCGGTGAGATCCTATTAATATCTACTGGCATGGGGTCGCCCTCTTTCATACCCAGGGGCGTTGCGTTGACAATTAAATCGAATCCCTCTGGATCATTGCTCCCTAATAGGACATTAACTGCAGGAAAATTTGCATTCAAGCGCTCACCGAGTTTTTCAGCAGATTGGCTATTTGAATCAAATAATGCGATTGTGTTGATTTCTGAAGCTGCAAGGGAAGCTGCAATAGCCGAACCAACACCACCACTACCCACCACAAGCACGCGTTTCCCTAGGGTGAGAAAGCCTTTTCGTTGGAGGCCACGAACGAACCCTAGACCATCAAACATATCGCCCATCAACCTTCCGTCAGATCCCTTCTTTACAGCGTTGCATGCCCCCGCGACTTTCACTGTTGCAGTTACCTCATCAACTAAGTCTACTGTAACAACTTTATGAGGCATTGTGACCAGAGCACCGCGGATGTTGATAAGTTGAAAAATAGATCTTAAAAATACAGGGTAATCATTTGATTGGCACCCCATCGGCATCACGACTGCGTTGATCCCCTTCTTTTCGAAATAAGGGTTATAAATCATCGGGGACTTAAATGTATAAGTCGGATACCCTATGTGCGCAATGAGTTCTGTGTTTCCGTTAATCATATTTAATTCTAATTCGCCTCATAGAGGGGTTTTTTAATCATTTGTGGGAGTACTTGACTTAATTTGGTAAAAAACTAAGCAACGGTTTTGTAATTTTATGTTTCTCAACTTGTTTTTATGATCGACATTCGATCGCATACAATCGATTATCGATCAAAAATGGGGTAAACACTATGCTTAGGGAACCTTCGACTGTCATAGATCGCAAGCATTTAATTGAAGGCCTGGGTAAGGGTTTGCGAGTTTTGGAGTGTTTTAGTGAAGAATTTCCTAGGCTGACCGCGACCGAAACAGGAATAAAGGCTAATTTAACCAGAACTGCAGCTCGTCGTTATTTAATCAGTCTGGTTCATTATGGATACGCGCAGACCGATGGTAAGTATTACTGGCTCCTACCAAGAGTCTTAAAAATCGGTCAAGGTTACTTAGAATCCAGTCGGTTACCGCGACTGGTACAACCTTTTTTACAAAGGTTTTCTTTAGAAACCGGAGAAACTGCTAACTTTAGCGTTTTGGATGATCACGATGTTGTTTATCTGTACCGAAGTAATTCACCAAGAATCTTATCAATCGGATTCCATGCGGGAGCGAGAATCGCTGCGCACTGCACTTCGGCTGGACATGCGATGCTAGCCTATGTTGATACCAATGAATTTGAAGGGTGGGTAAGGAGCCATAATTTTAGTCGTTTTACATCACAGACAATCACAAATCAAGTTGAATTCTTGGAGGTGATTCAATCTGTAAGAATGAGAGGTTTTGCCCTCGTTGATCAGTATGCAAACATGGGGTTATCAGGTTTAGCTGTGCCATTGTTGGACAAGAAAGGCCATCCAGTTGGCGCAATAAGTACAACTTTTCAAAATATCGCTTATCCAGATGATTCCTGCCTTAGAAAATTGCTACCTCTTTTACAGCATACGGCAGATATCATGCGTGAGGTAATTTAACTAACCAGACACTCTGCCGTAATAGTTCTATTGGTCATGAACACTAAGGGAGATTTATTCGATAGTAATTTTGTTTTCTTTGATTATTTTTGCCCAACGCGCTCGATCCTCAAGAACTAAATCCGAAAATGCTTTAGGACTACCCCCGCCTGCCTCTGCCCCAAATTTTGACAATTGTTCCCTAACCTCGTTGCTCAGCAAGGCTTTATTTAGTTCAGCACTTAGTTTTTCTGTAATAGCAGGAGGTAGATTTTTAGGTCCATACATGCCCCACCAATTTTCAGAGACAAACTTGCCCAGGCCGTAAGATGAGCCTATTTCCATAAGTGTGGGCACATTAGGTAATAAATTTGAACGCTTTTTGCCAGTTACAGCAATTGCAGTTAGTTTCCCGTCCTCCACCTGTTGAATGCTAGAGACGATACTGTCAAAAATCACTTGAATTTTTCCAGAAATTAAATCTGGCATGGCAAGGCTAGAACCCTTATAAGGAATGTGCAACATATCAACGCCTGTATCAGTCTTGAAGGCCTCGCCGGTTAGATGCATGATAGTGCCAGTTCCAGCAGAGCCAAAATTTAAAGAGTCCGGATGCGCTTTTGCATATGCAACAAATTCTTTTAAATTATTAATCGGAAGTTGTTTCGTCACTAAGAATATATGAGGGGCAGTTGCTAGGTGAATGATTGGTGTGAAATCAGTATCGTAGTTAAATGGCGTTTTCTTATTCAATGCGGCTCCGATGCCGTGTGTACTTGAAGTCGAAATTAATAGCGTGTAGCCGTCCGGATTCGCCTTTGCCACTATATCGCATCCGATGTTTCCGCCCGCTCCTGCATGATTTTCAACCAAAACGGGCTGTCCTAATTGGTTAGATAATTTATGAGCAATTATTCTAGATACGGAGTCTGTCGAACCACCAGCAGGAAAGGGAATGATTAGAGTGATTGGCTTTGTGGGGTAAGCTGCGATTGTTGCGCTGAATGCTGGTAGGACACAAAAGAGCGAAATAAGCGCTAAAAATTGGAAACAGACAATAATTGTTTTACTGACTTGATCTGTTAAGTTATTGAATATACGATTTGAAATTTGGTTATTGATTTGCATCATAATCTCTAGTTGTTTTTGAATAATTTCCAATCCTATCTCCTTTTGCGATACCCATTATCGTTGACGACAATGGCCCATATCAGGCATCAAATTACTCATTTTAGGGGCATCACTCGCTTAGCCTAAAATAAGGGCATGTCTGTTTTAGTGACCTCCTTCTTGGTATCGCTTTTAGTTAGTCTATGGCTCATTCGATATAACCATTTGCACGCCCTAGCGATAGACTTCTTTGCGATTGCCAACCTCAATCACGAGGACACACATTTGTTTATCGGCAATGTCGCAAATGATGCGAATATCGCCTACTTTATAGCGCCAGTATTCGCCCATCTTAGGCCCTACTAAATTTTCGCCTAGAGACCGAGGGTCATCTAAAGTTGAGACTCGTTGATCCATGTAGTCAAGGATGCGCAGCGCAATTTGCTTGTCTAATTTTTTGAGTTGCTTACTTGCAGACTCGGTGTAATTAATGATCCAGACCAAGATCTTTCCTTACCTTGGCGGCAGTGAACACTTTCTCTGTACCTTTGCGAACGCGTTCCATTGCGGCATCAGCCAAGTAAAAATCTTCCAGGTCATCGAGTCCACCTTCAATAAGCTCACGCAAATAATAAGATTTAGCGCGTCCTGTTTGAGAGGCTAGTTGGTCTAGTCGTTGCTCAATCTCTGGATCTAGTCGAATGGATACAGCCATATTGCCTCCTGTATTAGTTGTGTGTATTGTATCACATGCAATACAAATATCGTCTACAGCTAGTTAGCGGTATTAGGTCTTCTATCCCCTAAATAAGGGGTTTTTAGTTATTTATATGCACTAGCTGAATTGGACTAAAATAATGGATTGACCGGATTAATTCGCCTTGCGAGGTTCGCAATGCATTTGGATTTTGTTGAGTCTAATGAACAAATTGGCTAAACGAATCTCAACTTAACCGATTTTGGTTTTTTCACATTGATTGAGGATTTGTTTTCATGTCTCAAAAGCTAGATTTGCTAAAAATTGCCCAAGAAGAACAAAATGGCGACTTATTTAAACTATTAGACGGTATCTATAAACGCTCCTCTATGAAGCCTGCTGGCTATCCCGATGCAATTATCTGGGAAGGAGGTTATCAGCACGGAGGAGTAAAGCCAGTTGCTCACGCCTTTACGGATATGTTCGCTCTAAATGGAACTTTGATGGCTCTAGATGTTTTGGGCTTACCTTTCCTTGGCGTTCCTATGATGGCTCAGTTCCGTCACGACACCCAGCTGGTTTCTCTTGAATGGTTTGGCAAGTTGGATTACATTGCGTTAAAGTGGTCCACGGCAGGTGACTTTCTTGTGAATGATGGGGGCAAAAAAGTTGTAGTTGCGGGTAAGTCTGCAAATGCTCCTTTAAGAACAGCTGCTGGCGTATTTTGTAATGTTCGTCCATATGGGGGCATTACTAGCATACGGTTTATGCCTGGACTCCCTTATTCTCAGGACAAGAAGAAATTTAAAGTGGATCCAGAAACGGGCCTGGTTCACTCAGAAACCAATACTCCCGGAATTAGGATGGCTTACGCGGCGCGTTTGTTTCTGAAAATGGTTAATGAAACGGGACAAATTGGTCGAGTAGCAACTAAACCTACCCAGGCTCAGGAAGACGCAATTAACGCCGGAATTATGCGCTGGCTCCTCAAGGGAACCAAATTTAAACTCAAGCGCCAGTACGCCGTTGACGCTTACGAAGAGCACCGCGCAAATATTGATTCAATTATTGCGCTTTTGCCCAAGGACTTTAAAGACGGTATGGAAAACTGGACAGGAGATATTTACGAGCATATATCTGACACCAATTTTGGATTGTTATTACATGACATGATTCGTCAAAGACCATGCATTGTTTATGCAACTGATTTGGACGGAGACCGATTGACTGACTTAATGGCTGATGCTCCTGATGTTTTAAGGGACTGGGGCCAAATTGTTTTGGACGCAGCAGGTGCTAAAGTTGACATGAAGCAGTTATGGACGAAGATGGGCTTTACGATGACTAACGGTAAAGACATGACAAGTATCATGTACCGTGTCCACGGAGCCCCAATTTACGAGCAAACTCTGGGTTCTGCAGATACTATGCTCCTTCGATTGTTGGAGGGGGATGAGACTGTTGGAGGTGAAAAGCAACCTTACGATCCACGTATTCACTTTGTCTTAATCAACGAAGCTTACAAAGCCGCTAACCCTGATAACAAAGAGTTAGCTTCGTGGTTGGACGCGCAACTTGCTACCTTTGACAAAATTTATAGCGAAAAGCGTCCCAAGTATTTAGATGGATATAACGCGTTGAAAGCTGCTATCAAGCCGTGGGGTACTGCCTAATCAACCTGATTTAGAAAGACTCTTGAGTCTAATGATCATCGATTCAGCCGGTGCCTCAGATATTGATGCACTGGCTGATTTACTTGGTGTTTTATTTTTACAAGAGACCGAGTTCACTCCAAACAAGGTTCTACAAAAACGAGCGCTTGAACGAATAATCAGCGATCCTCTAATTGGGTACGTTTTGTGCGCAAGAAATAGAGTAGAAGAGGAGGCTACAAAAAATTCAATTGTTTTAGTCGGCATGGTTAGTCTGTTGTTTACGCAATCGACTGCGCTTGGTGCAAAAGTTGCAATCCTTGAGGATATGATAGTTGCACCTGAATTTCGAGGTTGCGGGGTTGGTTCGCAACTTTTAAATGCTGCTGTTGATTTAGCAGAGAATTTGGGATGTAAACGAATTACCCTTTTGACAGATAAATTGAATTTTGATGCGCAACAGTTTTATGAAAAGCACGGATTCAATCGGTCAAATATGACCCCTTTTAGACGATTGCTATGAGCACAACTTTATGATCTTTTTCAATTAGTCTTGATACCTCATATGGAGAATAATATACCCACACAACCAGATTCTGAGCTCGAATCTAAAATGATAGATGAAGCTCTAATTCTTCACCAAATGGGCGAATTCGAGAAAGCTGGTGAAATTTATCGCCAAGTAATAATCTCTAATCCAAATAGTTTCGATGCTTTAAACTTTCTGGGTCTGGTGAAGTATGAAAGCGGTCATTTCTCAGAAT
The DNA here is from genome assembly GCA_903830725.1 of uncultured Burkholderiales bacterium. GTDB lineage: Bacteria > Pseudomonadota > Gammaproteobacteria > Burkholderiales > Burkholderiaceae_C > Limnohabitans. The sequence continues at coordinate 28,140 of CAIKVH010000092.1, read as the reverse complement.
CACTTGAACTGTTTAAGCAAGCCATCGGTATTTATCCTGCAAACCCTGTTTTTTATGTTAATTTAGGACGTTCACTTGAAAAATTAGAGCGATATCGTGATGCACTTAGTGTTTATCAAGAGGCAATTAAGCTAGATTCTGAATATTTTGACGCATATTTGTATGCGGGCCTTATTTGTAAAAGAATTCAGGACTTTAACCTAGCTATAAATTATTTTGACTTAGCAATTCAAAAAAATCCGTCTTTGCCTGGTGCATACCTTGCAAAAAGTGAATTACTTGGTGAGATACTTCAATACGATAAAGCAATTTGTGTTTTAGAGGCTGCACAACCATACTTAAATAATGCGGCGGAGATCCAACTCAGCCTAGGACTTATTTATGAGCAAAGGAATGGGCCTGGGGACCTGGACAGTGCCATTAAGGCATATACAAAGGCAGCATCTCTTCGGGATCAGTATGAAAGTGCTATATTCAACAGGGCTAACGTTTATCAAAAATTAAGTCATTGGGATCAGGCAATCCTTGACTATCAAAAGGTCATTGATTGGAATCCTAATTTTGAAGTTGCCTATAGCAACCTTGGATTAGCCTTTTATAACCAATCAAGTTACGACAAGGCTATTTTAAGTTTTGAAAATGCAATTAAATTAGCCCCAACACACGCCCAAACTTACTCTAATCTAGGTGTTGTGCTCTACGAGCTAATGCGGTACGTAGAGGCATTAGCAGCATATGATAAAGCAATCGAATATAAATCCGATTATTTTGAAGCACTTTCAAATCGTGGCAATGTACTTAAAGAGTTGCGTTTGTATGAATTAGCCCTTCAAAGCTACGATCAAGCGCTCTCAATAAAGGGCGATTATTTTGAGGCGTATGTTAATCGGGGGGTGGTTCTATTTGAAATGAATAGGCTTGAAGAGGCATTGGCTGATTTTGATAAAGCTCTATCGATAAATCCTGATTATTCACTTGCTTATTCTAATCGCTGTAACGTATTGAAAGAACGAGGTATCTTAGATCAAGCTTTAGACGCAATACAAAAAGCTGTAGATTTAAAGTTTCAAAACTTAAAGACTTCGCCTTTACAAAGGCTAGTACTTTCTCAAAAAGCAATGGTGGTCGAGGAAGCGTCAACCGTCCTTTTGGAATTGCATACATTGCTAGAGAAACACGGTATTCCATTTTTTTTAGCTTACGGAACGTTGTTAGGAATTTACCGCGATGCAGAATTATTGCCACATGATAAAGATTTAGATGTTGGTTTGGATTGGAGTTGCTCAAGGGATAAGTTAATTGATGTTCTTATTCAATCTGGGAGTTATTGGATTGACCCTAAGAGCTCTGATCCGAAAAACTATGAGTTTAATTTCGGAGTAATTGAAAAGAGAAGGGGTATAAGTATTGATTTTTTCTTCTTCAAGCCAGAGGATTCCTATTTGCTATCAGGCTTTCATCATCTACCAGACCCCTTACTTTGGAAATTTAGAAAATTTGATTTAGATAATATTGTTTACAAGGGCCGTATTTTTCAAATACCCGCAAATCCTGAAAATTTTTTAGTTGATATTTATGGTAAAAATTGGCGCATTCCTGATCCATACTTTGACTCTTTGGTATCTGGATATAACCTGACTGATCATTCAAGACCACTATCCCTAATTTATGCCTATTCTCGTTTATTTGATAACCTTATAGAGCAAAATTGGAAGAAGGCCTTTGGGTATTGTTTACAGATTAAATCATTTCCCCAAACTCAGTCTAACGTGAATGAGCTTATACGGTTGTTGCAACCTTTGATTGGGTGACTATTTTTTGTTTAAAGTGTTAAAATAATCTATCAAGGTGCTCGGAGTTTCAATAACTATTGCAGTTGCTTTATTGTCCAACCGTCAATTAAAATTTATTTATAGGTTTTCAATGAAATTTATTCGAATCTTTGTTTTTGTCATTTCGCAGTTGCTCATTTTGAGTGTTTTTGCTGAAGAAAATCACCAAGATAATAATGACTGCAGGCGCAAGCCCACTTTAGATCAACAAAAATACTGCCTAGCAATAGTTCATAAAGACGGTTCTGGTTGCGAAAGTATAAAATCCTATGAGTTGAGAATGCACTGCATGCATGAAATTGCAGACTTTACGCGCCACACTTTCAATTCCTATACTCCAATGAAAAAGGACGAAAAGAAAGAGGGCGATAAGAAAGAGGGCGATAAGAAAGAAGGTGAGAAAAAAGAGGGCGAGAAGAAAGAAGAGAAGAAGGAGAAATAATAAGTTTTCGAATTAAAACCATTGCGCTTAATTTAGGGGCTATTGGATTTATTTAATCTATTGCATTACCACTTAAATACAATGTGTAGCCCGTTGATAAGTTTTAATAAAAAACATATCAATTCATTCGTTGCATTGCTAAGCGCCACACTATTTATACATCCAATAGTTCATGCAGTTTCTTTTAATATACCTAAATCTGTAATTGATAAAGGAATCATGCTGAAATTTCCACTCGAGAAAAAGTTTGTAAATTTGGAAAATCCAGTTACCTTGTTCAACCCCGCCAATCAGAAGATAGAAATTTGTGGTGATTGGAAAGTAAAATTAGTTCAGCAAAAGGGAAGTTTTTGTGTCGATTTTCACCCGTACTGGAACAAACAAAGAAATGATATTGAGATTTCCAGTGTCAATCTGTTGAAGTTGACTGCAAATGAAGGTCGAGAGGTATCTTCTTCTATAGCAGGACTTTTGAATTTAACTCTACTTAGTCTGCTGGACGGAACCTCCATTTACCACGTCTCTGATTTTGATGGAAAATTTATTAGTAATATTGAGATTAAAACTGATTATTTAATAATTGATTTTTAGATGTTTTGGTTTCATTAACCAGTTGTAAACTTTTAATTAAATTCTATAAGATAATTTCTTAATTATTTTCAGTTCGACTGCCATGATTCGCATGCATTTTCGGACTTTACAACGGGGAAATTATCCATTCTCTGTATCTTTCTCATGAGGGGGCTTGCATTGAAGTAAGATAATCCACACCTAAGCTTAGTTTGAGAGGTCTCGGACGGCATCACAAATTTGCATACGCTGCACTTTGGGTAATCTCGGATGGATTGATCTCGTACACTAGTCATTTGTTAATTACCTCTAAACCTCTACTCTTAAAAATGGACTGTGCTTTAGCTGACTCAAGAGTTTTCAAAAAATCAATGCCCATTTTGGTGTGATTAGAAGAGCGGGTAACTGCCCCTGAAAAAATTGTAACGAGTTGAATTTGATCAGGAAAAGGTCCTACTATTTCGATGCCCTTTACACCCATTAATTCGCTTATATTTTGTAGAGCATAATCACAGTCGCCTTGAATGATTAATTCAGCGGCGTATCCTCCTTGTACCTTCTTGGTTTTAGCACGAAGCGCTTCTGTCATATGAAATTCTTCAATCAGATTCGCTATATATATTCCGCTTACTCCGTCTGATGTGTAGGCAATTGACGTGGAGGTTGTCAAAAAATTCTTAAAACCCTCAACAGTGCTAATGTCTGGGCTTTTGAGGCCAGGTCTTTTGGCCAATCCGATACCCGTACTTGCCAAGTCTACAAAAGGGAATTGCACAACATTCTTATCGGCCAATTGACCAATTGCCTCTTTGGTCAGGATAACTAAATCTACATTCCTTTCATCATCTAATTCCTGGATTAAGGACTTTGTGGGACCGAACTTAAAGTTTGTTGAGAAGCCAAAGATATTCCCCATACTTTTTGATATCTCAAGTATTGCGGGCTTTAGAGCTGTTGAGCAAAGAATATCCAATTTAAGTCAATTCCTACGGTTTCACATCCATTTTACTGAATGCATTAATATCCTTTAACTTCTTTTAATTTGCTAAGTTTAAATAGTTCTCTAAGTGTGAATTTTTTGATTTATAAAAACTGTATAAAATAACAGTCATCATTTTTAATTTCGAAATTTGTCGACGAATAAATAACCTCTTTTTATGACTTGAAGAATCATCCAATTCTTTTCGTTTTGCTGATAACATAAACAAATATTTAAGTCCGCTCGTTAAAAAGGAAATGTATATGAAAGTCGGCAATAGATTGTTTAAAAATGGGTTTTCCAAAATTTTGGCATTCGTATTTTGGGGATTTGCATTTCAACTTCTAAGTTCCAATGTCCTCGCGCAAAATGCTTTAGAAGCAATACAGAAGTCAAAAACTATCAAAATTGCTATACCTACTGATTTCCCACCTTACGGATTTGTAGGCGTTGATCTTCAGCCTCAAGGGCTTGACGTTGAAACTGCACAATTTATTGCTCAGAAATTAGGCGTTAAGGTTGAATTAGTCCCGGTTTCAAGTCCTAATAGGGTAGCTTATTTGCAAACGAAGAAAGTCGATTTAGTTATATCAACACTGGGTCGCAATGCAGAGCGTGAAAAAGTGATCGACTTTACTCATGCCTATGCACCCTATTACCAAGCTGTTTTTGGTCCTAAAACTTTAAGCATCAAAAATTTTAATGATTTGGCTGGTAAAACCATTTCTGCGACACGAGGTGCCCTAGAGGATACTGAGCTCACAAAGTTAGCCCCTCCTACTGCCCAGATTAAACGTTTTGAGGACAACAGCTCAACGGTTGCTGCGTTTGTAGCCGGACAAGTACAAATGGTAGCAACGGGGGCCTCTGTTGCTGCAGCTATGATTCAGAAAAATCCTCAAATCGGCGCTGAATTTAAGTTGCTCATTAAAGATTCTCCCTGTTTCATTGGTGTTGCCAAAGGGGAGGACGCTCTTAGATTAAAGGTTAATGAAATAATTGTTGCTGCTTATAAGTCAGGTGAATTGGAGAAGCTTTCTCAAAAGTGGCTATCTCGCTCCACCGGTGAACTACCGGAATGAGTTTAATGGGTCTAGCCTATATATTTTTTTGATGAATGTTCAACTCAATTTTCTAAGCGTCCTCTCGGAGTGGCCCATACTGCTGACCGGAGTCGCTTGGACTCTTGGGCTTACGACTATAAGTGCCTTATTCGGGGTCCTTATAGGAGTGGGTTTAGCCTGGGTAAGGATTCAAGATTGGCTCCTCCCAAGGTGCATAATAAAAATTTATGTTGAGTTAATCCGAAACACTCCATTTATAGTTCAACTCTTTTTTATTTTCTTTGGATTACCAGAGCTTGGTTTTAGACTTAGCGCAGAAACTTCCTCTGTGCTCGCTATGGTCATTAACTTGAGTGCTTACTCAAGTGAAATTGTTAGGGCGGGCATAGACTCTACTCCATCAGGTCAAATTCAAGCAGGAGAAAGCTTGGGACTTTCAAAGTTTCAAGTTTTTAAACACATCACTTTGCCACCAGCTCTTTTTAAAGTCTGGCCCGCACTCGTTGCACAAATTATTATTGTTATGTTGGGATCTGCCGTATGCGGTCAAATCTCAACAGAGGAACTTTCTTATTCGGCGAATCTCATCCAAAGTAGAAATTTCAGGGCTTTCGAAGCTTTCATTATTGCAGCAAGCATTTATCTATGTCTAGCAATTATGATTCGCTGGTTTTTAAACCGCTTAGGTAAAACCTTTGTTTTTAAAGGATTGGCTCAAAATGGTTGAGTTTGGTATCTGGGATATTGTTCGCAATCTACTCTTAGCTACTCGTTGGACTTTAGTGCTCTCTGTAATCGCTTTAATGGGTGGGGGTCTATTAGGGTTCATACTTTTAGTCATACGACTGATGAAATATAGATCAATCAATGCATTGATTTCTGTTTATGTTGAAATATTTCAAGGTACACCCTTATTGATGCAGCTTTTTCTTTTTTATTTCGGATTGGCATTGTTTGGAATTGAAACATCCGTTTGGTGGTCTGCCAGTGCGGCACTTGTACTTTATACCGGTGCCTATCTTACCGAGATCTGGATGGGTTGCGTAAGGGCGGTACCAAATGGCCAGTGGTTCGCAGGTCAGAGCCTGGGGCTCAGTTTTTCTCAAGAGCTAAGGTGGATTATCTTCCCTCAAGTTTACCGCCTAAGCATTGCGCCTACAGTCGGCTTTTTAGTCCAAGTCATTAAGGGAACTGCGTTAACCTCTGTAATTGGATTTGTTGAGCTCACCAAAGCCGGCACTATGATCTCTAATGTCACATTTAAACCCTTCCTTGTGTTTACATGCGTAGCCTTGGTCTATTTTGTAATCTGCTACCCACTATCGTGGCTTGCGAGTAAGCTGGAATTGAGGTTAGCCAGCACATGAAATTACATCTGTCTTAAAATATAACCGAATCAAGATTCAACTTAACAGATACTTAGATTTTCTTATAGTCCTAAAGAGCAAATTTTTTGCATAACTTCAAGAGTCAATTATTTCTAAATTCATCCAAAGATTAAGCCATATGGCCGTCCCGCTCATTGTGGCTACCTCCTTTTTTATGGAGAATTTAGACGGAACCATTATTGCTACTGCTCTACCTCAGATCGCCGATTCTTTGGGCGTTAACGCAGTCGATATGAGTGCGGGATTAACTGCTTATCTGGTAACAATTGCTATTTTTATCCCCGTAAGTGGTTGGGTCGCAGACCGTTTTGGAGCTCAGTTGGTATTTGGCTCAGCGATTGCTGTATTTACGCTTTCTTCAATTCTTTGTGGATTCTGTACTAGCTATCAACAATTTATATTTGCCAGGATGCTACAAGGATTGGGTGGGGCTCTCATGGTGCCAGTGGGCAGGCTAGTTGTCCTCAGAACGACACCTAAACATGAACTTTTAAAAACGGTCGCTTTTATTACTTGGCCAGGCCTAGTTGCACCTATTATTGGCCCTCCACTGGGCGGCTTTATAACGAGCTACTTTAATTGGCGCTGGATATTTTTTTTAAATGTTCCATTAGGAATTGTTGGACTGTATTGCGTTAAAAAATACATTGAAAATCAATTCTCTGAAGAAAAAAGACCCATGGACTGGATTGGATTTATTTTGATTGGGGGTTGTTTGGCTTGTATGCTCATAGGTCTTGAAAAAATTGGTCAAGAACAAATCAATTTGGAATCGTTTGGGTATTGTTTGATAAGCCTTTTGCTAGGAGCCTTTTCCTATTTTCACTGCATTCGGTCAGAGCATCCTTTGCTTGATTTTTCAATTCTTAAAATTCAAACCTTTTCAACAACGTTTTTTTATGGTTCGATGAATCGCGCACTTGTTGGAATAACTCCGTTTTTGGCGCCACTCATGTTTCAAGTTGCTTTTGGATATTCCTCTTTCGTATCAGGATTATTATTTCTTGGAGCGGCCTTGGGAAATTTAGGACTAAAGCCGTTGACCTCAACAATTTTGCGGCGCTTTGGTTTCCGTAATGTACTCATTTACAACGGATTGATTTGTGCATTGGCAGCCTTTCTCTGTAGCACTCTAAATTCCGGGGCAAGTGTATGGGTCATCACCATTGTGATGCTTATTTATGGATTAAGTCGCTCTATGCAATTCACCTGCTTTCAGGTTCTCGCCTTTGTTGATGTGCCCGAAAATAAGATGAGTGCTGCAAACACTTTGTTTAGCACTGTCTCTCAGCTTTGCTTTGGGGTAGGTATTGCGCTTGGTGCATTGATGGTTCACACTACTATGTTTCTTGACAAGCATGATATCGCTTCGCAGTCGGATTTTTCACTAGCATTCATAACGGTCGGAGTTGCCATCCTTGTTTTTCTAATCGGATATGTCAAATTAGATCCCGGGGCAGGTGCGCATGTAAGTCTTCACGGGAAATCTTGATTATTAGGGGTCTTTGGCTATACGTAATGGATTCCGTAGTTTAATTCTTTTAGCATTTTGAAATTTTGAATATCGAGGAGACTATTGCATGACTAAAACCATATTAACCTGTGCTGTAACGGGAAATTTGACCAAGCCGGAGATGACCCCTTATTTACCAATAACACCTAAACAAATAGCGGACTCTTGCCTAGGGGCCGCTGATGCCGGAGCAGCAGTCGTTCACATTCACGTCCGCGATCCGTTAACAGGCAAGCCATCAATGGAGCTTGATCATTATGCTGAAGTGATGCATTTGATTAAGTCTCAGAATAAAGAGCTTGTTATTAACTTAACTACCGGCCCTGGGGGGCGTTTCGTACCTTCTGAAGATGACCCCAAAGTTTTTGCACCTGGCACTACCTTATGTCATCCATTAAAGCGTGTTGAACATATTGTTAAATTAAAACCTGATATTTCTACGCTCGATCTGAATACTATGAACTCTGGTCCTGATGTTGTGATCAACACTCCAAATAATGTTAAAAAAATGGCCAAAGTGATTAGGGATGCCGGTGTATTACCCGAGATTGAGATCTTTGATACAGGAGATTTGAATTTGGCTAAAGACTTAATCAAAGAGGGTGTACTAGAGGGACCCGGGCTTTATACCTTTGTAATGGGTGTTAAGTACGGTTTGAATACGGATCCAGCTACACTTTTGTACCTGCGTGATCAATTACCCCATGGAGCTAAGTGGGCCGCATTTGGTATTGCAAAAGCCGAATTTCCAATAGTTGCCCAGGCCTGGTTGTATGGGGGGCACGTCCGCGTAGGCATGGAGGATAATATTTACCTTGAAAAGGGAGTTCTCTGCGAGAGCAACGCGCAGTTGGTTGAGCGTGCTCACAGAATCATAAAAGACTTGGGCGGAGAACTTGCGAGCCCAAATGAAGCCCGTGGAATACTAGGCCTGTCAAACCCCTAAATTTCAAATTAAGCTTTTTGTGTTTTAAGTACACAAAATAGGACTGCTGGGATACTGACAAATGGAGGGTAGATGAGTCCAAGAGCTAGCCACTCTCCAAATGAATCCCCATGTTTTTTTGCATACCATGCACAAAATACACCGGAGATGGCCGTTAAGACCATATAAATAATAAGTTCCATCGTTTTTCCTAAGACTGTTGAGTGAAATCTTGAAATCCAACTTAAGTCTTATTTCGAAAAACTTTGAATTAAATTACAAAAATAGCGCGTAAATATTTATACCCAATTGAATATCTAAATGCGGTGCTATGTTACCCGTATTTAGTAACTTTAATGAAGTGCTAACCCTATGGGGTAAGAATATATTTAATTTAAGCTAGTCATGTTAATGAACGAGATTACAGTCCTGGGTCTCAGATGTATGGAACATCGGTCTATTGGTTGTCATCTTATTCGTTGTTGTGTTGAGCTCAAAACGGTTTAAAAAGGGGAGTGCTCTAAATTCAAACCGTATTAGGTCTGCCTTTACATAGTAGATGGATACCAAGTTATAGGGCTTGATTCCTAAATCACTTCCGTCTTTTTTGGATCCAACGAAAACCCAGCCATCGTAGAAAAGAAATGAATTTTTACCGCACTGCCAAAGGCGTCCTATTCCTTTGCCTTCTTTGATGATTTTTTGAAACTTGTCCTTATTCTCGTCAGTAATTAGGGAATAGGCGGTTCTATCGACCTCATGCTCGGCGAAGTATTTGCTTAATTCTTGCGCCACGACTGGGTGAATAGAAAGGTTCACGCACGTAAGCATGAACGCCGTTACTTTCAAAATCCGCGAGACTCTCAGGATTAAGATCAAGATTATCCAGCGCGAACCGTGGCAACGCCAAAGAAATAGTCGGGCATTCCAAGAACGAGTTGAGGGAATACGCACAAAAGCAATACGGCAAACATAATCAAGAATACAAATGGGATAGTTCCCCAAACAACCTCTTTTAATGGGATGTCAGGGGCTATGTTGTTGATTACGAAGATGTTGAGGCCAACAGGTGGATGAATAAGACCCATCTCCATAATGACCGACATGACTACTCCAAACCAGATTAGATCAAACCCTTGAGCTCTTAGGGGTGGCAATATGATTGGAGCTGTCATTAAAATGATACTGACAGGCGGCAAAAAGAATCCAAGGATGACAACAAGTGTGGATACAGCCATGAAAAGAGTCCATTTGGACAAATGGAGATCCACCACCCATTCAGCAGCACTTTGACTTATGTGTAAATAGCTCATCACATAAGAATAAAGAAGAGACATGCCAATGATCATCATCAGCATAGTGGCTTCTGATAGGGTGCTTGTAAAAATGGGCTTTAAGTCTGTGAACTTGTAAGCTCCGTAAACCACAGCGATTAAAACCAGGGCCAGTATGGCCCCTAAACCAGCTGTTTCTGAAGGCGTGGCGAAACCTCCGTAGAGGGCCAGCATTACACCAAGTAGAAGAGTTAGGAAGGGCAGTACTTTTGGAAGGGCAGCGAATTTTTCTTTTAAGGTGTAGTTGTCAACTTGAAGAATACGGGCACGTTCCCCACCTGTGTCAGCAACTTTTTGTGCTGCGCTTACCTCTCTGCGGTATTTGAACATCCCGTAAAGTGCAAACAAAACAACCAGTAAAAGGCCGGGAACTATACCGGCCAAGAATAGGCGTCCAAGAGATTGCTCGGCTGCGACTGCGAAAAGAATGAGGGTTATTGAAGGGGGGAGCAAAATACCAAGGGTGCCTCCTGCAGCAACTAGACCTGCGCAAAGCCTTGCGGAATATCCTCTTTGGCGCATCTCAGGAATTGCGGAGCTTCCGATCGCTGAGCAAGTTGCAGCACTGGATCCAGCCATCGCAGCGAATAGGCCACAAGCTATAGTCACCGCGATACCAAGCCCGCCAGGCACCTTGCTTAACCAAATATGCAGTGCAGAATAAAGGTCCTTACCGGCCCGCGACTTCCCAATTGCAGCACCTTTTAAGATAAACAATGGAATCGTTAGGAGTGTAATGCTAGCCATTTCCTCATATACATTTTGTGCAACCGTGTCTAAGGAGGCATGGGGCATAAAGAAGTACATAAATACAGAGGCGACAGAGCCTAGTGCAAAAGCAATGGGCATCCCTGAGAATAAAACGGCTAGGGTTGCTAGACCGAAAAGCAGTCCAATTTGTAGCGTAGTCATATTAAGAAGCACTGCCTAATGATGAATTGGGCTTCAGTGATGCTGAAGCAGCAGATAAGATTTGCACTAAAAGAACCAAAGTGAGCAGGGAAGTACCAATGGCCATGCAACTGTAAGGGATCCAAAGGGGAGCACCAAAAGCCGAGCCTGAGATCTGGTTATCTTCAACGGCCTCTAGGAGGAGGGTCCAGGACTTCCAAGAGAAGAAGGTGCAAAATAAAAAAGACATGACGTCGCTCAATAATCTTCTGACTCTATCGATACCGGGACTCAAAACAGCCGCCAAAGCTTGAATGCCAATGTGCCCTCTGGAGTATTGAACCCAGGCACAAGACATGAAAGTTGCGCCGACTAACAAAAATATGGTTACCTCATCCTGCCAATCGCTGGGGATTTTAAAAAGATACCTTGCTGTAGCTTCCCAAGATAGTATGGCTCCAGCCGCACCAAGAGCAAGAGTGCTCAACAGAACTATTAATTTATTCAGTCCAACAATTAAAGAATCAAGAGCTTTAAGCATAATTTAATTTGAGTTATTGACAGCTGACTGCATTCCATGCGCACTGCGGCGCTTGGTCCAGTAATTTGGAAATCTCAAAGAGATTAGCTTACAGCCTGGGCAAGCTTTAGGAACCGATCACATTCAGCGCTTCGGCTGGAGAAGTCAGCCCAAGCGGTTTCTTGAGCAACTTTTTTCCATTTAGCAATAACTGCGTCATCCATGTCGTAGACCTTGGCGCCAGTTGTCTTGTAGACACTTGCGACTTCCTTATCATCAATTTTTGCTTGGGCTGTAGCAAAGCTCTCAAGCTCTAAGCCTACTTCATCTATGGCTTTTTGTTGGGAGTTGCTTAAGGAGTCATAAACTGCTTTTGACATGAGCAGTGGCTCAAACATATACCAAAAGCTTTTGCCTCTGCCAGTGGTTAGGGCCTTAGATATCTCCTCAAGCCTAAAGGATATAAGGCTAGTAGAGGAGGTGACAGCAGCGTCTAGGGAACCTGTTTGCATCGCAGGATAGATCTCATTGGAGGGCACACTAGAGATAATTCCGCCAGCGCCTTTAAGCATCAAATCCATTTCGCGACTTCCACCGCGGATTTTTAGGCCTTTGACATCATCTGGATTTACGATGGGTACGGAGCGACTTACCACCCCCCCGGCTTGCCAAATCCAAGTTACTATTTTTACGCCCTTAGCTTCTAATAGCTTGGTGAGTTCGTGTCCAATTTCTGCTTTCTTCCAAGCAAAACCTTGCTCATAGGATGTGACCATGCAGGGCATGAGGCCAATATTAACTTCTTGTACCTCTCCACCAGCATAGGCTAGCGGATAAAGTGATAAGTCCAGGGCAGATTTACGCAGCGCTGAAAACTGAGCTACCGTCTTCATGAGGGAAGATCCAGGATAAATCTCAAACTTCAGTTCACCTTTTGTTTTTTTCTCAACATCTTGTGCGAATTTACGAGTCAGACGGTCCCTGAAGTCTCCTTTGTCTAAAGTCCCCCCGGGAAATTGATGAGAAATCTTAAGTGTTTTAGGGTCCGCTGCGTATGCGCCTTGCTCAGCTGAGAAAAACATACCGGCAGAAGTTGCCCCGGCAATTGATTTAATGAGTGTTCTGCGATTGATCATTTTTAAATCCTATTAAGTAAGCACTATGCTGACGTTCGGAGAAGGGCTTATTGTATTCTAGGGAATGCCCATTTTTAAGCGGTCAATTTACTCTAAAATCCTTTAATAAACAATGAGTTAAAACCCTTTGTTCTTAAGGGGTATAAGGAGTTGTCTCAGGTCATTATGGTCAATTTCGTGCATCAATTGAAGCAAGCCCCCAAGATCACCGCTCGGAAAACCTTCCCTAGCAAACCAGGCTAGATAATTACCTGGCAAATCACACAACAAACTGTCTTTATATTTTCCGAACGGCATACGCTGAATAACGAGTTTTTCAAGTGACTCAGTTTGCATGGGTTTTAGGTTCATTTGGGTTCAAGGCCATGAGCTTTAAGATCTACAACACCATCAGGAGATTTTAGATATTTTATAAACTCATGAATAGCTGTCGTGGTGGTCTTTGAGCTTGGTGTTGCAAACGCAAAAGTTGTCACGTACTGAATATCTGCTGGCAAGGGGCCGACAAAATCAATCTCAGGAACCGCGAGAATTTCAGGTATTTGTTGAAATGCGGTTTGAACCTCTCCGCGCTTGACGGCATTACCAACAGGTTCACCTTGAATTATTTTTGTTTTGGATTTTATTTGTTCAGCGATCCCCATTCTTTCAAAAAGACCAGCTAGATACGCGCCACTTGGGCCTGTCGAATAAGCCAAGGAATCCGTTGCAAGGATTAGTTTCTTTAGATCCTCTTTGTCATTTAAAACCGGACGATTTGCACCTTTGGCAACTCCAATCCCAATTCCAGAGCTTACATAGTCTACTTTGCTATCGGGATTTAATTTACCCAAAGCAATTAAAGAATCAATGCTCCTGCTATCAATTATGACCAAGTCACCCGAGTCCTCGGCTTTAATGCGTTTAACAATCTCTACTGTAGGTAGCCAGGTCGTCTTGACCAAATGACCAGCTTTCTCATACTGTTCGACCATTTTCAGGTAGGGTTCTTTGAATGCGACGGATGCCATGACGTTGATTTGTTCTGCTTCGGCATTAGTACTAGCGATCATGATGGCGCAACTTGTGAGTGTGTATTTGAAAATTGTGCGGATAAACCGTCGTATCATTTTTGGGTTAAAAATTCCTGGCTTCATATTTAAAAATTAAGGGACCTAGTTTTTGATTTGAGTGGCTATGCGGCGGAAAATCTTAGGCGGTTCTGGATCGATATGAAATTTAAATCGCTCCTCTTGCAGGTGCAAGTCCGCAGCGGTAAAGCGATCAAAACGCCTTAAATAATCTGCCCAAGTCTCGTAAACATAGTACTCAACGACTTGGCCAGGATTTTCTGCGTCCGAGAATAAACTCCACGAAAGAGCGCCTTGTTTGATCCTGGCCACTTTGGTTTGTTTCATGATTTTTTTGAAGTCCTCCAAAGTTTGTGGATTAATGTGATACTCGATGGAGATCATCACAGGCCCCTCAAAAAGATCTATGTCCTTTGAGGGCTTAGGGCGCTCGAGTGGGCAAACAGGCGCTAAATCCTCGTCATCTTGACCTGAAATGACTAGACGAACGATGAAAAACATCGACAAGAGGCCAAAAAATGCGGCAATTTCAACGCTAGTTACGACCTCAGAGTGCTCAGCAATTTTCCCCCAAAATGCTGCCCCTAATGCGCTTCCACCCATCAGACTCATTTGGTAAAAAGACATCGCGCGCGCCCTGATCCAACTGGGTAATGAGAACTGGGCAGTGACTGTTAAAGAGTTGGCAACTGTAAACCAAGACATCCCGTAAATGATCATCAGCGGTACAGCCTCCCACAACGTAGGAACCAAAACTATGCAAATAGAGCTAAGGGATAGGGCAACAATGCCGTAATTGGCTAACTGATTGTTGTTAAAGTTATCTCTAAATCTTGGAAGTTGAGATCCCGCAATGATTGCCCCCAAGCCGAGGGAGGACATCAAAAGGGTGAAGGTGTTCGCGTTTCCATGGAAATGCTCTTTGGCCAGTATCGGTAAGAGAGCTATGACACAGGAGGCTTGAAAGTAAAATAAAAAAGCTCTGACCAATATGAATCTAATTCTTATTGATTGCCCTACATACTGGATACCCAGTCTCATCGCCCCAAAGAATCGCTCACCTGGCAATGCAGATTCAAAATGCTGATATTTCCATTGCAGAACGACGTATGTGGTGAGCAGGCACAAAACCATGTTTAAACCAAATACATACTGACTCCCAAGGCCCGCGATTAAGATGCCGGCAATTAAGGGGCCGATGATCCTTGAGGCATTCATCGCCAGCCCATTTAAAGTGAGGGCAGGGGCGAGATGTTCGCGGTTGACCAACTCAGGTACGATCACCGCAAAAACGGGCCAACGCATTGCAAGCCCAATGCCGTTCATAAAGGTGAAGAAAAGTAAAAGTTCAGCACTAAGCAGGTTGAACACCATTAATAGGGTCAAAATAGTAGCGTTAGCAGCCAACCAAATCTGGGTGATGACGAAATATTTCTTACGGTTCAAAATATCCGCTAATGCACCACTAGGCACCCCGAGTAAAAGGACAGGTAAATTGGATGCAGTTTGAACCAGAGCGATCAGAAGGGGGGAACTGGTTAAGGATGTCATCATCCAGGCTGCTGCGACATCATTCATCCACATGCAGATATTGGCGATCAGCCAGACCATCCAAAGCGTTCTGAACACCTTGAATTTCAATGGAGAAAGCCAATAGGGAAGGGTGTTCAGATCTAATTTGGGCAAGGGCATTTTCCAATGAGCATGGATGTCTTGGCAGTCCAGGTTAGGCTTGCTAAGAAAGTTCCATTATCCATGAAGACGTAATCAAAATCCGCAATGGTTCTTAGAGAATGGCTAAACTGGTTTTTGCCTTGGGTGGGGTAAAGAGAAGATCTAAAGCAGCCAATGTATCTTTGCTCAATACAATGTCCTTGCTAGACCAATTTTCTTCAATTCGAGTTTTTGAAACAGATTTTGGAATAGCTACAGTATTGGGTTGTCGGATAACCCAAGCCAAGGCCAATTGCGCGCCAGTCAGTCCGAGGGTCCTCGCAAGCTCACAAAGCTTTTTATTTCGGACAAGATCGCCTGCGCCTAGTGGCGAATACGCCATTAATGAGACCTCCTTTTGGGTCAGGTCAGGTATTAAGTCAAACTCTATACCCCTAGCAGACAGGGAGTAATAGACTTGATTGGTTGCGAGTGTATTGCTACCTTGTAGGCCGAGAGATTTCTCTGCATCGCTCCATTTATTTAATTCAACAATGTCAAAATTACTAACCCCGTGGTTTTTGATTAATCCCCTATGTTTTAAAACTTGGAATCCTTCTAGTGTTTGATCAAATGAATATGGGCCCTTCCAGTGTAAAAGATATATATCCAAATAGTCGCAACCAAGTCGTCTTAAACTAGCTTCGCAGGCCTTCACAACACCACTGGCACTTGCGTTACTGGGAAGTACTTTACTAACGACGGTGAATTGATCTCTTTTGGAGTTGCCTATATTCTTTAATGCCTTACCAACTAAGAGTTCAGAGTTTCCGTTGGCATACATTTCAGCTGTATCGATTAATCTATACCCAATGGATAAGGCGTGTTCGATTGATTTGATTTCATTTTGTTTGGTATGGTCTGACTCACCCAATCTCCAAGTTCCAAGACCAATCTTTTCCGAAAAATTGTATTTCATAAATTCCAATCTTCTATTTGCTATTCTCTTCCAATTTGTCAACTAATATTAAAGAGGGAAATAATTTCATCCAAACCAGTGCAATCATGACGGTACCAATTCCGCCAATGGCTACAGACGGAACAGTTCCTAAAAGTGCTGCCATCATTCCGCTCTCAAAACCACCGAGTTGATTAGAGGCATTTATAAAGAGAAAGTTTACTGCGTTGACCCGTCCTCTCATGTCGTCAGGAGTGGATAACTGGACTAGTGATGATCTAATTATGACGCTGACCATATCGACAGCGCCCATCACGAATAGCGCTAGCATGGAAAGCCAAATCTCTTTGGAGTATGCAAAAATTACAGTTGCAAAGCCAAAACAAATTACCGACTGAAACATTTTAAGCCCAACTAATTTATTTAGTGGGAAACGGGTTAAATACAAAGTCATCAACAAGGCGCCAAAAGCAGGTGCGCTTCTTAGCATGCCAAGGCCAAGAGGGCCAGTATTCAATATATCTTTTGCATAGATAGGTAGTAAGGTTGTCGCTCCGCCCAGTAAAACTGCAAATAGATCGAGGGATAAAGTGCCTAATATTAGGGGATTGTTTTTTATAAATACAACACCTGCAAAAATACTATCTGAACTTGGTGATTGATTTTGAGAGGGGACAGGAATGTTTTTAATGCCCTGATTTAAAAGTGCAGAAGATATCCACAATACAAACATCATGATGAATGGAAGGGTGGGTGAAGCAGCAAAAGCTAGGCCACCCATGGCGGGGCCACTGATCGCACCTATTTGGTAAATGCTAGATCCAACTGTTGTTCCTTCTTTTAAAAAACCCTTGGGCACGACGGAGGGCAATAATGCCGTTGCAGCTGGCCCCTCAAAGGCCATGGCTATCCCAAGCACCCCAACAGCAATAAAAATATTAGTAACGCTCAGCCATCCCAAAAAACTCCCAACGCTCAAAAAAAGTGCGGTCGCACCCTCAACCAGTTGACAAATTTGAACCAAGGGTCGACGCGGGTATTTGTCTGCAGCTTGTCCAATAACAAATACCAAAACGACGGAGGGGATAAATTGAATTAATCCAATTAAACCCAAGTCAAAGGCGCTCCCAGATAATGCATAAACTTGCCATCCAAGTGCAACAAAGGCGATTTGATAGGCCAACTCAGAGAAGCCACATGCACCAAAAAAAAGTAAGAATGGCTTGTGTTTAAACAAGCTGTATGTATTTTCAATGTGCATAACTTAGTGTTTATAGCTATTTATTTTCGAGTGTAAGGATAGGTTTTAAAGTTATGCCTTATGAGTGAAAACACCGGATATTTTCGTTTCATTCTAAGGGATAATATTTATTTGAAATCTGCTAAAACTCATATGACTGAACACGATTTAATCAAAATTCCAAAGACCATTAAGGGATTGGCATCAATTGCGCTTGAAGGTGCTGTTGAGATCATTAAGCTATTTGAAGCTCACACAGGCTATTCCGTAATTTTGGAATTGCTTCCATCTGCGGAAATTACAGTTTTACTAAGTCAAGGAAGGCAAGTTGACTTTGTCTTCTATCCTTCAAAGCCTATTAAAAAATTCACCGAAGAGGGCGTTCTTTCGCCAGAGGGATTTACGCCCGTGGTCAAGTCTGGTATCGGTATTGCTGTCCCCATGTCTTCAAACTTGTTAGCCCCCAAAAACGCTCAAGATCTAAAAGAAATTTTACTATCTGTTGATTCGATTCTTTATGCTACAGGACCCAGTGGCGATCATATCGAAAATATCTTGCTTGATTTGAAAATTAGAAATGAAATTAGTCACAAAATAAAAATAATATCTGGCTTAGTTGCTAAGGGAATCGAAAATGGAGAGGGGGCAATTGGATTTCAGCAAATACCTGAAATTTTATTGGTTCCAGGAGCAAAACTTCTATCGCCCTTACCTAAAGATATTCAATTGGACACACCCTTTGCACTTAGTGTGCATTCCTCTTCAAAAAAGATCGATGTGTGTAAGGAATTATTTAAATATCTAAGTGACTCTAACTATCGATCGTTGTACGCCAAATATGGTCTACAAATGATTGAACAGTGATCAATCAATCATTTCAAGGGAATTTCTAAAAATGCCAGTACATTCTATCAATCACTTCTTTATTCGTGCGCAGGACCTAGAGAAGACTAAAGATTTTTATATCTCCGTTCTTGGTTTTGCAATCATGCCCAGACCAGACTTTCCTTTCCCAGGGTACTGGCTTGGGGTGAATGGATCGATTCAAGTACACCTTGGTCCCTCTAACATACCTAATCGAGAAAAATACTACCTAGGTACCACTGATGACGCGGCAAATGGACAAACTGGTGTGATCGATCATGTTGCCTTTTTGGCTCAAGAGCCACAAGAGTTTATTGATAAATTCAAATCAATAAATTTATCCTTTTTCCCAAGATATTTCCCTGAGTCTAAACTCTATCAACTATTCCTAAAAGATCCCAATAATGTAATGATCGAACTCAATTTCTTCGGAATTACCGAGGCCCCAGTTTGGGGGGGAGAAGATTATTCAAAGATGGAGCGAGTGAGTGAAATAGGGGAGTAATAGTCCGACTGTAACTCCTCTCAGGCCCAGGGGGTGACTGGAGGCACTTTGCAAGGGCCTTCTGCTGGGATGGATCCGAAATCGGCAGGGCCAACAATTTCCAAGTATTCCATATCAGGTGAATAATCAAATAGGTAATGTACGATTCCCGGTCGCTGGTGGACGCAGTCTCCCTCTGCCACTAAAGTCACCTTGTCCTCGTACATGAATCTTGCCCACCCTTTAAGCATATACACGATTTGAAACTCGGCGACATGGTAGTGCCAACCCGTTCCATCTTCTGGGGGAAGATTTGCTTTGGCAATATGTGCTATCACTTTGCCCCTAGTTGCCGCTGCTACTCCAAGGTCTTTGTAGAGGAAAAAATCTCTCAATCCTCCTTTGAGAAATTTTGTGTCTTCTTTTTTTACGTGTGAAAATTCAGTATCGCTTACAAAAGTTGCAATTTCACTCATGATTAAAACTCCACATCAAGTTCTTCAATATCATCAGGCTCTGCCTGGGCTGCTTCAATCCACTCTTGCATAAATGGGGTGGAAATGATCTTTTCGCAATATTTAATACATGCGGGGGTTAGACTTATACCGTAAGTCTTAAAGCGTAAAACTACTGGCGCATACATAGCGTCCGCAAGGGTCATTTGCTTACCAAATAGGTAGGGTCCTTTGTATGTAAGTAAACAATCTTTCCAGATTTCAGTGATTCGATCGATATCAAGTTGTGCTTTTGACCAAACTTTAAATCCCTTCATTTTTGCTTTTATGTTCATGGGCAAAGATGATCTTAGAGCAGAAAAGCCGGAATGCATTTCCCCGCAAATCGCACGGCAATGTGCGCGGTGCACTTGATTGGACGGAAGTAAGTTTGCTTTTGGTGCAATTTCGTTCAAATACTCTCCAATAGCCAGAGTGTCCCAAACTCTAACCTTTTCATGAGAGAGGCTTGGAACCAATATGGAAGGAGATAGAAGAAGCAATTCTGCTCTAGCATCAGCGGAGTCAGTAGAGACGCTAACCTCTGTGAAGTCTATGCCAGACATCTTAACCATCAACCACCCCCTCAACGACCAGGATGAGTAGTTCTTGCTGCTAATGGTAAGTGTTGAGTTAGACATATGCCCGCTTTTATTTGATTTGTCAGTCTTGGCTATTGCAATTTATATGCCACTCGCGGCTTTTTTTAGGGTCAGCCGAGGCATATCTAGGCATGAGAAATGCATGTTCATGAATAGGTGTGAGGTTCCATTTACCCTAAAAGTTTTTAAAATGCTATACCAAAATTATCAGCTTGTTTCGAATTTGAGCGACCCAGTTCGGCTTTTTGCTGAGAGCGCTCAGACGGTGCTTCAGACTTGGAATGACAACCAAGGTGTAAGTCCGCTTCGGAAAATGACTGCTTATTACGAGCAGATTGCACTTTTGGGATTTACTCACCATTGCCCTCCGTTCAACATAGAACCAATAAGTGTTGAGGGTGGGCAAAAGGTGGAAGTTTTTGAATCAAAGGTATTGGAGTTGAGTTTTTGCAACCTCATCAGATTCAAGAAAAATGTTAATCAGGTTTTACCACGAATACTCCTTGTAGCCCCAATGTCTGGTCATTTCGCGACTTTGCTGCGAGGTACGATACAGACCTTGGTTCAGGATCACGATGTGTATATTACGGATTGGTTGAACATCCGGGACATACCCCTATCCAAGGGTGAATTTGGTTTGGACACTTATATACAAACTGTGATGGATTGTCTGGCACATCTGGGGTCAGGAGTACATTTGATGGGGGTTTGTCAACCCACTGTTGCATGCCTTGCAGCGGCAAGCATTCTTTCCGAGGATAAATCTGATCACGTACCTGCAAGTTTGATCCTAATGGCTGGCCCCATTGATACGCGTATCAATCCAACAAAGGTAAATGAGTTAGCAATCAGTAAACCAATATCTTGGTTTAAGCAAAATTTAGTTGGTAGCGTACCCCTTCAATTTAAGGGATCTGGACGCATGGTTTATCCCGGATTTTTGCAATTAACTGCTTTTCTAAATATGAATTTAGAACGACACAAAAAATCGTTTAGAGATCTCTTGGAGCACCGAATAAAAGGCGAGGATGAGCGTGCCGATTTGATTCGTGATTTTTATAGAGAATATTTTGCAATCATGGATCTTTCGGCTGATTTTTATCTTGAAACAGTTGAAAATATTTTTCAAAAACATCAACTACCAAATGCAGAGATGAGATTTAAGGGCCGTTTGGTGAATCCTAGCAACATAAGAAAAACATTCTTATTAACCGTTGAGGGAGAACGCGACGATATTTGCGGAATTGGACAGACACTTGCTGCGCAGGATCTTTGTACAAAAATTCCCGCCTATATGAAAATCCATCACTTACAGGCTGGTGTGGGACATTACGGTGTCTTCAGTGGAAAAAGATGGTCTGCTCAAATATATCCGGTACTCCGCTCTATGACCCATAGCGTCACCTGAGGCAATTGATGAAATTAATAGTAGCGATTATCAAGCCACACAAATTAGACGATGTTAGAAAAGCTTTAACCGATCGAGGCCACTTCGGTATGACTGTGTCAAATGTAGAAGGATTTGGTCGCCAAAAAGGAAGAACTGAAATATACAGAGGAGCTGAATATTATTACGATTGGGTGCCAAAGGTGAAAATTGAAACCGCTGTTCCTGATGAATTTGCTGAGCAGGTCATTCAGATTATTATAGAAAGCGCTCGCTCATCGAAAATAGGAGATGGAAAGATATTTGTTTTGAATCTTCCTTGCGCCTATCGCATTCGTACTGGGGAGACTGGTGAAACTGTTTTGTAGTGGCTATAGGCTCAGTTGTATCAACAAAAAGCTGCCGTATAAAGTGGTTGCAATTCCAGCTATTTTTGTAATCAACGGGTTTGACTGAATCGTTAATTTTGCAATATACAAACCCGTCATATGAAGAAAAAGGGTTCCTAAAACAAGTCCCAAAAGATCCATTGAAATATTACCTACGTTAAAACTGGTTATCACAGGTAAATAGCCTGTATGAGCTAGTCCATGGAATACGCCGAAGATAATTAATAAAACCGAGCTTAAGTTCTCTGAGAATTTACTCTTTGAAACTAAAACAAAGCCAGTGATAATGACGCTTAAAGCTATGGCAACTTCAAGGTATTGAGCTGTTGCAGTGAAGAGTCCTGCAGTTGATCCTGCGATCATGCCCAAAACGAATGATAGAGGACCCAACCACGGTTTTTTAAAACTGAGTACGCTCCAAAAGCCAACTAGCAATATGACTAGGAAATGGTCTATTCCACTAAATGGGTGGGCCATACCAGTAAGTAAGTCAAATGATTCAGAGTGACCGGGATGGGCACTACAAAAGGTTGGAGCTAGGCATAGCAAACATAGGATTGAACTTGACAGCAATCTTAATAGTTTCATTGAAAAACCCCCTATCAGGTATGTTAACAGCTCATGATCGCTTAAGTATAGTTGTGATGTAAGCGACTTGTGTTAAGTCTATAATAAATTTGAGCTTTTAATGGAATTAAAAAGGACTTTTAAAATGAATCCTCAAGAATTGCTAAACCATTACGATTCTGGCCATTGCTGGCCGGCAGCACTAGACTTAGACGGGAATTACCTCGTTTCAGAGGCGTATCAGGACGCATTATCTGTTCGCTCGTTAAGGTTGGCTAGAGGTGAGAAACCCCTAGGCTATAAGATCGGTTTTACCAATCGAAAAATATGGGATTTGTACAAAGTCTATGCTCCAATGTGGGGCACGGTTTGGGATACAACAGTAACCTACTCAAGCAATTCTCAGGCAACCCTTTCTCTTCAAAATATTTGTCAACCTCGTCTTGAGCCTGAGATTGTCTTTGGGTTTAAGGCTACCCCCAAGGCAAACGCCAGTCTGCAGGATCTGTACGATTCCCTGGATTGGCTAGCGCCTGGTTTTGAGATTGTTCAGTCTCACAGGCCCAATTGGAAATTTACGGCTGCCGAGACTGTTGCTGACAGTGGGTTACACGCTAAATTAGCGATTGGCGAGAAACTGCATATTTCCTCTTTCTCAAGTAACGCTGCTGATTTGATAAAACAACTTGCCCAGGCCAGTGCAGAGCTGTTCAAGGGTGATCAATTGGTCGAAACAGGGCAGGGGTCAAATGTTTTGGATAGCCCTCTGGAGGCATTGAACTATTTTGTCAAGGAACTAAGAGGTTGCCCCGGAGCCACAGATATTCAACCCGGAGACGTTGTTACAACAGGCACTTGGACCGATGCCTGGCCCTTGAATGCAGGCGAGTCTTGGAGGGTTAAATTTAGCTTTCAAAACGCCCAACTTAAACTAAATTTGTTGGCTTAACCGGCGATGCTTTATTGTGTTTAACCTTAGGCCTTTAGAAGATTTTCCAACAGACGTTGCACGTTCAATTCGGTATGTATTCAGCGATTTAGACGATACGATAACGACCCATGGGCGCCTAGACCCTATTAGTTACAGGGCACTTTGTGATTTAAACCGGGCTGGAATATACGTTTTCGTCGTAACAGGGGGGCCTGCTGGGTGGTGTGACTGTATCGCCAGGATGTGGCCCGTTCATGCCGTAGTAGGTGAAAGCGGTGCTTTTTACATGCGCAAAGATCCGTTGACGCAGCGATTGATTACTCGCGGATTTGTTGAGGAACTGGACAAGCATTTGTTTGTTAACAAAATGACAAATATTAAGGAGAAATTGTTAAAACGATTTCCTACTCTTTGTCTTTCGAGTGATCAATTTTCACGTCTTTACGATTTAGCAATTGAGCTTGATTCTGTTAGCGAGCAAAAGGATAAATCTCAAACACCTCAGTTGAGTGAGGTCATAGATTACTTGCACGGGTGTGGATTGAGCACGAAAATAAGTTCCATTCACATCAATGCCACACTGGGTCCATGGGATAAGCTGTCGACAACCAAAACTATGATCAGGGAGTTAATGGGGATTGAGCTTAAGGATATTCTTGCATCTAGTATATTCATTGGCGACTCGCTAAATGACGATACCATGTTTGGATTTTTTGACCACTCTATTGGAGTAGCTAACGTCAGGAGGTATGAGTCAACTTTAGCGCATGCTCCAAAATGGATAACTCAATCTGAGAGGGGTGAGGGATTTACGGAATTTGCTCATTTTTTGCTAAAGCAATAATTTTTAAAGTCCGTTTAACCTCTCTCACTGCTAAAAGATTAATCAATTAAGGCTAAGCAATTAGGTGGTATTGCGTTGATTATGTGCCTCGGCAAACGGTTATCAGTCCATTCATGCCCTAAAATTGGAAATTGACCTTTTCCTAATATTTTCATCTATATGCTTTGCCCAAAGAATACCCCCGTAGAATTAATTTCAAGAAATTTCTGTCTAACCATTTTGACTTTAGTTGCTCCCCTACTTATTGCTGGATGCAACAAAGGGGGCCCAACAGCTGTTCAGCCCTCTGCTCCTCTTGTCGGAATATATGAAGTCAAATCTCAGAAAATCTCCGTTTTTACCGAGCTTTCAGGCAGGACTTCGCCTTACCTAATCGCCGAGGTTCGTCCACAGATTAATGGAATTGTTCAGAAAAGATTATTCACCGAGGGTGGAGATGTTAATGCAGGTCAGGTGCTATACCAAATTGACTCAGCCCTGTATAAGGCAGCATTCGATAGTGCTCAAGCCAATTTACAAAGTATTCAGCTCAAATCTGAGCGGTATAAAGAATTAATCAAGATTAACGCTGTATCTAAACAAGAATATGATGATATAGATGCGTCATATAAACAGGCTCAAGCGGCTTTTCAAACTACGCAAATCAACTTAGGCTACACACAAATTGTTTCTCCTATCAGCGGCAGAGTTGGTATATCAAGCGTAACCCCTGGCGCACTTGTGTTAGCGAATCAGCCAAACGCATTAACGACTGTTCAACAACTTGATCCAATTTATGTTGATGTGATCCAGTCTAGTGCTGAATTGATGCGAATCAAACGAGCACTTGACTCTGGTGTTTTAAAACGAGCAGGAAAAGACTCCGTGAAGATGAAGCTCATACTAGATGACAATATTCCTTACACATTTGAGGGTAAATTCCAATTCTCAGATGTTACTGTTGATCCAGGAACGGGCTCCGTTACCCTTAGGGCCGTTTTTCCCAATCCAAAGCACGATTTATTACCAGGAATGTTTGTAAGAGCAGTGTTGGAGGAGGGTGTCAACGAAAAAGGTCTAGTTGTTCCCCAGCAAGGCGTAACTCACGATGCACGTGGAAACGCTACGGCTCTCGTACTTAGCAAAGAATCAAAAGTTGAGCTTCGAGTTTTAGAGCTGGGTGAGGCGATCGGGGATAAATGGGTCGTCAAAAGCGGTTTAAGTGTGGGAGATCAGTTAATTGTTGATGGACTACAAAAAATCAAACCAGGTGGGCCAGCGCAGGCTGCGCCAAAGGATCCGGTAGCTGACGACTCCAAATCGACCGGTGCTCCTATCAGTAAGTCAAGTGACAAAGCTCCAAAATAACCTGGGTTGATTAATATGTCACGTTTCTTTATAGATCGCCCAATCTTCGCTTGGGTCATTGCCATAGTGATTATGATGGCAGGCGTTATCTCCATCATTACTCTTCCCGTCGCCCAGTATCCAGCAATAGCTCCCCCGGCCATCTCAATTACGGGTAATTATCCTGGAGCTTCTGCCCAAACTGTCGAGGATTCAGTAACACAAGTTATTGAGCAAAAGATGAAGGGAATCGACGGCCTTCGTTATATGTCCTCGAGTAGCGATTCATCTGGTGCCGTCAACATTACGATTACTCTTGATAATGGAACTAACCCTGATATCGGGCAAGTTCAGGTACAAAATAAGCTTCAACTCGCAATGCCTCTTCTTCCCCAGGTCGTTCAGCAGCAGGGACTGACGGTTGCGAAATCTACTAAGAACTTTTTAATGGTCATGGCTTTTGTCTCAGAAGACGATAGCATGAAGCAATTTGATTTGGCTGACTACGTGGCAGCAAACGTTTTGGATACGATTAGTCGAGTAAAGGGCGTAGGTGACGTAACTTTGTTCGGCGCTCAGTATGCAATGCGAATATGGCTAGATCCGGCAAAGTTAACGGCTTTCAAACTAACCCCTGTTGATGTAATAAGTGCAATTCAAGCGCAAAATGCGCAAGTCTCTGCAGGACAGTTGGGTGGTACTCCAGCAGTCAAAGGCCAACAACTTAATGCAACAATTACAGCGCAAAGTAGGCTCCAAACTCCGGAGCAATTCAGAAAAATCATTCTTAAGACACACCCATCAGGTGCTGCAGTTTTGCTTAAAGACGTTGCCAAAGTTGAATTGGGTAGTGAAAATTACGGAACTCTCGCTAGATTTAATACTCATGCTGCTACAGGCATTGCTATCAAAATGTCTACGGGAGCAAATGCATTAGATACGGCCGTTGCAGTTAAAGCCAAGATCGAGGCACTATCCAAGTTTTTTCCTCCTGGAATGAAAGCCGTAGTTGCTTACGATACTACGCCTTACGTAAAGTTGTCTATTGAAGAGGTTGTCAAAACTCTTCTAGAAGCGGTGGTTCTGGTTTTTTTAGTAATGTATCTATTCTTACAAAATTTTCGGGCTACATTAATTCCTACCATTGCTGTCCCTGTAGTGTTGTTGGGAACTTTCGCTGTTTTAAACGCCTTTGGTTACTCGATAAATACACTCACTATGTTCGCGATGGTCCTTGCAATTGGTTTGCTCGTGGATGATGCAATTGTTGTGGTCGAGAACGTCGAACGAGTTATGCATGAGGATGGTCTCAGCCCTAAAGAGGCGACACAAAAATCGATGGGTCAGATTACGGGAGCTTTAATTGGGATAGCTTTAGTGCTATCTGCAGTTTATATACCTATGGCTTTTTTCGGCGGATCAACGGGGGTTATTTACAGACAATTCTCAATCACTGTTGTGTCTGCGATGATTTTATCTGTTATCGTCGCTTTAATCTTAACTCCTGCTCTTTGCGCAACCTTACTAAAGCCTGTTGAGAAAGGCGCGACTCTTGAAACACGTGGCTTCTTCGGTTGGTTTAACAGATCTTTTGAAAATAATAGTCAAAAATATCAAAGCATAGTTGCAAAAATTCTTAAACGATCTACTCCTTATCTCATTATCTACGTGGTGATTGTTGTTGTAATGGGCGTGTTATTTGCCCTTCAGCCAGGAGGCTTCTTGCCTGATGAGGACCAAGGTGTTTTATATTCACAAATTGTCTTACCGGCAGGTGCCACCCAGGAGAGAACTCTAGAAGTCGTGAAAGCTGTTGAACATCAATTTCTAGTTGAAGAGGCCGAGAATGTTCAAACGATGTTCGGGGTTGTTGGCTTTAGTTTTGGGGGAAGTGGGCAAAATGCTGGCTTAGCCTTTGTAAGACTCAAGCCCTGGGACCAAAGAACTCGGCCTGATCAACGTGTTCAAGCTGTTGTTGGTCGGGCAATGAAAGCATTTGGTCAAATCAGGGATGCTCGGGTATTTGCATTTGCACCGCCTGCTGCGCTTGAGTTAGGTAATGCATCCGGCTTTGATTTGCAACTTAAAGATAACGCTGCGTTGGGTCACGAGAAGCTCATGCAAGCAAGGAATCAATTGTTAGGTCTTGCAAGCAAAGACCCTATTTTATTTGCAGTCAGGCCTAACGGGCAAGACGATACGCCAGAGTACAGATTGGACATTGATCAACTCAAGGCTACATCCTTGGGGCTGTCGTTGTCCGAGATAAACACCGACATAAGCACCGCTCTTGGTAGCTCTTACGTTAATGACTTCATCGATAAAGGTCGTATTAAAAAGGTATATTTGCAAGGCGCTGCCGACTCAAGAATGCTCCCGCAAGACATAGATCGGTGGTTTACAAAAAATAACAAAGGTGAAATGGTCCCGTTTTCAGCTTTTTCCACTGGCCGTTGGTCCTATGCGTCTCCCCGAAGGGAGCGGTACAACGGACTGCCATCGATCCAGATACAGGGGCAGTCAGCGCCTGGTAAAAGTTCAGGAGAAGCCTTACAGGAGATGGTGAAGTTGGTTGGACAACTACCTGAAGGGATTGGCTATGAATGGACGGGAATTTCCGATCAAGAGAGTAGCTCTGGCAGTCAAGCTCCCGTTTTGTATACAGTTTCGATTTTGTTTGTATTTTTATGCCTGGCGGCACTATATGAGAGTTGGGCGATCCCTTTTTCTGTGATCT
>CAIKVH010000091.1 GCA_903830725.1 uncultured Burkholderiales bacterium | reverse complement strand
CACTTCTTGATTGCCTGTGCAATCTTGGAGTTCACACTCCGCTGTCTTCTTCTTGTTAAACCTGAATTTTCTTACGCTGCAACTAACATTTTATGGTTATCCTGATACTCACGATTGTGATGGAGTATGGCCCACACAATCCTTGCATTCTTATTCGCAAGCGCAACCGCCGCTACATTTTTGTTTCTCCTCTGCGTCAATTGATTTAACCAACTCTGCCTATCTGTTGGGTTTTCCTTTTGTCCAGATCGATAGATCACAGACCTAGCACCGTGAATGAGTAACGTTCTGAGGTAGATGTCACCGCGTTTGCTGATTCCCAGCAAGTTTTGTTTGCCCCCACTGGAATGTTGCCTCGGCACCAAACCTATCCATGCTGCAACCTGTCTTCCATTTTTAAAATTCTTTGCCTCCCCTATCGATGCAATAAGTGCTGTGGCGGTGAGTGGACCAATCCCAGGTATTGCCTCCAACTTCTTACTGGTTTCACTTTGTTTATGCCATGCAAGAATCTTTTTTTTACAATTATCGGCCCTGGTGTTTAATTCATTTAAGTGCTCTAGCAGAGATTGAATTTCAATACGCAAGATACCAGGCAACTCGTTGCTAGCATCTTCAAGAATGTCAGGTACACGTTTTGAGATATATCCAATACCTTGTGGTATTTCAAGACCAAATTCAGCCAGCAAACCTCGAATCTGATTGGCCTGAGCTGTGCGCGCCTTGACATAGCCTTGGCGCATTCTATGAAGCGACAGGATGGCTTGTTGCTCAGTAGATTTAATCGGTACAAAATGCATATTGGGACGCGTCACCGCTTCACAAATGGCTTCTGCATCGGCAGCATCATTTTTATTGGTTTTCACATACGGCTTGACGTACTGAGGAGGCATTAATTTGACCGTATGCCCAAAGCTCTCTAATTTGCGAGCCCAGTAGTGCGCACTCCCACAAGCTTGCATTCCAATCAAGCAAGGCTTCAAATTGACAAAATATTCAGCCATTTGAGCTCGTTTGATCTGTTTTTTGATGAGCACTTTACCAAAGCTGTCAATTCCGTGAAGTTGAAATACTGACTTTGCCAAATCGATGCCAATTGTTGTAATATTCATGGTGAACGCTCCTGTCTTGTTTAGTGTTGGTCGAAACTACACTATGGCACAAATGATGCCGTTAAGGGTGGGGGTGTTCATCCCATTGCTTACGTTTGATATTGAGTATGAAATGCGTTACCTAACAGGCAATCCATACTGGAAACTAGCAAAGAAGGAAATAGAAGGTTATAAGGCACCGCTACCTAAGCCTGATATAGATACACGCACCAAAGAGCAGATTACAGCAGATTTTTTAGCAATGACTAATTCACTATTAGCAACTCTTTAATTTACGCCAAGTTTGCAGCGTTGCGAAGCATGTCTGGGTTGGTATCGATGTACTTGGCAGTTACTTGGATCGAACGATGTCCCGCCATCGTAGCCTGTATTTTGATACCAATTCCCTTGCTAGCCAATTTTGTGATGAATTGACGTCTTAGAGTATGGCTTGACGCACCGTCAATTCCCGCTTCCCTAAACAACCAATACAAGTGTTGTGTCATCACTGCAGCAGTGAATGGCTTGCCACCAGCAGTTACAAATACAGGATGCGTGGGCTCATAGTCGCCTCTTAGATCAATATACGTCTGTAATTCCTCACGTAAAGCGTCAGACAGATAAATTGTCCGCGGTTGACGCCCTTTAGTTTGATCGCCACTCAACTTGAACTCTGCATTCACTCGCCTGTCTGCATTGAGTAACTGCCCCAAGCGAATTGCAGCTAACTCAGAGGCACGCAGTCCAGTTTTAAAGCCTGTGAGTAGGATCATCTTGTTTCTCAGTGCATATTTGCGATTTTCAACGAAAGCAAATAATTTTTCGTATTCGTCTTGCGTAAGTGTTTTGGCTTGTGACATTTAATTTCCTTGCTTAATATAAATCGTGTTTTAAGTATGTATTCTTTTGTCAATCTTCGCGACCAATAACCCGAGAAGGTATCGGGCTGATTTTCACTAATGATTTCAATGACTTATAAATCGCATAAGAAAACAGTGATTTTCTTATGCGAAATTAATTGCTGATCTTTGTTGATATTTAGTGTAGTCGTGTGGCTGATCAACAACTTAACCACCAATATCGCGGCAACAGCAACCCTATCAAGCGTCAATTAAATTGACGCTTGGACATGTCTCGGTGAATAACTCAATTAATAAAACTCATGCATTCGCTAGCGATCATTAGGCATGTGGCATATTTGTAAATATTGCCTGCAAGATCAGTCAGATTTCTCTTGCTCTTGTCAGCGATCAGAGCATAAAGTTGCACTGCTTTATTAACTTAATAGGAGAAAGCAATGAGTAACTTAGCATCACTTAAATTGGTAGCGAGCAAGAAGCCTCGTAGTATTGCCCCTGTTCAACACCGCAGAAACAAAATGGGAACAAAATTGTGGGAACAAATCCAACTGGCTAAAAGTCAAATGGAGGGCACCGTATTCGCTCCCATGAAGTACAGAACAGTCGTTGACAGGGAAACGGGACTGCGTAGGCAAGTTGAGCTCCCCAAAAGGGTCAAGCCCTGGTGGTGGGTATCCCAGGAAGGTAAGGTGTGCGTATCTGTCAAGTATGGCAGCTACACCTTGGAATTATCTAAGGGCAAGTCCAGCGTTGAAGTAGCAAATGCCAACGACTTAATCAAGACCTTGGATACTATTAAAGTGGCAGTTGAAGCTGGCGAACTTGATGCCCAAATAGATACTGCTTCCAACACGCTCAGGAGTGGGTTTAGGGGCAAGTGAAGATGTCACGCACGACACCATCACGACAATAACTCCTAACCCTGCACCAATAAAAAACCCACCGTGCGGTTATGCAGGGTGGGTACACCTGACAGATATTAAAAAAACCCACTGTGTTGCCACAGTGGGTTTTAAGAGTTCGATCTAACCGCTGACTTACGTCAGCGTTAAATTAGAACTTCACGCGCAAGCCAGCACCAAAAGTAGTAACACTCAGACCGGACAATGTGGCCCATTGTGACTGAGGAACTGTTGTGCTTGCAGCAGATCCACCTTGTGAATCATACTGGTTTAAGGTTGCCCAAACATAAACGTCAGTTTTCTTGCTTAGATCTTGATCGTAAGCAACTGCGAAGATGTTTTGATGGTTAGCTGAGAATAAATGAGCCGCACCCGCTGCTGTATCGTCAGTTGTGTACGCGCTTACAGTTTTTAGGTAATAAGACGCCAAAATTCTAGAGTTTTGGTCTAAATCATATTTAGCACCTAACCAAGAAATAGTTGTTGTCAAATTTGTGTTATAAGGAGCAATGTTATATCCGCTGTAAGCAGTAGAGTTGAGGATTGGTACTCCTTGAACTTGCGTGATCGTTGCGTCATATGCACCATTAGATGGATTCGACTGAACGATTGACTCGTAACCGGCAAACACTTTGAGTTTTGGAGTTGCTTGCCAATTACCCATTAAGCTAACAGATGTTGAATTGTAATATGTTACTTTCAGATCGTTAGCGCCTGTTGCATTTCCCGCTGCAAATGTCATATTGTCGTTCATTTTTTGAGCAACTAAAGTAACATTTAAAGTTGGGGTAAGTGCACCCTCAACTTGTAAGCCAATTTGTGAGCCAGCACCAGCATTTCCAGACGCACCTCCAAGAGCATAGAAAGCACGTATATTAGTGCTTCCCATGGAAGTTTGATACTTGAAGGAGTTAGATGCACGTCCAGTGAAACTTGAACCCATTCCAGTTAAGCCACCGTAAGTGCCAAGCGGTGAAACGTAACCAGCGCCAAGTGCATCGTAACTACCCAATGCTACACCTTGGAGATTCAACTGGTAACCAGCATCAATGGATCCAAAATTACCTGACAAACCTACAGTGGACTGGCGATCAAACATTCCACCATTGAGTGAAGAGTCTCCAGCGCCATACACTATTTTGCCGTTATTGGAAGATAGTAATGCGTGGTCGTTAGGATTTACACCACCAGCGATATCTAAACCTGATTCAAGAACGAAGTTTGCCTTCATGCCTGAACCCAAGTCCTCAGAACCCATAAGTCCCCAACGTGAAGGTTGCATAGCTCCGTTAGTCATGGAAGTAACTCTTCCTGTAGTTCCTGACTGTGCTGTTGAGGGGTACATGTTGAAATTAGATGGGTTATTTACATCTGAGCTTAATCCGTTGTTTGCAGATGCAACACCCATGTCAATAACACCATAAAGTGTTACGTCAGCGTGAGCAGCACCTAAAGCTGCAACAGAAGCGAGCGCGATTAGCGTTTTTTTCATTTATTAATCTCCAAGGTTAAACAAAGGGCTCCGGTAAGTGGGTTGCACTCAATTTGACTCGAGCCGAACCACCGGCTCCCCGGGCCAACCACCCCGTTCAGGGAAGTTGTACGTATTTGACCAGAGAGGAGCATTAATTTGACCTTTTGCCCCTTAATTTGTGGCTTTTACGTTGTGGCGTTGCAACATTTACCCCTTCTAATTGGCTCCATGTGGTGAAATTTGACACATGGATTCCTTACTTATCTCTATTGACAATGCTCTTAAAACGCTTTTTTCAAAGCCTGTTGCCAGCAAATCTTTCAGTCCCGTTCCTGCTGAAACCGATAAAAACGACTTTAACAACCTGACATCAACGGAAAAACGGCTCTCAGGCGCTTTAATGAGAGTCAACCATGTCGGGGAAGTCTGTGCGCAAGCACTCTACGCGTCCCAGTCACTTGCCACTCAAAATGAAAGCCTAAAGAAGGTATTTCACTCTGCAAGTCTGGATGAATTTGACCACTTAGCATGGACTGAGAGCCGACTCGAGGACCTCCAAGACCACAAAAGCTACCTGAACCCTTTATGGTACGCTGGCGCATTTGGGATTGGATACCTGGCTGGCAAGCTCGGCGGGGACCGCCTAAGCCTTGGGTTTGTGGTTGAAACAGAGCGTCAGGTCAGCGAACACCTTAAAAGCCACCTAACCAAATTGCCAGCGGGAGATGCAGTCTCAAGGAATATCGTCAAACAAATGATCATTGATGAGGAAGGGCACTCCAAAAT
Organism: uncultured Burkholderiales bacterium; assembly: GCA_903830725.1. Lineage (GTDB taxonomy): Bacteria > Pseudomonadota > Gammaproteobacteria > Burkholderiales > Burkholderiaceae_C > Limnohabitans. The sequence continues at coordinate 11,458 of CAIKVH010000091.1, read as the reverse complement.
GGCAGAAGTTAGAGGAGCCCAGGAACTACCTCCCCCAGTTAAGTTCGTCATGCGAATAGCAGCCAAGGTGATGACGAGTACTGCTCACCACATATAAAGCCGCGGAGATTAAACTTCAATGAGCTCAAAGCTCGTCGTTATTTGTGCAGTCTTCGAAAGCATGATGCTCGCGGAGCAATACTTGTCGTGACTTAGCGCAATGGCCCGCTCCAGTACCACCTCAGAAATTCCCTTCCCCGTAACAGTAAAGTGCATATGTATTTGGGTAAACACTTTTGGATCTGTCTCTGCCCGGGTGCTAGTGAGCTTCACAGAGCAACTGTGCACATCTTGGCGACCTCGCTTCAAGATGAGCACTACATCATAGGCTGTACACCCACCAGTACCTGCAAGGAGCGTCTCCATTGGTCTGGGAGCTAAGTTCTGCCCTGCGTTATCAGGGTTTGCTGTGTCTGGGGCTCCGTCCATCATCAATACGTGTCCGCTGCCCGTTTCTGCAACAAAACCCATTTTTGAGTTAGTGCCTGTATTGCCTGTCCAACTGACTGTGCATTCCATAGTGTGACTCTTTAATCGTTAAAAATATTGATTTAGGTATGTTAATAGGAACTTGATACACACCGGGAGTAACTTAGTCAGAACTTAGTCAGAACCTAGCCACACAAGTTAAACCCTTTTGTAGTTCTTTTGAATTCAGAAATTTATTAAATAGTGGAAAAACTACAAACAACCTAGGCAATGTTGCAATGCAACATTTTTAACACTAAACTAACAAACATGTATCCAGGTGTTCATCAAACATTCGCCCCTGATACGCCGTTTGTCTCCTCCACCCTTTGAAAAGGTGGATTTCAACCCCGGGTAGCGATATCCGGGGTTTTTTTACGCCTTATAGATTAAATTCAGTTTTAGCTTTTGATTAGACTCGCAATCAAAACGGCGTTGGTGCCCCCAAATGCAAAAGAATTAGAGAGGACGTGTTCTAGATGCTGAGGTGTACCTTTGCCCTGGACAAAATTAAGCTTGAACTCAGGGTCTACCGACTCAGAGCTCAAATGGGCATTGGGCGGGAGCATTTGTCGCTCAAGCGCTCTGATTGCAACTAGCATCTCGAGCGCTCCAGCTGCCCCGAGCATATGCCCAAATTGAGCCTTGGTTGAGCTAATCGGGATCTGAGAGCCGAGTACTTGCGCTACTGAGCGAACCTCGGCCGAGTCGCCAGCAGAGGTGGCCGTTGCATGCGCATTGATGTATCCAATTTCACGAGGACTTAATTTTGCATCTTTTAACGCAGCGCCCATAGCTCTAACCTGGCCGGGAGCATCGGGAAGTGTCAAGTGAGTTGCATCGCAATTGCTTGCATAACCCCGCAACTCAATTTGAGGTCTGCTTGGGTGACCTCCTCTTTTTAAAGCGTGCTCTTGTCTTTCTAATACAAACGCACCAGCGCCCTCACCCAATGCGAATCCGCTCCTATTTTGACTAAAGGGTCTGCAGGCGTTGGAAGGCGTCTCCCCAATGGGTGCTAGAACTCTGAGGGCATTCCAACTGGCAAGCACCCCTGAGGTCAGCATCGCCTCGCTCCCCCCGACCACAGCAACGTCTAGCCATCCTGCTCTGAGTGCCCGTAGGGCCTCCCCCATCGCTACGGAGGAGGACGCACAGGCGCAGGCATAAGTCATACAAGCCCCCTGAGCTTTCACCAAAAGGGCTAGCTCGGCGGCTGCCGAATTGGGCATGATGGTCACCACACTGGTTGGGCGTACCCGCTTGCCGTGTTGATAAATTTGTTCAGCCGTTTGATCAAAACTAAATGCACCAGCCATTCCGCTGCCCCAAAAGACCCCAACCCGTGTTGGATCGATGGAGCCCATGGCAAGTTCAAAATTGTGCCCAAATTGCAAGATGTCCTCACTCTTCGCATCTTGTTTAGCAGTTGCCAAACCAGCATCAATGAGAGCATCTTTAGCAGCAGTGAGCGCCATCGCTGTGGCCCTATCCAGAGGGACTTTTGAGGTGGACTGAACCTTTGTGTGATCAAAATCACAGGCCGCCACAGGCACTTGGACGGTCGTTTGGGATGGCAACTCGATTGCGCGGGGTTGAACAGCAGAAAAACCTTCAAAGAGGTTTTTATCAAAAACTTGCGCACTGTTTCCCAGCGGCGAGACCCAACCGTATCCAGTAATTAAGACGGGTTCTGACATTCAGTTTATTTTAGGTTTTATGAGAGGTGAGAGCAATCTTACCTTGAGCTCTCAAAAGTGCAAATACTTTTGCCTGGATTTATTTCTTAGTACTCAGAATAAATTCATCAATTACGTTAGCTAATTTTTGTAAATCGATCCCGGCCTCCCTTGGATCGAGGCGCTCCTCGGGAATCCTGATGTTGAAAGCGTCCTCTACAGCGAACACAAACTCCATCAAGGACAATGAGTCAATTCCAAGCTCAGTCAGCAATGTTTGGGGGGAGAGAGCGCTCTCGCTTACTTGGAACTTGGATATAAGTATCCCTGCGATGGCTTGATAGGTCGAGCCTTTATCGGTGATGGAGGAATTTTCAGTCATACATCCTAGGGTTTTGTATACCTGGATTGTAAACTTAGATTCAAATTTGTTAATCACAGGTATAACTTAGACACTTGATATCCACAATTAAGGCTCGTTGCAGGCACAACGAGGCTCGCTATGGCTTAACGGAGGGCTTATTTTGTTGTAGAAGCTAGGTGACAAGCTAGATAACAAACTTGGGCAAAAGCGCCCCCAACTAGGGCAATTCTTGCAGGAAATCAACGATTCTCTGTCCAACCTCGGCTCTATCGTTATCCCAAGTGATCATGTGGTAGCTGTTATCAAGGACATGGCAACGAAAAACAGGCGTTTTCCAGTTCATTTGAATGAATCTGAGATTTTCCAGGCTTGCCACCTCATCCTCGCTTGCATGCAGCGCCAATGTTGGAGGAGCTGATACGCCACTCATGGTTTTTATAAGGTATTTTTGGAGTTTGTCATGCTCTCGAAGGTGAGAAACCTCCAAGACACTGGCCCCTGCGCTAGAAAGGCGTCTGGACTTGAGGTCTTTTGCAACCCAGGCCCTAATTCGCTCGTTTTTAAGTCCGTAGGGGGGCTTCTCCTCATAACTCCAAAGCCAACCCAGGGGCGTATACAACGCCAAGGGGAATAAGAAATGATAAAAAGGAATGTTCCATCCGTCCAATATTAGAGGGGTAGACATCAAAACAAGGCCATCGATGAGGGAGCTGTTTTTAACTGCCACTCCCAGGGCCACATTTGCACCAGCAGAAATCCCAGCCAACACAACTTTGCCTTGGCGGGCCTTGAGCTTTATCACCTCCTGCTCTACATAATCGATCCAGGCTTCATAAGATTTGGCTTTTTGCTTGGTTTTTTTCTGCTCAAAGGAATAGCCCGGAATATTCACAGAAACAGTTACGTATCCAGCCGCTTTAATCGCCTCATCAACGGGGAGGAGTTCTTGGGCGGAGCTGCACAAGCCATGCAACAACAAGACTGTAGTCTGTCCCGCCTGAGTATCAGTGGACGATTGCGCGCCAATGAAAAACTCCCGTTTATCATTCAATCCTTCAGGCAGCAAATTCAAGGGCAAAGAATCAGAACTCATTTACAAATAATCAATTTTTAAAACAGCACTTTTAAAACAGTACCTTGAAACAATACTTTAAAACACAACCTGATTGAATCGGCACAAAACGACATTTATTGAGTTTAAATAATTGCAGAGCCCATCTGAGTCAGAATGCAATGAAACGTGGTGAACGATCGATGGCCCCAGTTTACCCAAGTATGGTGCAATTCAAATGATGTTTGCTACAAGATACTATACTTAATGCATTATGTCTGTTCTCAAAGATACGAGTCTAACTAGACCAATTCGTCTACGCGCTTGTAAAGTTAAGCTATTGATAAAAAGCCCCGAAAAACCTCCTGATTTTTTGCAAAATACCCCAACAAAGCATTAGAAAACATTAACTAAGTCAAGGTTGCCTAACTTTTGAGCAATGAAACTAGTGCATAACTATCTCCCCTATCTCCGCTATCTCCCCTAACAATTAAATGAAAACAATACCTCCCGTGAAACGCCTACCAAGGGCGCCCAAAGTTGACTATTTGCAAAAAATTCTCAATGCCAAAGTCTATGACGTGGCAAAAGAATCTGCGCTTGAGATAGCTCCCAGTTTAAGTAAACGACTGAATAATACTGTTCTACTTAAGAGAGAGGACCAACAATCAGTGTTTAGCTTTAAGTTGCGGGGTGCGTATAACAAGATGGCTCACTTAAGCGCAGCCGAACTCAAAAGGGGTGTTATCTGCGCCTCCGCAGGCAATCACGCACAGGGCGTGGCACTGAGCGCAGCCAAGCTCAAATCCAAGGCGACAATCGTGATGCCTGTGACCACGCCCTCTTTAAAAATAGAGGCCGTTAAGGCCTTGGGGGGCGAGGTTTTGCTTTACGGGGACAGTTATTCGGACGCTTACAGTCGCGCCCTTTCACTCTCCAAATCCAAAGGACTTACTTTCGTACATCCTTTTGACGATCCGGATGTAATTGCGGGACAAGGCACGATTGCCGCAGAAATTCTTAGACAACACCAAGGTCCACTTGACGCAATTTTTGTTGCGATTGGGGGTGGCGGATTAATCGCTGGAGTCGCCAGTTACGTGAAAGCGGTCAGGCCCGGAGTCAAGGTGATTGGCGTACAAATGAACGACTCCTCTGCCATGCTTCAATCGGTTGAGGCGAACAAACGCGTCATGCTGAGCGATGTGGGACTTTTCTCAGACGGAACTGCTGTCAAGCAAGTCGGCTCTGAGACCTACCGCATCGCAAGGGAATTGGTTGACGAATACATCTGTGTTGACACTGACGCAGTATGCGCAGCCATCAAGGATGTATTTATCGATACCCGAAGTATTGTTGAGCCCGCTGGTGCGATGGCTATTGCTGCTATTAAAACCTATATCGAAACCCACAAATCAAAAGGACAGACCTACGCAGCTATTTTGTGCGGCGCAAACATGAATTTTGACAGGCTTCGTTTTGTCGCTGAGCGTGCAGATGTGGGAGAGGAGCGGGAGGCGCTTTTTGCAGTAACGATCCCCGAGGAAAGGGGGAGTTTTAAGTCGTTTTGTCAGTTTATTGGGAACTTGCCCTTCTACGGCGGACAAAAAGCACCTCGCCAGGTTACAGAGTTCAACTACAGGATGAACGATAAGGATGCTGCTCATGTCTTTTTGGGGCTTAGCACTTCAAGCAAAGGCGAGAGCGCCAAGATAACAAAAGCGTTTATAAAGAGCGGCTTTAAGGCTATTGATCTCACCCACGATGAACTGGCTAAGGAGCACGTCCGTCATATGGTGGGTGGTCAAAGTGACCTTGCAGCTAATGAACGGTTGTTAAGATTTGAGTTCCCAGAGCGTCCCGGTGCTTTGATGAAATTTTTGTCTGCGCTGCCCCCAGACTGGAATATCAGCTTGTGTCACTATAGAAACCAGGGCGCAGACTATGGGCGAATCTTAATTGGTTTGCAAGTTCCCCCGAAAGATCAAAAAGCGCTTGGCAACTTCTTAAAGGGCCTGGGGTACACCTTTGTTGATGAGACAGATAACCCTGCGTTCCAACTTTTTTTAAAACGCAGTTGACGGTAGTTCATCGCAATTGATAGCAATTGATGAAAATTGATAGCACAATAAACTCACAAATCACTTTAATGCTTACAACTATTTTAAAGTCCTAAGGGGCACTGGAGTAGCAGACGGACTATTGGTGGAGGTAGTATTGGAAGAGGTTAAATTGGCGGGGGAAGGTGAAGATGACCCCCCTGTAACTGTCCCATTCCTATTTGTCTTGGGTAAATCTAGGCGCATACTGGTTGAACGAGCAGAATTGGAATCTAAAGCTGAATTATCACCAACCAGTTTAAAACTTACACTCCTCTCCTCCACGCTTGACAGGATGAGCGCGTCGCCCACCTTTGAGCCTATTCGGTAGGGTTTAGGGTTCTGAGCGTCCACAGAAATGAGGGCTACTCCCTGCCCCTCCCCAGTTTGAATCACCCCGACCAAGGCCAATCGCGCGAGAGCCAAATCGGGAGCGCTTTGCAGTGCCTTGCTCTCTGCCCCAAGCAAAGTGCCAACAGATGAAGCTCTATTAGAACGATCCCTTAAGCTCTGGGCTTGCAAGTTCTGCGCTACCTGCATAGATTGCGCTGAAACAGCGGGTGAACTTGGATTCATGATGGGCCAAAGTCTGAGGGTCCAGCCAACTGCGCTCAGGCTTACAACAGCCCACAGGAGGAAAGTCGTGAATTTAGTAAAAAATGCACTTGAACCGGGTTCGTCTATTGTCATCATTAACTCTCTTAATTAGGTCTTATAAGGCATTAGGTTGAATTAGTCGCGTCGCTTTAAACCAATACGACGTCACCTGAATTCGAGTTTGGTCTAAACTCTTTCCAAATTTGACTTAAAACACATGCTGAGTATGATTATCTATTATCTTTGCCACATGCCGTGAATTGAAAATACCTAACCTTAGAATCTTAAATCATTGCACGTGAATAGAACTAGACTGCTAGACTCTTTCAACTCGCAACTCTTCCATTAATCCAATGAATCACATAATTTCGCAAAACAATCACCACACTCTTCAGTCCAAGCGGGAGAGGGGATTCACACTCATTGAGTTGATGGTGGTACTTGTGATTATTGGAGTGCTTGCCGCCCTTATTGTCCCCAATGTTTTAGACCGAGCTGATGACGCAAGAGTGAGCGCTGCTAAAACGGATGTTAGCAATTTAATGCAGTCCCTCAAACTCTACAAACTAGATAACCAAAGATTTCCAAGTACAGAGCAAGGACTCTCCGCCCTCGTTGTTAAGCCCTCTACGGGGCCTGCCCCCATCAACTGGAAACCCTACTTGGATAAATTACCCAACGACCCTTGGGGTAATCCTTACCAATATCTAAATCCAGGGATTAAAGGGGAAATTGATGTCATGTCCCTTGGAGCGGATGGGCAGGTGGGGGGCGAGGGTAAGAACGCAGATATAGGATCTTGGCAATAAAGCTTGCCGATATTCATGTTCTTATTTAAACCTCATAACCCCGCTACTCACAAAGCTAGATTAGAAGCTAGATTCTCCTCTTCTCCTTGGGGCTTTACGCTTATCGAGCTATTGGTGGTGGTTTTTATCATATCGGTTGCCAGTGCTGTGGCGGTAATGAGCATTAGACGCTCAGCAAATCAGCAAGTGCTTCAAAATGCACAGCAATTAGCGGCTTTTTTAGATTCTGTTCGTGCAACGGCCAGGGCCGAGAAAACAGCTCTTTTATGGATATGTGGTCAAGACGGTCTAACCGTTCAAAGCGCTTTACCTACTTCATCTAAACCCAAGCACATCGACTGGCAACAAGGGCGCGCCAGTTGTGAACCTGCAAAAGGGGTGATTGGGCCGGAGCCAATCACAAAAGCCCAGATGATTAGCGTTTACAGTGAAAATACCTCTGATTCGGGGACTATGGATGTGGCCCATTCCGTTCAAATTGGAAGCGATGGGCTTGGTCCATTCAAGTTGAATGGACAGTAAACTCTTTGTTTTTTAGATTGTTTTAATAAAATCACTGACAATTAAAAGTCCCCCCATTTGCAAAAACATAACTAAATACGATTTTGTTGATTAAGAAAAAAGTGTTTGTGGCCCCTGACGAATACGGCTTTACCTTGATTGAGGTACTTGTGGCTTTGAGTATTGTTGCAATCACCCTTCTTGCAGGAGTTCAGTCTATGGGCGCTATGACACAAAATGCCCAGCGCCAGTGGGATATTTTTTTGGCCGAGCAGTGCGCGAATAATGCACTAAATACCTTAAAACTTTCTGCTCAAATGCCCCCCATTGGAGAGCAGACAGTGAACTGCGTTCAGGCCAATACCGAGTTTTTGGTTCAAATAAACATCAACACCACTCCTAACTCATTTTTTAGAAGAGTAGATGCACAGGTCTTTAAGCAAGGGTTGCCGCAACTCAAAGTTACAACAATCATAGGCAATATCTAGTATGAGAAGTAACTGGAGTGCAAAACAAACTGGTTTCACCCTAGTGGAGTTGTTAGTTGCCTTGGCAATTATGACGATCATGGCCGCTTTGAGTTGGAAGGGCTTGGATATCATGTTGCGCTCGAGAGAGATAACTCAAACACGGGTTGATGAGGTTGCTTCTCTTCAAAACGTCATGCGCCAGTGGGAAGCGGATTTAAATGCTGTATTTCCAATCACAACAGTTGCTGGTGCACCGACCCTATCCAGTAATTCGGCGGGCATAACGAGTACAAATGCTATTAAGGGTACTCAGGTAACAACCCCGACGAGCAACAGTGCATCAACCACTACCCAAGTCATGGCTATTGACTGGGACGGACGCGTGCTCAAAGTGATGAGGCGCTCCAGTACGCCTAGCGCCCTGGGCACGGACAGCGGACTAAACGTTGTCGGTTGGACCATGCGAGACAACACCTGGGTTCGCTGGCAGTCCCCGGACCTATTTCGCACTGCCGATTTAATCAGCGCATGGACACTGGTCAATCAATGGGCCCTAAATCCAAGCTCAGAGAGTAAGCAACAGGAAACCGTCTTGTTCAATTCCGCAGGTTGGCAAATTTACTTCTTTAGAGACAACGCATGGAGTAACCCACTTTCTAGCTCGGGGGCTGTATCCAATGCAAACAGTGCCAATCCTTCTTCGGCATTAACAAGTATTCCCGACGGTATACGAATCGAGGTTCAGCTACCTAAGAGTCTTGGAGGATCCATCATCAAAGACTGGGTTCGTCCTGCCTTTTCTATTAATCGTTCCTAGACACATAAGTGAACACGCCCGAACGTACCCATCACCTTCAAAATCAACAAGGCATGGCCATATTAATGGCTATGCTTACGCTTGCACTGGTTGCAACTTTGGCGGTTGGCGTACTCTGGCAACAGTGGCGAGCGCAGGAGGAGGAGACTACAAGTAGGCGCGAGGAGCAAGCGACTTGGCTTTTGGGCTCAGCACTTGACTGGGCAAGAGTTATTCTCTCGGAGGACGCAAAGGCCAGCAACACAGACAACAAAACTGAGCCCTGGTCGATTCCCCTGCAAGAAACACAGCTCTCATCTTTTTTATCTGCTAGCAACAGTGGAGTAAACAATGACACAGGATACGGATCTGGTGGTGTTGATGACGGACAGGCTGAGGAGATTTATATCTCTGGTCGAATTACGGATTTGCAGTCCAGGTTGAATATTTTTAATCTCTACAATGCTGGACAGATCTCAACGCCAGATTTAAACGCGTTTACCCAACTCTTTAAGATTCTTGGTGTGCCCGAGGCCGATCTGAACCGAATCCTACAATCGGCGGGACCTTTTGCTAAGGGCGAGGCTCAAAGCACTCTTACTCAATTGGCCACCCCTCAAAGACTTGAACAGTTGAGCTGGGTTGGTTTATCACCTGAAACTCTATCAAAAATATCCCCCTTTGTGACTTGGTTACCTGTGCGCACGCCCGTCAACTTAAACACCGCCGCGCCCCAGGTTTTAGCAGCCAGTTTCTATGGTTTAAGCCTGGTCAACGCCCAAACCTTAGCCCAGGCTCGAGATGCACAACCTTGGAACACAATGGATGATGCAATGCGCGCTTTAAATGCCGTAATGCCAGGAGGTGGGACGGGCACTGCGAATTTAAATAATACGCAATTCGCATTAAACTCTAGTTACTTTCAGGTCTTTGGCAGGCTTCGGTTTGGTGCGTTGGTTTTTACGGAACGTAGCGTTTTGCAAAGAACAAATCAGCAAACCTTGATCTTGTGGCGTGAAAGAAGAGCCGCTGGTGCTGAGCCCGGATGTTTTTCTACAATAGAGCCACCATGCTAATCATTGCACTCTCCCAAAAGGCTTCAGTCGCCTCCCCCACAAGCTCCCAATCCATAGCTTACAACTACTGGCTAAGCCCCAACGGCATGTCGGTCAGTTTAAGTGGCCAAGCCTCTCCAACTCTGCTACCCAAGAACGCTGGAGAAGTAGTGGCGGTTATTCCATGGCAGTTGGTTTCTTGGCACTCTGTGAAACTGCCCTCAATAGGCCAACTCAATGATCAAAAGTTAAACGCCGTCTTAAGTGCAGTGCTCGAGGACGAGTTGTTGGACGAAGTGTCAGCGCTGCACTTTATTTTGCCCAGTAACCTACGCACGCTTTGCGCAACTGGCCAAGACGTCGTGATCGGCGCATGCAGTCGGGTTTGGCTTAAACAGGCTACGAATGCTCTGCAAAAGCAGGGCATAACGGTACAGCGTATTGTTTGTGAACTAACGCCTATAAATTCGCCGTTTAATCCACCCCTCAATTCGCAACAAACTGGTACAAACATATCCAGATCTGCGGCTCAGAACTCCCCCCCCGTTTTGTATGTAATTGGAGCACCGTCCAATTCGGCTAACGCAGTCAATGCTGCAACTGCTGTACTTTGCACAACTGAGGGCGTTATCAAACTCCCCCAATCAACCTCAGATTGGTCTGCGTTCAAGGCCCTTGCCCATCCAGGGCTAAAAATTCTTTGTGAGCCTCACTGGGTTCAAAATACCTCACAAGCGCTGGGGCGAGAACCAACACTACACAATATTTCACAACGCATGATTGATGCCACTCAAAGCAACTGGGACGCCGCAACCGGTGAATGGGAACAGTCCAGGGGCCTTCGCTTTTGGAGAAGTTTTCAAAGAAACTATATTTCATTGGCCTACCACGCTCGCTGGTCTCTTGCAAGAAAAGCTCTTGTGTGTTTGGTCGCAATAAACTTGATCGGTTTAAATGCTTGGAGTTGGCTAGAGAATGCCAAAGTCCGAGACCGCGAAGTCGAGCTTTCCAAGCTCCTTAAAGAAACGTTTCCAGCGATCGGATTAATTATCGATCCAAGCCTCCAAATGCAGCGCGAGATGAGGAAACTTCAGCATGCAAGGGGACAAAGTGCTGCGGGCGATCTTGAGTCGATGCTTGGAGTAGTTGCTGCGCAACTCCCCCCTAGTTACAGACTTCAGTCCTTTACCTATTCTGCAAATGAACTGCGATTAAACGGGGTCTCCAAGGACTTGTTAAGTCCTTCTGCTCAGGACACACTTCAAAGAGCTGGCTATGCGGTTCGGGGCGAGAGCACTGCGATTGCGGGTCAAACCGTCCCGGTGCTTGTTATCACATTTGCCGATAATTCAAAGCAATGATTCAAAGCAATGATTCAAAACAATAATTCGCAGCAGTAGCAATTTAAAACAGAAAATTTGTATTGACAATGCGCGACGATTTAACAATCTAATTTAGAACATGAATACACCTAACAACCCTAAGAACAGCCGCCTCCTAAAAGTGATCGGACCCGTTCCAATTTCTATT
>CAIKVH010000090.1 GCA_903830725.1 uncultured Burkholderiales bacterium | reverse complement strand
TCGCCACATCCAAAGTTGCATCGGCTTGTGAAGTTTGACCATATGTTACTAAATTGCTTACCGTGTTTGTCCACGCTGTTGCAGCTGCTCCATATGTCTTGTCAGTTGTTAATGCTGAGAAAGCATTCAAAATTGTTACAACTGCTGCACCACGAGCGTTAGGAGCAGCTGCGATCAACTGACCTGTCACGTAGGCAATAGCATTTGCATCCGTACCCAAACCTACATTTTTAACAATATTCGCTGCAACAACTGCCGTAGTTACTGCACCAAAACTGGCAGTGTAATAATTGTTTAGCGCATTGTTCAAACCATTTCCGGTCCCAAGACCAGATGTCAAGGTGTCGTTTTGAATGGAGCTGAGTGTTGCAGAACCGAGTCCGTAACCATATAAAGCTGCGGCAAACGATTCAATCGTTGCTGTACTCGTGGGGAATGTAAAAGCCATTTTTTTATCCTTTAGATAAGTTGTTAAAAGTTAATTTCTTTGCAAAGAAACCGAGCGTGTGATGTGTTGTTTAGACATGTGCACACTCGCCTGAATGTCCTCTTGCGAAGGCACTCAGATGAGCGGTGGTGTTTGCGTGGGTGAGGTTTTGTGCAGTGAAAAGATGCGTTGAACTCTTCACAGACAATGCGGGTGTTGACTCTGCGTTCTGTTTTGAACGAGAAGTAACCCTGAAAGTCGATGTTTGAGCCAGTTTGATCAAATTCACTTCGTAGAACCTTTTTTTCGCTTTAACTGTTTCAGTTACTTTTCAGCAACCGATTGGTTTCACATTTTTCACCTTCAGTTCAATCTATTGAGCGATTGAATTTCTAAAAATCCACCGCCCATTACACTGAACTTAGATGCCAGTTTAAATGACACCTAGACTTCAACGATGTGACGGGCATCACACGCGAACGCAGATACCCATCCGTTGCAAAAAAGCATCAAAACTCCCATTTAAGTCCCGTTTGAAGGGACTCACCCCTCAAGTTAAAGAGGCTTATGGTCGATCTGTAGCTCTGTCTCTCTAGTGTGGTCACCCACGCCAAAGATCCCTCTATCATACTCAATTTATCAAACAATTGGTACTGATATGACATTCTAACGCTATTTCGTTGCGTATTTCTATCAATTCCCCCTAAGAGTTCGCTGTAAGTCGTTGAATCTCTTAACCATTGTTGTCCAATTTCGAGTCCAAAACGGGCTTTTTCGCGGAAATGAAACCACTGCACCTTCATCTCCAAGCGTCTTTGGTTGCCCCCGGCGCGAACGGCATCACTGGCCCAGTCTTGACCGTCTTGCACGGTCACATGGACTTGGTTTTGACGCACTGAACACGCGCCACCAAGCATCGCGCCCAAATACACCCCATTTTGAGAGGCGTCTTGCGCATAGGTTCTGCGCTCCAGATCCGCCCCTGCTTTAGAAAAGCACAAGACGTTTTCCCCTAAATAGGGCTTGAGCCTTGTGCTCACATCGCTTTGCCACCAATTGGACCAAGTCAAACCGTTGTAGAAGTTGGAGCTTCCCAGCTGAAAGTTGTTCACCACGGCCCTTTGGTGCCAACCGAAATCGCCCTGTGGCCTCCAATGGGCCACGAACTCCTCGTTGTTAAACCCTAGTCCTGGGTTACCCGGTGTCTCGCGTCCCATCCAGGAGGCACTTAGCAAAAGGGTTTTGTCACCCCAGGGGCGCTGAGCAATCAGTTGGGTACCGGCCAGGTGTACGGGCCCCCTTTGCGGCAGGCTGCTCGGATCGAGGGTCAAAGCAACCACCCCATTGGGAAGGGTCAAGTTAACGGTATTGACAAAGGAGGCGCTGTTCAAATTGCTGTCTCGCCCGAGCATCAGCCCGATATTGCCAGTCAGCGTCCAAGTTTTGGATACGGTCTTTGCATTCAAGGTTTGATCGAGTGAGGGGGAGCCTGGATTTGCGTCTTGAGAGCTTGAGAGTGCGTTCAAGTTTACCGCTATGGAGAAGTCTCTCTTTTGCGGGCCTTTGAGTCCAGAGATGCTTTGGTGCAAGGCCAAAGGGACGTCGGGGCGCAACATGATTTGATCGATCAAGGCTTTGGCGGACTCGGCGTACCCTGCTTCGGCCAAACTCAAGGCAAAGTCAAATTGAACACCTGGCTGATTGGGCTCGATCAACAGCGAGCGCTCCAAAGGCTCGAGGGCCTCCTTGGGCTGGTGAGCCAATAAGTGCATATTACCCAATAAGGCGTAATAGGATGCGCTCTTTAAGCACGAGGGCTCCGCGGACCTCAGCGCCTTCAGCAAGGCCTCTTGGTCGACAGAGCTAGCCCGCTTGAAACTCTCCTCATTGGGGCGCGGCCCCGTGAGCTCTTGGCCATCACAGCTGTAAGTCCAAGACCCTTTGCTGAAAAGTAAAGGGTCTGTCTCTTTAAAAGAGGAGGCGCCTTGGTCTTTGGGAACGAGATTT
>CAIKVH010000089.1 GCA_903830725.1 uncultured Burkholderiales bacterium | reverse complement strand
GCTGTGAAAGTTAGCACGCGTTCCGGATGACGTCCAAATACCCTTGCCTTTCCATCCTTTAGAAGCGTCGTCAATCCTGCCGTCTACGTTTTTCGTAAAGAAACCTAGCGGATAGGGAACGTGCAGAGTAACCATCTTGCCATTTACCAATGCAAGCAGCGCCTCACCTCCACTAGATGATGCTATAGGTACATCCTTACCCAATCCGAGGGTGTTATACAAATCTACCCAGATGTAGTAAGCCCCGTCGGCACTCCCCGTTGGGTCATCCACATTCTTAAACTGTGGACCGGGCAATCTAAAGAGACTCCAACCCTCTTGACACTGCTTGCCCTCAGCGGTGCTTGGCCCGTTTAGAGGACCTTTGCACTTTGATCGATCAAAGCTAGCCATATGGCCACTTGAAAGAACGGTCCAAACTACCCCCTTAGAGTCGATATCAATACCGCGAGCACCGAAAGTGCCTTTGGGTGGTTGATAAACCTCAGCGAGTGCGGTATTTGTTGGATCAGAACCTGGGCTCAAGCGAATGATGTACCCGGGCTGATCAATTCTTGAGAAGCCAACATCCATGGACTGACCCCAAATTGCATCGTCCACAGGAGAGGGTTGCACCGCGTAAAAGCCAGCAATGATACGTTTGTCTTTCGTAGGGTCAAGGGGATCTTTAGCCTCTACGTATTCATCACGTTTACCGTTACCGTTGGTATCGATAATAAGTGGCGTCCAGCCCTGGGACTTTTGCTCATCTCGAGTCTGGAGGAACATTTTTGTGTCAAACCATCCCACAACAGGGACTCCCGCGCCCCCAGCACTTGTCCAAAGGGTGTTGTTCTTGTCGTGCCCAAAATACAAATGATGCGTGGTGAAACAAGTGTTGATCAGGACCCATTCCTGTGTCTTTGGATCATACATAGAGAGTTGTCTAGCGGAGGTATTCAAAGGCACCACTTGCGCGGAAGGATGATTGGATCCTTTCTTACAAAACTCTGGATTCTCCTCCCCCCTATTTCTAGCCGCGAACCACAGTAAGCCCTTCTCATCCCAAATCAAATTATGAATACTGTTGTGACCATCCCATATTGGCTCATCGCCCCAATAAGCTGAGGTTGACCGTGGCAGATCAAGAGAGGACGGCGTTTTAGGGGAAGCGTAAGGCATCCGAATTGCAGATGCTTCATGGGTTAGAGGATTTAAGGTTGGGACCAAATCGGTGCTTTCCTCTGACGCGCCGTAAATCAACCCATTTGCGTTAAGCGTTGGGTTGCGTTTATCTGTGGATATCGCATCGTGCATATAGTGTTTGGGGGTTGACCAATCCCACATGGTGTATACCGCATTGCGCTCAACGCCTTGTGGTCTTTCAGGTTTAGCAAAGGGCACCTCGCCTTTGGCAATTCTGTCAGTCCAGTCAGCGTACATTTTGAGGCCGCGCTCTGGGCCAATTCGGCCAAGCCCTAGGGCCATATTTATCATAGCTTGACCGGCCTGGGTACGCTGGGCCCATTGACCAAACCCATCACCTACGTGTTGAGACTTAAAGTGCTCAGGCACCTCTCGGATACCACGAGTGCCTAGGGCGTGACAGGATTGGCAAGAGTTCTTCATCGTATCTAACCAATATGCCTGCGATTTCATGAACGTTGGAATGCCGTTACCTTTCTCGCCAGTTCCTGGAAATTCACTTGCCTTTGGAATATCAATCATGGAATACCAATACATACCAGGATAGTACTGAGCGGCAGCCTTCTCATTTGGGGCCACAACGGCTTTCAATTTCAGTTCCTGCCCTGGGGCTGCGTTAACTTTAGGAGAATCAACCAAGCCGTATCCCCTTACCCAAACCGTGTATTTGGCTTTGGGTAGCTCTGGAATAACGAATCGCCCTTGATCATCAGTTGCCACAATTTTGGCAAACTTGGTTGGCAAGTCCTTGGTCTCTGCTATCACCCATACGCCGGCCTCAGGACCCTTAGGTCCATTGACAACTCCGGCGATTTCTTTATTGGTGATCTTTGCCCAAGGAGCGGCCTGCAAACTCGCGCTTAACGCAAAAGTTGCAAGGCCTGCAATAAGGGCTAAGGTAGGTTTAAGTCTCAAGATGAATCTCCAGATGAATGTTAATTTCGAGCAGGATTTTTAATTCTCAAATCAATTACTTCTCATAAATACAAAATGTTTTTATTTTGATAATTAAAAATATTTGTCAATGCTTAAAAGGTCTGGCGCCACTTAAATTCTGCTCAGTGTGCCTAATCCTAAAGCGCTCTAAATATTAACATGCAGGAGCTAACATTTTATTTATTCAACCTCACCAAAGCATAGGACAAACCACTAGAGTCTTAAACAGCTACATAAAAGTAGCTTGTATAAGGAGGTGAGTTGTGTCGAATTCTCAAGCCCTAGGTAATCTAGTCAATTCAGTTAAAGAGCCTAATCTTTAAAACGATTTGTGATTGGGTATCGCCAATCTTTGCCAAAGCTACGGTGTGTGATTCTGATGCCAATTGGGGACTGTCGCCTCTTGTACTCGCTGATCTTAATTAATCGGGTGACGCGTTCCACATCTGCGCGGGGGTACCCGGCTTGAACGATCTGCTCCACATTCATATCCAGCTCCATGTAGCGCTCTAAAATAGCGTCAAGCACTTCATAAGGTGGCAAGCTGTCTTGATCCTTTTGATCAGGTCTTAACTCTGCGCTAGGAGGTCTAGTAATAATACGCTCGGGAATTGGGTTTATACCTCTCGCATACGGGTCATTTGCATTTCTCCACCTTGCCAAATTAAAGACCATGGTTTTTGCAACATCCTTGATTACAGCAAAACCCCCTGCCATATCCCCGTAAAGCGTACAGTACCCGGTAGCCATCTCGCTCTTGTTACCCGTTGTAAGTACGATCGAACCTTTCTTATTTGACAAGGCCATCAAAAGTGTTCCTCTGATTCGCGCTTGAATATTCTCCTCAGTAGTGTCTATAGAAAGGCCATTAAACTCCGCCTCGAGTGAGTTGAGGAAAGCGTCAAATTCAGGCTTAATACTAATCTCATCGTATTGAACGCCAAGTCTTTGCGCCATCTCTTTAGCGTCAAGCCAACTGATTTCAGCTGTATAAGGTGAAGGCATCATTACAGCGCGCACCCGCTCAGGCCCCAATGCATCTACTGCAATGGCCATCACCAATGCAGAATCAATTCCACCTGACAGTCCTAGTATCACGCCAGGAAAGCCGTTTTTACCTATGTAGTCCCTAACTCCAAGTACCAATGCATGCCAAAGATCCATCTCTGTGTTGCCTTCGGCATCAATCCTTGCCGCGAGATGGATCTGGCCCCCGGCCTTGTTCCCTTCACTTTCTTTGGACACATCAATATCAAAATGATCCTCAATGAAGCTTTTAGCCCGACCTACCAATTTCCCGCTTGCATCTAATGCGAAAGATCTTCCCTCAAAAACCACCTCATCTTGTCCACCCACTAAGTGTGCGTAAATGAGGGGGAGTCCTGTATCTAAGACCCTGGCTCGCATTGCCTCCTCTCGCTCCACGCCTTTGCCTACATGAAAAGGAGAGGCATTAAGAACGGCAAGCAATTGGGCTCCAGCTTGGACACTGCTTTTTGCGGGCTGCTCAAACCAAGCATCCTCACAAATGAGTAAGCCAACTTTAACTCCCAGGACTTCAAACACGCATGGCTCGGCTCCGGGGGCAAAATACCTTCGCTCGTCAAACACTTGATAGTTGGGCAGTTCACGCTTGGCGTAAGAGACAACTAAGCGACCTTCACTCAAGACACTCGCTTTGTTTTGTCGTTGCGCCTGGGTTACGGAGCGAGTACGCAAATCTCCTCCGCTCGGATGTCCCACAACTACGTGAAAATCTTTGAGGTGGGCCAATTCATCTCGAATACGGTCCAGTGCAATGTCGCAGGCCTGGATGAAAGAGGGCCTGAGGAACAAGTCCTCACAGGCATAACCACAAAGCGATAACTCCGGGGTCAGTAATAGGCGAACACCGCGTTCGTAGGCCCGTTTGGAGGCATCAATGATTTTTAGAGCGTTCGCGGCTATATCCCCGACCACAAAATTAAGTTGCGCAATGCAGATTCGATCAAGTTGGAGGGTCATAATTTAAGGCTAAACAAACTTACGAAATATTCATCAAAATAGGGAAGTTGAATTCAAAGAATCTCGATTTGACAACATCTTTTAATTACACGTTTTAGTGAAAATGCTATCTACGCCAACCCAACCATCAGAACACCACGATTATGACATCCAAGTGCTCAAAAGCATCGGGGATATTGACGCAACACAGTGGAATTCGCTGCTAAAAATCCAGCCCAACCCCACCCCGTTCATGAAGCATGAGTATTTGTTGGCAATGGAATTAAGCAAAAGCGCTACGCCGCAAACGGGGTGGACCCCGCGCTTTATCACAATCAGATTAGAGGACACTTTGATTGGCGCGTGTCCCCTTTACTTAAAAATGCACTCCTACGGCGAATTTGTTTTTGACTGGTCCTGGGCAAACGCATATGAACAGCACGGCTTGAATTACTACCCCAAAGCACTTGTAGGCGTTCCGTTTACACCGGTACCAGGGACTCGCTTATTGGCCAAGGATGAGGATACGCGGGCGCTCTTGGCCGGCGTTGTTCAGGAATGGACCAAGCACGAGGACCTATCCTCTGCCCATCTGCTCTTTGGGGCTGAGGAGGATTTAAAAGCCTGCGTTGCCAATGCTTACTCACTTAGACACACAGTCCAGTTTCATTGGCAAAATTCAAACTACAGCGACTTTGCTGATTTTCTGAGCGGTTTAAACCAAGAAAAACGCAAGAAGATCAAACAAGAGCGTGCCAAAGTCTCAAAAGCCGGGGTTGGATTTATTTCCAAAGTCGGCACAGAAATCAACGATACCGATTGGGCATTTTTTTACAAATGTTACGAACGGACCTATTTAGAACACGGTAACGCACCCTACCTTACGCCTGAGTTTTTCAAACAAATGCAAGAAACGATGCCCCATAATTGGGTCCTATTCATCGCAAGTAAAGAAAACGGTGAGCGGATCGCATGCAGTTTAGTTGGAATCTCGGATAAGGCTTCGGTCCAAGTCTTTGAGTCAGCAGGTAATAGCGTAGAGCCGCAAAATTTACAGATCGCTTATGGACGTTATTGGGGTGCTTTAGAGCGGGTTGACTGCCTACACTTTGAAGCGTGCTATTACCAGCCCATTGAGTGGTGCATTCAAAACGGGGTAAACCGATTTGAGGGCGGGGCTCAAGGCGAGCACAAAATGGCTAGGGCTTTATTGCCCGTTAAAACAAGCAGTGCACACTACCTTGTTCACCCGTCCTTTGCCTCGGCGGTAGACAATTTCCTGACCCGCGAGGAACAAGGCATAGAGAACTATATGGAGGATTTAGAACGCAGGACGCCGCTCAAAACGGGCATCTAAATTTTCTCCTATTAAAGATTAACTCCATAAGAGCATGCACTCGCGTTTGTTAGGAGTGCATGCAGCATGGAGCAATAATAATTAATCGCTTAAGCTTTCTTGTGTGCGTTGTAATTGGCAATCCCGTCCATTACCTCTTTTTTGGCTGACTCTGGGCCTTCCCAACCAAGAATTTTTACCCATTTACCTTCTTCTAAATCTTTGTAATGTTCAAAGAAATGGGCAATGGTCTTAAGACGAAGTGGGTTTAGATCCTCTGGCTTTTGCCACTGAGTGTAGATGGAGAGAATTTTGTCTGTTGGTACAGCCAGAATTTTCCCGTCCTCACCCGCCTCGTCCTGCATTTTCAAGATGCCAATAGGTCTACAAGTCACGACGACTCCAGGAATTAGGGGTACGGGCGTGATCACAAGCACGTCCACAGGGTCTCCGTCACCACTGATTGTTTTGGGCACATATCCGTAATTCGTTGGATAGTGCATGGATGTACTCATGAATCGGTCTACAAAAATAGCTCCCGTTTCTTTATCCACTTCATACTTAACTGGATCCGCATTCATTGGAATTTCAATGATGACGTTGAAAGAGTCAGGCACATTTTTACCGTAGGAGACGTTATCTAAGGACATGATTTAAATGAAAGTTTGATTAAAAAGGAAAAGAACTTATTGATCTGACTTAGGCATAACCCTCAGGGAGAGCGAAAAACATTACCGATACCCGTCAGTACTAACCCGCATTTTACAGATGCTTTGTGCCGAAATTACATTTTTATCCAATTCAATCGCTTACAGTAGCAAGGCTTTGTCCTTTCTCATAAGTAACTTGGGCACGTGACTTAGCAAAAAGCGAGTTAAAGGTTTAGTCAGGAGGCTGTTGTTAAACGTTTTGAGGAACATTTAGGGTAACTTTTTGACCCCAAGTCGCTTAACAATGATCTGCGTTTAATTTGAGAAATTACTTAAAGGAAACTTAATGTCTGAAAGTTCTGCACTAATATTTGCGCTCATTTGTGGGCTGATAGCCGTACTTTACGGTTTTTGGGCACGCTCCTCCATCTTGTCTTTAGACGCGGGCAACGCGCGTATGCAAGAGATAGCGGCGGCCATCCAGCAAGGCGCTGCCGCTTATTTGGCTCGCCAGTACCGCACCATCGCTATGGTTGGTATCGTGTTGGCTATATTAATTGCAATCTTCTTGCCCTTACAAACTGCAGTTGGTTTTGTGATCGGTGCGTTTTTATCTGGCGCTTGTGGATTTATTGGTATGAACGTATCCGTAAAAGCAAACGTCCGCACAGCACAAGCAGCCACGCACGGAATTGGCCCAGCCTTGGATGTCGCCTTTAAAGGGGGTGCGATCACAGGTATGTTGGTTGTTGGACTTGGACTACTTGGAGTAACAGGTTTTTATTGGTACTTGGTTGGTAATGCAGGGCACCCAAACGGCGAAGCTTTGGCGACGTTGCTTAATCCTCTGATTGGTTTGGCTTTTGGTTCTTCTTTGATTTCAATTTTTGCGCGTCTCGGCGGTGGAATATTCACTAAAGGCGCTGACGTTGGTGCAGACTTGGTGGGTAAAGTTGAGGCTGGTATCCCAGAGGACGACCCCCGTAATCCCGCAGTGATTGCCGACAATGTAGGCGATAACGTAGGTGACTGCGCAGGTATGGCGGCTGACCTTTTTGAGACTTATGCTGTCACGCTCATCGCAACTATGGTGCTCGGCGCGCTAGTGGTTACAAACGGCCACGGCGAAGCGGTGCTTTACCCGCTTGTACTGGGCGGAGTCTCCATCATCGCCTCCATCATTGGATGCTTCTTCGTTAAAGCATCCCCAGGCATGAAAAACGTCATGCCCGCACTGTATAAAGGCTTGATCGTTGCTGGCCTGCTAAGCTTAGCCGCTTTTGCTTGGGTCACCTGGACCATCATGCCTGATGACGCCATTGCTCCAACAGGTTCTCGTCTTGCATTGTTCGGCGCGTGCGTAGTTGGACTCTTACTTACGGCCGCACTCGTTTGGATTACTGAATACTACACAGGTACCGATTACGCCCCTGTTAAGCATGTCGCACAGGCATCCACTACGGGGCATGCAACCAACATCATTGCTGGTATTGGTGTATCCATGAAATCCACTGCATGGCCGGTGCTGTGTGTTTGCTTAGCCATCCTGGCCTCCTTCAGCTTGGCCGGCTTATACGGTGTAGCTGTTGCGGCTACTGCAATGCTTAGCATGGCAGGGATTATTGTGGCTTTGGATGCATATGGACCGATTACAGATAACGCAGGCGGTATCGCAGAAATGGCCGAACTGCCTTCGAGTGTTCGAGATGTAACGGATCCCTTAGATGCTGTGGGCAACACCACAAAGGCCGTTACCAAGGGTTATGCAATCGGTTCAGCAGGACTTGCAGCGTTGGTTCTATTTGCCGATTACACCCATAAACTAGAGAGTTTTGGAAATTCAGTTTCATTTGATCTCTCCGACCCCATGGTGATTGTGGGCCTCTTTATCGGCGGACTGATTCCTTATCTTTTTGGCGCAATGGCCATGGAGGCTGTGGGTAGATCAGCAAGTGCGGTTGTCGAGGAGGTGCGTAGACAATTTAGAGAAATCAAAGGCATCATGGAGGGCACAGCGAAACCCGAATACGGACGAGCTGTAGACATGCTCACCACTGCAGCAATTAAAGAGATGATGATTCCCTCATTGCTCCCAGTTGTTGCGCCTATTTTGGTCGGACTCTTACTCGGACCGAAAGCGCTTGGCGGACTTTTGATGGGCACTATTGTGACCGGCCTTTTTGTAGCGATATCTATGTGTACAGGCGGTGGTGCATGGGATAACGCCAAGAAATACATTGAGGACGGTCACTTCGGTGGCAAGGGCAGTGACGCTCATAAAGCGGCTGTCACAGGGGACACGGTGGGGGATCCTTACAAAGATACGGCTGGACCAGCTGTGAATCCTTTGATCAAGATTATCAATATTGTGGCCCTACTTATTGTTCCACTTTTACCGGGTAGTCATGTTGGTAAGGATTCTGCTGCGAGCGCAAACGTGCAAAATCCTCCAGCAATCAGTGCGCCTGCTGATAACTCGGGAGCTTCAGCCCCTAATGCTCCTGGTCAAGCCTCTACGACATCTAAGTAAATTGGATCCTAAATCAGCCCCATTTTAGAGACTGACTTGTAGAAGTAGAACAAAATTCAATAACTGCTAATCGTTACTTAAAGCCTCCTGCGGGAGGCTTTTTCTTTGACTAAGCGTAACGGCTAGTGTGTATGGTTATGTGAATGGCTATGTGCATCGTGCAAAAAACAATGATGCTCAGTGGTTCCCTGCTCAATCTGAAGTGTGCTGTGATGGATAAGATATTTGACCCTTAGCACGTTCGTTATTTCATCCATAAAGGTGTCTCCTGGATAGCCCGCTGGTATGACCAGGTGAGCTGTTAGTGCATTCTCTGTAGTGCTCAGAGCCCACACATGAAGATCATGGATATCTTTGATTCCTGGGTGGGATCGCAAAAAGGCATCTATTGCTTTCAAATCAACCCTTATAGGCGCCGCATTTATGGATAGGCTCATAGATTCTTTTAGCAATCCAAACGTGCCGTAAACGATACTACCGCTGATTAGGATGCTAATTAAAGGGTCAAGCCATTGCAATCCTGTATAAATGATAGCGATTCCAGTCAAAACTACGCCAAAAGATATCACGGCATCTGAAACCATATGCAAATAGGCGCCGCGTATGTTGATGTCATCTTTGCTTCCTTGCATAAGCACCCATGCAGAAATAGAATTAATCACAATACCTATCCCTGCAATCCAACTCACAGTTGCGCCGGATACTGCCACTGGGTCCATTAGCCTGTAAACGGACTCCAATGCGATTGCACCGCATGCAAATAACAAAATCGCTGCATTAGCCAATGAAGCAATAATGGTCGCTCCCCTCAGTCCGTAGGTGTATCTGCCTTTTGGGAGTTTTTTGGCTGCAATGATTGCTGCCCATGACAGTAATAAACCGAGGACGTCCGACAGGTTATGACCAGCATCAGCAATCAATGCGGTGGAGTTGGACATAAATCCGTAAAAGGACTCTATTGCGACAAATCCTAAATTGAGTACAACTGAGAGGAAAAAGGATAACCCGTGGTTGACCACGTGATGAGAGTGCTCATGCAGATGGGAGTGCTCATCATGATGACCCCGCGAATGATGAGAATGATTCATATGTAAAACCTAGCCAAAACGCTATTCTACGCATTCAAAGCGAGCCTTAATTTACAGGAATTCCCATTAAAGTGGTTATTGCCTAAAACATTTTCAGGCGAATCATTTCGTGCCTGACATCAAGTCACTCTTGAGCAACAATCTGTATCGGCTCTACATCCTCCCCCTAAAGGACGGGGTTTTCCGGGCAAGATGGATAAATAGAAAAAAGCAGCCTATAGGTTGGGTTAACTTTTAAAGGGTAAGCTTCATCCAAAAGCAGGAGAAGACATAAATGCAGACAATTGAAAGACAGAGTTTGGACTTCTCGGAATAATCCTAGGAGGAGGATCCTTCAATTTAAAGCGCCCCGTTTTAACTGAAGTGGACTCAGCAAGGTTCCACTGCGGCAGTAGGCGTACCAAGTCTATCAATTTTTGGGATGCCAAAAACTCCTCTATTAGCGCTATGAATGAATTCTCAATTGATGCTGAATCAATGACCAATGGTGGCAATCCACCCTCTAAGGTTGCTGACTCTCCCCTGCAAGGCGCATTGGATTTGTCAAATATTTTTACCAAGTCCAAAACCGTGAGTTGCTCTAAATCTGCGCAAAGTTGATATCCCCCACCTGGACCTTTTACGGATTTAACAATCTGATTAACTTTCAATTGCTTGAGGATTTGCTCCAAATTCGAAACGGAGAGTCCCGTTGAGTCTGCTAACTCAAGAGTCGTGACCATTCTTGATCTACCTGCGCAGGCGATCAATACCGTTACGTCTAATCCTGTTATGGCGCGTTTTGAAATCATCTTTCCCCCGCGTAATGCATTGCTTACTTGAACCGTTTTGTAGATTTTAATGGTTTAAAACAATAATATCTATGCAAAATACAAATTAAATCGAAATAAACGCCATATTTCTATAAATCATGCAGATATAATCTACTCAAGAACTACTCAATTAATTAATAATGGAAAAAATACCCACCACCATTCTCTACAAAATAGGGGCAGTTTCTGAGCTTACAGGAATCCCTGTCACAACAATTAGGGATTGGGAAAATAGATACCAAGCTTTCGCACCTACAAAGACCAGCGGTAATCACCGTATGTACCAACAAAGTGATATCGAGCGAGCGTTGCTATTTAAACATCTTAGTGAAAAAGGCCAGTCCATTAGCACCATAGCTAAGCTAGCCAGCTCAGAACTTCAGGCCTTGCTTAGAAATTACAGATTGGCTGAACTCACCCACAAGGCTGGTGTGCCGCAAACCTCTAATCTGGAGATATCCCCCGAGGGGTTGACTCCAGCTGCGCCAGATTTAACAAGGACTGTGCGTGCAACGGTTATTGGACACGCCTTATCCAAACGCCTGGAAGGGGCGAAATTTATACAAGCCTTTTCTCGTGGAAAACTTCAAATAAGTCAGACATTTTCTGATTTGAGCAGCGCAAATTCAGCGGCTTCAGATTTAGCTGGTAACGCCTCACAAGGCGAGCCTAAACAACGAAATCAACTTTTAATCATCAGCCAAAACACTCTTCAGTTGGACAGTGGAGACGTCATCCGAAAGCTATCAGAGATTTTGCAGCCACTAAAAGTAATACTGCTTTATCAGTTTGCGCCCGGTGCAGTCACAGAAATTTTAAGAGGTAATGGAGTGATCCTCAAACGTGAGCCCCTTACCGAAGGAGAGCTCGCTGAACTCATTGAATCAGTTTTAGTAATTGATGCAGCTCATTTCATTGCTGCCCCTCATACCCAAGATAAAGATAGTACTGCGTATACGCCCAACTCATCCCTGATCCCACCACGCAAGTACTCAGATGAATCGTTGCTTAAAATTGCCGCTGTCTCGACTGATATTTTTTGTGAGTGTCCCAAACACGTAAGCGAGATCATCTCTCACCTGGCGAGTTTCGAAAAATACAGCCAAGATTGCCTCAGCCACTCGCATGATGACAGAGAATTACATGGCTATTTGAGTAGTGTCTCAGGCACAGCCAGGGCGCTTTTCGAGGTTGCGCTGGAGAAAATTGCAGCCCACGAGGGCCTTACCTTAGATCCATGACTTTGATACAACTCGTAAAACCCAACCCCTCGCATATCGCCAGCTACGTACAAGCTTTAAAGAGCGGATGGCATGACATGCCTACAGGCACCGCCCCTGAGTCGGTACTTAATAAAATCAGGGAATTGGAGGAGGATCCATCCGAGCATTTAAGTCTTTTTGATGATCCCAATGCTCGCGCCCAACCCTATTTACTGCCGGATAAGACAGTTGCCTATGCGGTGCCTAGTCTTAGGCGTTGGATTTGGAATCAAGCAACCCATGAATACTGCGGTACTCTTTCACTCAGATGGCAAAAGAACACAACTGAGTTACCCCCCCACCTGATGGGTCATATTGGTTATTGTGTAGCACCCGGCTTTCAAAACAAAGGTTACGCGAGTTTCGCGCTAGGTGAAATGTTGAAACTTGCACATCAACAAGGACTCCCCTTTGTTTATATTGTCACCAATACAGACAACCTAGCCTCCATTCGGGTAATTGAGAGGAACGCTGGGGAGCTCGTAGAGACGTTTACCAAACCAGCCATGTACGGAACCACTCTCGCTCACAGGTACAAGCTTAAAACAGGCCCGTAAATTCACTGTAGAATGGGCCGAGTTAGAGTGCATGTTTTAATTTTTTGAAACAGTTAAACGGGAAAGTGGAGCTCACAAAAGTAAGCGACCCTACTGTCCTCGCAACGGTAAATGAACGCATTTTCAAATGCAAAGAGTTTTACAAGTCCACTGAATAATCTGATTATTTGGGAAGGCAAAATTCTTTTGTTCACTAGTCCGGATACCGGCTCTAACAGGCGGAAATTGCGACGCGGGATTTCGCATGCCAGTAAACACAAGACCCTTATCGGGCCTTGATCTGTCATGTCCTGCGCAGCATATTCCAATTGGAGAGTAGTTAACGAGGCTAGTTAACGAAATCTAACCTGTAGCAGGACAATTCAAATGCTTTCTCTTAAAAGCGCTTTTCACTCTGGGCAGGCTAACTTACTTAGCATTGCATTCCTAATTTCTATCTTTGTCATCAGTCCAATCTCAAGAGCAGAAGAATTCTTAGATCCCGTTGTCATTATTGGGTCTCGTCACGAACAACCGCTATCTGAAGTACTCCCCTCAATTACTGTAATTACTAAGGAAGAAATTCAAAGATCACAGGCTCGATCAGTCGTAGAGCTTTTGATGGGTGAGCCAGGCATCGAAATAAGCACTACCGGAGGACTTGGCGCTACGTCCTCTTTATTCTTAAGGGGACAGTCGAGCAACAGTGTTGCCATATATGTGGACGGCATAAGAATTCAACCCGACGGGGCAGGATCAATGAGTAATACGAGTTGGCCCCCAGTTCAATCCATACAGAGGGTTGAAATACTTAGGGGCAACAGTAGCGCCTTGTACGGTGAAGCCGCCATTGGAGGTGTTATAAATATCATGACAACTTCGGCTTCAAACGCCCCGCCCAAGTCTTTTGGCAGTGTCACTTATGGATCAAATAAAACCGTAGATACAACACTGGGCACAGCAGGGAGAGTTGAGGATACAAAATTTAATATCACTGCCAATACAACCAATAGCTCTGGATTTGCACCAATTGATCATTCAGTCTATCCAACCTCAAGCACGTCACTTGGAGATTACAAAGGCCACGGTATCAGTCTAGGAGCAAGCCAAATGGTTCATCGTGATCTTGAAATCGGTTTTAAAGAAAGATATCAAGATAATACATACGACTTCAACGCCACTGATCCTGTTTCGTATGCATACCTCAACAGTGGTATCTACATGAGAACCATAAGTAACGATACCACCTTGTTTGCAAAGATTGGTTTATCTGAGAATTGGTTTTCTCAAGTAGATATCACCAATTCCAAACTAGATTATCAATACACCCCCATAACTGCGTTGGCTCCAGACACAACATCCGCGACCAATACGCTCAATTGGAATAACACCTATGAATTAAGCAAATATCACAAGACATCCTTTGGTCTCACTTACACAAATCAACATTTTGATGACGGTGCGGGAGATTTGATGTACAGAGAATCATTGGGAATGTTCATAGGAGATTCTCTCAAATGGGGTGATTTTGATTTTCAATTGAACATAAGGCGTGATGGCCTTAAAGTTAGTCAACCTAACGCCGTTAGCATTGGACTGAGCGATACCTCTGGCTCTAACTTTGGTGCAACGACCGGCTTGTTTGGCGTTGGATACCATTTGACAAATGCGTTGAAATTAACTGCTGCTGCATCTACTGGGTTCAGAGCTCCCGCTGTGGCTGAACTATTCCCCAACCCAGCTAATTATGTCTGTCCCACGACTTCAAGCTGTTTTAATCCCAATTTAACGCCAGAAATCCATCATACCGTTGAGTCAGGGATTGAATACATAAATGCCAATACCAACACCAGATTGGTATATTTCAATACGAACACACACAACGGCATAACCTACGTTGGCGGAACATCAACCCAATATGCTTATGTGAATATGCCCTACATCGTCAACCACGGATGGGAATTCTCAGAAAGGGCTACTTGGATGGGTTATAGATTGATTGGTGCGTACACAAGCCAAAACCCTACTAACGAGTCTCCAGGTGCTACCCCTTTACTGCGAAAAGCAAAGGAGTTTGGATCCGTAGACCTTGCCAAAACAATTGACCTCTATGATGTTGGCGCAAAGGCAATATTCTCGAGCAGTCGCTACGATAACGATACAAATTTCAATTTAACCACCCTGAATCCTTATCATATTTGGTCTTTTTATGCGGGTTACAAATATACGGACGAGGTTACTTTTAGAATTCGCCTTGATAACGCCTTTAATGAAAAATATCAAGTCGCATACGGCTATAACACCCCAGGTAGAACTGCTTGGTTATCCATGGTTTATCAACAAAAATAGCTTGACGCTGTGAAATTCAACCCCAAGCTACTACTGATCCTACTGTGCATTTTGAATGCAAGCTCTGCTATAGCATTTAGGGTGATCGATGACCGGGGTATGAATTTATCCGTCATCTCACCACCCAAACGGATTGTGAGTTTGTTACCCTCAATTACTGAAACTATATGTGCGCTCAATAAGTGCGATCTACTGGTCGGTGTTGATGAATACTCTAACACTCCTGCAAGAGCTAAATCGGTCCCGCATCTGGGAGGAGGTTTAAACCCAAATATAGAAATGCTAGTGTCACTAAAACCAGATCTAGTGCTAATGTCCAACAATCCCCAACTCAGTCAAAGACTTGAGCGATTGGGAATAAACGTTTTTGTGTTAAAAACGGTAAACTACAAAGACATTCAAAGAGCCTTAGATAACTTTGATCTTATATTTCAAAACAATGATGGTCAAAAGCTTTGGCAATCATTGGAATCCACGATTACAAAAACTGCCCTATCCCTCCCCTTAGAAGCAAAGTCCCTTCGCGTTTACTTTGAAGTGTCTACGGGGCCGTTTGCGGCTGGTCCTCACTCATTTATAGGCGAGACTTTAACTCGCTTAGGGGTAAAAAATATAATTCCAGAAAATCTCGGTGAATTTCCGAAACTAAATCCAGAATTTGTTGTCAAAGAAAGACCAGATTTAATTATCGTCAGCGACAATCATTTACCCGACCTATTGAAACGTCCCGGCTGGAGTCACATGGGAGCTATATTAGAGCAGCGTATTTGCATTCTGTCTAAGGAACAATCCGACATCGTTGTACGTCCGGGCCCGAGGATGGGAGAAGGCGCCCAGATCATTGCTGAGTGTATTGCCACCAAAGGACTTAAGTCTTGAAGAAACCTAGAACTCATGCTTATCCAACTGGCTCGGGACTACCGGGACTACCGGGACTACCGGGACTACCGGGACTAGCCGGACTAACCGTTAGCTCACTAGCTACTTCACTCATTGCCTTGGCTGCTCTTTTCATGCTGATTGGAGTTGCCTTGGGCAGTACTGGGTTTGAAAGCTTTTTAAATGCGTTCAGTGATCCTGTTGCACTGCAAATCATTCAAGATATTAGATTACCCAGAACAATTGGTGCGTGGCTTGCAGGCGCGCTTCTTGGCTTATCTGGCGCACTAGCGCAGGGGCTGTTCAGGAATCATCTTGCAGACCCCTACTTACTCGGAAGTGCATCGGGCGCATCACTTGGAGTTGCAACCATGCTGGTGCTCTTGGGAGCTAGCACTGACAGCACATCTTGGATTTTCAAATTAGGGCTTAGCGGTGCAGCATTTCTAGGTGCCTTACTAGCAGTGACTCTAACCCTCCTACTTTCACGAGGCGTGCAGCACACACTTAGGCTTTTATTAGCAGGGATTATTGTCGGCGTTATTCTGGGCGCCTTGACCTCGTTAACAGCAATGCTTGATCCGCAAATCCTTCAAAGTATGCAATCCTTTTTGCTGGGCACGACAAGCCTCTTAAGTTGGAGCTCAATCCTTTTAATGAGCATTATTTGGTTTTTTTGCTCAGCTTGCTCTTGGACTCTTAGTCGTGCCCTTGACGCATTGAGCCTCGGCGAAGCAACGGCTATCAGTTTGGGACTGAATTTACGCCCAGTTAGGATGGCATTGATCGCTGTGCTCGCACTTTCAATCGGGATCGCGGTAGCTCAAACGGGTTTGATCGCTTTTGTGGGCTTAGCAGCGCCCCATTTAGTTCGCTCCCTCCTCAAGGTTACACACAATTGGTTGATCCTGATCTCAAGTTTAATGGGCGGGCTACTTCTGTTAATTGCAGATATTGCAGCGCGCTTGCTTATTGCCCCGCAGGAGTTGCCCGTCGGCCTTTTTACAGCAATTTTGGGTGGTGTGTACTTACTATGGCTCATGTACTCGCGCAACATGAATCAAGAAACGTTATGAAGTCTACAGCCATACAAATACGGGGCGTAAACGCTCATCTTGGATCGGCGCATATCCTGCGCGATATCAACATTGACTTGAAGTGTGGACATTGGATTAATATCATTGGACCTAACGGCGCTGGCAAATCGACACTGCTTAAAGTCCTAGCTGGATTGACACACTATAGCGGTGAGGTGAGATTTTCACATCTATCCGAGTCGATTCCTAATCCCAAGGTGAAAGCGCGACATCTTGCTTGGTTGGGTCAAAGCCAAATGGGAGCAGATGATTTAAGTGTCTATGATGTTGCAATGCTGGGTCGCCTACCCCACCAAGGATGGTTAAGCACGCCAAGCACCGAAGACCGCGCTGCAGTTGAGCAAGCCCTTAGGCAGACTCAAGCCTGGGAATGGAGGGAGCGCTCTTTAAGGGAGTTATCTGG
Organism: uncultured Burkholderiales bacterium; assembly: GCA_903830725.1. GTDB lineage: Bacteria > Pseudomonadota > Gammaproteobacteria > Burkholderiales > Burkholderiaceae_C > Limnohabitans. The sequence continues at coordinate 21,928 of CAIKVH010000089.1, read as the reverse complement.
TGGTGAGCGCCAGCGCGCTCTCTTGGCTAGGGCTTTAGCTGTTAAAGCTGAGATTTATCTCATGGATGAGCCTCTTGCCAATTTAGATCCACCACACCAAGTGGATTGGCTTGAAATTGTTAAGTCATTAATCAGCGAGCAAAAGACAGTTATAAGCGTCCTCCACGAAATTTCAATGGCATTACTGGGAGACGAGATGATTGTCATGAACTGTGGTCAAATCATGCACCAGGGTATTAGCTCAGACAAAGTCACCCACCGAGCTATCGAGAGTGTTTTTGAAAATAGAATTCAAATAATGCGCATCAATGAGCAATGGATCTCCTTACCTAGAATGATTTCGGACAAATATTCGGACAAATAAATGGAAATTCAAAATCCTCCTACAGAAAAACCATACGAAACCTCAAGCGGCGAGAGGAAGGGTTTACTTATCATCAACACAGGTGACGGCAAGGGCAAGAGCACAGCCGCCTTTGGTCTTGCCCTTAGAGCCCACGGCAGGGGTAAATCGGTCAAAATCTACCAATTCATGAAAGTACCAACTGCTCGCTTTGGAGAGCACAGAACGTTTGAGAAACTAGGCATACCGATAGAAGGCCTTGGGGATGGGTTCAGTTGGAAAAGCCAAGACCTAGAACGATCAGCACAACTCGCCAGAGACGGATGGGAGAAAGCAAAGGCCAGCATACTTAGCAATCAGTTTTTTTTAGTTGTACTAGATGAAATCACCTATCCAATTACGTTCGGATGGCTAGCCTTAGAGGATGTCTTAGAAACACTAAAGAATCGTCCACGAGGGGTACATATTGTCTTAACGGGTCGCAATTGTCCAACTGAGATCGTTGATATTGCGGACACAGTTACTGAAATGAAAATGATAAAGCACGCCTTTGACGCAGGTATACCAGCGCAAAGAGGAATAGAGGACTGACGCACCGCTAAGTTGGTATTGGCGGTATTGGCGGTATTGGCGAACTGGTCTCAACTTCAATTAATTATTATTTATTCTTCGACACCGCTGAATATCGCACGCGGTTGGTAATGCTGATCGGTATTCGACGGCTTTACTGAACTCTGCACGGTCTCGGATGTTGCACAAATCACCTGCATTGTTTTTGTAGTACGAGAGTACATCTACGCAGCGTCTAGAGTGTGCAACGAGGCCGTAAAAGTGTCCCATCTCATGCGAAAGCGTCATTTGAAGCGTGTAACTAGCATCATAGGTGGGACGAATTTCTCGGAGTGTTTTAAATACACCAGGTGATAGGTACAGCCTTTTTTGCGTAATGTTAGACGCACCTATATTTCCCTGGCTCTTTGCATCACTCCACTCAATAACAATTTCATTTGAGATTTGGTAATGCGGTGGTTGATCACCCAGACTGGTTTGAGCTGAAATCCCGCACTCTGTCCAAGCACTTGCAGCACGTTGGATAAGCCCAGTCACTAGTTTTTCACTAAACCATGCTGGCGCGCCTGCATGAATGTAGAGAAAGTTAATACTTGAATAGGGAACAGATTTATCTGTACCGTCTCCCCAAGTTGAGACTTCACCGCTTGAACATTCTTTAATTTCACTGCTTCTGCTAGAGTCCAGAGCGTATACATTTACACAACAATGAACCACTATTAAAAACAGGGCTATGCCGGAGCGAACAAAAAAATTCATTCAGTGAATCTCATCAAATATTTGTAATTGGTAATTGGTAATTGGTAATTGGTAATTGGTAATTGGTAATTGGTAATTGGTAATTGGTAATGTACCCTGAATATTATATTGACGACAGTTATATCTAAAAATATGGATTGAATCCCCATCCCTTCATAAAGCCTCAAGACAAATTTGAATTAAGATTTCGGCCACTCGGATTGAACTTCATATCTACCCAATCCCCAGATACGCTTCATTTTTACAGGGGTGGTTATTTAAAGACACCATTCAATATTTTAGGATGCACTGAACGAAAGTTTGATATGTATCAAACCTAGGGGTCCTCAGAGGATCAACAATTCATTATCGAAACAAAATAAAAGAGAGTAAAAATGAAAGCTTATAAAACTATAGTAAAAACAGCTACTTTGTTGACTTTTGGATTATGCGGTGTTTGCTCCGTTTCCTCCGTTTACGCCCAGCAAGACTCTAGTGGGCCGTGGATGGTACGTGCACGCGCAGTTGAACTCAACTGGTCAAACGCTCAAAATGACGGGCTAGCTACGACTAATGTACGAGCAGAAAACAAGGCAATTCCAGAGTTCGACGTATCGTATTTCTTTACTAAGAATATCGCCGCTGAGCTCGTACTTACCTATCCACAAAAGGTCAATATTGACGTCGCAGGAGCTTACCAAGGCACCTTAAAAGCCTTGCCGCCCTCTCTCCTTGCTCAGTATCACTTCACGGGTTTAGGCGCTATCAAGCCCTATGTTGGTCTGGGCGCCAACTACACTTCTTTTACATCCCAAAGTATCCTTAACAACACCGCGACCGTAAAAAATAATAGCTACGGAGGAGTTGCTCAGTTAGGTGCCGATTACATGATCGACAAAAACTGGGGTATAAATTTAGATGTGAAGTATATTCAAATCAAAACTGATGTCTATGTATCTGGCTCTAAGATTGGTCAACTTGGTTTAAATCCAACTGCAGCAGCTGTAGGCGTTACCTACCGCTTCTAAAGTAAGCCCTATACTTTAAGATAGCTCGCCTATTTCGTTAACTGGAGATTCTTAGCTAAACAATTTGTAAGTTAACTTAGGCAGTTTAGGGAGTTTAGGGAGTTTAGGGAGTTTAGGGAGTATAAAAAAAGCGGTTAGCAGGACTTAAGTCTTGCAAACCGCTTTTGTATTTGGCTTTACCAAAAGTAGCTCTGGAAAAACAAAGGGGGGCTTGCGCCCCCGGTTTCTCGAAACCGACACGCTCTTTACTTGGCAAAGTGCGTGTCTGATTATCCTGATTAACCCTTCTTAGCGTAAGCAGAGCACCAGCCTTTTGCAGACACTTGTTTCCCAGCATAAAGAGGGCAGCCACCAGCTGCAGCGCCTGCTGCGCCTTGGAACAACGCGCAGTTTGAACAAAATTGGCCACCTGCATATTTAGGGAACTTAGCTTTGTCTACCTTGGAGGCATCCGCTTTGTATCCGAGTGCCGAAGCTTGGGGGTCGTTTTCTGCGACCAAGGCTTGGGCTTGTGCGCCAGCAACAGCCACTGCAGCTGCGGTGGCAACCACAGACTGGAGCATAAATACGCGGCGATTTGTTTTAGATGAAGTAATGTTAGTTAAGTTCATGGTGAATTTTTATTTAATTGAAAGTAAGAAAAAGCATAACCTACGAAATTCTACATCTTTGAAGGCAAGGAAATGTCAGCCATCTAGCATTCAACCCTAGTTTTCAACTATGAATACCAAGGTATTAAGGTGGGTCGTAAGCATGGGCCTAAGCAGGGCATAAACGGAGCATGAGCGCTTCAAACCGTTTAATAGGATCACCTAATCCAAGAGGACGCAGTATCGGCGCTGAGCGACCATCCATCGGTTTGGGTGCAGTAGTTGAGGAGATTGAAATAAAAACGATCTGCAGCTACCGGGCTCAACATTTTTTGGATATATGAGCGAAGCGCAACTTGCTCATTAGCACGCTCGCAGTCAATACCAAACCCCTTGCCTTTGCTAGTCGCAAAGACAACTGAGCCAGTCTCCTTTACCCCTCTGCTTTTGCCTCCCAAAAAGGCTATCGCACAAGCACCCCTACAAACTTGACCCTGCGTAACAAGGGTCTGAATATTGTGTTTTCTAAAAAGCTCTCCTAAAGCGTAGCCGTCTTTGATTTCCCCGTATGACGAGTTCAGATAAACAAATGGGTATAGAGCAACGCCTTGTTTGTTCTTGCATCCCTGGGCTTCGAGCAAAATAGTCTGAAATACCTCGATTGCATCCTTATTAATAGCACCATCAAACTCTACGTAATCAATATTGCCGGAAGCACATTCTTCGTATTTGAGGGTAAACAACTTGGCATGGAATGTTGCCCTCTCCGTTTCAGTTTGTAGGGTTAGCTTGTAATTGGGGTATCCAAAATTTGAACCCAAAATCGGATGGTGCTGAATAGGGGTATCTATTGCACACCCGCCTGCGACCAATACCGAAAGGAACACTAAGCCAGATCGAAATTGACGAAATAGCGAATTATTTTGGAAGTAGAAGTGCATTAATTTATTTCAACAGTTGATGAATGAAGGTTAATTTAGCATAAGTTGATTGCCTAAGCGAATGCGAATTTGGGGATACTGGCACTTGGACAAGTCCGAATTCGATCGATACGACAATTATCAGTCCGACGATTAATATACTCCAATTGACAAAAAAATGAAAAATTAAGCCGTTTTGATCGAAAATACTGGTGTCACTCACTTAATTCCAGAAAAATGCCCCTCAGTCTAGTTACAAAGACCCATCCATTGCGATTTTTGCGTAAGAATCAGATCATCAATCTTGAGGGCGTACCGCCCTCAAGAACGCTGCTTCAAGTTATTAGAGAAGATCTGAAATGCACAGGCACTAAGGAGGGATGTGGTGAGGGTGACTGCGGGGCTTGCACGGTCGTAGTCGCTGAGTTAGAGAATAAAGAGCTTCGCTTTAGAGCAGTCAACAGTTGCATCAAATTAGCACACTCGGTAAATGCACTGGCGCTGTGGAGTGTTGAAGATCTAATAGCAGATGACGGATCACTTCATCCCGTTCAAAGCGCAATGCTTCAAGCTCATGCCACTCAATGCGGATTTTGTACGCCTGGCTTCGTAATGAGCCTATTTGCCATGTATCAAAATTACACCGCGAAGGGGAAAATGATAGACAGGCACACAGCGCAGGTTGAACTTGCAGGGAACCTGTGTCGATGCACGGGGTACAGACCCATCATTGATGCCGCTATGAGTTTGTCAAGCTATGAGTGTCACCCCTCTTTAAAACTAGATCCATCGCAGCTTCGCCAACGACTGGAGTCGCTCGAGAAGTTAACCAGGCAAGAATCAATAAAAGAAAAAAAATCCCCCAAAATACAGGTGGATTCAAAAAGCTCATCAAAAGAGAAATTAACCCAGAGTGGCTACCAATTACCAAGCAACCTGCGAGAGCTCCTAGCCTTGAGACAGAACTTCTTAAACGCGCAACTCATTGCTGGTAGCACGGACGTAGGGTTATGGATTACAAAGCAATTCAAAGAATTTGATCATATTATTGACCTAACGCAGGTACAAGAATTACGCCGTATTGAGGAGTACCCACATCACATCGCTTTAGGTGCCGCTGTAAGAGTGGAACAAGCGTTTGAGGCATTGCTTAAGGACAGGCCTCAACTTAAAACCTTTGCCGAGAGGTTTGCAGGATTGCCCATACGCAATTCAGCGACTTTGGGTGGAAATATTGGAAACGGCTCGCCCATTGGGGACAGTATGCCGCTTCTCATAGCCCTTGGGTCTAGTCTTGTACTGATGCGTATGCACAGAGGCAAAATTCGACACAGAGAAGTACTTTTAGAGAATTTTTATACGGGCTATAGACAGAGCATACTTAATCCAACAGAGGTCATCTGTTGGATCAAGGTTCCTAAACCTCAGTCCAATGAGGTCTTTAGAGCGTACAAAATATCAAAACGATTTGATGATGATATTTCAGCAGTTTGTTTGTGCATCAACTTATCCATATCCAACGGAATCATTGCATTTGCAAGTATTGGTGTTGGAGGCGTAGCAGCAACTCCTGTGAAAGCCTACTTAACCGAGCGCGCACTTCTTGGACAGCCCTTTAATATGAATTCCTTTAAACGAGCCCAATCCGTGATCGTTAATGAATTCACACCGCTGTCGGATATGCGAGCAAGCTCAGCCTACCGCTCGCATATCCTTGAGAGTCTTATCAAACGGTTCGCGCTTGAAACTCTGCACTTAGACACGCCTGAGTCGTCAACGCAAAGTACCAATCCAGATTCAAGGTCAATGGTTATGGCTACGGCAACAACAATGACCAACGAGGAAAATCAATTTTGGGTAGATTTATCTAGTGCGAGTACCAGTGCTAGCAAGTTAATCACTCGCGCCCTTTGAACAGGGGCTACCTACAGTTGAGTGAAAAAACTTTTTTAAACCCCAGAGAACTCCTAACACTTTGCCATGCACAAACAGTCCGTAAGCTCCTCCTCTTCTGTGTCCTCACCTCCTGCACTGACTCCGTCCCAGGGCATTACTCAATCAACCAGTCAGTCAACTAACCCAGCATTTAGCCGTGTCCCTGTTCCCGCATCTAGCTCAAATGTTCTGGGCAAGCCCCATTTCCATGAAAGCGCCCAGGCCCAGGTAAGCGGCAGTGCTATCTACATTGATGATATCCCCGAGATCAAGGGTACCCTCTACGCTGCCCCCATACTCAGTGGGGTTGCACACGGTTACCTGAAAAAAATTGATGCCAGCTCTGCTCTAAACTTACCCGGTGTGAAGGGTATTGTCTTAGCCAATGATATCGAGGGTGATAAATACCTTGCTAGCTTCGCGCACGACGAGCCAATCTTTGCATTGGACCGTGTTTACCATATTGGTCAAGTAATTGGGTTAATCGTTGCAGACTCTGTGATGCAAGCAAGAAGAGCTGCCAGACAGGTGCTTTGCGAGATTGAGGCACTCGATCCTGTCTTGACCATACAGGACGCTATCCGTTTAAAAAATTTTGTACTTCCCCCTGTTCACGTCACTCGAGGAGATGCAAGCCAAGCACTAAAGAACTCAGAACGCACAATCAGCGGTCATCTGGAAGTCGGCGGGCAAGAACATTTTTATTTAGAAAGTCAGATTGCATACGCAGTGCCTTTAGAGCAGTCACAGTGGTTAATTCACTCCAGTACACAACACCCGGGGGAAGTTCAGCACTGGATCGCCCACGCTTTGAATATTGATTTGAACGCTGTCAGGGTGGAATGCAAAAGAATGGGAGGGGGATTTGGGGGGAAAGAAACCCAGGGAGGTCATTTGGCCGTTTGGGCAACACTTGCAGCGTCAAAATTTAAGTGTCCCATCAAAATGCGCCTAGACCGTGATGAAGACTTTCTGATCACTGGTAAGCGTCATCCCTTTTACTACGAGTACAAGGCTGGATTCAACACCCAAGGGCAACTCCGAGGGTTGGAATTAATGCTTGCTTCCAACTGCGGGTTTAGTGCAGACCTCTCGGGACCGGTAGCTGATCGGGCTGTCTTTCACGCCGACAATGCTTATTTTCTGGAAAATGTGAGCATCACGTCTTACAGATGCAAAACAAATACCCAAAGCCACACGGCCTTCAGAGGCTTTGGAGGGCCACAGGGGATGATCGTTATTGAGCACATCATGGGTGAGATTGCTAGGGAGTTAGAGCTAGATCCTTTAGAGGTTCGAAAAATTAACTTTTATCAACCCAGCAGTGGCGGCGAACGCTGCGTAACGCACTACAAAATGACGGTTGAGGATAATATTCTTAAGCCCTTGATACACCAGCTCGAACAAAGCTCCAATTACGCTCAGCGTAGAAAGGAGATTGCCCAGTGGAACGCTAAAAATACCCTTTTAAAAAGAGGTATTGCTCTCACACCAGTTAAATTTGGCATTTCGTTTACCGCTACCTTGTTTAACCAAGCCGGCGCATTGGTCAATGTGTATACCGACGCAAGCGTTCAGGTCAATCACGGGGGCACAGAAATGGGCCAGGGTCTACACACAAAGGTTGCACAAATAGTTGCGGGAGAGCTGGGGATTGAATTGGACCAAGTGCGGGTGACGGCAACAGACACCAGCAAAATACCCAACGCCTCAGCTACTGCTGCCTCCTCGGGGTTTGATTTAAACGGCAGGGCGGCTCAGTACGCTGCACGTCAAATTAAAAACAATTTAGCCGCATTCGTCTGCGGCCTTGATCATTGCGGTGCGGGAGCCGTTGTATTTGAAAACTCATGCATCTCCACTCCAACCGCAAGCCGCCCCTTCAAGGAGGTAGTTCAACTTGCCTACGCAAACCGGATTCAACTTTGGAGTGACGGGTTTTACAGGACTCCAAAAATACATTATGACAAAACGACACTGACGGGCAGACCTTTTTATTATTTCACCTACGGGGCAGCCTGCACCGAGGTTGCTCTGGATACATTAACCGGGGAGAGTCGCGTCATTGCCGTTGACATTTTGCAAGACGTTGGAAGAAGCATCAACCCCGCAATTGATCTCGGTCAAATTGAGGGCGGATTTATCCAGGGCATGGGGTGGCTCACCAACGAAGAGTTAGTTTGGAACGCCCAGGGCGCGCTCACCACTCACGCGCCAAGTACCTACAAAATTCCAACCACCGGCGACACGCCCGAACATTTTATTGTTCAACTTTGGCAGGAACCCAACCTGGAAGATAACGTTTTTGCAAGTAAAGCGGTCGGAGAACCACCCTTTATGCTCTCAATAAGCGTCTTTGAAGCTTTAAAGGAGGCAGTCAGCGCAGGGCTTGAGGACAGAGTTATGCCGTGTAAGAGAATCGAACTTGTTGCACCGGCAACGCCGGAGCGCGTTTTGCACGCGTTGCACGTTATTTAGTTGCGCATTATCCGTAAACCATTGGAATTAGTGATTGATGCAAGGTGGCTTTACCTAGCTAAACCCCTAGGCTATTGATTTAGATCAAACCTCATCATCCGGACATCTGTAAAGTCAGGCTTAATCAAAATATTAATTAAGAACTTTGTCCCGGGGGATCAGTTGATGCATAAATCTTTACAAATTATCCGAGAGGAACACGCCTCACTCAGCGCAATGCTTCAGTCAATGGGTTTAATGATTAAACGCGGCCCCTTAGACAATAAGGAGTTGTTCTTCAAAGTCCTGCGGGCGATGCTTTTTTATATTGATGAATTTCCTGAGAAACAACATCACCCGAAAGAATCAACGCTGCTATTTCCTTTCATCAAAGACAGGTCCCCTCAGATAAAAGATTTGATTGATAAGTTAGAGATTGATCATAAGTACGGCGAGTACAAAATCAGAGAACTCGAACACCTCCTAATTGGATGGGAGATGTTGGGGGACAAAAAGAGAGATGAATTTAACCATTTCTCGGCCCAGTACATCACCTTTTATATGCAACACATGCAACTCGAGGAAAGCCTAATCCTCCCAGAGGCCTTGAAGGTCTTGAGCGAGGAGGAGTGGAAAATCCTAGATTTAGAGTTCTCACTAAACTCAGATCCCTTGGGCACTCGCTCACCCCGGCAATCTGAATACGATCTATTGTTCACTCACATCACCCAATTAGCCCCTGCCCCAATTGGCTTGGGGGATTGAGAAAAAGGCGATCAAGAGTTTTTTGCAAACGCAGAGTTCGTTACCGTTTTGCCTCATACAACCAAGTTATTTGAGCTTGCGGGCGAGCTTGCGACCAAGCGGGCAATGATGCTTATCGATGCATTGCACTATGCACTGATAGTTTTGAATTTAATAAGACGCGTCGGTTAAATAAAGTATCAATGCCTTTCGAATTAGAGATCAATGCGCACGGAATTAAAAGAACTTTTCTATGCTGGAGCAATACAGAAAAGAACAGTTATTTGGGATTTTGCAATGAAGTTACCGGATCCCTCTCAATTCCAAAAAACCTTAAGCACTCTTGCCGAACTCATCTAACCCTTACAATGTTGAAAATAGATTAGTAGCTTTAAATCAATGATTTAGACAAAGGCACAAAATGACTACGTTTAACGTGAAAATTAGCGGAAGAGAATCTCATAAAACAACGGCTTCAATTGCCAAGATTTTAAGAGCGTTAGATGCCAAGTATTTAATGGGAGATCCCAACTCCTCACTCATCTTGGTCGAGTATATAGACCGGGGAAATTGGGTGACCGAGGATAAATTACTAAGTGCGCAGCACAGCAGTTGCTTGCTAATGACTGTGTTTGTTTCCGACACCGTTAGCGGGCCTAATAAAGAGGAGTTTATTAAAGAGACATTTGCAAAATTCAACCAATTAATTGGCGATCTTCATAAAGACAGCTATATCAGTATTCAGCAATATAACGCTAGCTCTTACGGGAGCAACGTGAGCTCCTAGTCCGTCTTAGTTGCTCTCTCCCAAGGTTTCATCCCTTATCCGCTACCAACTCAATAGCCTCCTGAGCAGCGACTCTCCCCTCATCGGTTGGTATTACCCAGACCTGCACTGAACTGGTCTGTTGACTAATCAACATAGATTGATCCTTTGTAGCGGTTTGGTTCAAAGAGTCATCCAACTTTACTCCAAGCCAGGAAAGCTGTTTACAAACTTCGCTTCTTAAGACCAAGTCGTGCTCGCCTATCCCTCCGGTGAAACAAATTAAATCAATTCCTCCTAAGACCGCGGTAAGTGCTCCCATCTCTTTGACGACTCGTCGCGTGAATAGTTCAAGCGCAAAAGTAGCCTTCGGATCTTTGGAAGCTCTCAAGGTTCTTACATCAGCACTGCTACCAGAGACCCCTAGCAGGCCACTTTTTTTATAAAGAGAGGCCTCAATATCGCGAGCACTCCAGCCCTGATCCATCAAATAAAGCAACACCCCCGGATCTACTGAGCCACAACGGGTCCCCATCATCAGCCCATCAAGCGCTGAAAATCCCATGGTCGTTGCAACACTCTTATTTTCATAAGTGGCACATAGACTTGCCCCATTGCCTAGATGAGCCAATACGGCTCTGCCACTGGCACGCGGCGTCAGCAGCGCCAGTTTTTGGGTGATGTACTGATAGGAAAGCCCATGAAATCCGTAGCGCCGCACCCCTGCATCGGTTAACCTTTGCTCAATCGCAAAGGTGGTCTCTAGGGATCCCAGGCTCGTATGAAAGCTTGTATCAAAGCAGGCTACCTGGGTTGTTCTTGGGAACGAGCGAATAAAGGACTCAATGCCAGCAATATTGTGAGGCTGATGCAAAGGAGCAAGGGTGTTTAAAGTTCGCAGTTCAGCGAGGACTTGTCCCGTTACGACGGTGCTTGATTTATAAAGCGCCCCCCCGTGCACGACGCGGTGAGAGATGGCAATTAAGGATTTTGTAACATCGCCACTCTGCCCCAAACTCTCTTGGATCAAAGATTTGAGCACATTGATGGCCTCATCAAAGGGATCGATACCAGAGGACAAAGGAATTTCCTGAGTTACCGAACCCTTTGTCCCCTTGTCCCACCTCTTGTACTTGAGAGTTGCAACTCTTGTTGTGCCCGGTTGTTTTGCTGCGTCCCAGGCCTCTAAGCGCTCAAATTGGCCAATCAAGAAAGGCTCCCCTAGCAAAGCGGTATTAAGGGGATACAGTGCAAATTTTAGACTTGAAGACCCAGCGTTAACGGATAGAACTGCCATAGCTTTAACTTAGGATTAACTTAAAGTGGTTTGTTGCGGTATTGATGGGCACAAAGCTTTGCCAAGAGCGCAGACGCAGCGCGCGTATTTGCGCTGTCTGCTCGACTGGTCAGCGCAATAGGCACGCGTGAGCCCAAGACAATTCCACAAGCGGTTGCGCCCCCCAAGTACTCTAGCTGCTTGGCCATCATGTTGCCTGACTCCAAATCCGGGGCCAACAAAATATCCGCTTGCCCAGCAACAGATGACTGAATGTGCTTGACTTGGAGTGCGTGGGGGGATACGGCATTATCAAATGCGAGTGGGCCATCTAAGATGCCCCCCGTTATTTGACCACGGTCAGCCATCTTACAAAGCGCAGCAGCATCAAGCGTTGATTGCATGCCCATGTTGACCGTCTCTACGGCCGCCAAAATTGCAACTCTAGGTTGCGAACCTCCCAAAATCTCGCACAAAGAAATTGCGTTTTGAACAATATCTTTTTTCTCCATCAAATTTGGTGCAATATTAAGTGCAGCGTCCGTTATGAATAAAGGCTTGGAATACATCGGCACATCAAACCGAAAGACATGTGACATACGTCTCGCTGTACGAAGTTTTGTTTGCGCCAACACAGCGTGAATGATTTCGTCGGTATGCAAACTCCCCTTCATCAAACACTCCACCTCGCCTGCTGCAGCCATCTCGGACGCAGTGGCTGCTGAGGCGTGGCTATGAGGAGTGTCTATGAATTTAATACCGCCTAAGTTAATTCCAAATTGTTCGCCAAGGCCCCTGATTCGCCTCTCGGGCCCCACCAAAACCGCATTGATCAACCCCCCAAAGTGTGAATTCACTGCTCCTCTAAGGGACTCCTCATCACAAGGATGAACAACTGCGCAACTCACTGGATCTAGCTTCTCACCCAGACTTAATAGATCCTTATGCCTTTGCTCGGGGTTGAAAAGCGTGATGTGGGAGGCCTGGACACGGGGCATTTTCATGGCCTTAGTCGGAGCTAGTACTTTAGCGACCCCCGACATAACCTTCGCACCGTCTTGATTAACAATGAGGCAATCAAGTTCAATCACCTTTTTATCATCATCCTTAGCGCTGCAAGTCACACTAACCGTTACTGTGTCTCCAATTCGAATGGGGCGGGAGAAATGGAGCTTTTGCTCTAGATAAATCGTCCCTGGACCAGGAAAGGTTGTTCCAAGTACGCTGGAAATTAGGGCACCTCCCCACATTCCGTGAGCAATCACTCCGTGAAAAATTGAGGCTCCCGCGAAAGCAGGATCCAAGTGTGCTGGATTTGTATCCCCAGACACCGCTGCAAAGGCTTGAATGTCCTCCAGCGTTAAAGTACGAACCACTTTCGCTATGTCCCCAATAGTGATCTGGTCATGGGTATAACTCACCATCCACTGGGGATCTATGTTGATCACGGTTGACATATGCTTGCTACTTTAATTAATGAAATGATTAGAATTGGGAAGAATTTTGGGCACTGCACTGCACTGCGCCGAACCACTCCAAAACACACGAAACGGCGCAGCGGGTACAACTCAAGATTTTATGATCCAATTCTAGAGGCATGTTCAATGATAAGTTGAATATGACCCAGCCTATTGAGTTGATCCAAATCAAAAAAGACGATACTAAGGTACAGTTTGGTGTCGTGCGAAAAGCAAATGAATTGCTTACTTCACAATTTTGACAAATTTTCGAGGAAATCAAATGCAAGCCTTATGGAGAGATAAAGTCATCGCACAAAGCGATAAAACCATACTCGTTGAGGGGAATTATTACTTTCCCCCAGAGTCTTTGGTGCAAGAGCACTTTACCTTTAGCAACCACAAATCAACTTGCCCTTGGAAAGGACAGGCCAGTTACAAATCCATTTGCATTGACGGGGAACTGTTGACCGATGCAGCCTGGTATTACCCTGATCCTAAACCCGAGGCTGGGAACATAAAGGGGTATTTTGCTTTTTGGAAAGATATAAAAATTAAAGATTAAGGTCTAAAGAGTCCCCAAATGACTCCGATACAAAGAAGACAGATCCCAAATCTTCTAAAATAGACCCCCCCGCCTTTAATTTGTGCGGGTTTTATGCCGAAAAAGAATTAAGTTGCTTCATGAAATCAGTCGTTGTAATGAACCCCAAAGGAGGCGTTGGCAAATCAACTTTGTCGACCAACATTGCCGGTTATTTTGCAACCCGCCAGCATAAAGTCCTGCTCGGAGACACTGACATACAGCAATCCTCCAAAAGATGGCTGGCCAATCGTCCAGCGACGCTTGCAGCCATCCAGACTTGGGATTATCCCGCCGACCTTGTGATCACGGCTAAACCGCCCGAGAGCACGACCCACTTAGTCATTGACACTGCCGCTAGCGTTGCGGGCTGGAGATTAGACAAGTTGATTGAGCGAGCAGACAAGATTGTGGTGCCCTTACAGCCCAATTTCTTTGACATACAAGCAACCTATGAGTTCATTCAGTTTCTCAAAAGTAAGAAACCTAAAGACCAGGAAAAGGTTCAAGTTATTGCTATGCGAGTCAACCCAAGAACCAAAGCATGGCACCAACTGATGGATTTCGCTGAGAAGATGAACATATTCTTGCTAACCTACATCAGAGATACTCAAAATTACAGTCGATTTTCAAGTCAAGGTACTACCCTTTTTGACGTTGAAGCCTCGGCCTTCCCGAGTGACTACGAGCAGTGGGGACCACTGTGTGAGTGGTTAGATAACTGAATTTTTTAAACTGAACGGCTTGTTGGTAAAATAAACCACATGCGATGGATAGAGTGAGTGTTTTAAACATACCACTTTAATTCAACCACCCTCAGTAACCTACATTATTTTATGAAAATTAGTACAACTGCAATTTTTAAAATCATCTCTGTATTTGCAACCGTTCTTGCTATTGCCGGTGCCGGGGCAGCCTACTACTCTTATCACCAATCGCTTCAAGCGCAGTCCGCGCTGACTCAACAAACTGAGGAGCTAGAGAGCGCGGGCGCCAAAATCAAGGAATTAGAGGCCAAGGTCAAAGAACTTCAGACCAAGAGCGAGGAAGACGCCGCTTCAATTGAAAAAATCTCTCAAACCAATAAAGAGCTCACTTCACAACTTGATCAACTGAACAAGGAAGTTGCGACTTATGAATCTCTTACAAAAAAATCAAAACCGAAAGCTAAGGCTAAAAACTAATTACCAAGACATCTTCAGAGAATTCAGACGAAATTCAGTTTTCTCTGGGCGCCAGCCTTTATAGACCATACAAGACTCAAATGGACTTACATATTGCGCAGCCTTAGGCGTATTCAGATCGTTGGGCTTATCTAAGTCCCCATTCTTGTCTATGACCCGTAACTCCTCCTCTTTGCACTGCACACTATCAGCCTGGTAATCACCGCCTTCCTTCACGTAATTGGTGCTAGTAGCGCACCCAGTAATAGCGCAAACCAGACAAACGAACGTTAGCGAGGCAAGGGTGGATTTTGATAAAGTTTTAAACATAGGCTGACATAGGCTAGTAAAAGCTAATGGATTTGAAAGTCTCTATCGCCTAGTATATACCGCATAAAAAGGACATTCGAGGCATATTCTTGGACAGATGCCCTTTTAAGGGGCACCCTCTTTATCCATCTTACGCGGCGCGCAAGATGGATAAATATATTACTTCCACAAGGCGCACTTAGTCTCGGCCTTGGTTGTATAGACCTCTTCACCGGGCATCTTTTTAACAATTTTGAAATAATCCCAGGGCTTCATAGACTCTGCAGGTGTCTTAACTTGGACAAGATACATATCGTGTATGTAACTTCCGTCGGCCCTGATTTGGCCTGAAGCATACATGTCCTTCATTTTCATACCCTTCCAAGTCGTCATGACTTTATCTGCATCAGTAGTCTTGGCGGCTTGAACAGCTTTCAAATAATTCATAGTCGAAGAATAATCAGCGGCTTGGATCGCAGTTGGCATTTTTTTGGTTTTCTCAAAAAAGCGAGCAGCGAATTTGCGCGTCTCATCATTCAGATCCCAGTACCAACTCACTGTCATGAGCATGCCCTGAGTGCTTTTCAAGCCTAATGCGTGGATATCTGTTATGTAGACCAAGAGACCAGCGATTTTCATGGTCTTGTTGATTCCAAACTCCTGGGCGGCCTTGACCGCGTTCATCGTGTCGGTACTGGCGTTTGCCATACCCAGTACCTGCGCTTTGGAGCTTTGCGCTTGAAGCAAGAAGGAGGAGAAATCAGAGGCGTTCAGTGGGTGACGTACGCTTCCTAAAACAGTTCCCCCCTTCGCCTTCACAACCGCGGTTGTATCGGTCTCCAAGGCCTGTCCGAATGCGTAATCAGCAGTTAAGAAATACCAACTCTTACCGCCGCCGTCCACAACAGCAGATGCGGTTCCCTTGGCCTGAGAAACAGTATCGTAGGCATAGTGAACTGTGTAGGGCGAACACTGGGCGTTGGTCAAAACTGAGGAGCCAGCGCCGCTGTTAATATGAACCCGTTTTTTCTCAAGCGCCACCGCAGAAGCTGCTAGGGCGGTGGCTGAGTTTGTTCCACTCATCACCAGTGTCACTGCGTCCGTATCTATCCACTCGCGAACCTTAGCAGAGGTGATATCAGGTTTGTTTTGATGATCGGCAGTTAAAAGCTCAATAGGCATACCCAAAACTTTTCCACCAAAATCATCGATAGCCATTTGGATAGCTAAAGCGCCATTTTTTCCCTCGACATCGGCATAAAGGCCGGACATGTCTGTTATGAATCCAATTTTGAGCTTATCCTCTGCCTGAGCAACTAAATGACTGCTTAGACCCAATCCCAATAGGACCGTTAGAGCAAAAGGAATGGGTTTCAAATTCTTAATCATCAAAAAATCTCCGGTGTAGTAATTAGAATTGAGGCCAAGCATTAGCGCTTTCTCCTCCACCCCCTACTATCTCCTATCTCAACAAGAAGTCAATGGGGTTTTGTGAGAGTACAAGGGGATAACGGGTCTAGGACAAACCCCATGAAGATGCAATTTATTCACGGTGCCGATTACTTTGGTCGCTTCAACATCCGGGCTTGTTATCGCTCTTACCGCCCAGCTCGCTGTAGAGCTGCTCTAATTCGCTCAATTGTCTGTGGCATTGGGGCTGAATTTGACACCTCTAACCCTAAACTGCGTGCGATTGCATTAACTCTTACTGCATTCAACGGGATTCCTCCCCTGTCAATCGCATCAACCAAATCCCGGGCTCGCTCTAGGTCAGTAGAGTGTTCTTTTTTCTTAAAGAAAAATTTAAACAAGGAAATGATTAAGTTAAGTAGGTTAACTGTATATTTTGGTGCATCCATCTAAATTGAATCTTAAATCTTTTGGGATGTGAAACTGCTCTTATCATAGTACCCCTAAATTAACATGATTAGGACTGCGAACTAGGGGCCTGCCTCAAATAGGGTTTCGCTTAATGAATATGACCCAGCCTTGCATGAAAGTGACTATCTCGTTATTTTGATTTAAGCACTCCCAAGACGTATTAACTAGCCCTAAATGCGGCTTGCTGCTCATGGAACGAGTTTCAAGAACGCTACTACGGACTCTAAGACAGTCCCCAGGTCTCACCGGTTTAAGCCACTTAACAAAATCCAAACCTGGCGAGCCTTGACTGGAAGAGTCGAGCAAATACTCGTCACAAATCATCCTCATCATGAATGCACAAGTCTGCCAACCACTGGCAATAAGCCCTTTAAATATTGTTTGCTCAGCAGCTTCCCTATCCACATGGAAGGACTGGGGATCATATTCCCTGGCAAAACTTAAAATATCTTCTTCAGAGACAGTTTTGCTACCAAACTCTTTGACTTGACCTGCAAGAAAATCTTCCCAATAGTATTTAAATTTAGAATTCAAACCGTATTCTCCCTTTTGACGATTGCTTTAATTTTTTAGGACACAGAGTCTTTAAGTAAATAATCACTCACTAAGTCAAGGTAGTGATTAAAGTCACCCAAGGTTTGTGTGATCAGGCTGATGCGCTTGAAGCAATGCCCAAACCTTAGCTCATCGGTAACCCCCATTCCTGCGAGCCGTTGAAGTTTAATGTGAATTAAGAAATAGTGTCATTCTATGTACGAACCGCTGCAAAGACACGAAAATTTTCTTTAATAATTAAACGACAACCCAGAGCTAGGGTTTCACCCCATGAGCGTTAGTTGCATTATCCTAGTAGGGAGTGCTAACTTATTTGGCAATAGCATTAAGCTAGGTAAAAGCGTAAAACGGTTTAAAAGGGGATATCCTGTGAGTGTTAAAAAATTATTTAATCTCAACGGCAAAAATGCAATCATTACGGGAGGCTCCCGCGGCTTGGGACTCCAAATCGCAAAGGCACTGGGCGAGATGGGGGCATCGGTTTTTTTAATTGCAAGAAAAGAAGAAGAGTTAGAGCTAGCGCAGAGTGACCTGAGGGGCAATGGCATTCAGGTATTTACGATGGCCGCAGATTTACAAGACGAGACCGTTATTAAGGGTGTCGTCAATAATGCATTGGATAAATTGAGCACCATTGATATATTAGTCAATAACGCTGGAGCGACATGGGGAGCCCCCGCTGAGGACTATCCCCATGCAGCTTGGCATAAGCTCATTAATTTGAACATTAACGCTACGTTCTTCCTCAGTCAAGAGGTTGCCAAGAGCAGTATGATTCCAAGGCAGTACGGAAAGATCATCAATATTGCATCTATTGCTGGATTAAGGGGAAATAATCCGCAGATGCAAACAATTGGGTACAACACCTCAAAAGGAGCTTTAGTAAACCATACCAGAGCTTTGGCAGCAGAATGGGGCAAGTACAACATCAATGTGAATGCCATTTGTCCGGGATTTTTTCCCTCAAAAATGACCGAAGGTTTGCTGAGCACGATGAAAGATACCGTCATCAGCAAAACGCCTCTTGCTAGGATAGGCGGGGAAGAGGATTTAATGGGAGCAGCCGTTTTCTTAGCCAGCGAAGCATCAAGACATATCACTGGCCAATACATTTCTGTGGACGGCGGATCCTCTATTTGTTAATCGCAATTATCGAAATTTAGTAATTTTTCAACCCCAAATCAGCCAATGGACAATATTAACCAACAAATAATTGTGAAGAGCTACCCTAGCGGATGGCTCAAAGAGTCTGACTTTGAATATGTTCAGTCACCCATTAATAAGCCTGGGGAGGGAGAAGTCTTGATTCGAAATCGATTCCTATCCCTTGATCCTTACATGCGGGGACGATTGTCTCCAACCAAATCATACGCAAAGAGCGCTGAGATTGGGCAAGTTATGGTTGGATCTTGCACAGGTACAGTAATTGAATCAAAAAACGATCAGTTCAAAGTCGGGGATACGGTTTTAAACTCATTGGGTTGGCAAACTCACGGCATTTGTAACGCACTTGAAATAAAGCGCATCGATACGAGCGAAATTGCTGAGCATGCGTACTTGGGAGTTCTGGGGATGCCGGGGGTTACGGCTTGGACTGGCCTAATAGATATCTGCGAGGCCAAAAGAGGGGAAACCGTTGTCGTAGATGCGGCCTCTGGCGCAGTGGGCAGCGTAGTGGGACAACTCGCCCTAGCTCGTGGATGCAACGTTGTGGGCATTGCAGGTGGAATCGAGAAATGCAACTACGTCGTCAAGGAACTTGGCTTTAATGCGTGTATTGATCACCAAGCACCCGACTTTAAAGATCAAATCAAATCTGCATTACCCAAGGGGATTGATTGCCTATTTGAGAACACCGGCGGTGCAATATTCGAGACACTACTACTGTTGATGAATCCGTTCTCCAGGATTGCATTGTGCGGATTAGTCTCGGAATACAACGTAAATCCCTACGGCAACCGTAGCCTTAGATCAATTTTAGTGAACCGAATTAAACTTCAAGGTTTCATTGTGACAGACAAGCCCGAGACTTGGGGGGAGATCATTGAGGAATTAAAACGCGCCTATAGGGAAGGACAACTAAAATACAAGTTATCGCAGAGTGAGGGCATTAAAAACGCTCCAAAGGCGCTGATTGGTCTTTTAAAAGGGGAAAATTTCGGCAAACAAGTTGTGAAACTTTACTGAAATTCCCTTGAATTTTTCAACACCTCTAACACTCCGAAACCCGTCTATTCTTTCTCAAACATAGCTCACACCGTATATTATTTGCACCTTACTATTTCTCAGTCTTTCGGTTAACCATCTTACTCAAACCCAAACTCATAAAATTAAGAACATGAAACGCCTCTTACTTGCCGCCTCCCTAACTCTTATAACCAACATGTCTTTTGCTCAACTACAAGTCATGATGTCCGGGGGATTTACGAATCCTTACAAAATATTACTACCTGAGTTTGAGCGCAAGACTGGCATTACAGTTACAACGCTATCTGGGGCTTCACAAGGCAGTGGCCCAAAAACGATAAAAGCTCAACTTGAAAAAGGAGTTCATGTCGACGTTGTGATTTTGTCACGAGAGGGGCTTGCTGAATTGATTGCAGCGGGACGCATTGCAAAAGATACTGACAAAGACCTAGGGATCGCCCCGCTTGCGGGCGCGGTCCAAGCCGGCGCTCCTAAACCCGATATCAGTACAGTTGAAAAATTAAAAGCAACTTTACTCAATACCAAATTGATTTCAGTACCTGGTAGCACAAGCGGGATTTATCTGGTTAATGAAGTTTTTCCCAAAATGGGAATATCTAATCAAATTTCTGTAGTTAAATCCGAAAGAGGTAGCGAAGCGGTGGATATGCTGGCCTCCAAAAAGGCTGACTTTGCGATTCTCCCAACGAGTGAGTTGATGTTTGCGCCTGGAATCGAGATGATTGGGCGCCTGCCCCCAGAGGTTCAGTTGCTCCAAGTATTTGCTGTTGCTGCAGTTAAGGACTCAACTCAAATGGTAAACGCGATGAAGTTGATATCGTATTTGAGCTCCAAAGAGGCTTCACCTGCAATTCAAACTGGCGGAATGGATTTGATGCCAGGTAGATGACAAAGCGTTTGAGCTCAGCAAGCAACTAAGTACCTCATAGACTTCATGACTCTGATGTGAGGCATTATTAAGTTTAAAATAAAACTAATTCGACCAGGGACTCTCTGAGTAAAACTTTTAAATTTTGCATCAGAAATCGCTCCCCCCTTTTTATTTAATTGACACCCCCTCAATGATCTCAACCGTAAAAAAAACAATACAAAAGCAGTGGTTTCTAGTTGCCATGTTTGCTCTTATTTTCTTGGCAACTCTGAACCCAGAGATCGGCAAAACAGATGGTTTACTGCAAATCAACAAAATATCGAATTTTGGTATTGCCTTGGTTTTTTTCTTACACGGGCTAGGATTGTCTTTTCATAAATTAAAACAAGGACTAACCAGTTGGCGCATTCACATATTGGTTCAGTTGACAACTTTTATAGTTTTCCCACTCATTTTTTTTATTTGTAATTACTTATTTGGTCAATTTATAGACAAAGGTCTACTCCTCGGACTGTGCTATTTGTGTGCACTCCCCTCCACTGTTTCCTCCTCTGTTGCAATGACTGCTATCGGCAAGGGCAACATTCCTGCTGCAATTTTTAATGCGACTATTTCAGGACTGATTGGCATTGTTGCCACCCCATTTTTAATAGCTCTTTTTGTTGGATTTAGTGGTGACGGCATTTCTTTTGAAACCGCTGTCATCGGCATTGCAAAACTTTTACTCTTACCGCTAGTAATAGGTCAATTAACAAGACCTTTCTTGGAGAGTCTTCATAACCGCTACAAATCCATCACGAGTAACACAGATAGGATCGTGATCCTTATGCTTATATTTTCAGCTTTTAGTGATTCTGTCAGTTCAGGCTTATGGAGAGATAACGGCATTGGAATGATCGCACTCGTTCTGATTGGTGTTTCCGCTTTGCTTTACATCGTATTGGTACTGACGACGTGGATGTCTAGAAAGATGGGCTTCAACACGGAGGATGAGATTGCAACTGTTTTCTGTGGATCCAAGAAAACACTTGCCTCTGGGATTCCAATGGCCAAACTCATATTCGGCAATCATCCGGCGCTAGGGTTAATAATGTTACCTATCATCCTGTACCACCAAGTTCAGTTAATCATTTGCTCGATATTGGCTAGTAGATATGCAAAACGAGGCCTATAGGCGCCTATAAAAGGCTTAACGCCTCAACTTTGTCCCAAGAAATAGGAATCACTGCCCTTCCCGCCCAAGCGCTAGCGTCAAACTAAGGCCGGTGATGATGTCAAAGTGAGCGCTTATTTAACACAATTAATTAATATATTAGTATTATTTATTTTTTGTATTAGAGCGGACATGTAATTATTTTCATCCTGATTTACTTTTAACTCGATTATTGAATGATAATGATTCTCATTCAATATGAGAGCTGATAAATCATGGCAAAACTATTCAAATCAAAACTAACCGAAATGGGCTTGTTACTTGGTTTATTCCTGACTTGTTCGCCCGCTTCTAACGCCTTAGCAGAGGAAACCACTTTGG
>CAIKVH010000088.1 GCA_903830725.1 uncultured Burkholderiales bacterium | reverse complement strand
GAGGAAATCGACAAATCCATCGATCATCTTCAAAAAACACGAGACGCCTTGATGGGTACAGATAGAAACCTTAGACTTGCAAACGACAAAGCGCAGGAGGTGAGCATCAAGAAATTGACGCGTAGCAATCCAACCATGGCTGCAAAATTTACGGAGTTAGATGTTCGAAAGCAAAATCTCGAAAATTAAACGAAAAAAAACCACAGGGTTTTAATCTGTGGTGTTTATTTTGGCTCCTCGACGTGGGATCGAACCACGGACCAACAGATTAACAGAAACTTTGGACGCTGAAAAGTTGTTCAAAATCAATGACTTAAAAATCCAAAAGTCACTGTGTAATTGTTCGTGTAATTGCGAGTTTGTATCATTATTATACAAACTGGGAGATGGGAGTGATTTCAATCTGAGAAAACAATAAATTCATGCTGTTAACAGAATATTTAATGTTGAAACTCTGATAATTTAGTTTTTATTTTTTAAACTATTTGGATTTAGAGAGCATGCTATTTCCCATGCCTTGTGCCCAACATTTCCTAATATAGGGACAGGTTCATGTTCATTTTCAAGAATGCCAGAATCGTAAACACACTTGCCAATTCCCATGGCAGATTCAAACAATCTGAAAATAGTCGCACGCCTGGTATTGTCAATGCAATTATATTCGTACAAAACTTTGCTTGATTTATAAAATATATTATTGCCTATTTCCTGACTTTTAGTATGATCAATTAATAACCACATCAATAAAAGTTAGTCATAAGAGACTGGTTTATCGCTTGTTTATGGAAGTTTCGTACAATTTCATTTCGCAATTGTTAATTGTCATTTAAAAGAGGAATCGCTTGATTGGGTTTTAATCAGATCCATGGCTCAGGTAATTGGAATATTTGGGCAACATAGCCAAAATGTGTTGAATGGAACGGAGTAACTTCTATTTGGAACTTTCTCAAAATTAGTTGCATACGGCAATATTGACCATGGCTCAAATATAAGAGATGGTATTGATAAGTAAGAATATAAATTAAAAAGCTTTTAGCCAAATTCGCCTAATCAATATATGCGCGCACAAGGCAATCACACCGTTTACCAACAACGCCACTTGCACACCTATCAAATGAACCAGGAGTCCTGTCAGTAAACTTCCAAGCGCCATGCCGCCGCGCATGGCTAGCATGAACAGACTTACACTTTGACCACGAATTCGTTCTGGTGCGTTTGACTGAATTAATGCATTAGCTGAGGCGTTGCTTGCAGTCATTGCTACTCCAGCCATTACCATTAATGCAGGTAGCCCCCATTCCCATGGATTGAATGCTGTGAGGCAGACAATCAATCCAAATCCTATCGCGAAATGAGTGCTAATTAATCGTCTATCACTTTTAGGATCTACTGCCATCAATCCAATTGCACCTATAAGGCCACCAATACCCAATGCCCCCAAAGCCATACTAAATTGACCAGAGCCTCCATGGAAGACTTCTTTTACAAGCAAGGGAGAAAATGTAATTACAGGGGCGCAAAGTAAAGCAGTCACCAAAACAGTAAGTAATGCGCTGCGCAAACTTGGCTCATTAACTACTTCTCCAACACTGGCCCATAATCCAGGAATATTCTCTTTAATTCGATTTGTATCTGGAGTAGGTAGTGTTGGTGGAAGAATCCATAAAGCTACTAATATGAATGGCACGTAGGAGGCAGCGCTGACTGCAAAAGCTCCAACCATTCCCACGCTGGCCATTAAAACTCCAGCCAGGGCAGGACCCAAGATTCTTGATAGATTGAACTGTGTAGAGTTAAGTGCTATGCCTGAAGGAATTTGTTCACGCTCAACAATCGAGGGTACTATTGACTGAAATGACGGCAATGAAAGCGCATCCGTCACACCTACTACCAAAGACAAAGCAATCACTATCCAAGGCTCCACTTCACCTGCAATCAGCAGCCAAACTAGCGTGAGTGGGCAAAGCATCTGTATAGACTGAAAGAAAAGTATGGTGCGCCTGCGGTCTGCGCGATCTGCCAATGCTCCTCCGACCAAAATAAGCATGAGTGTTGGTGCCCCTAGTGCGAAAGCATCAAGTCCAAGTAGAAAAGGGGAGGCGCCAAGGCTTAAAAGTAGCCAAGGCTGGGCCATCTGTTGTGCCCAAGTGCCAATGTTTGATAGTAAGCTTGCGAACCAAAATGTCCCAAATCGCTTTGTACCCAGTAAAGCTACAGATTCGCGAAGGTACTCATTTTTCATATCTATGCCCGAATGTACGCTTTAAGTAAAACATTGACAATCAAACACCAGAGCAGACTTTGAATGTTTCCGCAAAGCTGTCACCGAAGTAATCCGACCCACTTCAGATCATTCGACTGATACGATTGTTTGCCCTCGCCTGCGGCGCATGTCATTAGACATCACCACCAGTTGTTCGACCGAGAGCGCCTGTTCAGCAGCAGGGTAGATGTGGTTTTCTTCGTCCATGATGTGGTTTTTGTATACCGCTAAAAATGAATCGATTCCAGCATGCTCCGCTGGGGTCCAAGGAATCCAGCGCTTGGCTTCGCTATTGACCACAAGTTCAAGCGTTAGGCGAACCTCCGCCCACTGTTTTTCCATTTCCAAGTGCTCTTGCTTGAGCCGATAAATCAACCGGTCCATGCGTCCGTGTTGCAAAGCTAAAACCGCTGGAAAGACATGCATCTCCTCATCCAAATGGTGTTGCGGTGCCGCCCGATCAAAGTAGCCCAATACATCCGATGCGGCGGATGTGGCCGACACGTCCCAACCCTGCGTTGCCAGATGCGACCTGAGCCGAATAAGCAACGCCAGCATGCGCTCAACTCGTTCATGGCAAGCCACGAGCATGTCAAACGGCGACTGAATACCATCAAGCGGTGCACGGTGACCAGGAAAGTCAACCACCACAGGCCGAAAAGCATTCATGCAGCTTCTCCCCATTCGAACATGAACTGATTCAAAAACTGACGTGTCTTAAATTTCAAAAACTCGTCTTTAGTAATTAAAACCATGGGCACCTAGGACTGAGAAAAGGATAGTCGCAAGACTCATAATAAAAATAATCCAATGGACTATTTCAGTTTTTCGAAGATTGGTAATCCCGTGACGTTCTTTGATAATTCGACCATGATTTTTAAAGAAAAAAGGTTCTATAACAAAAAGAGCGAATGCAAACATTAGCCAGAGTAAAAGCATGGCATGCATCCAAAAATATCGAATATCATTAAACCGATCCCAGGCGTTTAATATATAAATCATGTAGACGCCGCTGACACCTGCTAGTGCAACTGCGAATCTGGCAATTAAAGCAAAGCGGTTTTCAATGGTGTTAAATATAGATAACTGCTCCTTTTCAGGGGAAGTTCGCCTGATTATGGGTATCAGCACTGCCGTTACAAAGCCCACGCCACCAATCCAAACGACGATACTTAAAGTATGGACTGCACGCGCAATAGATAAATCATTCATTCATGTTTGGTAGGTGAACACCAATGTAATTAGTCAATTGAGCCTTAGTGTGGTAATGCTAGATGTTAGGAAAACACTTGCGTAATTCGTCATTTCAAAGTCGGTGATGAAGAACTGCTAAAGGCTAATGTGGACTCACTATCAAACCCCCACTCTGCCACCCATTCATCGCCTAAGAGCTCAAAGGGGTGCTGAGTTCTATCGGCAGCACACATCATGGCATCTGCTGGGCAGTATCGACTACAGCCCCAACATAGCCTTTCGGGATGTGCTGGTTTGATTGGAAAGATTTTCACTATTAAGCCTCTTGATTCATTAAAGGCTATTAATTGAGAAATCTATTGATATAGATCAAATGCGCTAGATCAGATTCAATTAATCCAGCAATAAAGGGTGTTAGCACACCAATTTGACTGGGATTAGAACCTATCTATTACCTCACGATGCACGGGGGGTCGTATCACCAACGGCTTAGGGTAGTCATTGGTTGCGCCTGGATTAATTGACGCAATTGAGGGAGCTTGAGCATATTTTTTCTAATAGAGTAAAACCGTTTAACCGAGCCGCGTTTATATATCGATTCCAAAATAAAAAAACCGCTTGCACTTTTGATAAGTTACAAACGGTTTTGATCAATAGTCCCAAGGACTTTTAATTTATCAAATTAGGAGGTATGTAATACGTTAAAAGTAGCTGCGTGAGTGATTGTTCCAATCAAAGATACGTGAGTTGCAGCGGAGGAGGTTGCTGTTGGCTCAGTCCATGTCCCTGTAGGGACAGTGAAGCCAGTAGGAGGAGTCAATGTACCCGTGGGCGCTGAGTGAGCTACTAAGCCAGCAGGTGGAGTCCAAGTACCTGTCGGGGCAGTGTGAGTTGTTGCACTAGCTGGAGGCGTCCAAGTACCTGTCGGGGCAGTGTGAGTTGTTGCACTAGCTGGAGGCGTCCAAGTGAATGTGGGGATGGTTGT
>CAIKVH010000087.1 GCA_903830725.1 uncultured Burkholderiales bacterium | reverse complement strand
GGTTTCATTGGCTCCTACAGCAACCAAAGACCCCTCCAAATAAGCCTTACGCCACTGAAAGAGCTGAGCTGCGGTAAGACCGAATTCCCGGGCTACAAGGGAGACTGAGCTCCCTGGTTCGTTGGTCTTTTTAACGATCTCTAGCTTCTGTTCAGGCGTCCAGCGTCTTCGTCGCTGGACGCTGGTAACTACCTCTACCTTGTTAGTTCTTAAATTAGACATATCCATATCCATAGTCATATTCCTAGTCGATAGTTTAAGGAATACCGGAGGGACTGTCTTTTAGGGGGCTAACTCAAAAGCCTAGATGGCGCAAGATTTGATACTCCCGCTATTTTAAAAAAGTTAGCGGAAAGCAGCAGGCTGCTTGCTGAGCTAAAAGGGGTGGCGGCAACCATTCCAAATCAAGATGTATTGGAGATTTGTTGGGCCGCATATTAATCCAATTCAGGCAATTATTTGTCTAACTATAGACAATTTCACTCTATTTGGCCGTACAAAACCAGCAGATCGGTGAACTGAATGGGAATGGATTGCTGGTTGCCCAGAAAAGCTCCCTACAAATTCACATTTTGTTAACGCATCAGACGAGACCGATCAAGAAGTCATTATTACCGAGGAGTCCACGCAACCTGAATTGAAGCATGGGGACTCCAAATCAGTTAAAAAGTAATCTCCTAGTAGCCGTCAAAAAAGGGTAGGTTGGTTGAAATTTCCTCCCTTTAGTTGATAACTATCAAATTTATTTGATCATTAGGCTTGAAAATGAACCCGCTGATCCTCAGTTGAGGTTAAGCTTAAATTCATTGAGAGCCCATTATGCGAGTAGAGAAGTTCACGACTAAATTTCAAGAGGCACTGAGTGATGCCCAAACCCTGGCGCTTGGAGCTGACAACGCTTATATTGAGGCGCCCCATCTTACCTTGGCTATGATTCAACAAGAGGACGGACCCAAGTCCATCTTGCAGCGCGCTGGGGTCAACATATCCGCCCTTGAAAATGCCGCCCAAATTGCGATCAAAAAATTACCCCAGGTGCAAGGTCAAGATCAGGTGACCGTTGGCCGAGATTTGATTGGCCTACTGCAAGGCGCAGAAAAAGAAGCCATCAAACGCGGCGATCAATTTGTTGCAGGCGAACTTTTTTTCTGGGCTTTATCCGAAAACAAGGGCGACTGGGCAGAGCAGGCCCGCAAATGCGGTTTGACAAAAATTGGACTAGAAACTGCAATCCACTCCGTGCGTGGCGGCGCGCCGGTTGACAACCCTCAGGCGGAGGGGCAACGCGAGTCGCTAAAGAAATATTGCTTAGACTTAACAGAGCGTGCCCGCTCCGGCAAACTTGACCCAGTTATTGGTCGAGATGATGAGATTCGCCGCGCCATTCAAGTCCTGCAACGGCGTACCAAAAACAACCCCGTTTTGATCGGTGAGCCAGGTGTGGGGAAGACAGCAATTGTTGAGGGTCTGGCCCAACGTATCGTTGCTGGGGAAGTACCCGACTCTTTAAAGGGTAAGCGCGTACTGTCCCTAGACATGGCGTCTTTGCTTGCTGGAGCTAAATTTAGGGGTGAATTTGAAGAGCGTCTCAAATCCGTGCTCAATGAACTAGCCAAGGATCAGGGGCAAACCATTGTCTTTATCGACGAGTTACACACCATGGTGGGTGCCGGCAAGGCAGAGGGGGCAATGGACGCTGGGAATATGCTTAAACCTGCGCTTGCCAGAGGGGAGTTGCACTGTGTAGGCGCGACCACTTTGGATGAGTACCGCAAGTACATCGAAAAAGATGCGGCCCTTGAGCGTAGATTTCAAAAAATCATTGTTGATGAGCCAACCGTGGAGGCAACCATTGCAATTTTGAGGGGGTTGCAAGAGAAGTACGAAATACACCACGGGGTGGAGATTACTGACCCCGCTATCGTCGCTGCCGCTGAGCTCTCACATCGATACATTACGGATCGTTTCTTGCCTGATAAGGCCATTGATTTAATTGATGAGGCTGCGGCTAAGATAAAAATCGAAATTGATTCCAAGCCTGAAGTGATGGACAAACTCGATCGACGCTTGATTCAACTCAAAATTGAGCGCGAGGCTGTTAAGAAAGAAAAAGACGAGGCTTCCCAAAAAAGGCTTTCCTTAATCGAGGAAGAAATTGTCAAACTCGGCAAAGAGGCCGCAGATTTGGAGGAGATTTGGAAGGCCGAGAAAGCTGCTGCACAAGGCGGCGCCCAAATCAAGGAGCAAATAGATAAACTGCGCTCTCAAATAGAGGAGTACACAAGGAAGGGTGACTTTAACAAGGTTGCAGAAATTCAGTACGGCAAATTGCCGGAGCTGGAAAAACGCTACAAAGACGCTGCTGCCACTGAGAAAACCGGTTCTCAAGGGGTTGATGCGGCTAATCCCCAATCCCCTAAAGCGCACGTGCGCAGACTTCTGAGAACCCAAGTGGGAGCTGAGGAGATTGCAGAAGTGGTTGCCAGAGCAACTGGCATTCCCGTATCCAAACTCATGCAAGGCGAGCGCGATAAGTTGCTTAAGATGGAGGACCACTTACACAAACGGGTGGTTGGACAGGACGAGGCGATCAACGCCGTTGCAAATGCCATCAGACGCTCTAGAGCGGGACTAGGCGATCCTAATAGGCCAACCGGTTCATTCTTGTTCCTAGGTCCAACCGGGGTTGGTAAGACAGAGCTTTGCAAGGCGCTTGCGGGTTTCTTGTTTGATAGCGAGGATCATTTGATCCGCTTGGATATGAGTGAATTTATGGAGAAACACTCCGTTAGCCGATTGATCGGTGCTCCCCCTGGCTATGTGGGTTACGACGAGGGCGGCTATTTGACAGAGGCGGTTCGAAGGAAACCCTACAGTGTACTTTTGATGGATGAGATCGAAAAGGCTCACCCGGATGTGTTCAATGTGTTGCTCCAAGTCTTGGATGATGGGCGACTAACCGACGGACAGGGGCGAACGGTGGATTTTAAAAATACAGTAATCGTGATGACTTCCAATATCGGCTCACACTTGATCCAGTCCATGGCTGGACAAGACGCAGCGGAGATGAGGGACGCGGTTTTAGAGGAGCTTAAGACGCACTTTAGACCTGAGTTTTTAAACCGCATCGATGAGACTGTGGTATTTCACAGCTTGGCGGCAACGCATATTTCTCAAATTGCCGCGATTCAGTTACAGGTATTGGTTGAGCGTTTACATAAAATTGATTTAACTCTTGAGGTCACGCCTTCAGCGCTTGAAGAATTGGCAAAGGTGAGTTTTGATCCCGTTTACGGTGCTCGCCCCCTTAAGCGAGCCATCCAACAGAGAATTGAAAATCCCCTGTCCAAACAACTTTTAGAGGGTAAGTTTGCTCCCAAAGACAAAATCACCGTCAGTGTCGACCCTATTTTGGCCCCTGGGGACTTTAAGTTCGCTTGCACGCCCGCTTGAATTGAATAGGTTTTGAGGGGGAGATTTTGGGGTATTTGGAGTTAGGATAGGGGGTTATGAGTACCCTAGATCCCCAAGCTGTCGTTAAATCACGAGACCTCAAAGGGGATGTGCAACTAATTTCCATGGTTGGA
The DNA here is from genome assembly GCA_903830725.1 of uncultured Burkholderiales bacterium. Lineage (GTDB taxonomy): Bacteria > Pseudomonadota > Gammaproteobacteria > Burkholderiales > Burkholderiaceae_C > Limnohabitans. Next base: position 33,904 of record CAIKVH010000087.1, on the reverse strand, counting down.
GTTGCACATCTGGTGAGCCATTTCAGCCAGTTGATATTGCCCCCATTATTTCCTTGGATCAAAGAAAGCATGCAGGTCAGTTACGCTGAGCTGGGGTTTCTCATGTCAATATTTTTTGTGGTGTCTTGCGCAGTCCAGGCCATCTCAGGTTTTGCAGTTGATCGGTTGGGACCTAGGCCGATGTTATTTTCGGGACTCATGTGCTTGGTAATAGCCATGTTTGGTTTCGCTTGCAGTGATAGCTATCTTCAAATGATGCCCTGCGCAATCCTAGCCGGAGTAGGCAACGGAGTTTTTCATCCTGCAGACTACACACTGATTAACCGACGCGTTAGCCCCCAAAGGATTGGGCATGCTTATAGCGTTCATGGGCTAACTGGGAGTTTAGGATGGGCCTTGGCGCCTGCACTTATGGTGCCTATTGCACTTGCCTATTCTTGGCACGTTGCTGTTTTTGTAGCCGCTTTAATTTGTGCCTCTGTCCTATTGGTACTTTGGCTTAAACGCTCCCAACTGAGCCTAGACCCGCTCAGTGAATCCAAGGCTGAGCCGGTGAAGACCTTGAATGGGGGAGGTGAAGGAGAATTTGATTTTCTGAAAATCCCTGTGGTTTGGATGTGTTTTGCGTTCTTTCTTTTTTACTCTATGGCGCTCAGCATAGTGCAAGCTTATGCCCCTGAGGCTGTAAGGCATCTTCAGTCGGTACCCCTAAAAGTTACAGCCTCTTGTCTTACCTTGTACATGCTTTGTAGTGCGGTGGGTATGTTCTTAGGGGGCTTTTTGGTAACCAATCCCACGCGCGCAGAGAAAGTTGTAGGGGTCGCTTTTTTGACCGCAGGCTCCTTGTCCCTGAGTCTCGTGTACTTTGAGTTGGGGGTTTGGCAGGTACTTGCGTTATTTTGTTTGATGGGGCTTGTATCTGGCTGTGCAGGACCGTCCCGGGATTTGTTGGTTAAAGGGGCCACGCCAACGAACGCTACGGGCCGGGTTTACGGAGTTGTGTATTCAGGCTTAGACATAGGCCAAGCAATATCTGCTTTCATCTTTGGTATTTTTATGGACCACCAAAATTATGAGGCAGTTATTGTCGGACTTGCTCTCTTACAAGTCGTGTTGGTCCTCGGGGCTTTTAATGTGAGACGTGTTCAAAATAGCTTTCAAAGTTAAATTCAAATTCTATGAATCATTCAGCAATTAACAAAGAACAAATAGCAGGGCACTTACTCGTTGAGTGTTTGATCGAGCAAGGGGTAAAGCATGTATTTGGTGTGCCAGGCGAGAGTTTTTTGGCAGCCCTTGACGGCTTTCATGCCTACAAAGACAAGATCGATTTTGTTATATGTCGCCAAGAAGGCGGCGCAGCCTTTATGGCTGAGGCTGCAGGCAAGCTGAGCCAACGCCCAGGGATCTGTATGGTTACGCGTGGTCCCGGTGCTACAAACGCCTCCATTGGCGTGCATGCGGCTTTTCAAGACAGTACCCCAATGATACTTTTTGTGGGTGATGTAGGTAGTGATTTTAGGGATCGTGAAGCATTCCAAGAGCTCGACTACTCGAGTTTCTTTGGCCCCAGCACTGGAGGTATGGCCAAGCGCGTTGAACGAATTGATGACCCAGAGCGCATACCAGAATACATATCCCGTGCTTTTGCAACAGCGATGAATGGACGCCCTGGTCCAGTTGTCTTGGTGCTTCCAGAGGATATGCTCACTAAGTTGGTTAAATCCCGACCGCTGCCCCGCTTGGAGGCTGTGCAGGCCTGGAGTGATCCTGGCTCGCTTAGGACGCTTCGGGAGATGCTTCTTGCTTCGCAAAAACCTTTTGTTATCGCAGGGGGTGGGGGCTGGACGCCTCAGGCGGCGCAGGCATTGGAGCGATTTAGCGAGAATTGGAAACTGCCTGTTGGAAATGCATTTCGTTTCCAAGATACTTTTGATAACCATCATCCTAATTACGCTGGAGATGTGGGGATTGGATTAAATCCAAAGCTTGCTCAACGCATTAAAGAGAGTGATTTAATAATTGCTATTGGTCCGCGTCTGGGGGAGATGACGACTCAGGGCTACACCTTACTTAAAGCGCCGCTTGCGCAACAAAAGCTGGTGCACGTGCACTCAAGCCCTGAGGAGTTAAACCGAGTTTACCGGGCTGACTTAGCGATCCTATCCACAATGAACGCCGCCGCCCGCTCTCTAGAGGTATTGGCGGCTCCAGTAAACGTACCTTGGGAGTCTTGGACTGCGCAGGCTAATGCGGACTTTATTGCAAACCAAACACCCCCTGCGCCAAGTGAAACTGCATTAATTGACATGCCAAGCATTGTGGATTGTATAAATCGTCACTTACCCCAAGACGCGGTGCTCACAAACGGGGCAGGTAATTTCGCCAGTTGGGTGCATCGCTATCACAGGCATCACGGCTTGTCCAAAGGGCATAAAACCCAACTCGCTCCAACCCTTGGGTCTATGGGATACGGCGTTCCAGCTGGAATTGCCGCCAATATTACGACGGGTCGAATGGCTTTCACCATTGCGGGTGATGGAGACTTTTTAATGAACGGCCAAGAACTCGCCACCGCTTGTCAACACGGTGCTAAATCAATCATTGTGCTCTTGAACAACGGCATGTACGGCACGATTCGAATGCATCAGGAGCGAGAGTATCCCAAAAATGAAAGCGGTTCTAAACTCATAAATCCAGATTTTGTAGCACTTGCAAAGGCGTATGGCTACGAGGGGGTTCGAATCACACGCACTGAGGAGTTTGAGTCAGCCTTCAAGGGGGCGGTAGAAAATAATAAGGGCACATTAATTGAGATCATGATTGATCCAGAGCTTATTACTACAAGGGCGACTCTAAGTCAGATAAGGGATGCGGGTATTAAAAGCCGCGACAGCAAATAACAAATGAAAAGGGCGCTTTTAACAGCGCCCTTTCAAATGGATTTAAACAAGCCCAAAGGCGCAGGTTAAATCCTCATTTCCAAGTCTTAGCTCAGGTGCTTGTTCATCAAGCCACCAAGTTCAAACATGCTGGCTTGAGCTTTACCAAAAATTGCGCGTAACTTGTCGTCGGCGTTGATGTTACGCTTGTTGGCGTGATCTTGCAGACCGTGCTTTTTGATGTAGACCCAAATCTTTTTCGTAACTTCAGTGCGTGGCATTGGGGTGTTACCAATGACAGCTGCTAAAGCTGCGCTAGGGGTGAGGGGTTTCATGAACGCAGGATTTGGGGTGCGTTTTTTTGCAGGAGCTTTTTTAACTGCCGCTTTTTTTGCGGGAGCTTTTTTAGCTGCTGCTTTTTTAGCAGGAGCTTTTTTAGCTACTACTTTTTTTGCCACTGGCTTTTTCGCCGCTACTTTTTTAGCGGGAGCCTTTTTTGCGGCGGGTTTCTTTGCTGCTTTTTTTGCAGCTTTTTTTGCAGTTGCCATTTTTTAGATTTCCTTTTTTAGATTAAGTGAAATACTGCTCCCATTGTTGATAGGCACAGCAATGGGGATGCTAATGGAAAAAACACCGTTTCCCAAGGGGAAAACAACTTTTTTTCAATTATTTTGTGGTTTTCTCCTCTGAAAATGCATTTTTCCATCTTGTTTGGAGGTGTTTTTCCCTATGAGAGGACTATTTTCTGGTTGTGTTTGCCTTTTGCTCTCCTTGTGTTTTCCTTGTGTTTTCCCTGCTTTTCTCCTCTCAAAAGCCGATTTCAAAAGCGGGATGAGTTAATTGCTCCGTGCTCAGGCGGTTTATAGTTTTGTTTTGTTTTTTTAGAATTGTTTTCGTCAGGTCTAACTGCGCAAGAGTAAAATCAAACCTAGGTTGATTGCAGACACTGTAAACACCTTACTCAGTTAACATTCATTTAATTGTTTTTACAATGCTAAGAGACTTGTATAAATGCATTGCTAATTTTTCAGTCCCCTTGGTTTTGTTCATTCGTACTCACTAACTCAACATGCCTCAAATAACTCTGCCCGACGGATCTGTTCGATCTTTTGAAACTGCTGTGACCGTGGACCAAATTGCGCAAAGCATTGGCTCAGGCTTGGCTAAAGCAACGCTTGCGGGACGCGTAAACGGTGTATTGGTGGACTCCTCTCATGTTATCCATGAGGATGCAAAGGTATCTATAGTTACGGCAAAAGATGCCGACGGCTTAGAAGTTATTCGTCACTCTACGGCGCATCTGTTGGCTTATGCGGTCAAGGATTTGTTCCCTCAAGCGCAGGTCACGATTGGGCCAGTGATTGAGAACGGGTTCTATTACGACTTCTCTTTCTCAAGGCCCTTTACGCCGCAGGACTTGGTCTCTATTGAGCGGCGCATGAATGAGCTCAGCGCCAAGGATGAGCCTGTTAAAAGAACGGTCTTGGAGCGCGATGCTGCCGTGAAGTTCTTTAAAGATATGGGGGAGCACTACAAGGCTGAGATCATAGGCTCCATCCCTGCAGGAGAGGATGTGTCTTTGTATTCAGAAGGCGGTTTTACGGACCTATGTCGTGGGCCACACGTTCCCTCAACAGGGCGTTTAAAGCATTTCAAGCTGATGAAGTTGGCGGGCGCATACTGGAGAGGCGACCATAACAATGAAATGCTACAGCGCGTTTACGGCACTGCATGGGCAACCAAAGAGGAGTTACAGCAATACCTCTTGATGCTCGAGGAGGCTGAGAAGAGGGACCATAGAAAGTTGGGGCGCGAGTTGGATCTTTTTCACATTGATGAGCACTCCCCGGGCACCGTCTTTTGGCATCCTAAGGGTTGGACCTTGTGGCAAGAGGTTGAGCAGTACATGCGTGCGGTTTACAGAGACAACGGTTATCAGGAGGTCAAGGGGCCGCAAATTTTGGATCAATCGCTTTGGGAGAAAACGGGGCATTGGGATAAGTACCGCGAAAACATGTTCACAACGGATAGTGAAAAACGTGACTACGCTTTAAAGCCCATGAACTGTCCTGGGCATTTATTGATTTTCAAACAGGGCATTAAAAGTTACCGCGATCTACCCCTTCGTTTTGGCGAATTCGGTCAGTGTCATAGAAATGAGCCGAGTGGTGGTTTACACGGAATCATGCGGGTCAGGGCCTTCACACAAGATGATGGCCATATCTTTTGTACTGAGGATCAGATTCAGTCTGAGGTGGTTGCGTTCACAACGCTTTTACAAAAGGTATACAAAGATTTTGGATTTACTGACATCATCTACAAACTCTCCACCCGTCCTGAAAAGCGGATTGGCTCCGAAGAGAGTTGGGACCGTGCAGAGCACGCTTTAGCTGAAGGGCTTCGTGCCTCCGGTTGTGAGTTTGAGTATTTGCCGGGTGAGGGGGCTTTTTATGGACCTAAGATTGAGTACACCCTAAAAGACGCGCTTGGCAGGCCTTGGCAGTGCGGGACGATCCAAGTTGACCCCAATATGCCAGAGCGCTTAGACGCTGAGTTTGTGGGTGAGGACGGTCAGCGCCACCGCCCAATTATGCTTCACAGAGCGATTGTGGGTAGTTTGGAGCGATTTATTGGTATTTTGATTGAGCAATTCGCTGGCGCTCTACCCGTTTGGCTGGCTCCGACCCAGGTCTGTGTTCTCAATATTTCCGAAGCGCAGGCCGAATATTCGACAAATGTCTCGAAAATGCTGAAGAATCAAGGGTTTAGAGTGGTTCAAGATTTGAGAAACGAGAAAATAACGTTTAAAATACGGGAGCACTCGTTGCAAAAGCTCCCTTATTTGCTTGTCATAGGTGACAAGGAGGTGGCTGCAAGTACCGTTGCAGTGCGCGCCCGAGGAAATACTGACCTCGGAGTGATGTCCTTGGAGGCCTTTACTCAAAGAATTCTGGAAGATATTGCTCATAAAAGATGATCTGGCTTTGGTCGGGTCGCCTACGGCGTACCACTGAACCGGAGATTCGCTAATCAGACTCGCAGCGTTTGATTGGACTTTTTTTGAGGATATGAACCATCGCTACAGAATTTAGAGATCGCCGTCAGCGCGAAGAGCGTAAGCATCGTTTAAACCGTGAAATCACGGCTACCGAAGTACGTATAACCGGTCCAGACAATGAGCCTTTAGGCGTTGTTAGTTTGACTGAGGCCCTGCGAATGGCGGGTGAATACGACGTTGATTTGGTTGAGATTGCTCCCATGGCAACGCCACCTGTTTGTAGGTTAATGGACTACGGAAAGTTCAAATACCAAGAACAGAAGAAGGCTGCTGAGGCTAAATCTAAACAAAAAGTGATTGATGTCAAGGAGATTAAGTTTCGTCCTGGCACCGATGATGGGGATTACAACATCAAGATGCGCAACATCAAGCGCTTCTTGGATGACGGAGATAAATGCAAGATTACCTTGCGGTTCAGGGGGCGTGAGATTACGCACCAAGAGCTTGGAATGGCACTTTTGCAACGCATTAAAGATGAGTTGGCGGATTTAATCATTGTTGAGCAGTTCCCTAAGTTGGAGGGTAGGCAGATGGTGATGATGATTGCGCCAGGAAAGAGAAAACCGGGTAGCGTAGTCAAACCCGCAGCTGACACGGCATCCGTTGCCGTAGATGCTTAAAAGGCCGCGCAAAAAAAGCCAAAGTGTCTCGGGGCTAACAAGACTGCGGGAGTTTTTCGCAGGCGCCTCACGAGCACAATTTAAAAAGGGGAGCAGTAAATGCCCAAGATGAAGACTAAAAGTAGCGCAAAGAAGCGCTTTCGAGTTCGCCCGGGTGGTACCGTTAAACGCGGTCAAGCCTTCAAGCGTCACATTTTGACTAAGAAGAGCACTAAGAACAAACGTCACCTGCGTGGAGCTGTTACTGTTCATGAGACCAATATGGGTCACATGGCACAGATGCTGCCCATGGCTGGCCTTTAATCATCCAAGCGAACTAGGAGAACAAATATGCCTCGCGTAAAACGTGGTGTGACGGCAAGAGCCCGTCACAAAAAAGTACTAACCCTTGCTAAGGGTTTTCGTGGTCGTCGTGGAAATGTATTCAGAATCGCTAAACAAGCGGTAATGAAAGCAGGGCAATATGCCTACAGAGACCGTCGTACAAAGAAACGTGTTTTCAGACAACTTTGGATTGCGCGTATCAACGCAGCAGCCAGAGAGTTTGGCATCACTTACAGTCAATTTGCTAACGGCCTGCGCAAAGCGGCCATTGAAATTGATCGCAAAATGCTTGCTGATTTGGCTGTGCATGACAAAGCGGCCTTTGGAAGCATTGTTGATCAAGTAAAGGCACACCTGGCTGCATAAAGTGAGTTGTCCGTCAACCCTTCCCATTTTGCTTTTAATGCGCTTGGGTTTGAGTTGATGGAGGCAAAAAGTATTTGATGAAGGTTGTACGGATTTAGGTTTCTCTGAAATCAATCTGATCATCCATCACATTAACTTTGTGATCAAGGGATTGTGGCTTTCAGAGGCTTCAATCCCTTTTTTTATTTATACACATCAATTACCTATAAGAGTTTTATGAGCGAACTAGATACCTTGGTGCAAGAAGCTAAGGGGTTATTTGAGTCCTGCCTCACTCCCGCGGAGTTGGAGAACGCGAAGGCTCAATTTTTGGGTAAGTCTGGGCACATCACCCTGATGATGAAAGGCCTGGGTGCGCTCAGCGTCGAGGAAAAAAAGTCCCAGGGCGCGCTGATAAATAAATCCAAGGTCGCTATTGAAGAGGCCTTGAACTCTAAGCGGGCAGCGCTTGCACACGCTGAGCTTGAGTTGCAACTCAAAGCAGAAGCGATTGATGTAACGTTACCTGGTCGAGCAAGTGTGCAAGGAGGCCTACACCCTGTTTCCCTAACCCTTGAGCGAATTGAAGCCATTTTTGGATCTATGGGTTTCGATGTTGCCGAGGGACCTGAAATTGAGACCGACTGGTTCAACTTTACGGCCTTAAATACCCCTCCTGATCATCCTGCTCGCTCCATGCATGATACTTTTTATGTAGAGGGTGACTATGTGCTTAGAACCCACACTAGTCCAATGCAAATACGATATGCAGTAGAGCATGTGCGTCGTCATAAGAAGGATCTCGATGCTGGCCTTGCCATGCCCGAGATCAGGGTCATTGCTCCGGGTAGAACCTACCGGGTTGATAGCGACGCAACGCACTCTCCCATGTTCCACCAGTGTGAGGGACTTTGGCTTGGAGAGCAGGTGAGCTTTAAAGATTTAAAAGTGGTGTTTACTAATTTTTGCTACTCGTTTTTTGAAACGCGTGAGCTGGAGCTTCGCTTTAGACCGAGCTTTTTCCCTTTCACTGAGCCTAGTGCTGAAATTGATATTCAGTTCGGTACTGGCCCACTTGCTGGTAGATGGTTGGAGGTTGCTGGGTCAGGGCAAGTCCATCCCAAGGTAGTCTCTAACATGGGTTTAGATCCAGAAAAGTACATTGGATTTGCCTTTGGAATGGGACCTGACCGACTCACGATGCTTAGATACGGAGTTAATGATTTAAGACTCTTCTTTGATGGGGATCTTAGGTTCCTAAGTCAATTTAGATAAACCAAAATTAATAACTTACTATCTCCACCGCACATTAACGATATTTTTTAACGATACTTTTTATGCAATTTCCAGAATCTTGGTTGCGTGAGTTTTGCAATCCCCCCATCACAACCCAAGCCTTAGCAGATGTGCTAACCATGGCGGGATTGGAGGTAGAAGAACTAAAGGTCGTTGCTCCTGCGTTCACCAAAGTAGTCGTAGGTGAGATTGTTGAAGTGGCGCAGCACCCCAACGCAGATCGCCTCAGAGTTTGCCGGGTTGATGTTGGTGCAGCTCAGTCGCTGGGCATAGTTTGCGGGGCACCCAATGCGCGTGTTGGCATTAAAGTGCCCTGCGCCACGGTCGGGGCAGAGCTCCCCCCTGCTGCGGACGGTAAACCCTTCGTCATCAAAGTGGGCCAACTCCGCGGCGTAGAGAGCGAGGGGATGCTCTGCTCTGCAAAGGAGCTAGGATTAATCGACGAGCATGGGGGTTTGCTAGAGCTCTCGCTTGACGCAAAAAATGGACAAAATATTAGAGAGCATTTAAATCTAGATGACACGCTATTTACTCTTAAATTAACGCCAAATCTTGCGCACTGTTTAAGTATTTACGGTGTGGCTCGTGAAGTTAGTGCACTCACAGGTGCGCCTTTGAAGCCTTTGCCACCCACTAAGGTAACTGCTGAGGCAGCAATTCATAGTCAAGAAGTTTTGGGCGTAGATGTCTTAGCTGATGATTTGTGTGGTCGCTTTAGTGGTCGCGTGGTCAGCGGTGTCAGGCCTCAGGCTGAAACTCAAACACCTCATTGGATCGTCGAGCGTCTCGAGCGTTGTGGCCAGCGCAGTGTCAGTCCTTTGGTTGATATTTCTAACTATGTCATGTTTGAGTGCGGTCAACCCACACACATCTTTGATAGGGACAAAATCAAAGGCAATTTACAGGTTCGATGGGCAAAGGAGGGTGAAACCCTCAAGCTTTTGAATGGAAATACAGTCAAACTAGATTCGAGTGTGGGCGTGATTGCGGATGACCAAGCTGTCGAGTCGTTGGCGGGCATTATGGGTGGAGACGCGAGCTCGGTTGGAGATGCTACAAAAAATATCTATATCGAAGCTGCCTTTTGGTGGCCAACTAGCGTTGCGGGGCGAGCAAGGAGATTTAACTTTAGCACCGATGCTGGACACCGTTTTGAGCGCGGCGTAGACCCTGATTTAACTCGTTACGCAGTAGAGCGGATCACAGACTTGGTGCTCCAAATATGCGGAGCTGAAGGAACATCAGTAGGCCCCTTCTTTGACGTTGCACCGAAAAAACCAACTCGCGCGCCTGTGACACTTCGTGTCGACCGAGCAACGAAGATCATTGGTATGCCAATTACGCAGCAACAAATGGTGGATGCTTTAATTCGTTTAGGACTAGAGGTCAGTGAATCAAAAGGCGAACTCACTGTCACACCACCTAGCTATCGATTCGATATTCAGATTGAAGAAGATTTAGTTGAAGAAGTTGCCCGGATGATTGGTTTTGATCAATTGCCCTCAACGCCTCCCATTGCTCCCATAACCCCTAAGCTTAGGGACGAGGCTGTCCGTGCGCCGTTTGCTTTGAGGCGCAAAATTGCTGACTTGGGTTATCAGGAAACGATCAACTTTAGTTTCGTGAAAGAGGAGTGGGAAAAAGAGTTGGCAGCGAACGACAATCCAGTCAAACTCTTAAACCCCATTGCAGCACCAATGAGTGTGATGCGATCATCACTGATGGGTTCTTTGCTAGAAGTACTCCGCTTTAATCTTGACCGTAAGGCATCAAGGGTAAGGGTGTTTGAGGTGGGGCGCGTCTTTAAAAAGGATCCTACTGTTGAGCACACTAGTTCTACGGTTGCGGGTATCGATCAGCCGATGCGGGTTGCAGGTCTGGCTTATGGGCCCAATGCCCCACTTCAGTGGGGCATGCCTGAGAGAGTTGTTGATTTCTTTGATGTGAAAGCCGATGTCCAGGCACTTTTTGCACCGCTACAACTTGAGTTTGTTGCTTTAAATGGCAGTGTCGGTGGAGTGCACAAAGCTCACCCTGCTTTGCACCCCGGCAGAAGCGCAGCTGTCTTAAAAGAGGGTGCTGTAATTGGATATTTAGGGGAACTACACCCCAAACACCGGCAAGATTGGGGGTTCAGTGTTGCGCCCCTTCTTTTCGAATTTGATTGGGATGCCGTTATGCATACTACCGTGCCAAAAGCGCACGCAGTTGCGCGGTTTCAGTCCGTAGAGAGAGATATTGCCGTTGTTGTTAAAGAGAGTGTTACGCATGCCGATCTAATGGATGCCGTTAATCACGCCGATACGAAGGGACTCCTCAAAGGTGCTTGTTTGTTTGATGTTTACAGACCTAAGGGCCAAGCCGCTGCAGGAATGACTGAAGGGGAGAAGAGTTTGGCGCTCAGGCTCACCTTGGCCAGCGAGGAGGCGACCCTGACAGAGGCAGACATTGAGAGCGTAACCAGTATCGTCATTGAGTCGCTAGGCGTCAAAGTTGGAGCAAAATTACGTGCAGCGTGAGCTATGCTTTAATTGCTCGTACAAGTTGAGAAATCAGGAGTAAGAATCATGGAACTATCGTTAGAAAGTCTTGAGACACCGGCTTTAACCAAGGCTCACCTAGCTGAAATGTTGTTTGAACAAATTGGTTTAAACAAACGTGAATCTAAGGACATGATTGATGCATTTTTTGATCTTATTTCTCAAAAATTAGTCGAGGGTGAGGATGTCAAGATTTCAGGATTTGGAAATTTTCAGATACGCACCAAAGCGCAAAGGCCTGGCAGAAATCCCCGAACTGGGGAATCCATACCCATTGAGGCCCGTAGAGTAGTAACTTTTCATGCAAGCTCTAAATTAAAACAACAAATTCAGGGCGAAGAAGCATAAAAAGCTTACCATTTGTCTAAAGATCGTGTACCCTCTAGCCTCTGACCCTGAGCAATGAATACCATGGAGACATCCCTCCCAGTTATCCCTTCAAAGCGCTACTTCACCATTGGTGAGGTTAGTGAGTTATGTGGTGTTAAACCACATGTGCTGCGGTATTGGGAGCAGGAATTTACGCAACTTCGTCCCATGAAGCGCAGGGGCAATCGTCGCTACTATCAACACCATGAGGTGCTTTTGGTTCGACGTATTAGAGATTTACTCTACGACCAAGGCTTCACCATCAGTGGAGCACGCAATAAGTTACAAGAAATCGTTCAATTAGAGCGGGACAAAAAACGTGCTGGTGAGGTACTCCTTGTAGGCGTGGAAGACTTGGAAGATAACCTTAGCATCGGCGATATTGCATCTGATGAGCCATGGAGTCTTGCGGGTGTTTTAACTGACAAACCCAGATTGCAGGCTCTGCGTCGCGAGCTCTACGAAATACGTGAACTGCTCAGCGAACCCTGATTATTTTTGAACATTGCATATCGACTCCTTTCTGCTAAGAGCGTTATAATAATGGATTCGGCGTGTAGCGCAGCCTGGTAGCGCACTTGCATGGGGTGCAAGGGGTCGCGAGTTCGAATCCCGCCACGCCGACCAGTAGATATAAGGGCTAGCACTTGAGTAAGTGCTGGCCCTTTGCTCTTGTGCGCCCATGAACAACTCGAAGTCTGGTTCATTGATGGCCAAGTAGTTCACACTGCATTAGATAGCCGGAATTGCGTTAACCATTAGGTTAAATATTTAAACGATTGAGGGTGAGTAAAGCTAATATCTAAAACCTCGTGTTGCATACGCATGAAAGAGCCAGATCTGCTTTTTATAAGGGATAGTTTTTCTCCATCTGGAACTTTCACATGAATGAGATTCATCTCATCTTCCATTGATGAGTTAGATTTTGCAGACTCTGGAATCTCAATAGCTTGTTGGGTTAATTTTTCATATATAGCCGTTAAATGTTTATTTGAACTTTCTGTTCGAGATTTCGATAGCAACTGATTTATTTCATTTTTGATTTGAAGACAGGATAAATGACTAATTCCTAGCCACTTAATAGCTAGCCTAAAACCTGATATGTAATTCTTAAGAGACGCATCTAAATCTTTTTCGTATAGCTGAGCTCTCGCAAGATGGAGATAAGCATTACAGGTTTGAGGGTGTTCGTCTCCAATCGCCTTTATCCGAACGCGCAATGACTCCTTTAAGAAATCGATCCCAATAGGAATCTCTCCAGAGGAAACACTTAAGAGTCCTAGATTACTCTTTATTTGGGCGGTATCGCAATGTTCACTGCCTAATGCTTCCGTATAAATTTGTAAAGCTTCTTGATAGCAGTTACTTGCTTTTGCCGATTCTCCAAGTAAATGATGGTGTATCCCTAAATTATTTAGAACTCTTGCAACGTGGGGGTGTTTTGCCCCCAAAGATTTTCTCAATATCTCCTCAGCTTGGATATAAAAAATCTCTGCTTGCTCATCTAAATCCATGCTGTGAGATAGTGCCCCTTGATTATTTAATGAAGTAGCGATATTGGGGTGATTTTTTCCGAATAATTCCATTCCTAAATTGTGAGAAGCTTCATACTTATCTCTAGCCTCCGACATTTTCCCTTGGTTATGTAGCGCCATACCATAATTATTGAAAATAGTCACGACGTCGGGCCCCGTTATCTTTAAACCTTGGGACTGTACGATATTTAAAGCTTTATCAAGTAAAAGTTCTGGAAATTTAAATTCATCTGTTGCGAATGAAAATGGATTCAATTTTCCAAATACCAGTCCGCCGTGGATGCGCATTCTCACAATCGCATAATTATTCATGAGAGTAGCGCAGTCATTACTAAAAATATTGCCACTTTTAGAATAGATTTTTAAAGCCCTTTGATAGGTCTCGTTTGCCTGGTAGAACTTACCTTGAGCATCCAAAACAATTGCAGTGTAATTCATTGTTTTTGCTTGGGAGAGAAGCCCGATTGCAGGATTTTTTTCTTTAGCCTGGGTCGCAAGTTCAAAAAAGTGAAGAGCATCAGGTAGTTTTGCTTGTTCCGCAATCACAATGCCAATTGCATCTAGAACGTCAGAATAAAATTCAGTAGCCTCTTGTTTTAAAGACTCTGCAAGAGCCTTAGTTTGTAAAAGTCCTTCCTCAGCTTGTGTGTACTGGAGCATTCTGCCTTGAAGCACGCTTTTAAAAAAAAGGCTTTGCATCAATTCAAAGCTTTGTTTGCCAAATTGTTTTTCAGCAATCACAAGACGTTGCTCCCATAGAACAAGTGCCGATTGGAATTTAAGGTGGACTTCTAAAAAATCAGCTAGCTTTGCAAGGGATGCCAGTTGACCCCATTCCTTCGTTTGGGGAAGCAGCGTAGCAAGCCAATCTTTAATCAAATCTAGCCATTCAGTTTGTGGATTTTCATCAAACTGTTTCCATAAGAAGGTACCCAGTTCGGTTGCTCCACTATTTTCCACAAGGTAAGGACCGCTTCTGTTTGCGTCTTGGAGCCAATCCGAAATCGATTTATGGAAGAAAACATACCCTTGCTTGTCTTGGATCAGGCTTCCTAGACTTTGAGTCACTCTGGTGGAAATCTCCCTTGCGGTCCAGTTAAGCACTTGCTGAGCTAATTTTGCTGCAAGTGGACCGGGTGCGGCAGCCATCAGTCGCAAAAAGGGTTCTACATTGCGAGCATAAGATTCTTGATTTGGAAAATATCTTTTGAAGTCACGCATAAAGATATCATCAATTCCGTTTGGTAATCCTTGAGGACTAGCAAAACTCAGACTAGGGTCTTTTTCGACCAATTTCATATATAGAAACGTTCCCCCACTTTTTTCAATCACTTGGTTAATGATTTCAGTGCGTTTGGTCTCGGTAATTGAAGGTGCTAATTGTTCCTGCAGGTAGTCTTTTAAATCTTGCAGGTTTTCCTCAGTTCCACCTTCAATGAGTGTTGCTTCAAATTTACTAAATTGCTGTTCAAGATAGGGCTCAGGCCTGGAGGTAACGATAATTCCTAACCATGGAGGCAGGTTATCTGCATGCTTATACATCAGATCGGCAAGGGCGTTGGTTCCATCATTGCGACCAGCTTCATCTAAGGCATCAATAACGATTGCTAGTCGAGTAGCCTCTGGGATCTTACCTAGTACATTGAGTGGTTCTGTTATTAAATAGGTAAAGAGATCATCAGAGCTTTTCTTTTCAACTTTTTCTTTATCGATTAGCTGTTGGTAGAGCAACTTTAAACGGTAATCCGGTAAACGAGTAGCCAATTGATAGGCGAGGGTACGGATACATTCACTTGCTGAGACCTCTGGTGATTTATTGCCCTGAAATTCACATTTAAAAAAGCCAATAATGGCTGAATTGGATTGGTGAACTAATTTGGCTGCAAATGCACTTTTACCGATCCCTGGAGAGCCCTTTAGCCAAAATAGACGATTTTGAGACTGGTCTAGCCACTGGCGACACCCTTCAAATAACCAACGACGGCCATAGAACCCCTCAATCTTTGCGATGATCTCTGCCTCAAAGGATTTTGGTTCAAGAATATCTTTGAGTCTTTGAAGGTCTCCAGCAACCTTGATTTTTTGAACATCCGAGAGGTTATCTCGGATATTTTGCATTTTTTGACCAAACCAAGTTGGCCAGTCTTCACCCTGGGGGCCAGTTTTTGAGCCTTCTTTTATAGCTTTCCAATCTTGGAACTCATGCCACTGGATATGGCTAATCGTCAGGGGTTGGAAGACTGAGCTCTCGCTCTCAGTTAAAAGGGTTTGGATTTGACGACCGTTACCTAGCGCGATGGCAATTTCATTCAAACAAACCCCAGGTTCTCGGACAGATCTTTTAGATAAAAACGATAAGAAATGGTTATGACTTAAGATGGCACTTGTAATACGCTCTCGCCACTGGGTGCCGGAGCGAATACGTTCTTGATCAATCCAAACGGTGTGACCGTCCTTGTCCAGCTCCTCTTTGATTAACCAGACCAATTCTTCGCTGATATCGTAGTCTTCTTGACGCTCACTTTTATGCGCATAACTTAAAAAAATGGTCTGAGGTTCAACGCCAGCAGTTGGTAAGGTCTCAAATTCTTCCTCACACTCTGCACAAACATAGCGATTACGCTTTCTGAAGAACGTAAATTCAGATAAAGCATCGCAAGCTGGGCAGATAATTGAGTCCATACAATGTAGATATTAAAGTATTATTTAGTAAATTCTTCGATACACCTCAAATGCATGGGCGATATATGTGATCTCCCACCGCTCAGCCAAAGCTATACCGTGGGTTACAAGGAACTCTAATGGGTAGTTACTGGACGAGCTCCTTGGGCAATTAATTTGTTGGCAACTAATTCACCCAAAGACGTTGCAGTATTCAAAATATTGGAGTCAGAGGGGTCAATAGTGCATTGGTCGCTTGCGAAAATGAGTGATGGTTTTTCTATTAAATGGTCTCCCCAGGCGGCTTTGATGGATAGGGTATTTCCCGCCAAGGTTGCATGCGCAGCTAGGGGCATTGAGCAGCTCCCCCCCATTGCTCTGCTAACTCCACGCTCTGCGTAAACTCTAACGGAGGTTTCAAAGTCATTCAGTTCACGCAGTATTTTGACAAGCTCGGGTCGATTCGAGCTAATCTCAATCCCAATTGCACCTTGCCCCGCCGCTGGGAGCATGACTGAGGGATCAAACTCTGCTCTTATGCGCTCAGTTAACCCAAGTCTTTTAAGCCCCGCGGCGGCTAATACGATTCCTTGATAGTGTCCATCATCGAGCTTCTTCAAGCGAGTGTCTAAATTTCCTCTTAGAGGCTCGATTTTTAAGTCCGGTCTTAGAGCGCGTATTAATACAGTTCTTCTCAGGCTTGAAGTACCAACAACAGCTCCAATCGGTAGACTTTGAATGCTCGGATATTGATTAGATACCCATGCATCTCTTGGGTCCTCACGAGACAAAATACATGCTAACTCGAACCCCTCGGGTAAATCCATAGGAACATCCTTTAGGGAGTGAACGGCAAGTTGAGCGCTTCCGTTTTCAAGCGCTATCTCTAACTCTTTGATGAAAAGTCCTTTGCCCCCCACTTTACTTAGAGGCTGGTCGAGGATTTGATCCCCCAGGGTCGTCATTCCAAGAAGTTTCACTTGATGGCCTTTGGACTCGAGTAAGTCTTTGACATGATTGGCTTGCCAAAGGGCAAGTCGACTTTCACGAGTGGCGATAGTTAGTTGTAAGGACATGAGTTGTTTCGGATCGTTTGAATTTATTTAATCTTGTTTTATTTTTTTCGCAGCATCTATAGCGAAATAGGTTAACACACCGTCTGCGCCCGCGCGTTTGAACGCGAGAAGACTCTCCAGCATGACCGCGTCATGATCGAGCCAGCCGTTTTGCGCTGCTGCTTTAAGCATGGCATACTCCCCAGAGACTTGGTAGGCGAATGTAGGTACCTTGAAGGTGTCTTTAACGCGTCGAACAATATCAAGATAAGGCATCCCAGGCTTGACCATGACCATATCCGCACCCTCGGCTATATCGAGCGCTACTTCTCTGAGTGCTTCATCCGAATTAGCGGGATCCATTTGATATGTTTTTTTATCGCTTTTACCGAGATTTTTTGCAGATCCAACAGCGTCTCTAAAGGGTCCGTAGAAGGAACTTGCGTATTTCGCACTGTACGCCAAAATTTTTGTATGTATGAGACCCTTAGCCTCTAGCGCTTTGCGAATGGATCCGATGCGCCCATCCATCATGTCGCTGGGAGCTACGATATCAACGCCCGCCTGTGCATGGGTTATAGCTTGTTCGGTAAGCACTGCAAGTGTCTCGTCGTTTAGGATATATCCGCTCTCATCTAACAAGCCGTCTTGACCGTGACTGGTATAGGGGTCGAGTGCTACATCCGTCATAACACCGAGCTCTGGGAAATGTTTTTTCAAAGTTGATACAACCTCTGGCGCTAAACCCTTAGGGTTGCAAGCCTCACGACCGTCTGGTGTTTTTAGCTCACTGCTGATGACTGGAAATAGGGCCATAACGGGGATTCCCAATTTGACGCATTGCTCAGCAACGGGCAATAGCAAATCGATGCTTAAACGCTCCACCCCAGGCATCGACTGAACCGGCTCGCGTCGATTCTTTCCTTCAAGTACAAAAACGGGGTAGATTAGATCGTTAACGCTTAAGTTGTTCTCACGTACTAGGCGACGCGTAAAGTCATCTCTTCTTAAGCGGCGAGGGCGATTTTCAGGGAAAAGTGCGTGCATATTAAATGGGTAAATTAAAAATTTTCAAGGAAATAATTGATTGTCAGTCAAGAGCTTTAATGGGAATCAAAACTAGTTAAAGCCAATCTCTACGAACGATAAAGCGTTGCATCAACTGATGCTCAGGCGACCCCTCCTCGGGTTCGAGTTGGTAAGCCCAACTAACCAGTGGAGGCATCGATAACAAAATAGACTCAGTTCGCCCGCCCGATTGAAGTCCAAAGTGGGTGCCGCGGTCCCACACCAAATTGAACTCTACGTAACGACCCCGTCGGTAAAGTTGGTGCCCACGTTCGCGTTCACCGTATGGGGTGTCTAGTCGTCTGTTAACAATTGGCATATATGCAAGGAGAAATGAATCTCCTACACTCTTTAGCATTGAGAAACTTTTCTCAATACCTAGCTCTGAAAAATCATCAAAGAAAATACCGCCTATACCGCGCTGTTCGCCCCTGTGTTTGAGACAAAAATACTCATCGCACCAAGTCTTAAATCGGGGATACAAGTCTGCTCCAAATGGGGCAAGTGCATCATAACAAGTTTTGTGAAAATGCACTGCATCTTCCTCAAAACCGTAGTAAGGGGTCAAGTCCATTCCCCCTCCGAACCAACTCACGGCTTCACCGCTTTGAGCAGTTACGCAAATCATACGTACGTTCATGTGCACCGTGGGGACAAAGGGATTTCTTGGATGAAAAACCAAAGAAACACCCATGGCTTCGAAAGGGGCTCCCGCCAATTCGGGTCGGTGTTGCGTTGCAGAGGGGGGGAGTTTACTGCCTTTGACGTGTGAGAAGCCACAACCCGCGCGCTCAAAGACCTTGCCGTTCTCTAAAATTTGAGTAATGCCGTTTCCCTGAAGTGGTTCGTTTGAAGGTTTTTTCCATTCATCTGAGATAAAAGGAGTGCCGCCGTCTTTAATAGACACGGCACTCATAATAGATTTCTGTAGATTAATTAAATAATCTTTAACTTGATTTGAATCCATGATTTATTTACGAAAATACAGTTAGAAAAAAGCCAATCAAGCCACACTTTTTTTCAAACGTATTCGGTCCAAGATGGTTTTATCTAAAAACCTTCATTTAAAGAAGTTCAGTGATAATTGTGATGATTAACCGCTATGGATTCAGAATTTAACCCTGATGATGCTCTTTGGTTGTCATATGCAATACGGCGGCCACAATGGATCCGAACGCAATGGATGCAATCCAAACACCAATCGGTGAGCCGCCGGCTTTGGATTGAAAAATAAAATGGAAAAGAAAAGTATTTATTAAGAAAAGAATAATTAATCCAATGGTCTTGGTACTGTGCATTTCGTTCTCCCTTTTAAAAATGATTTATTCTATTCAATTTTTTCTATTAAGCGGCAAGTCGGTCTTTTGGAGCATTATCCTGGCATAGATGGGGCCATCTATACAGAATTTTATTTTCAATGCCGCTTACATCTAGTTTGTAATGTTTTATCAATTCTGCATGATCCCCGTGCTCTGTGAACTCATCATCGAAGCCTAGAATGAGTGTTTCAATATTGATATTCATTAGTTGACAGGCCTCCAAGACGGCTGATCCGGCGCCCCCGGCTGTACTTGCATCCTCTAGGGTAACAAAGCCACGGTGTGTTTTTGCTACATGTGAGATCATTTCCACATCAAGAGGCTTGGCCCAACGCATATCAACAACTGTTAACCCGTATTTCTCGCCTATTTCTAGAGCCTGATGCAGCAGAGGACCAAAAGCAAGTAATGCCACCTCTTGACCTGAGTGTCTGATTCTTGCTTTACCCCAGGGTAATGGTTCTAGGGTGTCTTCTACGGGGGCTCCAACACCAGAGCCTCTGGGGTAACGAATAGTAACGGGGCCGTTATGGAGGTAGGCTGTGCTCAGCAATTGTCTGCATTCAGATTCATCGGATGGGCAAATAATACTCATGTTGGGAATACATCTTGTGAAGGCGATGTCGTACAGGCCAGCGTGAGTTGGACCATCGGGACCAACGATGCCGGCTCGGTCTAGTGCGAACATGACGGGGAGATTTTGTAGGGCTACATCGTGAATTAATTGATCGTACCCTCTTTGCAAGAAGGTTGAATAAATAGCAACGACTGGCTTTAGTCCCTCACAGGCCAATCCCGCTGCAAAAGTAACGGCGTGTTGTTCCGCAATGCCAACATCAAAGTAGCGCTCAGGAAAGTATTGACTAAACTGGACCATTCCCGAGCCCTCTCGCATAGCAGGCGTGATGGCTACTAATTTCGGATCTTGTATTGCCATATCACAAAGCCATTGTCCAAACACTTGGGTGTAGGTGAGCTTGGATTGCTTGGCAGGAATTACCCCAACGAGAGGATCAAATTTACTGGGCCCGTGGTAAGCAATGGGGTCCATTTCGGCCTTTAGATAGCCCTTTCCCTTTTGGGTAACGACGTGAAGAAATTGCGGGCCTTTGCGTTCTTTAATTTGTCTCAATGTTGTTACGAGTGCCTCGACATTATGACCATCAACGGGGCCGGTGTAATGAAATCCCATCTTCTCGAAAATGGTGTTGTGGTGCACCAATTCCTGAGTTTGCTGCTCCAGGTGTTTGGCTAGTGCAAAAAGCGGGGGTGCATTTTTTAAAAGTGTTTTACCAAATTCTTTAGCATTTGCGTAGAAGCGTCCTTCCATCAATTGTTTCAAATAATTGTTTAATGCTCCAACGGGTGGGCTAATAGACATATCGTTATCATTGAGTATCACCAGTAAATCGCAATCACTCGCTCCGGCGTTATTTAATGCCTCATATGCCATACCAGCAGTTAAAGCTCCGTCGCCAATGATGGCCACACATTTTCGCTCGGAGCCTATTTGCTTTGCACCTATAGCCATCCCTAGCGCTGCAGAAATACTGGTAGATGAGTGTGCGGTACCAAAAGCATCGTAAACGCTTTCATCTCTTTTGGGGAAGCCACTTATTCCAGATTTTTGTCTCAGAGTCTTCATTTGGTCAAAACGACCGGTAAGCATTTTATGAACATAGGTTTGATGACCCACATCCCAGACCAACCTATCCTCGGGAGTGTTGTAGACGTAATGGAGTGCAACAGTTAGCTCAACAGTTCCTAAGTTGGAGCTAAAGTGCCCACCCGTTTGAGAAACAAACTTAATAAGATCTGCCCGCAACTCTTCAGCGACTTGCGGTAACTGCTCGCGCCCAAGCTTTCTGAGCAAAGCAGGTGACTTTAACCACTGCAATAAACTTCCGTCCATGAGAAGCCTTTCATGTTTACTTTGACTTCGTAATTTATCTTTTATTTTAAAATAGTCAACTGGGTTTGACACTTATTTTGTCTAAAATAAGTGACATCTTTGTGGCTTAACGCTTAATGCGAATCCAGGGTAATAGAGTTTGAAAAGAGAATGAAATGACAGCTTTACTTAATAACGATACTTTTTTGCGCGCCTGCTTGCGCGAAGCAACCGAGTACACGCCAGTTTGGCTAATGCGCCAAGCGGGTCGGTACTTACCCGAATACTGTGCGACACGGGCTAAGGCGGGGAGTTTTATGGGGCTTGCAACCAATGTTGATTTCGCAACTGAGGTCACCTTGCAGCCCCTTGATCGATATAAATTAGACGCCGCGATATTGTTTTCTGATATCTTGACTGTGCCTGATGCGATGGGCCTAGGTTTGACATTTACCCAAGGGGAGGGACCTAAGTTTGCCAAGAACGTTAGAGACGAAGCATCAGTTGCTCAGTTGTCGGTACCAGATATGGATAAGCTTCGTTACGTATTTGATGCGGTAACTTCTATACGAAAAGCACTTAATGGGCGGGTACCGTTAATTGGTTTTTCTGGAAGCCCATGGACCCTGGCGTGCTACATGGTGGAGGGCGCAGGCTCAGATGATTACCGTCATGTGAAGAGCTTGATGTACAGCCGGCCCGATTTGATGCATAAAATTTTATCGGTCAATGCAGATGCAGTTGCCCAGTACCTGAACGCTCAAATCCGCGCAGGCGCGCAGGCCGTAATGATCTTTGATAGCTGGGGAGGTGTTTTAGCCGACCGAGCGTTCCAAGAGTTCAGCTTGGCCTATACGGCTAGAGTTCTTTCACAAATTGAGCGTAGCTATGAAGGTACACAAATACCGCGAATTGTTTTCACAAAAGGGGGCGGTTTGTGGTTAAAGCAAATGCAGAGCCTGGACTGCGAGGTGTTAGGTTTAGATTGGACTATGAACCTAGGTCTGGCAAAAGAATTGGTGGGAGGACAAGTGGGCGGGGAAGGCAAGGCGTTGCAAGGCAACATCGATCCCAATGTACTTTTTAGCCCTCCCGACAAAATTGTTCATGAGGTGAGGGCGGTTTTAGATAGTTTCGGCGCACCCCACACGGACCGAAAACTGAAGGGCCCGACCCATATTTTTAATTTAGGCCACGGCATTAGTCAATACACGCCGCCTGAGCATGTGAGCGCTTTAGTGGACACGGTTCACGACTACTCTAAGCAGTTAAGAGGCGCAGCTTAACTTCGGCTGGAGCCCATTATTTCTCTACAAGATGGCGTTTACAGCCTTCCAAGAAAAAGTGTTCAATCGCGTATTGCGCTTTATCTTTAACTGCATTATCTTTTGAGTGCAGTTCTGCTATCGCGCCGTGGATCATCTTTTGGGTTAGGCCTTTGGTTAGAACCTCCAACACCAGATTGATGTCGTCCCCTTTGGCAATCATTTTCTTTGCCCTTGAGATTTCTAGTTCGCGCCACTCGTTGGTCTTTTGTTGAAGTCGTTGAATAAGGGGGACGTCTTCTCTGGAGTTCAGCCATGTTAGAAATCCGTCAACCCCCTCATCAATGATGACCTCGGCCTTTGAGACGGCAGCTTGTCTGTTTTCTTTGCCACTTTGTACTATGTTGGCAAGATGGTCCACGGTATAGAGGTAAACGTTTTCTAACTCTTGTACCTGAGGCTCAATATCCCTCGGCACCGCTAAATCAAGCATGAACATTGGACTGTTTTTTCTCCTCTTTAGCGCACTCTCGACTGCGCCAAGTCCAATGAGGGGTAGGGTGCTCGCAGTGCAACTAATCACCACGTCGAATTCGTGTAATTTATCTGGAATCTCACTCAGTGCAAACGCGTTCGCGTTGAACTTAGCAGCTAGTTCTTGTCCATTTTTAAGGTTGCGATTAGCAATGCACATTTGTTTGGGATTTTTAGCCGCAAAATGAGCAAGACAAAGCTCAATCATCTCTCCAGCCCCTACAAAGAGAATTTGTGTGTCACCGATATCCTCAAACAGTTGACCCGCTAAACGCACCGCTGCAGCTGCCATGCTGATTGAGTGGCTGCCAATCTCGGTTGTACTTCGAACTTTTTTAGCAACCGAAAAACTTCTCTCAAAGAGTTGGTTCAGGGTCGATCCAAGAAACCCCGCTTCTCGCGAAGTTTGCACCGCACTTTTGAGTTGTCCCAAAATCTGGGGCTCACCCAAGACCATAGAATCCAGCCCGCTTGCAACTCTGAAGGCGTGTCGTGCAGCGCTGTCGTGTTCCAGCGTATAGCCGTGATCCTCTAAGATGTGGGTGCTCTCACCCCCTAGGTTTGCAAACCATTTTTGCGTGTCCCCAATTAATTGAGGTTTGACGGCGCAGTAGATCTCTGTCCTGTTGCAGGTCGACAAAACAGCAGCTTCAGCGTTTTCTCCAAAGTTGCTTCTGAAATCTCTCAGGTGAACCTGAATCTGATCCGCGGCCCAGGCGAATTGTTCTCTGATTTTTAAGGGGGCTGTTTGGTGATTAAGCCCTAAAGCCAATATGCTCATAAGGAACTATTCCTGGTTTGACTCATATGAATCCACATCAACCCAGTCGAACTAGGTTGCTGATTAGGGGCGCATATTCCTTGTAGGGGAAGGGTATGAGGGTTTGTTCCGACCATTTTTTAAACCAATTTACTTGACAAATCAGATTGTAATGTTACATTGACATAAAATATTGTCAACAAGTATTTACACCGAGATGAGAAAAACGTCGGTTTCGGGCTTAAAAGGAGTGGAATATGAACATAGAAGAAAGAATCCAGGCTGCGATGGAGCGTCATTTCCAGGAAATTGTAAGTCTTGACACCCCCCCCACGCTGCGAGCCGCAATGGAGCATGCATTATTTCCCGGTGGAGCCAGGATAAGACCCCAGCTTTACATGGCCGTGGCAATGGTGAGTGGGGATGATTGCCCCGCCTTAACAGACGCCGGCGCTGTGGCCTTGGAGTTAATGCACAGTGCCTCCCTTGTGCACGATGACATGCCGTGTTTTGATGATGCACTAACAAGGCGGGGGAGGCCAAGCGTGCACGCCGCGTTCTCCGAGCCTGTTGCTCTGTTAACAGGTGACGCTTTAATAGTGATGGCTTACCAAGTGTTGCTCAGTGAAAGCACAAAGAGGCAATTAAGCGGCGAGCAAACTCATCGAATCTTAAAAATGATGAGCGTATTAAGTCAAGGGGTTGGTGCACCTCACGGAATCGTAGCGGGTCAAGCTTGGGAGTGCGAGAGCAAGGTTGATCTATGGAAATACCAAAGAGCTAAAACGGGGGCTTTATTTACTGCATCAGTATTTATGGGCGCTATAGCAGCGGGCGCCAATCCAGAGCCTTGGAGAGAGGTCGGTGAAAGCCTTGGCGACGCCTACCAAATTGCCGACGATATTAGAGATGTGGTCGGACACTTTTCACTCATCGGTAAGCCAACCGGTCAGGACTTAGAGCACGGTCGACCCAGCGCAGCTCAAGCGCTGGGATTAGAGGGCGCCAATTTAGAGTTCAAAAGGCTCATTGAGTGCGCTGCCAATGGGGTTCCTTTTTGCGACGGACGAGAGATATTGCGTTCAATGATATACAAAGAGGCTGAGCGTTTGGTGCCTCAAAATGAGTATCAAAAGTTTGTGCAGCTCGCAAAGCTGAAAAATACACATGCAGCTTCGGTGTTATGAGTATCAAGGGACACCAAAATGGAAGCCGAAAGATGGCTTTTGCGACCTCCGGAGGGCTTGAAGTGAATGCGGATATGCTTTCAAAGGATGGAGCAGATACTTTGCGAGAGCGAATCAAAAAATCAATTGATCGATTAATTGCATCGCCTATTTTCTATAGATTTTCTGTAAACAATATCTTTACGCGTTGGTTTGCTAAGTACAGAACTCAGCAGGTCTTTGATTTAATGACGGGATTCGTAAACTTCCAAGTCCTCTTGACTTGTGTTCGCTACGGTGTTTTGCAACGTGTTTATGAAAATCCCTGTGATCTGGATGCATTAATCAAACATATTCAATTACCTAAGGATAACTTGGACCGATTGATTTTCTCTGCGCTATCGCTAGGTTTGATAGAGCTTCGCTCACACAATCGCTTCGGTATAGGGCCGCTTGGGTTGCCAGTTGTCACTTACCCAGGTATCAGTTCAATGGTGGAGCACAATGCGGTGCTTTATGCAGACATGCTAGATACTGCGAAGTTGCTTAACCCGGGCAAAGCATCGCAGATGAATGAATACTGGTTGTATGCAAAGTATGAGGATGATCAATCTGTTGAGGGTGAGAATTTAAAGTCTACATCCGCAGATCTTGCAGTGGGTATAGATAAACAAATGCAATTTGCAAAGTACTCCGATTTAATGTCCAACTCTCAGAACTTTGTAATAGATGAGATCACCTGTGCCTACGATTTCTCCAACCACGCAAGGATGCTAGACATAGGTTGTGGCAAAGGAAGGTTTGTATCCGCTTTGGCCGAAATGTACCCTGAACTCGAATTCTCGATGATGGATTTGCCAGAGGTTATGAACTTAACTAAACAAAATTTAGTTGAAAAGTCTTTTGTAAATAGAATTAATTTGGTACCCGGAAGTTTTAAATCAGACCCACTCCCAGAAGGTGTTGACCTCATAACTTTAGTTCGTGTTGCCCATGATCACAGTGATCAGGTGGTGGAGTTGCTGTTAAAGAAGATTTATCAATCATTGCCCTCCAAGGGTACTTTGCTCCTGGCCGAGCCTATGGCAAATGCCAAGGGAGCAAAACACGACGCCTATTTCCACTTCTATTTGTTGGCGATGGGGGAGGGAAGGCTTCGTACACCAGAGCAACTAACCCAGATGATCATGCAGGCTGGCTTTAATCAAGTCGAGATTCTCTCCAATCCAATGTCAATGCATGCAAAAGTATTGGTTGCAAAGAAATACTAGTGTTTCTACCAATGTTTTTCTCGAGAGTGTCAACTAAGATTGACTATATAAATTGTAAATAGCAGGTTACACATGGAAGCTCAAGCAATACTCTTTGAAGGTCCCCGAAATATCAAGTTGGCTAAGTTAGAAGTCAATGAGATGGCTGCGGGTGATCTGGAGATAGACGTTGCTTATACAGGTATCAGCACAGGTACTGAGCGTTTGCTTTGGGAGGGATCCATGCCGAATTTTCCCGGTATGGGCTACCCACTGGTGCCAGGCTATGAGGCTGTTGGCCAGGTTACAAAGAATAATTCAGATCTAGATTTTAAGGCTGGTGATTTTGTATTCGTACCTGGCGCTTATTCATTTAAGAATGTTAGAAATCTATTTGGCGGATCAGGTTCTAAATTAATAGTTCCAGCCGATAGAGCCATCGCAGTTGAAGAGAAAAACGCCCTAAACGCAACGCTTCTCGCATTGGCAGCAACCGCTTACCACAGCGTTTCAAAAGGCGGCGTTATCAACACGGCTGAACCACCAGATTTGATTGTGGGTCACGGCATTATGGGCCGTCTACTGGCCAGAATGACTGTTGCTGCGGGCATGCCTGCACCAGTCGTTTGGGAGATCAATCCAGCCCGTATGAGTGGTGCTCAGGGCTATCAGGTCGTTGACCCAAGTGAGGATACAAGGAAAGACTACAAGGCGATTTACGACGTGAGTGGCGACGGATCTTTGCTGAATAAACTCATAACCCATCTGGCTCCGGGTGGTGAAGTCGTACTAGCTGGTTTCTACACCCAAGACGTCTCCTTTAACTTTGCAGCAGCTTTTATGAAAGAACCACAAATCCGCGTAGCTGCACAGTGGAAGCGTTGCGATTTATCTGCCGTCTCTATGCTTTTAAGCACAGGGAGACTTTCGCTTGACGGATTAATCACAAATACGAGCCATCCTGCTCAAGCGCAGGATGCGTACGAGGCGGCATTTTGCGATCCCCATTGTTTGAAAATGATTCTGGACTGGAGAAATTGATGTCAACTAATTCTGCTGAAAAAACGATTCAATTCACGAAACGCCTTAGAGATGAGGCAAGCCATGAGCCCGAGAAAGTGCACACGGGGGAGGTTACGAAAGAGACGCAAATTATTGCCATCTACGGTAAGGGTGGAATTGGCAAGAGCTTTACGCTCGCTAATTTAAGTTACATGATGGCTCAGCAAGGTAAAAAAGTTTTGCTCATCGGGTGTGATCCAAAGAGTGACACCACGAGTTTGCTGTTTGGGGGTAAAGCTTGCCCAACAATCATTGAGACCTCATCTAAGAAGAAGCTAGCGGGTGAGGCGGTCAGTATCGGTGATGTTTGTTTTAAACGCGACGGGGTCTATGCAATGGAGCTCGGCGGTCCTGAGGTGGGCCGAGGATGCGGGGGCAGAGGCATCATTCACGGATTTGAAACACTTGAGAAGCTTGGCTTTCACGAATGGGGCTTTGATTATGTGTTACTTGATTTCTTGGGCGATGTCGTATGCGGCGGTTTTGGTCTGCCCATTGCTCGCGATATGTGTCAAAAAGTGATTGTGGTTGGATCCAACGATCTTCAGTCACTTTATGTTGCAAACAATGTTTGCTCTGCCGTTGAGTATTTCCGCAAATTAGGTGGCAACGTTGGTGTCGCTGGTATGGTCATTAATAAGGATGACGGCACCGGCGAGGCGGCAAAATTTGCTGAGCTCGCAGGCGTTCCCGTTCTAGCCGCAATTCCAGCGCATGAAGATATTCGCAGAAAGAGCGCAAGCTACGAAATCATCGGTAGACCCGGTGGGCAATGGGGCCCTCTATTTGAGAGCTTGGCAAAGAACGTCGGGGAGGCTCCCCCGCAGCGTCCCAAGCCCCTAACCCAAGACGAATTGCTGGGCCTATTTAGCGCCGACACAGTGGGTCGAAATGTAGTGCTTGAGCCTGCTACGGAGTTTGATATGAGAGGGGCAACTGTATCCACTAAGCCAACGCTTGAAGTGATCTACGACGAAGTCTAATGCTCAAATAATATGCAAGCCAAAACCATTCCCATCAAGCCAGTTGATAACAGTCAACTAGAGGGACCAGCATGCCACGCTGGTGAGAAAACATTGCTTGAAGCCGCTCACGCCGCTGGCAAAAGCGAAGTTCTTGAGCGCTACGCTTTGGATTATCCCAAAGGCCCTCACGATCAACCACAAAGTATGTGTCCCGCATTCGGCTCGTTGAGAGTAGGCCTAAGAATGAGTCGGACCGCAACCATACTCTCAGGCTCTGCTTGTTGTGTATACGGCTTAACGTTCACATCGCATTTCTACGGCGCTAGGCGAAGCGTTGGATATGTTCCATTTAATTCTGAGACGTTGGTTACAGGGAAGTTGTTTGAAGATATTCGGGAGTCCGTTCATGCTCAAGCTGACCCCGAGAAATACGACGCCATTGTGATCATCAATTTGTGTGTTCCAACAGCAAGTGGGGTTCCGCTACAACTGCTCCCTAAAGAGATCAACGGTGTTCGCATCATTGGTATTGATGTTCCTGGATTTGGCGTTCCCACACACGCTGAGGCCAAAGATGTACTCGCCGGTGCAATGCTCAAATACGCGCGTCATGAAATTATGAGTGGCCCAGTTCAAGCGCCTAAAAAAGCACGGCAACAAAACCCCACCGTTACGCTCTTGGGTGAGATGTTCCCGGCAGACCCTATGGGTATTGCGATGATGATTGAGCCCATGAAACTGTCTGTTGGGTGCAGCGTTCCTACCCGGGAGTGGCGTGAGTTATATGCTGCGATTGATTGCTCAGTAGTCGCGGCTATTCATCCTTTTTATACAGCAAGTATTAGAGAGTTTGAGGCGGCTGGGCGCCCTATCGTGGGCTCTGCGCCCGTGGGCGTAGAGGGCACCAACGATTGGCTACAAAACATTGGTCAAAGCGCGGGCGTGTCACAGGCTCTAATTGATGAAGCTAAAAATAAATACCTGCCCATGATTAAAGGCGTTTTATCGCAACAAAAAATAAATGGCCGCATCACATTAAGTGGCTACGAAGGGTCCGAGCTTATTGTGGCTAGGTTGCTTGTTGAGTGTGGTGCAGATTTGAGATATGTAGGCTCTGCATGTCCCTCAACGCCTTGGAATGCACACGACGCAGAGTGGCTTAAATCAAAAGGCGTACAAGTGCAGTTTAGAGCTTCCTTGGAGCAGGACTTGGACGCTGTTCAGGCCTTCAAGCCTGACTTGGCAATAGGTACAACGCCAGTGGTGCAGTACGCAAAAGAGGCCTGCATACCTTCTCTTTATTTCACTAACCTGATTTCTGCAAGACCTTTGATGGGCGTTGCTGGTGCAGGTTCCTTGGTTCAAGTCGTGAACGCAGCAATTGGCAACCAAAGTCGCTTCAACAAGATGAAAGACTTCTTTGGGGCTGTAGGCCACGGCGATTCTTCAGGTGTTTGGATGGAAAAGCCAGTCGATAGACCTGAATTTCGTGCAGAAAACAAGCGACAACTTGAGAAAAAAATCAAACAACGCAAAGCACAGGAGATGGGTTAATGTTTGTCATTGATCATGATCGGGCGGGGGGGTACTGGGGTGCGGTGTATGTCTTCACGGCAATTAAAGGACTTCAAGTTGTCATTGACGGCCCTGTTGGGTGTGAGAATTTGCCCGTTACATCGGTTCTTCATTACACAGATGCATTGCCTCCCCATGAACTCCCGATCGTTGTAACTGGATTGGCCGAGGAGCAACTCGGTCGTGAAGGAACTGAAGGAGCTATGAAGCGCGCGCACGCTTCCCTAGATCCTGATTTGCCCGCAGTTGTGGTGACCGGCTCCATCGCAGAGATGATCGGTGGCGGGGTAACTCCTGAGGGTACCAATTTGATGCGATTTTTACCGCGCACCATTGATGAGGATCAGTGGCAATGCGCTAACCGCGCTATGTTTTGGCTTTGGAGTGAGTACGGTTTAAAGAAGGTGCCTAAACGAGTCCGCAAAGACGGCGAAAGACCCCGCGTAAATATCATTGGGCCAAGCTACGGTGTTTTTAATTCACCTAGCGACGTTGCCGAAATCAAGCGTCTGGTGCAAGGTATCGGTGCAGAAATCAACATGATTTTTCCCCTAGGTTCACACCTATCCGATGTGTCGCGCTTGGTGGAATCGGATGTGAATATTTGCATGTACAGGGAGTTTGGTCGTATGCTTTGCGAGGCACTTGACAGACCCTACTTACAAGCTCCTATGGGGCTGCACAGCACTACACTTTTTTTAAGAAAGTTAGGCGAATTACTGGGCTTAGACCCAGAACCATTTATTGAGCGCGAGCGCCATACAACTTTGAAACCCCTTTGGGACTTGTGGAGATCTGTGACTCAAGATTTCTTTGCAACTGCAAGTTTTGCTGTAGTGGCCAATGAAACATATTCTCGAGGCCTTAAACACTTTCTAGAAGATGAGATGGGTTTGCCTTGTCGCTTCTCTGTACCCCGTATACCTGGCGAAAAAACAGATAACGAAGCAGTTCGCGAAATGGTGCGCACTCAAACGCCCCTGATTCTCTTTGGAAGTTACAACGAACGTATGTATTTGAGTGAACTCGCCTCTCAAGGTCCGATGAAGCCTTGCTTTATTCCTTCCTCATTCCCTGGTGCAATTATCCGTCGTCATACCGGTACCCCCTTCATGGGCTACAGCGGCGCCACTTATTTAGTTCAAGAGGTATGCAACTGTTTGTTTGATGCACTCTTTAACATTTTGCCTCTTGGAACTGAGATGGACAAGGCAGAGTCCACATTGTCTAGGGGCGTCGTTGCGCCCTCTCAGCTGCCTTGGAGTGCTGAGGCTCAGGAGCTTCTTAGAGTCTGTGTGAGTGCGCAGCCCGTGTTGATCCAAATCTCGGTTGCCAAAACACTAAGAGATACGACTGACCGTGCCGCTCAACAAGCAAACGAAACAGAGGTCAGTGTTGAGAGACTTCTCCTGACTGCTAAAACTCTTGGCATGGCGCCAGCACCCGATACGCAGGCAGTTGCTCTGAGTTCTCAATCCGTTAAAGCGGACAAGGGCGTAGCAGTATGAAAGTACAAATTCACAAATTCATTGGGTTGTTATTTAGAGTATTCAAACTTGAATGCACAAGAGCAATCTGGACCCCATGCAGCAACGTTTTGTTGCGGCTGCCCAGGGTGCGCGGGCTGAGCGCGTCGATGGTCTTCCAGGCCACTTTGATAAACAAGGAGCATTCATATGTCTAATCGGAATTCAATATCCGGACTGACTGACGAGGAAGCTCAGGAGTTCCACCATTACTGGGTCCAAGGATTAGTGGGGTTTACAGCGATAGCTGTTATTGCCCACATGTTGGTCTGGGCATGGCGGCCCTGGTTCTAAATCAGAGCAAGTAAGTTTTTTTAAATTAGGAGTTACTGCCATGTCAGAAATGATGAATGAAACCAATAGCACATTTTCTCTAACTGAGAAGGTGAGTGATTTGATGATCTTTGTTCCGTGCTTTATTATTTTGTTTGCTGTTGCTTTGCTTGGCCAAATGGTCGGTATTCATTGGCGCAAATGGTTGAGCGGGGCTGAAAATTCTCAAAACATTTTTATTGGAATTAAATCGGCGGTATACACCTTTATGTCTCATATCAATTAGGAGAAAGCCATGTGGAGAATTTGGCGTCTGTTTGATCCCTTAAGAGCGATGGTTGCTCAGGGAATTTTTCTTTTTGCGCTAGCAGCAATGATTCACCTCATTTTGCTAAGTACAAATCGTTATAACTGGTTCGATGGACCTAGAAAGCCAGCACCTGCTGCGGCGCAAAATGCGCCAATGCCAGCGCCTGTGGCTGAGAAGTCCTGATCTAAGGACGATTTAGAGAAGAGTGCAGGTGTCTTGAGTTGTCCTACAAGACTTTTGACACCTGTATTTAAAAAGTTTAGTGTTTATTTATGCCTTAAGAGGCGCAGGAGGGCTTTAAGATGGCCATGCTGAGTTTTGAGAAAAAATACCGAATCCGGGGCGGCACCCTAATAGGTGGTGATCTGTTTGACTTTTGGGTGGGTCCATTTTTTGTGGGCTTTTTTGGAGTCACGACATTCTTTTTCTCAGTGCTCGGAACAGCTCTTATTTTGTACGGGGCTGCAATGGGGCCGACCTGGAGCTTATGGCAAATCAGCATTGCACCGCCGGACTTATCCTATGGTCTAAAGATGGCTCCTATGATGAAGGGCGGCTTGTGGCAGTGGATAACGGTTTGTGCGTTAGGTGCATTCGTCTCCTGGGCTCTAAGAGAGGTGGAGATTTGTCGAAAACTGGGTATGGGATATCACGTCCCCTTTGCATTTAGCTTTGCGATTCTTGCCTATTTCACGCTGGAAGTGGTGCGACCCGTTTTAATGGGTGCATGGGGACACGCTTTTCCTTATGGAATATATAGCCACCTAGACTGGGTCTCCAACGTTGGGTATCAATATCTGCATTTTCATTACAACCCCGCTCACATGATTGCAGTGAGTTTTTTCTTTACAACAACTTTTGCCCTATCTCTTCACGGCGCACTGGTGCTGTCTGCAACGAACCCCAAGTACGGCGAAGTGGTCAAGTCCCCTGAGCACGAGGATACCTTCTTTAGAGATATCGTTGGTTATTCAATTGGAACACTTGGAATTCACAGACTTGGTTTGTTTTTAGCATTAGCTGCAGTGTTTTTCTCTGCAGTATGTATTGTGATTAGCGGACCCTTTTGGTCAAGGGGTTGGCCTGAGTGGTGGGGTTGGTGGCTCAACATGCCGATTTGGCATTAAAGCAGTATTCTCTAACTTAAGAATTGATTGAAAAGAAGTAGCAATCAATAGGATAAAAAGATTTAAAGGAATGAGAGCATGACTCAATATCAAAATCTGTTCACTGCAGTGCAAGTGGCGGGCCCAGTAAGCGACGGTATACCCTTGCCCAAGAGGAATGATCCCCGCATCATAAAACCCTTCTTCCTGCATCTTGCGGGGCGAATCGGTAATGCGCAAATTGGACCCCTCTATTTAGGAAGCTTAGGGCTTGCTTCTTTGGTGTTTGGAATTTTGTCCATAAATATTATGGGCATGAATATGCTAGCTTCGGTTAACTTTAATCCTGTGCAATTTGTTAGGCAACTATTTTGGTTAGCACTTGAGCCGCCGGCGCCAGTCTACGGCTTGCATTTCCCACCGCTAAACCAAGGAGGGTGGTGGATGATCTCTGGATTATTTTTAACAATTTCCATCCTCTTGTGGTGGGCAAGAACTTACAGACGTGCAAGACAACTTGGTTTGGGAACGCATGTGCCTTGGGCATTCACGGGGGCTATTTGGTTATTTTTGGTATTGGGATTTTTTAGACCCATTCTCATGGGGTGTTGGTGTGAGGCTGTGCCTTTCGGTATCTTCCCCCATCTAGATTGGACTGCCGCGTTCTCTTTAAGATACGGCAACCTCTTTTATAACCCGTTTCACGCTTTATCCATTGTTTTCTTATATGGATCTGTTTTGCTCTTTGCGATGCATGGCGCAACTATTTTGGCCGTAGGTCGATACGGAGGTGAGCGCGAGATTGAACAAATCGTTGACCGCGGAACTGCATCTGAGCGAGCAGCCCTTTTTTGGAGATGGACGATGGGTTTTAACGCAACGATGGAGTCCATCCATCGCTGGGCATGGTGGTTTGCTGTGTTGTGTCCTTTAGTGGGCGGCATTGGAATCTTGCTGACAGGAACTGTTGTAGATAATTGGTATTTATGGTCTGTCAAACACGGCGTAGCACCACCCTATCCAGTTGTATTTCCAACTGTGATTGATCCTGCAACTCTTCAAGGAGCTAAGCCATGAGATCGATCATGATTAAAATTCTTTCACTAGCCAGTTTAAGTTTATTGCTCTTACTCTCAGGTTGTGAGCGCC
>CAIKVH010000086.1 GCA_903830725.1 uncultured Burkholderiales bacterium | reverse complement strand
GACTCTACACTCATCTCCTCACCGCTTGGGCTTTGAACATTAAGTGACTTTGCCAGAGCTCGGGGCGGAGTCGCTTTTTTTGAGCGCTGGGTGTTTTGACTCTCTGTCCTCTTATCCTCCAACATTTGCTCGCGCTCATCGGGATATGCAGTGCTAAATTCTTCCCACCAGGCAGCCAACTCTTTTGGAACTTCCCCCACTTGTGCTCTTAATCTCAAGAAGTCAAAAGCCGCACGAAACCTCGGTTGATCCACCAAGCTAAGAGGCGCTCGGCCAGTTTGCTTGTCAAAGCGCGTTTGCATGCTCCAGATCTCGCGCATGTCCCCCGCCAATTTCCCCCGACCGGACACATCCCCAATGCGGGCATCAAAAACAGCGTCAATAGCCTCTTGCAAAGCGGGGAAAGTTGACTGATGTATGCTCAACTCATTCCATCGTTTTAAAACATCACTCCACAGCAAACAACTCAGCAAGAAACTTGGCACGACGGGCTTATCCTCTGATACCCTGCGATCCGTATCAGTGAGTGCGGCGAGCACCATGGGGTCCGTAGCTCGCTCTACCACCAAATCCAGAATTGGATAAATTCCTTTCTCTAGGCCAAGTTTTCTTAGTTGCTCAATACTTGCTAACGAGTGTCCTGTTTGCAGCAACTTCAATGTCTCATCAAAAAGTCGACTTGGGGGGACATCATCCAATAGGTTAACCATTGGTTGGAGGGGTTTAGCCGTCTGCTTTTCTAGTTTAAAACCCAGTGCACTTAGTTTGGCTACGAATCGCACAGCTCGAATAATTCGCACCGGATCCTCCCTGTAACGAGTCGCAGGATCGCCAATCATTCTTATCACACGCTTCTTGGAGTCCTCAAATCCTCCGTGAAAATCGATCACCTCCTGGGTCGTGGGATCGTAATACATTGCGTTCACGGTAAAGTCGCGTCGGGTGGCATCCTCATCCATGGGACCCCAAACGTTATCTCTCAAAACTCGACCCGACTCGTCAACGGCGTGAGATACGCCTGCAAGCTCTTTTTTTCCCGATTTCTCATTCCCGGTGACTTGATGCGCATCGGCGCTATCAAGGAAAGCCCTAAAGGTGGACACCTCAACTACTTCGTGATCACGCCCTCTACCGTAAACCACGTGAACAATTCGAAACCTGCGTCCAATAATAAAGGCCCGCCTAAAGAGCGACTTAACTTGCTCGGGAGTAGCGTTGGTTGCAACATCAAAATCTTTAGGTTTAATCCCCAAAAGTAAATCCCGAACCGCACCGCCAACGATGTAGGCCGCATAACCCTTGTTTTGCAAAGTCTGGACAACATCGATCGCCCGGTCATCAACTTGGTTGATATTTATTTTGTGTTCTTTAAATAGGATGACGCGCTCGACACCAAAGCGTTTACTGGGAACTTTCTGAGAACCTCTCAGCGAAGGCTTTGAGCTTGCATTAGAACGCTCTTGCGTGGGGTGCCGACCCATAAGTCGGTCAAATATTTTTTTAATCATAGGGATGCAAATAAATCCAAAATGGGCCAACCTTTTTCTAAAGCCCAGGCGCGAAGTTTTTCGTCCGGATTGGTAGCTATGGGGTGGTTTACAGCACTCAAAAGGGGCAGGTCATTGGTTGAATCGCTGTAAAACGTAATGTCTGTATTCTCCCACTTGTCGCCCCTCTGGGCAAACCACTGCCTCAAGCGGGTCACTTTACCCTCTCTCATAGATGGGACACCTTTGATTTTTCCGTTGATCCAACCTGCACTGTTGTGCTCTAGCTCAACCGCAATAAGATCCTCAACACCCAGTGCCTTGGCAATCGGGCGAGTTACAAACTCGTTGGTTGCGGTCACAATCATCACGTGATCGCCTCGTTGCACATGACTTTGGATCAACTCCCTTGCCTCTGTCTTGATAGCAGGCTCTATCACCTCTTTCATAAACTGCGCGTGAGCTTTTTGAGCTTCGTCGCTACCTTTTAAACGAATAGCCTCAGTAGCAAATTCAACATATTCGTGAATATCTAACGTTCCCTTTTGATAATCAGCGTAAAACCGATCGTTCTTTTTCTTAAACTCCAGCGGATCAACCCAGCCCAGGCGCAGCGTGAACTCCCCCCATGAATAAT
Source organism: uncultured Burkholderiales bacterium (assembly GCA_903830725.1). Classification (GTDB taxonomy): domain Bacteria; phylum Pseudomonadota; class Gammaproteobacteria; order Burkholderiales; family Burkholderiaceae_C; genus Limnohabitans. The sequence continues at coordinate 108,909 of CAIKVH010000086.1, read as the reverse complement.
CAGAGTCAATTGGCAACAGGGTATGGTCTAGATCAAATAAAGTAAGTCGGTTCATGAAATCTTTGCGCTTGCAGTTACAAGCATCGAGTTAAGAGAGTGTGGATGCAAAAGAATTCAATTCTCATTAAGCATCAATTTGAGCAGTGGTACGGTTGGAGGACGTTTGGACTGCAAGGCATATGCATCCAACTCATTGAGTAGTTTAGTCAGCGAGCTCAAGTCCCTGCTAAAGCGACTCAAAATGTAATCCTCTAACTCAACGGGCAAACTAATCCCTAAATCACGCGAATGCCGCTTTAGTACCTCTCGACAGTCCTTTTCGCTCAGAGCTTGCAAATGAAAAACATGACCCCACCCAAGTCTTGTTCGCAAGTCCTCCCTAAGCTTTAGGTCTTGGGGGGGGAGCGACCCCGCAGCCACAACCCATCTCTGTAAACCTACGCTAGGGGTGAGTGCATTCACAAAGCAGTTAAACGCGAGATGCTGCTCAGAGGCGCTGAACTGTTCGACGTTATCCATTAAGATGACGTCCCAAATGGGATCAAAGACTTTAGGATTGGACTGGGGGTGATTGGCATCCAACCAACCAAAGGGTTGATTTAAAGCCTTAAGTACCTCACCAATTGCCCGCAGGAGGTGCGTTTTCCCGCACCCACTCTCGCCCCAAATGTAGGTGGGCACAGGGGAGCGGTTGGGGTGCGAGGCAAATAATTTAAAGTGGTCTATGACGGCCTGGTTTGCACCCACAACGTAGTTGTCAAGCGTTTGCTCAACGCTGACAGTAATGGGTAGAGCAATTTGTTTCATTAATTTAGGGTTAATTCATTAACCAGTGTACAAACCACTTGCCAAGTATTTAGATTTAACTCTCTTTAAGGCAACTAAAATTACTGTACACACTGGCAGTGCAATTAAAACACCTACAAAACCCATCAACTGCCCAAAGGCCAACAAGGCGAAAATGAGTCCAAGGGGGTGCAGGCCAATTCGTTCACCGACCAACTTGGGGGTGAGTATGAAACCTTCAAGCAATTGGCCAACGCCGTAAACAACACTCACCACGAAGAGACCTTGCGTGAATCCGAGTTGAAGTATGCAAGACAACAAAGCCAAACTCAGCCCGATACCAAATCCCAGGTAGGGAATAAATATGACGAGCCCCGTAAAGACGCCAATCGGAAAGGCCAGATCGAAACCGAATAGGCTAAGAGCCACAGAATAATAAACCGCTAAGATCAACATGACTGAGACCTGGCCTCTCAAGTACTGTCCAAGCATCAAGTTGGACTCTTGCATAAAGCTTTCAATTGAGGGCTTGAGTGGTAGGGGGATCCAGCCCATGCATTTTTCATAAAAAACTTCGCCCTCTAAAAGCAGGTAAAGCAAAACAACGGGGACTAAGACCAGATTACCTACGACGGTTAACGCAATACTGCCCCCTAATTTAACGGAAGATAAAACGGAGGACATGCCTGCTGCGGAGGAAAAGGCAAAGTTTTGTTTAAGAAAGGTATCAAGCCCTTCTTTATCAAACTGTACTGGCAGGCCTAGTGCCTTCAAATAAGGCGTTAAAAACTGGCCCAGTCCTTGAATTAAATCCGGCAACTGCTCTCTTAAGTTGGGCCACTCTTTAACGAGAGCAGGGCCAATTAGCAAAAATAAAGCGCTAATAAGCAACAAAAACAAAATCTCTATCAAAACGGCCGCTAAAGTTCTGGGCAGTCTTAATCTTTTGTCATTTGACAGTGCTATGCCATCCGTCAAAAACAGCACTGCCGGGAGCAAGAGATAGGCAAATACGCTGGCGAGGATAAAGGGCATCAAAACTGCCCTCAGCCACCATAAAACCAAGCAACAACCGATAGCCATAATTAGCCATGTCAAAATTTGAAACGAATTATTCTTGGTTTGCATAAAAAGATTTGCTTTACAGCATTGTTGCTATCTTAAAATACTACGATTCTACGCACCTCTTGAGGCGAGATTTGAAAGCCCATTGCAACTGGGCCACAATAGGCGGTTTAGACCTAAATTGGCCAACATATCCTTTTATTTCATCAAAATCCTAAGCTATGAACTCACCCTTATCGTATAAAGACTCTGGCGTTGACATTGACGCTGGAGATGCACTTATTGAGCGAATTAAGCCCTTTGCGCGTAAAACGCTTAGAAATGGCGTTTTAGCAGGTATTGGCGGGTTTGGAGCGTTGTTTGAGGTTCCCAAGAACTATAGTGAGCCTGTATTGGTCAGCGGGACTGACGGCGTTGGAACTAAATTAAAGTTAGCTTTCGAGTGGAATATTCACAACACTGTTGGTATAGATTTGGTCGCTATGAGCGTGAACGATGTTTTGGTTCAAGGTGCAGAGCCATTGTTTTTCCTGGACTACTTTGCTTGCGGGGCTTTAGATGTTGAGATCGCATCCCAAGTCATTGAGGGCATTGCTAAGGGTTGTGAACTTAGCGGGTGCGCACTCATTGGCGGGGAAACAGCCGAGATGCCTGGAATGTACCCAAAGGGTGAATACGACTTAGCTGGGTTTGCCGTTGGGGTCGTTGAAAAGTCAAAAATCCTTGATGGTAAGAATATCAAAAGTGGCGATGTTGTCTTGGGCTTAACATCAAGTGGCGTGCACTCCAATGGCTTTTCCCTGATTCGTAAGTTATTGGAACGCTCATCTGCTTCAATGCCCAAGACTTTAGACGGTCTCCCCTACAAAGAGGCGCTCATGGCGCCTACCCGTTTGTATGTCAAACCAGTTTTGCAAGCCCTCAAAAACCATCCCATTAAAGGACTCGCCCACATCACGGGCGGTGGCCTGATTGAGAATATCCCTCGCATACTTCCAAGCGGAGTGGGTGTCCAGTTGGCCCGAAAGAAATGGCCCCAAACCGAGCTCTTTGATTGGGCACAAAAAACTGCTGGCATCGATAACTTTGAGATGAATAGAACCTTTAACAACGGTATAGGGATGGTTGTTGTTATTGCTCAAGAGGACTCTGCTGCCTGCATGTCTACCCTTAAGTCCCTAGGTGAGTCTGTTTACTGCATTGGTGAGGTTGTTGACTTAAGGCCAAGGGGCACAGAGCCCGCAACGGATGCAGGGGTTCGCGTTTTTATAGACTGAACGCCGCTTTATATCGGAGTTAATTAGTCAATATATCTAAGCGCATTTGTACGCTTTGCATGCGCTTAGCGTCATATTGACGTCGATAAATCTCAAAAAGATTGTTTAGCATTCTTGTCACGATTTCCCTGGAATTAGCAGATTCTAAAAAATGGCCTAAAGTCTCATCTGTTACGCCACCAGGAATAGTCATTTGATCGCTTTGCGTAAGCCAGGGTATTAGCCTCTCACCTATTTCGTCCCTAGAAAGCGAAGTGCCCGTGAAAGGGTCCATTACGACTTGACCTTCATGGGGATCGGGCAAATCTATCTTCATAAGAAAGTGGCCGGGAAAGCTTACGCCGCTTGCCCTTAGTCCGATCTCTTTTGCAAGTTCTAGCCACAAAACAGCTAGGGTAATTGGTATACCTCGTCTCAAAGAAATAACGCAGTGAATAAAACTATTTTGCGGATCGTCATAATTGTTGACATTGCCCGCAAAACCGAGTTCGTCGTAAAAATACATATTCAGTATTCTGAGCTTGCCCAAATGATCGCAGTGCTTGGGGATGCGACTTTTTAATTTGAGCCTCATATGATCAATTTGGTTGAGGGTTTGCTCAATATCTAACTGTGGAAATTCATCTTGCGCAATTGAGATTGCAGCCTCAAGCAAAGGAAAGTCATCGCCTTCACTCACCAAAGTAGAAAAGAAATCAATCGCACTGGGAGCAGAAAGATTAAAGTCCATGACTATTTGTTAATTCCATTTCAAAATTAAGCCCTAAGCAAAGCCCGAAGATTCATCCCCATTGAGATCAACGCAACTAAATAAACCAAGCCTGCCACCAACAAAGCGCCTGCCACTAGTGCCATTCGAGTCCACACACTCGCCTTGAGCAGTGTCCAATCCCAGTGTGCGTTGGCCCAGTACAAAACTGCTCCCATCAAAGCACATGCTATCAAAGTTTGAAGCAGCAAACGTGTCCATCCGGGCAAGGGTGAGTATCTCCCGCTTCTGAGCAATCCAACCCACAACAAACCAGCATTTATCAAAGCGCCCACTCCGATAGCGAGGGCTAAACCAGCGTGAGCAAAGTAAGGCACGAACAAGGTATTTAGCAACTGGGTACAAATCAGCACGAATATTGCAATTTTGACCGGGGTACGAATATCTTGGCTTGCGTAAAATCCTGGTGCTAGGACCTTAATAGCGATCAAACCAATTAGGCCTACACCATACCCCATAAGTGCATTGCTGGTTTGCTCGACATCATTGGCATTGAAGGCGCCGTAGTGATATAAAACAGCAACTAAAGGGTGAGAGAAAACAAGTAACACCACTGCACACGGGGCAGCGGACATGACAACTAGCCTTAGTCCCCAGTCGAGCATGCTTGAAAATTTATCCCCATCATTGGCAGCTTTTGCTGCCGCCAACTGGGGCATCAAAACAACGCCCAAAGCAACGCCCAATAATGCGGTTGGAAACTCCATGAGTCGGTCTGCGTAACTGAGCCAAGACACACTTCCAGCCCTCAAGTGTGAAGCAATCTGTGTATTAATAAGCAAAGATAACTGCGCAACACCTACTCCGAGCAAGGCTGGCGCCATGAGGGCAAGAATATTTCTGGTGCCAGGATCCCTCCAAGAAGTGACGATCTCACTCCAACTCCAGTGAATCCGGGGGAGCAATCCAATCTGTAGTAATGCGGGTATTTGAATACTAAGCTGTAGCAATCCACCTAACAAAACACCAAATGCAAGCGCATGAATTGGCTCCCAACCCATCGACTTAAACCAAGGCGCCCCAAGCCAGGCGGCAAAAATCATTGAAAAATTAAGTAATACGGGGGTAACGGCTGGCACACCAAAGCGTCTCCAGGTATTTAGTATTCCAGCCGATAAGGCCACCAAGGACATAAACCCAATGTAGGGGAACATCCACCGGGTCATGTATACAGCGTTATTAAAAGAATCTGGCGAGGCCTCCAAGCCACTTGCCATCAACCAAACCAACCCCGGCGCGGCGACAACTCCGACCACGCAGGTCACGAATAAAGCCAACGTTAATAAAGTTGCCACGCGGTCAATCAAAACCTTGGTGGCATGCTCTCCTTGTGTTTCCCGGGTAGCCGCAAGAACGGGCACAAAAGCCTGGCTAAAGGCTCCTTCGGCAAACAGTCTACGCAATAAATTAGGTATCCTAAAGGCTACGTTAAAGGCGTCTGTTAATGCACTTGCACCAAAAAAAGAGGCAATTAATAGCTCACGCGCTAAACCAGTGACCCTTGAGAGAAGGGTCAAAACTGAGACCAGAGATGCGGATTTGATGAGACTCACGGCTCTGAGTGTATCTTCCCGTATTGCTCTTATACCCACTTGTCAGGGAAAAATAGAGCTCAGGCGCCATAATTTGTTATAATCTAAGGTTCGCCAACATCATCTACAGACAACTAAAGGAAATTATTCATGGCATCTGGAAAGCCTAAAAAGAATCCACGTCTAGCCTCCGGGCGTAAACGTGCACGTCAAGACGTGAAACTCAATGCAGCGAACAGTTCACTGCGCTCAAAATACCGTACCGCTGTCAAAAACGTTGAGAAAGCAGTCCTTACTGGCGATAAAGCCAAGGCAACTGAGCTCTTCGGAAAAATGCAAGCTATCGTAGATACGATTGCAGACAAGGGGATTTTCCACAAAAACAAAGCAGCTCGCGATAAGAGCCGCTTATCAGTCAAGGTTAAGTCCTTGGCAACCGCCGCCTAATTAATAGGCAATTCGCACGGTCTCTTTAAGAGACTGCCGTTTGATCGGGTGCGCTGTTGGCAAACACTACCCCTAAAAGCCGCTAAGAAATTAGCGGCTTTTTTCATGGGATTAGGCCTCAGGATCTCTAATTTGCAATTGATTGTCTTTTGCGAAATTCATAACAAAATCCCAAGCCATTGGTTCAGAGTCTCTTAGGTCTATATGGACCAACACACATTTACAACCATCAATTTGGTTTGGAACACACCACGGGGAATAAGAGATGTGATCCCCGGGCGTAGCCCCACCGGGTCTAAATTGGCTCATCACTCCGGCCAACCTCTCGGCCCAATCACTCGGGCGAAAGGGCTTGCCCTCAAGGGTTAGGCCCAAAATAATGTATTCTTTAGAGGTGGGAGATGCCATTCTTGAACGCTGAGGTGTGAATCCTAAGAACACAGAGCAAATTTGAGGATGCAAAAAGAAGTTTCCTAGGTCCAGGAGATTCTACCCGAGCCCACTCTTTCTCCGCGGGTTTATACTAATCTGTAATTTAACTCCATCCGAGAAGTTTTAACAAATTTTTCCAGGGGTTTTGAAAACACGAGGACTTTCTCCCCCTGTCTAACTTCCCCGCCACATCCCTCAGCAAATAAAGACCAATTCCCCTCACTCTCTTGTATCATCGACTGGTCATAGTACTTCATTACAATTAACCGATTAGTACAAATAGCCTCATTTTGGAGCATTTCCCTATGTCTTTACTCAAAGCAGAATCACCCCATACGATGAACACTTATGGACGCTTGCCCGTGGCAATGTCTCATGGCAAAGGGGTGCGACTTTGGGATGTGAACGGTAAATGTTATTTGGACGCACTTGCTGGGATTGCGGTGAATACACTTGGGCACGGGCACCCAAAATTAGTCCCAGCTTTGCAAGAGCAAGTTGCCAAAATGATGCATTGCTGTAACTACTATCACATCCCAGATCAAGAAAGATTGGCAGCAAAACTGGCTGAGTTAGCAGGAATGACGAATACATTTTTTTGCTCAAGTGGCTTAGAGGCTAATGAGGCAGCAATTAAATTGGCTCGTAAATTCGGACACGATAAGGGGATCTCCAACCCCCAAATTATTGTTTATGAGAAAGCTTTCCACGGTAGATCATTGGCCACATTAAGTGCAACTGGCAATACCAAAATACAAAAAGGGTTTGAGCCGTTGGTTGAGGGTTTTATTCGGGTACCTCTAAACGACATACAAGCCATTGAGGCTGCGACTAAGGACAACCCAAATGTTGTCGCTGTATTTTTTGAAACGATTCAAGGCGAAGGCGGCATCAATCCCATGCACAAGGACTACCTACAGGAGGTTAGAGCGCTTTGCGATAAAAGGGATTGGTTGCTAATGATCGATGAGGTGCAGTGTGGGATGGGCAGAACTGGCAAATGGTTTGCTCATCAATGGGCGGGAATAAAACCGGATGTGATGCCGCTAGCTAAAGGCCTGGGCTCAGGCGTACCCATAGGAGCTGTGGTTGCTGGTCCGAGAGCAGCTCATATTTTTCAACCCGGAAATCACGGAACAACTTTTGGAGGTAACCCCCTAGCGATGCGCGCAGGTGTTGAGACCATTCGCATCATTGAGGAGGACGCCTTACTCGATAATGCAGTGGTTGTAGGCAATCACCTTAAAGAAGAGCTTACAAAAAACGTAGGCCACTTAAAAGGGGTAAAAGAAATTCGTGCCTTTGGGCTCATGATTGGCATTGAACTAGACGTGCCTTGCTCAATCATCATGAGCCAAGCACTGGAGGCGGGACTTCTGTTAAGCGTAACTGCAGATTCAGTGATCCGTTTGGTGCCCCCCCTCATCCTGAGCACCAAAGAGGCCGATGAAATCATCTCAATTTTGGTGCCTCTCATCAAAGCATTTCTAGATGAACACTTTGACTCTAAGAGTTCAAGCCATCAAAATTTAACGATGCAAAAGGAAAAGGCATAATTTTGAAGCACTTCCTGCAATTTTCAGACTTCACAATTGATGAATTTGATTACTTATTCAAACGTACCGCATTAATCAAGCACAAATTCAAATCCTATGAGCGTCATCAACCCTTGGTCGACAGGACCTTAGCGATGATTTTCGAAAAGGCATCAACGCGTACGAGGGTTAGTTTTGAGGCGGGGATGTATCAACTCGGGGGCTCAGTCGTTCACCTAACCACTGGAGACAGTCAACTCGGACGTTCTGAGCCCATAGAAGACAGCGCGCGCGTGATCAGCAGAATGGTAGACCTGGTGATGATTCGAACCTATGGTCAAGATAAGATCAACAACTTTGCAGCTCACTCCCGCGTTCCAGTGATCAATGGACTTACTAACGAGTTCCATCCCTGCCAGATACTGGCAGATTTATTTACTTTCATCGAACACCGGGGCGACTCTAACAATCCACTGGACTGTTTGAAAGGCAAGGTTGTGGCCTGGGTTGGAGACGGCAATAACATGGCCAACACTTGGTTACAGGCTGCTGATTTGCTCGGATTTACAGTTCACATCAGCACGCCCCGCGGCTACGAGGTCGATCACTCGATCGCTGGCCTCAAATCCAGCAACAGTTTTACAGTCTTTGATAATCCACTGCAGGCCTGCAAAGGCGCAGACCTAGTCACAACCGATGTGTGGACCAGCATGGGATTTGAGGCCGAAAATGAAACCCGAAAAATTGCCTTTAACGATTGGTGCGTGGATCAAGAGATGATGGCATTGGCCAATCCAAAAGCACTATTCATGCACTGCTTGCCCGCGCATCGGGGCGAGGAAGTTCAGGCTGAAGTAATAGATGGTCCCCAATCCGTTGTTTGGGACGAGGCAGAGAATAGACTTCATGTCCAAAAGGCGTTGATGGAGTATTTACTCCTTGGCGCCCTCTAAAAATAATTATTTCATATTAATTTAATTGAAATTCATTGAATTCAATTTGTGTCCGTATTGATTTTTGCAAATGAATCCCAAAGTCATATATGATTCTTATTTTGATTGAGTAAACCGTTCAGGAGATTGAAGATATGACAGAAACAGCACCAGTTCGCTACATCGATATGGTTGATGAGGCTTGGAGAATTGCTGAACAAGCTCAAGAGTACACAAAAACATTGGGCCATGAGCCAACGACCCAAGAGGTATATGAGAAAGTCTTTTTGCCGACAGGATTAGTTGATGCAAACAAAACTTCCCAAGAGGGGGGCAATCCACTTTTAAAGGTTTTCTTCATCAACCCTTATGGATTGCAGTACAGACCAGATCATAAAAATTGGATTCCATTTAGGCACGGCGAACTCAAACTCTAAGCTCATGACGGGTTGGTCTTACCGAAGTCCTAAAGCGTTACTCGTAGCGCTGCTTTTGGCTTCGGGGCAAGCTCACCTACAGGCGCAACCTCAGGCAAAATATCAGTCGCAATCTCAAGCGCAAGAAGTCATTCAAGCCCCGCTTGCGCCTCAAAGCTCGCAGCCATTAATACAAGCACCTCAACCCATTAATGATACAAATGCGCAAAGTACAAATTCAGCACGAGTCCTTGTCCCCCCTCAACTCGCTCAGGCGGGAACAATTAACCCAGCGCCATTAAGAGCTGAACCAATCGTTACCCCGCCTGCTCAGGTCTTGGTTCCTCAGGTCCCCCTTATTTTGCCGTCGGGCGTTGACTATGTCGCACCCACATACAATGCCCCTGGTGCGAACTGGGCCTGGGCTTATCATCCCCGTTTTGGCTGGGGGTGGCATCACCCTGAACGGGGTTGGCATAGGAGGTGGTGAATTAGAATATTTTAGAAGTTGGTGTGTATTCTTTTGTTGGGTTAGTAATCATTTTTTTTAGGAGTTTTAAAAATGAAAAGTAAATTTCTGTCTCTGCTCGTAACAAGTACTTTGGTTTTGGCAAGCGCTGCTTATGCGGCTGATCCGGCTGCAAGCGCCAATAGCGCAAAGCCGGCTCAACCCGCAGCTAGCACAGCTGCAGCTCCTGCCCCTGCTGCAGCCCCGGCAGCTGCAGCACCGGCTGCGGATCCAGTGGTGAAGAAGGCAACAGCAAGCGGAATTTGTCATGACAAAACAAGTCCTAGCTTTAAACAAACCAAGAACTTCACACCCTTTAACTCTATGGACGAGTGCCTAAAAAGCGGTGGTAAGCCACTTAAGAAATAAACGCATTAGCTAAAAGCAATTCAGCCCGCTTGGAAATTAGTACTCCAAGCGGGCTGAATGTTTTAACAAGGAAGGTTTTGGGTTCTTAGGGTTTGATACTCATCTTGATGAATTTTTTCATGTCATCTTTCATAGACTGAACCCGGAGTTCAATGTATTTTGCGGTGGCTTTGTTTTTATCCAAGTTACTAGCAGAAAGCGCCTGTGCCCATAACCCGTCTCGCCTCTCTCCTCGCTCCATCTCTCTGAGTACGGCTGCATGCAATAGCTCATCGGAATTAAAATTCATACGCACCCCAAAAAAGTGGTTTACCGTTCAAAAAAGAACCTAGTTCAAAAAACCCAATACCCCTTGTTACCTCAAACTGCCAATTTAGCAGCAATTTCTGCAACCCTTGCACCGTAGGCCTTAGCCGTATCCAAATCACCCTGAGGAATGTCCGAAGCAGGGCTCGTTGGACCAACTTGTGCCATGACCCCAGAGTTAGAACCCAGACGATTAACGGTCCCGTCGTTCATGCTTGGTTGACCTACCCAGATCATGCCTTGCTGCATGGAGAGAGTAATGAAATACTGAATCGTTGAAAGCTTATCTCCGCTTGGGCTCGCTGAGATCGTAAAACCGCCCGCTACTTTATTTTTCCAAGCGCTAGCGAACCACTGCTTTGAAGTAGCGTCTGCAAATTTTTTAAACTGCCAGGAGACCATACCCATGTATGTTGGGGATCCAAATATGATTGCATCCGCACCGTTTAAAGCGGTCCACCCTGCTTCGTCAACATTTCCTTCGGCATCAATTACAACCTTATGCGCATTTGCACCTTGGGCTACAAAATCAGCAACACGCTCTGTGTGACCATAACCTGAATGATAAACAACGACAACTTTTGACATCTAAATACTCCTAGTTAAAACTCAAAAAAAAATCACTCAATCAACTATTGAGCTAATTCAAATAACAAGACCTCAGCCTCAAGGCCTTGACTAAAATTTAATTCAGTTTCAGCCTCGACCAAAAGAGCGTCCCCAGCCCGCAGATCAATCCCATTGACTTGCAAAGCCCCCTTGATCAAATGAACATACGACTTTCGCTTGGGATCAAGTGCGAATTTTGCGCTCTGATCCTTCACAAATTCACCCACATACAAACTTGCATCAGCATGAATCTTTACCGCATTGGCTCCACCCGCGGGGCCTGCAATCAATTCAAACTGTCCTTTCTTAGAGCTGGCTGAAACGGTTTTTTGCTCATAACTGGGCTCAATGCCCTTAATATTGGGTTGAATCCAAATCTGAAAGAAATGAGTGGTGCTGTTGGGGGCGTGATTAAACTCACTGTGCATCACGCCCTTACCGGCACTCATCCTTTGAATATCACCAGGAGGAATGCCTACTACATTTCCAATGCTATCTTTATGGGCCAATTCACCAGACATTACGTAACTAATGATCTCCATATCCTTGTGTCCATGGGTACCAAATCCTTGACCTGGTAGGATTTTGTCCTCATTGATAACGCGCAAATTACCCCATCCCATAAACTCGGGGTCGTGGTAATTGGCAAATGAAAAACTGTGCTTAGATACCAACCACCCATGGTCGGCATGTCCTCTATCATCTGATTTTCTGATTTTTATCATGGGAAAAACGTCCTCGTACTTTAAAGTCGAATTCAAATTTGGTATTGCATCCTTAGGGCGTTATTTGAAAGGGAAATACCCTCTTCCCAACTCTCCTATTTGATGGCATTATTCAATTAATTTGAATTAATGCACTATTTTAGTTGAATTGACCAAATTTCACAGTGGGGCTTTAGAAACTTGAAATCTAAAAAAATCTCGTGGCAAAATCAATACTTGGTGATCAACACTACTTATAGAATCGAGAGCTAATATGCTAAAAAAAATTGCCATCATTGGCGCTGGTATGGCGGGTATTACCGCAGCAAGGACCCTCTTAAAAGCAGGACACTCCGTAACAGTTTTTGAGAAAAGCAAAGGAGCAGGCGGTCGCATGTCGACCCGTGAATCGTCATGGGGTAGTTTTGATCACGGCGTGCAGTATTTCACGATCAGAGATCCCCGCTTTGAAAAAGCAATCAATGAAGTTCCCGGCACGCAAGAGATTTGTAGACCCTGGAGTGTCAACGCGGTTCGCGTATTGGATGAATTAGGAAGAGTGATTGAAGCGCCACTGCCCGCAAGAGAAAAGCATTATGTTGCTGTCCCTGCAATGAATGCACTTGTCAGGCACTGGGCTCAGCCACTGGTTGATGTAGACGCTGTGCACTACAGCACCGAAGTTACCCGTCTTGAATCTAGCGAGAAGAATTCCGCCCCAAGAACTTGGACCCTGCACACTCAACAAGGTGATAGCGCCAAGGAGTTTGAAGGTTTTGACACGGTGTTGCTAGCCATTCCTAATCCCCAGTGTAGTGCTTTGCTTGAGCATTCGATGCTACAAAAACTAATTGATCCAGGATTAACCTCCTCTATTGAGGCCATCAAACACCAAGTTGATCTTGTGGTGACAGAACCTTGTTGGACCCTTATGGTCGCGTTCCCGCAGGCGAGTCAACAAGGGCTGTCGAATTTTGGCCCTCAGTGGAACGCTGCCAAGAGTACTCACCACAGAATTGCATGGGTCGCGCGCGAGTCCTCCAAACCCGGCAAAAGCCATATAGAGCGCTGGACCGTGCAAGCAGGACCAAAATGGTCACTTGAGCACTTAGAGGATGATCCGGAAAGAGTTAAAGCAAAACTCCTTAGAGCCTTTGCAGAATTAACGGGTATCAGGGTTGAGCCCAGTCATAGCGCAGTTCACCGCTGGAGATATGCAAAGACCCTTACCCCACTTGGCCAAAACTGTTTATGGGCACAAGAGGCACGTATCGGAACCTGCGGAGACTGGCACCTCGGTCACCGAGTTGAGGATGCATTTATAAGTGGCCTGTCCCTATCACTTCTTGTTTGCTAAAGAGCGCATTAGGACTCGCACAAATAATTCCCCAATTTGGTATTAAACTGACATTGAGCCTGGGTCACGACCAAGGGAGCTCAAAGCCGTTGCTGGGGACTTGGTGCTGATGGACGAAGCGCACAGACTGCGCTGTGTCTATTAGCCTGAGAATAAAACGGCACGCGGCGCCCTGCAGTTTTGGACTCTACCGTGGAGAGATCTGTACTGTTAATAGAATTTTCAAAATATCCTAAAAATATCTTAACCATGATCAACGCAAATGAAGAGGTTCTTCACCCCCGCTCAATCCGTAGCTTTGTAAAAAGATCAGGACGCATCACAACAGGCCAGATCAAAGCAAGACAAGAAATTGGCGCTGATTTCCTAATTGCGTACACACCAACCGTTCTAGATTTGCCTCAGGCTTTCAAATTCAGTGACGATCCCAATTCTCCAGTGGTGTTTGAGATTGGATTTGGAATGGGCGAGGCAACAGCGGCCATCGCACAAACCCTCACTCACACCAACTTCCTTTGCTGCGAAGTACACGACCCAGGGGTCGGTGCGCTTTTAAAAAGAGTGGGCGAATTTAATATTAAAAACATCCGTATCATTCAACACGATGCGGTTCAAGTGCTAGAGCATATGATCGCACCCGCTAGTTTGGAGGGTGTTCACATCTTCTTTCCTGATCCGTGGCATAAGAAAAAGCACAATAAAAGAAGATTAATTCAAGCCCCATTTGTAGAGGCGTTAATGACTAAAGTAAGGATAGGGGGCTACATTCACTGCGCAACCGATTGGGAGGCATATGCGGTACAAATGTTAGAGGTTCTGTCTGGGGCTCAGAATTTAAAGAACACCTCTGAGGATCCGAGTGGCTACGCAGCAAAGCCCCACTATCGTCCCTTAACTAAATTCGAAAACCGAGGCCTAAAGTTGGGCCACGGAGTTTGGGACTTGGTTTTCACCAAGGACCATTGAACCCGATCAGCTTAGTAATTTCCTAACCTGCTCTGGGACACTCTCCAAGGCTTTAGCTAAGTGCTCTGGCTGAGTACCCCCAGCCATTGCCATATCAGGCTTGCCGCCCCCTTTGCCGCCAACTTGTAGCGCCACAAAGTTTACAAGCTCACCAGCTTTAACTTTGGCTATCAAATCTGAACTTACCGCCGCTGCGAGTTGAACCTTCTCGCCTTGAGCACTCCCTAAAACAAGCACGCACGATTTGAGCTTATTGCGAAGTTGATCGAGAGTATCGCGAAGCACCTTTGCATCTGCCCCGCTCAACTCAGCACTCAGGACCTTGACTCCTGCGATATCAATGGCCTTCACCATTAAATCATTGCCCTGAGAGCTGGCAAGCTTGCCCTTTAAAGCATCTATCTCTTTTTCTAAACTCTTGGATTGCTCAATCATTTGAGCAATACGCGCATTGACCTCGCCAACAGGCGTTCTAAGCGCACTCGCAGCGTTACTGAGCGTATCCTCTAGGTGCTGCAGGTGGCCAAGAACTTGTTCGCCTGCTATGGCCTCGATGCGCCGGACTCCAGAGGCTACACCGCTCTCAGAGAGCACCTTAAATAGCCCAATATCGCCAGTGCGGGTCACGTGGGTGCCCCCGCACAACTCTCGAGAAGTACCTATATCAAGCACGCGCACATGGTCCCCGTATTTCTCACCAAATAGCATCATTGCCCCGGTTTTCTTTGCGGACTCTATATCCATCACCTGAGCATGGGTCTCAGAGTTGACAAGAATTTCGCGGTTAACGATTGTCTCTATATCTTTGATTTGTTGAGTGCTCAAGGGCGCGTTGTGAGCAAAATCAAAACGCGTTCGCTCAGGATTAACCAAACTTCCCTTTTGTTGAACATGGTCTCCTAAAACCATTTTCAATGCTTTATGCATGATGTGGGTGACTGAGTGGTGCCGCATGGTTGCAGCGCGCATCTCTTTATCAATATGTGCACTGAGCGAATCTCCAACCCGCAAAGTCCCCAGACGCTGCAAACCGTGATGACCGTAAACATCGGCTTTGATTTTAGAAGTGTCAGTTACGGTGAATTCGCTGTCTACTTTGGTGAGTTTGCCCACATCACCCACTTGTCCCCCGCTCTCTGCGTAAAAGGGAGTTCGGTCTAGAACGACCACGCCGTGTTCTCCCTCACTAAGGCTTTGCACTGCCTTACCGTCTAAATAAAGAGCTAGCACTTTGGCGCTAGATTCAATCTGCGAGTAGCCAATGAATTCATTGGCAGGACCTGCGTATTCAAGCGCCTTGTCCATTCTGAACTTACCAGCCGCTCTAGCTTGGGATTTTTGACGCTCCATCGCAGCGTTAAACCCGCCCTCATCCACGTGCACACTTCGCTCACGGCAAACATCATTGGTCAAATCTAGCGGAAATCCGTAAGTATCGTGAAGTTTAAAAGCAACCTCCCCGGACAACTCAGTGGCGTTATCTTGTATTGCAGCGTCAAGTATCTGCATGCCAATCTCAAGGGTTTCGTAAAACCTCTCCTCCTCGGCCCTTAGCACTTCCATCACCCGAGCTTCGTTGGTCTTAAGCAGTGGATATGCATCCCCCATCAGCTTGACCAAATCAGGAACTAACTTATGAAAGAAAGGTGTCTTTTGGCCGAGCTTGTAGCCGTGACGAATGGCTCTTCTGACAATGCGCCTTTGAACATAACCACGTCCCTCATTGCTGGGCGACACGCCGTCGCAAATTAAAAAGGCTGTGGCCCGGATGTGGTCTGCAATAACTTTTAAAGAATTATGGTCCAGATCCTTGCATCCAGTCTCGCGTGCGCTGGCTTTGATAAGCGCATCAAAGAGATCTATTTCATAGTTGCTGTGTACGCCTTGAAGAATCGCAGCAAGTCGCTCAAGCCCCATACCTGTGTCAACACAAGGGGCTGGCAAATTTTTAACGGAGCCATCAGCTTGCATATCAAACTGCATGAACACATTATTCCAAATCTCAATAAAACGGTCCCCGTCCTCATCAGGACTCCCCGGAGGACCACCGGCAACATCGGGACCGTGATCGTAAAATATCTCGGAACACGGCCCGCAGGGACCGGTATCGGCCATCATCCAAAAATTATCAGAAGCGTAGCGAGCCCCCTTATTGTCCCCAATCCTTACTACGCGCTCTTTGGGCAGTCCAATCTCTTTGGTCCAAATATCATAAGCTTCATCGTCTTCAAAATAAACGGTCGCCCACAAACGCTCTGCAGGTAATTGATAAACCTGGGTCAACAACTCCCAGGCCCACTTTAAACTGTCTCTTTTAAAGTAATCCCCAAAACTCCAGTTCCCAAGCATCTCGAAAAATGTATGGTGCCGCGCTGTATAGCCAACATTTTCCAAATCATTGTGTTTGCCACCTGCTCTCAAACAAGCCTGCACCGAGGTCGCTCTGACATATGAGCGTTTATCGCTGCCGAGAAATACGTCCTTAAACTGCACCATCCCAGAGTTAGTGAACATTAGGGTTGGATCGTTACCGGGTACCAAGGGGCTCGAAGCAACGACGGTATGTCCTTTTGAGACAAAGAAGTCAAGGAAGGTTTTGCGAATATCTGCAACGCTAAATTGAGGTGTGCTCATGGATAAATTCAGGATAAATTCACAATAAAAGGCCGGACTTGGACAATCTAAAGCCAGTCCTACGAAAATTTACGTAACGAAGGACGTTCAACTTTGAAACAAAACACCAACAACGCATATTCGGCTAGGCGAACATGCAGAAATGAGTAGCTAACCGTGGATATTATAGTTTTGGAAGAGGTTCAATCGCGGAAAATTAAACTCTACTCCCCAAAAGCATCGCTTAAGTGTAACTACAGCCATTAGATAGCAGTCAGAAACCTATTACCAAGGGATCGAAGTGATCAAAGGGATCAGCTTGCTCTTAAGACTTTCGCCATCATTGCCCCCACCTGATCAAAGTATTTGATCGCAGCGGAGGTGGGTTTTAGGTATTTTGTTCTGCGATTTTCACCTATAAACTCGGTAGCGATAAAGCCCATCTCACGCAGTGTGTCAAGTTTACGGTGAATGGTAGCAGGTGAAGCAATATGGCTCATCTGCATAGTATCGGTTACTGTCAAAGTTTTTCCCTGCGCATCACTGACCACGATAACTTCTAGCAGTTTCTTTGTGTCTAGATCCATCTCACGCAAGCCGCCACGACCCTCAATGGTTTGAATCAACTCCAAAAAGCGGACATATGCTAGCTTAGATTTCATTTTGAGAACCTCGGTTAATAATTATGCCGAATTCTATTCGAATTTAAAATGAAACTCAGAATTTACTCTTGGTTTTAAACTCAGATTTGAACACTAAAAATTAGATTAAAAAAGTAACTTTACACCCGACTTACTTTGAATAAACTCTTGCGTAACTCCAGGAGCCAATTCCACAACCTTAAGTCCCTTATCAGTCACATCCATTACGCCCAAATCCGTAATAATTTTGTCGACGACGCCCACTCCCGTAAGAGGCAAGGTACAACTTGGAAGAATTTTAAAATCCTCGGTCCCATCTTTCTTTTTAGCAACGTGCTCCATCAAAACAATCACTTTGCGAACACCCGCTACCAGGTCCATCGCGCCGCCCATACCTTTAACCATCTTGCCTGGAATCATCCAATTGGCCAAATCGCCTTTCTCGCTAACTTGCATTGCGCCCAAAATAGAGAGGTTTATTTTTCCGCCCCTAATCATCGCAAAGCTCTCGTGACTACCAAAAATAGAAGAACCAAGGATCGTAGTTACGGTCTGCTTTCCAGCGTTGATAAGATCAGCATCAACATTTTCTTCAGTCGGAAAGGGGCCGATGCCCAGCATACCGTTTTCAGACTGAAGCCATACCTCAATGTCTGAGGGAACGTGATTAGCAACAAGCGTTGGGATACCGATTCCCAAGTTAACGTAGAAACCGTCCTCTAATTCATGGGCAGCACGGGCTGCCATTTGATCTTGACTCCAACTCATGTCAAACCCCCGCTTTCTCAGTAATGGTTCGTTTCTCTATTCTTTTTTCGGGATTTGCGTTCAACACGATTCTGTGAACATAAATTCCTGGCAAATGAATTTGATCTGGATGCATATCACCCTTTTCAACAATCTCTTCCACCTCAACAATGCAGACCTTTCCGGCCATTGCAACAGCTGGATTAAAGTTTCTAGCGGTGTACCTGAACTGTAAATTACCTGATTTATCCGCTCTGTATGCCTTTACAAGTGATAAATCAGGCAACAACGCCCGCTCCATCACATAGGTCTCCCCATCAAACTCGCGCAACTCTTTGCCCTCAGCGACCATCGTGCCCACACCCGTTTTGGTAAAGAAAGCAGGTATACCCGCTCCACCCGCCCTTAATTTTTCAGCAAGTGTTCCCTGCGGCGTGAACTCTAATTCAAGTTCTCCGGCTAAATATTGACGTTCAAACTCTTTGTTTTCCCCGACGTAAGAGGAAATCATTTTTTTAATCTGCCGTGTATCTAGCAACTTACCCAAGCCAAATCCATCAACGCCCGCATTGTTGGAGATTGCCGTTAAATTTTTTGTGCCTGAATCTTTAAGTGCTTCAATTAGGGCCTCGGGAATACCGCACAAACCAAACCCACCAACCGCAATCAGCATGCCGTCTTGAGTCAGTCCTTTGAGTGCGTCTTTGGCACTGGGAAATATCTTATTCAACTTTTAAACTCCTAAGGTAGAGCAAATTCTTATTTAATGTGAATGCATTAGACAAAAAAAACAGGCGTTAATTATTCGCCTGAAATTACTAAAACTATTTAACTGCGCTCATTCTACCCAATAACCTTGGGCCCCAAGAATTTGGCTTTATTTTTAGGGGTTAACCATGCCTCGAATAAAAGAAGGCAACTCCGTTGCTTTTTTAAGCGTGAAATCAACCCACATCGTTGTCCCACCGCCTTCGGCGAAGATTTCTCCCAAATTATGGGTGGGCTCCAGAGTGCACCAAGTCTCAAAGGTTGTTCTGGCGGGATCACTGGTATAAAACTTGGCTAATAAATCTCCTGGATATTCAAGTTGTTTGTAGAAATTACAAAACGCGTTCACCAGCACTGGCCCGTCTCCCGCGGGGTTAGGAGGGTAACCAATCGAGCAGAGCCATTCCGTACGAATCGTTTCGATATACTTAAAATAAACCGTGTTATTTACGTGACCCATCATGTCCATGTCGCCCCAGCGAATGGGTATATTCATTTGAAACACAAGCTTTTTGTGTTTCGGGATTTCAATCCGCATCGCATTGGACCTTTAAAATATATCTTTTAATAATCGTAAGAAAATCAACATTAGATAGCAAAACCATCATCAGCAGCAATGATCGCTCCATTTATAAAATGGCCCTCAGTACTTGCAAGCATCACCAGCAATGCGTCCAAATCCTTAGGCTCACCAATTCTCTTTCTTGGTAGCATCTGAATTAACTTTTGCCCCTGCTCGGTGCCCCAGTGATGGTGGTTAATCTCCGTATCAATATAACCCGGGCAAATCGCATTGACATTGATTCCGTATTTGCCCCACTCCAAAGCCATCGCCTTGGTCATCTGTATGACAGCGGCCTTGCTCATGCAATAAACACCAATTTGAGGCAATACCTTAATGCCAGCAGTTGATGCAATGTTAATAATTCTCCCCCCCGCGTGGACCTGGGGCGAAACCCCCTTAGCCCGCGCGAGCATGCGCTTACCAACTTCTTGGGCGACAAAAAATGCCCCCTTTACATTTGTATTAAAGATCTCGTCAAAATTCTCCTCCCCCACCTCTTGAAGCCTTTGGGTGGTGCTGACACCTGAGTTATTGATCAAAATATCGATTGGCCCCACCTCTGTCTCAGCGTGAGCAATCGCGGCCTTTATGCTTGATAGGTCGGTCACATCAAGCGTGGTCACGTGGGCATCCCCTCCTTCAGCTTCGATTTGAGCTCTCAAATCTTTTAAACGCTCAATACGTCTACCCGCCAAAACGACAGCTGCCCCCGCATTGGACAAAGTCCTCGCAAATTGCTCCCCCAAGCCACTTGAAGCCCCAGTAATAAAAGCAACTCTGCCCGACAAGTCTAAAGAATAAGCCATACGCTGAACACTCCAAATGAATCTAAAAATGGTGATTTACCAACCGTTACCCGCAATATTAACCAGATTTCAAGGAATAACCCTTCAATATCAGCACTTTAGCATTTTTTAGCCCCCTGCCTTCTCAGGCAATTAAAGCTCAATATGAATTACAGGATCAGGTCGCTTAGACAACCTAGAATGGAGGGTTTAAAAGTCAAACGATCTGATAGTGGAGCTTATACGATGATTCAATCCGAGATTCTTGAACAATTCGGTCCTCGCGAGTCCATGGCCTACGATGTTGTTATTGTTGGGGCTGGACCTGCGGGACTCGCCGCAGCGATCCGGTTAAAACAACTAGCCACTGACTCCTCAAAGGATTTATCCGTTATCGTTTTAGAAAAAGGGTCTGAGCCTGGTGCACACATTTTGTCTGGCGCAATCATGGATCCGCTTGCCTTGACAGAATTATTGCCCAATTGGAAAGAACTAGGTGCGCCCCTTAATCAACCTGTGACAGAGGATCAATTCCTCTTTTTGTCGGAAACCTCTGGTGTAAAAACTCCTGAATGGATGCTCCCCCCTTGCTTTAACAATCACGGCAACTACATTATCAGCTTGGGAAACCTTACCCGCTGGTTGGCGCAACAAGCAGAGTCACTTGGGGTAGAAATTTTCCCTGGCTTCGCAGCCTCAGAAGTCTTATTCAACGAAGACGGGAGTGTCAAAGGCGTTGCAACAGGTAACATGGGGCTTGGCAAAGACGGTGAACCCACCACCAACTTCCAACTCGGCATGGAGTTGCACGGCAAATACACCCTCTTTGCCGAGGGAGCCAGAGGGCAACTTGGGAAGACCCTGATTTCAAAATTCAAATTAGACGCTGGACGTGCTGCACAAAGTTACGGTATCGGTATAAAGGAGTTATGGGAGATTGACCCCCTTCACCATAAACCCGGATTAGCAGTGCATAGTGCGGGCTGGCCACTTGAGAGCGACACTTACGGTGGCTCATTCCTCTATCACATGGAAAACAACCAAGTCGCAGTTGGTTTCGTAGTCGGACTTGATTATTCAAATGCCTGGTTAAGTCCATTTGAGGAATTTCAAAGATTCAAAACTCATCCCAAGATCAAAGGGTATTTCGAGGGTGGCAAACGAATCAGTTACGGCGCAAGAGCAATCACAGCCGGGGGCCTGAGCGCTCTGCCAAAGACTGTCTTCCCGGGAGGCGCTCTCATTGGTTGTGAGGCAGGCTATTTGAATGCATCACGGATTAAGGGCAGTCACGCAGCAATTAAAACTGGAATGCTAGCGGCTGAGGCCGCCTATGAAGCCATAGGACAGGGACGCGAGTATGATGAATTGCTAGCTTACCCCAAAGCGTTTGAAGCGTCTTGGCTCCACAAAGAGTTAAATAAATCTAGAAACTTTAAACAGTGGTTCAAACGAGGTCGCTTGATCGGCACTGTAATGACCGGTATCGAACAATTTATTTTGCGTGGCCATTTTCCCTGGACACTTCACAATACCAAACCCGACAACGAAGCCTTAAAACCCATTGCACAGTGTCCAGTCATTGAATATCCTAAACCCGATGGAAAGCTAACCTTTGACCGTCTGTCTAGTGTTTTCATTAGTAACACCAACCACGAGGAAAATCAACCAGCACACCTGACGCTCAAAAATGATTCTGTCCCAGTGCAAACTAATTTAGCGATTTATGGTGGGCCAGAATCTCGCTATTGTCCAGCTGGGGTTTATGAGTTCATCACAGCGCCCGATCAGCCCACAAGACTTCAGATCAATGCACAAAATTGCGTGCACTGTAAGACTTGTGATATCAAAGATCCAACTCAAAACATAGTTTGGGTTGCGCCAGAGGGGGGCGGTGGCCCCACCTATGCCAACATGTAAACAGTTAATCTAGTCAGAGCAGGCGCAGCAAATAAATTGAAACGGTGAGATATATTTTATGAGTAAGAAGTTTTCTAGTGATCACGTTTGGATAGAGACCCAAGAAGGCATCACTCGCATTGGAATCACTGAGCATGCACAAGATGCGCTTGGTGACATCGTATTTGTGGAGTTTCCTGAAATAGGCAAACATTTCACCAAAGGTGAGGCTGTAGCGGTTATTGAATCAGTTAAAGCTGCAGCAGACGTTTACAGCCCTGCCTCAGCTGAGGTTTTAGCGATCAACCCCCAACTAAAGGACGATCCCTCCCTAGCAAACTCACATCCCTTAGATTCGGGCTGGTTAGTGGAGGTGAAGCTTTTGGAGCCTACTGAATTGGATTCTCTAATGGACTTAAGCGCCTACAAAACTTTCTGTCAAAACTAGTTTTGTCACTCTAACGCTAAAGCTAGTCTTTTCATCCCGTTCTTAATTTTTGCTTCATCAGCGGTTGCAAAACTCAGTCTAAGCGTACTCTGATCTGGGTTATCCGCGTAAAAAGGTGAGCCTGGGACAAAGGCAACATTGTGCTCAATTGCTTTTTTTGCAAATAGATTGCCATCTAGCGTAGGATTTTGAAATTGGGAACCATCCTTTTTCAAACCAGTGAGTTTGGCCCAAAAGAACAGGCCTCCTAGAGGCGTATCAAAGGAGAGTGCTTGTCCCAATTCTTGGCTCATAGATTCACCCATCACGCGGGCTCTTTGTGCATATACAGAGCGCACATTTTCTAGAGTGGAGGCCATGCGACCGGACTTTAAGTAAAACGCCGCTGTAGCTTGTGCAAACGTAGAGGTATGCGCGTCCCCAAACTGCTTACACATCGTTGCACGAGATAAAAAGTCTGGTTTACCCACCAACCACCCAACTCTCAGTCCAGGACTTAGAACCTTACTCATTGAGCCGCAGTAAATGATCCAATCCCTGGAGCCAGGAACCTGATCACTCAGGGCCAATAAGCTCAGAGGCGGCGGATCAGGCGTAAAGTAAAGGTCCGAGTAGGGATCATCCTCAACAATAACCGTTTTGTATTTCACCGCGAGCTCAAGAATTCTCATCCTCCGCTGTACGGAGGTGAGAGCTCCACTTGGGTTTCCAAAAGAGGGGACCAAATAAACAATCTTGGGTTTATGTTTGAGTATCATCTCCTCAAGCACATCAACCAAGACGCCGTCTGCGTCAATAGGAACCCCTAGTACTTTGGGTCCATAGAGGCGAAAGCACTGAATAGTGGCTAAAAAAGTGGGTGCCTCTACGAGGGCGGTGTCTCCAGGCTCTAGCAACGTCTTGCCCACTAAATCGAGGGCTTGTTGGCTACCCGTTGTGACAATCAATTGATTAAAATCTAGGCCAGTTATACCCTTGGTTGCCATGAACTCCACCAACTGCTCACGCAGGGGGTTATACCCCTCCGTTGCGCCGTATTGCAAACTAGGACCCGGCTCTTCGCTCAGCGCCCTACGGCTCGCCTCCTTTATACCTTCTATGTCAAACATAGCACTGTCCGGGAAGCCCCCAGCAAAACTAATGATTCCCGGCTTACCAAGAAGCTTGAAGAGTTCACGAATAGCAGAGGTTTCTACGTTGTCCAGTCTTTTAGAGAATTGCATGTCAAAATCACCGTTACCCTGAAAAATCTAACGCGTTATGAAAAAAGAAAACATCGAGCTTTTTTTTAAAACCCTACAAAAAGCCAACCCCAATCCAAAAACAGAACTAGAGTATACGAGCGTGTTCGAGTTGCTTTGTGCAGTGCTCCTTAGCGCCCAGGCGACGGATGTAGGGGTCAACAAAGCAACTCGCGTCTTGTTTAAAGTGGCCAACACGCCAGAGGGCATTTTAAATCTAGGACTCAAAGGCCTAGAGGAGCATATTAAAACAATTGGGTTATACCGAAGTAAAGCAAAGCATCTTATCCAAACCTGCGAAATATTGAAACGCGAATACAACGGTGTCGTGCCTAGCCAAAGAGATCAGTTGGAGGCTTTGCCCGGTGTTGGACGCAAAACAGCTAATGTGGTCTTAAACGTAGCATTCGGACAACCTACCATGGCCGTGGATACACATATATTTAGGGTTGGCAACCGAACGGGTTTGGCCAGTGGCGCGACGCCGCTCGTAGTTGAGATGAAACTCATTAAGCGCATACCCGAGAAATATCTTTTACATGCCCATCACTGGCTGATCTTATTGGGTAGATATGTATGCAAGGCAAGAACCCCAGATTGTTACAAGTGCCAGGTCAGTCCTTATTGCAGTTTTAAAAAGAAAACAAAGACTCCACTGACTTAGAAGCTATTGACCAGATAATTAAGACTAGCCCCGAGCAAGGTAGAGCCCAATTAGCCCAAAGATTGGCCCAAGGATTAGCCCAAAGTGATGCTCAAAAGGGGGTACGGTAAATGAGTTTGCTACACTGGGGGGCTCTAAAATCCGGTCAACCCTCCAAAGCAGGCCCTCATTAGGCTTAAAATACCCTCCATGGCACAAACTCCATTATTGGAAAATATCTTTGAACGTGTTGATCGTCTCCTTGTAAGGCATGAGGAGCTAAAGCGCACGAATGTCCTCTTGGAAGAGCAAGTTGCTCAGTTAATTCAAGAACGAGATTCAATGAAAACTCGCCTGCAGACTGCCAAAACGCGGGTCGAGTCTTTACTTGACAGACTTCCAGCTGAGGTCTTATCTAAAGAGTCAAAATGAAGCAAATTGAAGTCCAAATCATGGGACAAGGTTACCTACTGGGTTGCCCTGAAGGCGGTGAAGACCGCTTACAAATGGCTGTTCAAAAAGTGGACGAGGCCATGTGCAAGATTAGGGATGCAGGTAAAACCAAGGCGCGCGACCGTATTGCTGTCCTTGCGGCGCTCAATTTAGCCTTTGATCTAACCGACAAGCCCATTTTCTCAGGATCAAAAGAAGTCCAAAGTGATCAGCTCGATAGCCTCTTGCAACGACTAGACAACACCCTAAGGGATGACGGTCAACTGCTTTAAAGCAATACTTAAAATTAACGACTAGTTCCGTTTACAAGTATTAAAGTTAAGCCTTTTTCTAGCTTAACTCTCCCATTACACCTACAATGGAAGCGTCTGCGGGACTACCAAGTTTTATATTCCTTGAACCAATGCTCTTTGAGCAAGGGCTTGGAAAATCGTTTGATGGGCGCGATCGTCTCGCGTTAGACGAACCCAACATCAATCTGACCTCGCCCACCTGAACTTAGGTTCAGGGTGCTAACTTGGTTTTCTTTGCAGACACCTTCAATCTGGGTCGCTCAAACTTAATTCACTAACAACATGTTTTTACCTGATCCATTGATCATTTTAGAGTTGGGTCTGTTGGGCATTGGGATTGGCTTTATCGCAGGTTTACTGGGCATTGGAGGGGGCATGCTAATGGTACCGTTTTTAATGTACATGCTTGGCCAGTTAGGCACCCCGGAGGACATCACGCTCAAAATGGCAATTGCAACCGCAATGTCTACTATCGTATTTACCTCAATTTCAAGTGTCCGTGCTCATCACAAAATGCAAGCAGTCCGGTGGGATTTGGTGAAAGGTCTAGTACCAGGGATTGTTCTAGGAAGCCTGATTTCAAGTTTCGGTGTTTTCTCGGTTTTAAAAGGATCGACGCTTGGTTATTTTTTTGAAGCTTTTGTCTTCTTCTCTGCAACTCAGTTATTCATCAACAAAAAACCCAAGCCCTCCAGACAAATGCCGGAAACAGCTGGGATGATGCTGGCAGGAAGTTCGATTGGCTTTATGTCGGGTCTCGTCGGTGCTGGGGGAGGCTTCATTAGCGTTCCCTTTATGGTTTGGTGCAACATCAGCATCAGAAATGCCGTTGCCACAAGTGCAGCGCTTGGCTTTCCGATTGCGCTCGCCAACGCGCTCGGATACATCGCATCGGGCTCAACATTTCAAGGGCGCCCAGAGGGATCACTTGGATTTATATGGATTCCAGGCATGGTTTTGATAGCCATGTGCAGTGTTCTCACAGCACCTATTGGAGTGAAAGTAGCGCACACATTACCGGTCAAGCAATTCTCGAGAATTTTTGCATTTTTCCTATATGCATTATCAATTTATATGTTTTATCAAACACTTACTAAAACATAACTTTATCAATAAAGAAAATAGTCCCTCACCTGTTAGCAATCTAAGTTTATATTCTCTAGAATATGTTTTAGTCGATAACTTGCTTATCTACAGATCAATATACTGTTTTATAGAAAACAACAGTTTTTTCAGAATCGAAAAATAATTCATAATACTTCTGTGGTGGATTAGGTTTAATTCTTATAAATTCTGGAAATCTCGAAGTGATAGGGGAATAGTTATAAAAACATGCCCCCTGATGAAAAGCAACTGTTAAGTCCTCTTTGCATCAATGTAAGGTTTTGATGGCAAATCAGCGACGCGCTTAAGTATAGAAAAATCCCATATTTTCTTTGTGCTCCTTGTACAGTCTTTTCTTTAAGACCTCAACTTTGTTTTGCACTCGGTATTCGCAATCCACAAGTTTTGCTTAGGTCTAATCCAATTAAATAATGTACTTAAAACTTAACAACGAAACTCTATTACCAAAAAATTCAATATGCACATCAACTTTGACCTATTAGATAGCCTCTCCGACAACACTCTTCATGTTAAAAAAGGGACATACCTTTACCGAAAGGCTGATGCATCCACTTGTATCATGCTGATCCATTCTGGGTCCCTTAAAACCGTTTACTCATTTCAAGGCACTCAGGAACACCGAGTAGATGACTTTCACATTAAAAAAGATATTATTGGCTTAGATGCCATGATGGATTCCTACTACTCAACTGACGCGGTAGCCCTAGAGGATACTATTGTGAAAGCTGTATCCTATGAGAAATTAAGTCACTGCACCTCTCGCTCAGCTGAGGTTGTGGAAATGCTAGACACCCTAAAAGCGCGGTTCATGTCGCGCAAGGAGGAAACTCGTGGGATCTTAAACAACTTAAGAGCAGAGGCCAGGATGGCAGCATTTTTTATTAGCATCATCTCTCGAATGGCAAATATTGGATATTCAAATCAGGAAATTCAACTCAAAATGACAAATAAAGATATTGCAAACTTTCTGGGGGTAAAGGGCGAGACAATATCAAGAGCCAAACGTTCTCTGGTCAAAACAGGTGCTATTGCTTGGGAGAAAAAGAACTTCAAAATACTCGATTTTCAAATCCTTAATCAAATTGTTAATCCAAGGTTTACCCACTGATTAATCTGTCCCACCTATTACCTACCTTCTATTAAATGATTGAGTGTACTTTTTGAGAGGCAAAATAAATTATTTTGTCCGCTGATCTAAAGCCCACTTTATATGCTCGACCACGAGAGCACTGGGGTGACCTAATCTATTAATGAGAGCTTGCTCAATCTGTGTATATTCAGATTGAGTAAGGCTCCCATTATTGATTGTTTCATTTGCTGCATTTGCTAGCGCGTTTCCCATCGCGACCGCAACATTCCTCATCCACCTCTCATGTCCAATCCTTCTGATGGCGGTACCCTGTGTCTTTTGATCAAACTCCTCTGAGGTCCAAGAAAAATAATCCACCAAAGCCCCCCCCTGCGTAACTCCTTTGCTAAGTCCCTCCTTTAACTCTGGCGAACTGTGCGGGATTGGCATCAATGCATCTCGAATATCAAAATCTTCAACCTGGGAGGACTGGGCGTATTTATTCCAAGGGCACGCAGTTTGACAATCATCGCAGCCGTAAATGTGATTGCCGATCTTGGCTCTCAACTCAATGGGGATAGCCCCAGTGTGTTCAATAGTTAGGTATGAAATGCATTTTCTAGCATCTAAAACATAAGGCTTGGTAATTGCTCCCGTTGGACATACATCTATACATGAGCGACACGTACCGCAGTGAGGCTCCTCTTTGGCTGTAGGCTGCAGGGGGATGTTTAGGTAAATTTCGCCCAAAAAAAACATAGATCCACTGTCTCGACTCAGAAGAAGTGTGTGTTTACCTCTCCAACCCAGTCCACTTTGAACACCTAACTCCACCTCAAGAACGGGGGCAGAGTCAGTAAATACTCTGTACCCTAAAGCACTTACTTCGCCTTGTATTTTTTGTGCGAGTTGCTCTAGGCGTTTCCTCATTACTTTATGATAGTCCCGACCTCTTGCGTAAACGGAGATAACGCCCTCTCCCGACCGAGCCAATCGGGCTCTCTCATTTTCAATCCATTGACCTTCTGAAGTCTGTGTGTTGCGAGGCAAGTAGTTCATTCTTGCAGTGATCACACTCAGGGTTCCTGGCACAAGTTCAGCGGGTCGTGCTCGCTTGAGCCCATGAGTTTGCATATATTGCATCTCCCCATGAAACCCTTCTTCAAGCCAGTCAAGTAAACCCCGCTCTGCATGCGCAAGATCCACTGAAGCAACACCAATTTGGGTAAACCCAAGTGCCCTCCCCCATCCACGGATGAGCTCAAGCAGTGAACTCCCCATTTCCAAGGAACCCTTAAACTGTTCTACTTCTACCGATTCGTTGTGTTTGGTGCGATGCATTGAGCACTTAGCTTTGGGATTTAGAATGACTATATTAAAAGCATTTTATGACGACTATAACTTTTACTTGGGCAGATGAGCTCGCGACACAGGACTTTGCTGAGCGTTTAGCCCGTAATCCACTCATTCGCAACGCTAACCTCCAGCTCAGCGGAGACCTTGGCGCCGGCAAATCAACATTTGCACGCTATCTCCTTAGAGCTTTAGGCGTACTTGGAAACATCAAAAGTCCAACCTACTCGGTTGTTGAGGAATACCTTGTTCAAGACCCTTTTATGACGCCAAATGGTAAGCTGAATATATGGCATTTCGATTTTTACCGATTTAACGATCCTCGTGAATGGGAAGACGCAGGATTTAGGGATATATTCTTGGGCGAAGGGCTTAAAATATCCGAATGGTCTGATAAAGCAAAGGGGTATATTCCAGATCCCGACTTGTACATTGATTTTCAGATTCTTGATAACGACGCAAGACTAGTCAGAGTTAACCGGGTCAGTGACAAAGGGCAATCGCTCCTTGCCTAATCCTAATCCTAATCCCAATGCCTGCATTCTGAACATACTGAGGTTTTAGTTGGAAAGTAGTTCTCCTGCGATCAAAAAGTATGATGTTGATTTGCTTAACCTGCAAAGCAACTCTACTGCACCTGATCGAAATGAAGTAGGTATAGATCAAAAACGCCGAGATTTACTCAAAAAGGGTGGCCTCGTCCTTTTACTGGGCTCCTCTAAAATTGCGTCTGCAACCTCAATCCTGAGTGTGCGAGTCTGGCCGTCTAAAGAGTACACCCGTGTCACTATTGAATCAGACTCCCCCCTAAAAACCCACCCCTTATTCATTGCAAACCCACCACGTCTTGCAGTTGATCTTGACGGCATCGATGTGAGTCCCACATTAAAAGCTTTATCAGGCAAAGTTTTAGAGGATGACCCCTACATTTTAGGAGTCCGAGTAGGACAACGATCCGGGTCAACGGTACGCGTGGTGTTTGATCTTAAACAACCAGTAAAACCGCAAATTTTCAATCTAGAGCCTGTTGGAAATGGACAATCCAAATATGAATACCGCCTCGTATTTGATCTATATCCAACCCAACCGATCGATCCTTTAGAGGCACTGATTAGTGAGCGTACTAGGTCAAAGGAATTAGCGCAAGGGGTCACGGCTTTATCCAGTAGCGATCTAAACAATCTAAACGTGTCTGATCCTTTACTTGGACTTATAAACCAACAACACGCATCAATCAAAACCACACCCTCTCCTGTACCTGCAAAAGAAGCTCCACCGCCCCTTTTGCCCTCATCTCAATCAACGCTTGAAGAGAGTGCTAAGGCTCACCTAGATCCCTCTGTTAGCGTAACTGCACACACCAGTGCCTCCCCTTCGAAAGAGACAAAGGATGTGAAAGTCGCAAACGTTGAAGCGATCGATCGTTACATCGTTGTTGCCTTAGATCCTGGACACGGAGGCGAGGACCCGGGTGCGATTGGTCGCCTGGGAACACGCGAAAAAGATATTGTGCTTCGTATTGCACATAAATTACAAACTCTTATCAACCGCACTACGCTCAAGACCAAGCAAGGCATCATGCCAATGCGCGCATACTTGACAAGAGATTCGGATTATTTTGTCCCCTTACAAACCAGAGTCGAGAAAGCTCAAAGGGTTCAAGCAGATCTCTTTATTAGTATTCACGCCGATGCATTTTTAACGCCAAGCGCCCAAGGCGCAAGCGTATTTGCGCTCAGTCAGGGAGGTGCGTCGAGTACCGCTGCTCGCTTTATGGCCAAACAAGAAAACAATGCTGATAAAGTTGGAGGGCTCAATATATCAGGGAAAGATGAGCTTGTTAAGCGTGCACTATTTGATATGAGTACAACCGCACAAATCAATGACAGCTTAAAGCTTGGCTCGGAGATGCTAGACCAAATTAAGCGGATTGAAAAACTTCACAAAGGCCAAGTCGAACAGGCAAGCTTTGCAGTTCTAAAAGCTCCGGACATTCCGAGTATTTTGGTTGAAACGGCCTTTATCAGCAACCCAGATGAGGAGCGGCTTTTGTTGTCCGAAAGCCATCAAAACAATATGGCAGAAGCTTTAATGCAGGGAATAGAGCGCTACTTTAGACGCAACCCGCCCCTTGCGAGAAACAGATCAACTTAGCAAGTTCTTATAAGGAAAGTGCATATGTCAACGTCTTACATCATCAATTTAACTGCAGAGGGAGAAAACAATGATATTCAATCATTTATTCAACAATTATTTCAAGGCCAAAACGGTTTTACGACTGAAGTATTGAGTGGTTTTTTAAAAACGAAGATAGATTTTAATTGGTCTAAAGAAAATGATAACTCCTACAAAGTAGCTGATCATTTATTCGAAGGCTCCGCAGTTAATGGTAAATACAGAAGAATACTACTGGTTAGTAACGGCGCTCTACCTGATTACGAGTGTGAGAATTTTGTATTTTATGTTTGGTGGCTTTCTCTGTATTTTCCGAAATTGCGATTTAGATTCTACGGCGATGATTGTTATTACTCTGCGTTTATTAATGTCTATCAATGCGGATTTTGGCTCGCCTACTCCGTCCTCGCAGGAGATGATTACTTTGATTTCAGCATCGATGAGGAGGAAGACGAATTTAAATTTGATTCCGATGCTATCAAAAATCAACTTGACCAACTCTTTAACGACGGACTCATAATTGATAAAGCCGCGCTGAATGCGATTACATTTATTAAACAAAGTAATTACGACACAGACATGAGCGAACGCGCTGTTATAGACTCGCTAAGGTTCAATCCAAAATCCATGACCAATGCATTGCGACTTGCAGCTCTTGTTTTTAATTTATATGAAAATGTTTACAGCATCGCCGAGAAAGCATTAGCAGAAAAAAATGACTTCACCTCACTAAATGGTCTTTCAGTCAGTACTCACTTAACACAACCCATTTTTGAATTTATTGAACGATTGAAATCCTTGAGCTAAGGGCCAAAGATTCTTGTGGGTCTGAAAATATTTAGCTTTAAATTGCTGGCAAGGCTTTTGGGCAACTACTGGGTGCAAACTTAATCTACTAGCCTAGTCAACGACTTTAGATAGAGAAACGTTGATGTATATACATGCCAGTTATTTTGCTCAAAGCAGAGAGACTTATGAAAAAGATTTATCCATTATTACTCTTTCTCAGCTCAGTAGTTACGGGAGCCTGCCAAGCGCAGGCATTCTTCAATGCAACGGTTGGCTCAGAATTCTCTCCTGGCGTCTTTGGGCAAATTAACGTAGGCAATGCCCCTCCTCCTCCAGTTTATTTTCAACAACCTGTGGTTGGGGGACAAGCGGTTTACGGGGCACCCCCCATGTATGTTTACGCTCCCATCGACGAAGCTCAGAATTGGGGCTACTTCTGCGGTAAATACAGGGCCTGTGGAATGCCTGTGTACTTCATCCAATACGATGATCATCACCCCTACTGGGCCGGATACCACCAAACAAACCGCTTACCGTTAAGGGGTGGGTACAGAATGGAGGATCGTCGCGAACTATTTAGGGACGGGAGACGCGAACCAGGCCGGGATGAAAGAAGGGATGAAAGACGAGAGGATAGACGCTGAGAGGAAATCCAATTTTATACTTCACAGCCCGTAGTTCAAGGTGCGACCGAATTTCCCTTTTTAACCTTGTACGAACCCCATACAGCTAACAGGCTTGGCACAAGCACTAGGCCCCAAATAAAGAACTCAATGTGACCTTTGATCCACGGAATGTTACCCAACTCATACCCTGCCCCCACAACCCCAAAGACCCAAATTAAGGCGCCTAAAACATTAAAACCCGTAAAGTTCAAGAAAGTCATTTGACCCATGCCGGCAACAAAGGGAGCAAAAGTTCGTATAAAGGGTACAAAGCGCGCAATAACTATCGCACTAGAGCCATAAGTTTTGTAGAAGTCTTGTGTATTGTGAAATTCTCTTTCACCAAACCATCTTGAGTGCGAACTCAACAGTTTAACGCCTACCTTGGAGCCAACCCAGTAATTAAATTGTCCTCCCACTATGGCAGCAATACTCAAGGAAACGCAGCATAGCGACCAATCTAGTAGGCCCACGCCACAAATTGCTCCGACCACAAATAGCAAAGAATCTCCTGGCAAAAAAGGTGTTATGACCACTCCTGCCTCTAGAAATATGATGGTAAATAATAAAACGTAGACCCAGTGGTCGTAAATTCTTACGAATTCCTCAATATATTTATCTACGTGAAGAACGAAATCAATCAAATGAGCTACATATTCCATTTTGTGATTATCTCGCAACTTAAGAGCCCAAATAACGCTCCTTCAAATCACAATGACAGAAAACGCGTTGCCTTAGCCGCCCCCAACGCATTCAAAAGTATTCACTCCCCAGTATCCTAAAATACAGTGGTGAACCCAAGTACCCAACCCAAACGTCCCATTGTTGAACTCCCCGATGAGTTAATTAGCCAAATTGCTGCAGGCGAGGTGGTCGAGCGCCCCTCCTCTGTTGTGCGGGAGTTGGTGGATAACGCACTTGATGCTGATGCATCCAACATCACCGTGAGACTGGTTGCTGGCGGGGTTCGTTCAATAAGTGTTGAAGATGACGGTCTAGGCATAGATCCTAAAGATTTAAGTAAAGCAATTAAAAGACATGCAACTAGCAAGATCGAATCTTTAACGGATCTGGAAAATGTCTCCACTATGGGGTTCAGGGGCGAAGCACTAGCAGCGATTGCCTCCGTATCTGAGCTCTCAATTCTTAGCAAAACGCATTTTGAAGAACACGCTTGGGAGTTGGTTTCAAGAACCGGGGAACTTAGACCGGTTGCGAGAAGTGTCGGTACAACCGTGTTGGTCAATGAACTATTTTTTAGTACCCCTGCGCGCCGAAAATTCTTAAAAACTGATAGTACTGAATTTGCACACTGCGTTGAAGCGGTTCGTAGACACGCACTAACCCGACCCGGTGTAGGCTTTCAGATATGGCATGAAGGCAAGCTAACCCATCAGTGGAGGGCTCAGTCGACACCCACTTCTGATCAGTCCAACAGTTTGTCCTCTCTTGATCGGCGATTGGCTGATGTATTGGGTGAGGATTTTATTAAAGAATCCGTGCTCGTTGATTACAAACACGGGGCCATATGGGTCAAAGGGCGCGCGGGCATACCCGATGCAGCGAGATCTAAAGCAGATCACCAATTTGCGTACGTAAATGGTCGTTTTATCAGGGACAAAGTTATCACGCACGCCGCTAAAAGCGCTTACAGTGATATTTTGCATGGTGGTCGACAGCCCGTTTACGCCTTGTACGTTGATATGGATCCAACACGAGTGGATGTGAACGTACACCCAACAAAAATTGAAGTTCGGTTTAGGGACAGCAGAGAAGTTCACCAAGCCGTTCTTCACAGTGTTCAGCAAGCTTTAGCTAGGCCTCGGGTGGGCCAAAATACATCTTCTTTTTCAAGCTCAAACACATACCCCGGCGATAGTTACTCCGAATCAAATTTGGATTCATCATTTTCTGATCAACTCAGAGTTGGAACACTTAGCCAACAAAATCAACCCCAATGGACTCAACCCAGTATGAATTGGGGAGGATCACGGGTCAAAGATTTAGGTCAACTTTGGACTAAATCAACTGCATCTTTTGAGAGTAATTCACCCAGCAACGATTCTGCCCTAACCCAAAACTCTGATGTACGCGACCTCTCGGTTCAAGAGGGAATCAGTCAAGAACCAAATAACCCAGCACTTGAACCCTTGGGTCAAGCACTTGGACAACTTCAGGGTATTTATATACTTGCAGAAAATGCACAAGGCCTTATTATTGTTGATATGCACGCTGCGCATGAGCGGGTTGTATATGAAAGACTGAAGAATCAGCTTGATCAAGCGCAGATTCAAAGTCAACCCCTCTTGATACCCGCTAGCTTTGCAGCAACTGAGGCTGAGGTAGCTACGGCAGAGGCTTGCCAAGAGTCACTCACGCAACTGGGTCTTGAAATCTCCACACTCTCGCCCAAGACGCTTGCAGTTCGAAGCGTTCCAGCAACCCTTGCCCAGGCCGATGCGGTTGGATTGGCAAGAAGTGTTTTAGAGGAATTAAGTGAACATGCGGGTACGCAGGTCATTGAGCGTGCGCGAAACGAACTGCTCTCAACAATGGCCTGTCACGCAGCGGTCAGGGCCAATAGACGTTTGACAGTGCCAGAGATGAACGCACTTTTAAGGCAAATGGAAGTCACAGAGAGATCGGATCAATGTAACCACGGTCGCCCTACTTGGAGGCAAGTAACGATAAAAGAATTAGACTCCCTTTTTCTAAGAGGGCGATGAAAACCACAGAACCATTTAGCAGTTTTTTAAATAACTATGACTGCTTAACCATTACCGGTCCAACGGGGGTTGGTAAAACGGGACTGGCACTTTTGCTGGCTAAAGTTTGGCCTATTGAAGTAATTAGTATGGACTCTGCACTCGTTTACAAGGGTATGGATATTGGTACTGCAAAACCAACCGCCCAAGAACTCGCAAGCGTCCCGCACCATCTCATCAATATACGCACGCCTCTAGAGACATATAACGCCGCCGAGTTTGCTCAGGACTCTCAAGCACTCATAGCGGAAATTCGATTGAAGGGGAAGTTACCAGTTATTGTGGGGGGCACATTGCTTTACTTTAAAGCACTTTTTGATGGTCTGAACGATCTACCCAAGACAGACCCTAAAATCCGAGAGCAAATCAATACGGAAGCGGAACAATACGGATGGCCCGCAATGCACACTCAACTGAGTCATGTTGACCCTGTTACTGCGACGCGGCTTCCTCCTACAGATGCGCAAAGGGTATCCAGAGCTTTAGAGGTCTGGCGTTCAAGTGGGCGGACTTTATCGAGTTATTTTGTAGACAGGCCTAAAACAACGCTTCGTAATAAATTGATTTCCCTCGAGCCAAGAGACCGAGCATGGCTACACGAACGTTTAGAGATCAGATTTCATCAAATGTTAAAGGGTGGGTTAATTGATGAGGTGCAGAAACTAAAACAAAGCATGAACTTAAATTCTGATTTACCCTCCATGCGCTGTGTCGGCTACCGCCAGGTGTGGGAGCTTCTTGAGGGATCCAGCACACAGGACGCATACAGCCAAGAAAGTATTAAAAGTATGACTGAAAAGGGCGTCGCAGCAACGCGTCAACTCGCAAAGCGTCAATTAACTTGGCTTAGAAGTACACCGGACAAAGAAGTCATCACATGCGACAAAGAGGACGGACAAACGATTGGGGCTGACTTATTTAAAATCCTAAATATTGAATCTTAATTTCTAAGACTTATCGATCTATCGACCTATCGACCAATCGACCCATCATGTTTAAAGTAAGACTTAACACACGCAAAGGAATCCTAGAGTTTACGGCCTCAGATGAGCAAACCTTGATGGAATGTGCCGAAGAGTTTGAGATTCATTTGCCAAGTTCTTGTAGAAACGGAACTTGTAGAACCTGTATCACCCAAGCTCAGTCGGGTTCAGTCCGGTATGACACTGAGTGGCCAGGCCTGAGCGCTCAGGAAAAGGAAGAGGGCTGGATACTTCCGTGTATTGCTATCTCATGCTCTGACTTAGTGATTGAAAATGAGGATGCGTATTTAATTTGACGAGAATTTCAAAGCGCAGACCGATCAAGGTGACAGTTGGTCGCGCTCCGTAAGGTTCTTAAATTGAAATTTCCATATTAAAGCAATCAACACCGAGCCTACGCCCCCAAGAACAACTGATGCAATGGGTCCCAAAAGCGCCGCACTAGCGCCTGACTCAAACTCGCCAAGTTGATTGGACGCTCCGATAAATATTCCGTTCACTGCACTAACACGACCTCGCATTTCGTTTGGTGTCTCTAGTTGTACAAGAGTCATACGGATGACGACACTTATACTGTCAGCAACACCCGTCACCATGAGCGCTATGATGGAGAGCCATAAAGAATGTGAGACTCCAAACACTGCGGTTGCTAATCCAAAGAGCGCAACGGAGGCGAGCATTTTTTTGCCAGCATACCTCTGTATGGGCCAACGCGTTAGCACCAAAGTCATAATGAGCGCACCCACTGCAGGGGAGGCGCGGAGGATGCCTAGCTCAACAGGCCCAGCACCTAATATATCTTTTGCATAAATGGGCAGTAAAGCGGTTGCTCCGCCAAGCAGAACTGCAAATAAATCAAGTGAAGTTGCTCCTAGAACAATTTTATTGTTCCAAATAAAACGGATACCCGCTGTAATCGTTTTAATTGTTGTCGGCACAAGGGAGGGCTTGGGCTTTAAATCCTTAATCATCAACCCAAGTAGCATTCCCAAACCAAAAAGTGAAAAGCAAACACAGTACACCACGCTAGGATTAAATGCATACAAAAGTCCGCCAATTGCGGGACCACCAATTACAGCAAGCTGATTGCCGCCCGAGGTAAATGCAATGGCACGCGAAAGGATATGAGAAGGTACCAAAGTGGGCGAGATGGCTTGTTGGGTTGCGCTTTGAAAGGAACGCACACTTCCTAAAATTACAGATATAACCAAAATGAGTTCGCGTGTGATCCAAGGCTCATCTGCGCCCAGCCCAATAGTACCCATCACTAAAATAGCTGACACCACGGCTTGAACTGCCAAGCATGCAGTGAAAATATAGGACCTCTTTAAACGGTCTATCCAATGCCCTGCGGGGAGAAATAAAACCAATGCTGGAACGAATTGAAACAGTCCCACCAACCCTAAATCCCATGCAGAGTGGGTTAACTCATACATATGCCAACCCAGTGCAACCATTAACATTTGATTTGCAGTTGTACCTGACAACCTTGCAAACCAAAATATCATAAATTCTTTGTGAGATCTAAGGGCTTTAAAAGAAGATTCGGGCGAAGGAATTGAGGGCGTCGATTTGGGCTTTTGGGATGAGTTAGTCATGTTCTAGGAAGTAAACAACCTAAATGGTACCCGAGATCATTTGGTACTCAGCCCCTGTTGTATTGAAAAGCACTTATGGGCTATCCTTCACTCATGTCAGAACCTAGAGTAATTTATCAAGATCCTCATATTTTAGTGATCAACAAACCAGCGGGGCTTTTAGCCGTGCCTGGGCGAGGCCCGGACAAGGAAGACTGTGCGCTAAGTAGAGTAAGCAAAACCTTCCCAGGAACTCTAGTTGTTCACCGCCTCGATCAAGCCACATCAGGGCTCATGGTCTTTGCCAGGACTTTGGATATGCAAAGGATGCTTAGTAAGAGTTTTGAGAAACAAACTATTAGTAAAACTTACCTTGCTGTCGTTCACGGGTCAATAGACCCGAGCTTGAATTGGCAAGAAATAAATACCCCTATAGGGGCAGACTGGCCTAATCGACCCAAACAAAAAGTAGACCCAGGGGGTAAACCCTCGATAACTTTATGGAGATGTTTGTCGAAGGGGCGTGCTCCGGCGACAAGTATCTTAGCCCTAAGACCTTTGACTGGGCGAACACACCAACTGCGCGTCCATTTGATGAACGAGGGAATGCCGATTGTTGGGGATACACTCTATTCGAGTGGGCACTTTGCTGCACAATCCCTTAAGCCGTCACGAATGCTTTTACACGCTTACCAGTTAGAGTTCACTCATCCACTGGAAAAGCGTGTAATGCAGTTTGTGGATGTTCCCGATTTTATAGAAGCGTTGGATTTGAAAGAGTCTCTCTAATCTCGCCATTTAGAATCATCACCCAGGGTTCAATTTCAAACTAAAATTTGCGAATTTACTAAATTATCTAATTGTTCTAAATATATGGAGAATCAACCATGAGCCGTGAAGTAGTAATTGTGAGCGGTGTGAGAACCGCTATTGGCACTTTTGGGGGTAGCTTAAAAGATATCTCCCCCATTGAGCTAGCAACGGCTGCCACTAAGGAGGCAATGCAACGCGCTCAAGTTAATGGCGCAGATGTGGGACATGTGGTCTTCGGA
Organism: uncultured Burkholderiales bacterium; assembly: GCA_903830725.1. GTDB lineage: Bacteria > Pseudomonadota > Gammaproteobacteria > Burkholderiales > Burkholderiaceae_C > Limnohabitans. The sequence goes on along the minus strand of CAIKVH010000086.1, from coordinate 70,250 downwards.
CACGTTGTAAATACTGAGCCCAAAGATCTTTATCTCTCAAGAGTTGCAGCGCTTCAAGCGGGCTGTTCCCAGGAAACCCCCGCTTTCAACGTCAACCGCCTTTGTGGCTCGGGTCTTCAGGCTATTGTTTCTGCCAGCCAAGCTATTTTGTTAGGGGACGCAGATATAGCCATTGGTGGGGGTGCAGAAAACATGAGCCGAGGTCCTTACCTCTCACTTTCGAACCGGTTTGGTTCGCGAATGGGCGACGCTGTGCTAATAGATATGATGATGGGGGCCCTTCACGACCCTTTCCATAAAATTCACATGGGCGTTACAGCAGAAAATATTGCTAAAAAATGGGCTATCACACGCGAACAACAAGATGCACTCGCGCTTGAGAGCCACAAGCGCGCCCAACGGGCCATAGAAGCAGGGTATTTTAAAGAGCAAATCGTGCCCTTCATGCTTAAATCCAAAAAAGGCGAAACGCCTTTCCTTGAAGATGAGCATCTTCGTCGTAACGCTGTGATGGAAGATTTTACAAAACTCAAGCCAGTTTTTACAAAAGAAAATGGAACCGTTACGGCTGGTAACGCATCAGGTATCAATGATGCAGCCGCCGCATTGGTTCTCATGGAAGCAGCTACAGCAAAAGCAAGAGGGGTTCAACCCCTTGCTCGTTTAGTTGCATATGCACACGCTGGCGTTGACCCTGAATACATGGGTATTGGTCCCGTCCCAGCAACCCGAAAAGCACTTGCAAAGGCTGGTCTCAAAATTGAAGACCTCGATGTAATTGAGGCCAATGAAGCGTTTGCAGCACAGGCCTATGCCGTTACGAAAGACTTAGGTCTAGATCCCGCAAAAGTTAATCCTAATGGATCGGGCATTTCGTTGGGTCACCCGATTGGGGCAACTGGCGCACTGATTACTGTAAAAGCTTTATATGAGCTGCAACGTATTAAAGGACGTTACGCACTTGTCACCATGTGTATTGGAGGTGGTCAAGGTATTGCCGCTATCTTTGAACGCATGTAAGAACGCTTTAGGCATATGCAAAAAGGGGTTGCATTTTTTACAACCCCTTTCAACGACTAGCTCCGTCAGTTGCGTTTAACGATTATTTGTACCGCTGTGCAGCTAAAGCGGCGCCATCAACAATGGCTTTTAACTTCGCAATCGCTGTCTCACGAGACATTGGAGCCATGCCGCAGTTGGTACAAGCTATTAAGTGCTTGGAGTCCACGAATTTAAGAGCGCGACCAATCGTATCTGCAACCTCCTCAGCGGTCTCGACAACGTCACTTGCGACATCAATCACACCAACCATCACATCCTTACCTCTTAGTAGTTCGATTAAATCCATCGGAACTTGTGAGTGTTGACATTCTAAACTGACTTGTTTGATGGAGCTTTTAGCGAGTGCTGGAAAAATCTTCTCATACTGTCTCCACTCTTGACCCAAGGTCTTCTTCCAATCATTGTTTGCTTGAATACCGTAGCCGTAGCAAATATGAACAGCTGTCGTGCACTTTAAACCCTGAGCAGCTCGCTCGAGAGCTTGCACGCCCCAGTCCGCCGCCTCCTCCATGTAGACATTAAAAGCTGGCTCATCAAACTGGACTACATCCACTCCGTCTGCCTCAAGCGCTAATGCCTCTTGATTTAGAAGTTCTGCAAATGCAAAGGCCATTTTGATTCGACCTTCTTTTTCATTAGCCCCTTTACCGTAATAACGGTCAGCCACTGTATCCACAATGGTCATTGGGCCAGGTAGCGTGAATTTAAGTTGTTTACTTGTATGGGCTCTGGCAATGCTCGCCTCAAACTTATGCACTCGACCCTTTAGGCGAAGGGGACCCACAACTTGGGGGACCTGCGCATCGTAGCGATTGTTGCGAATTCCCATGGTAACTTTATTTTCAAAATCAATACCTTCAACTTGCTCTAAAAAGCCATGTACAAAATGTTGTCTTGACTGCTCCCCGTCCCCCACAATGTCCAGGCCACAGTCCTCTTGCTCCTTAATCCAAAGCAAAGTCGCATCAGATTTATATTGAAGCAGTGCGTCTCCGCTGGCCTTCCACTGAGGCCAAAGTTTATTGGTCTCTGCAAGCCACTCGGGCTTGGGCAGACTCCCGGCAATTGTTGTTTTAAACATGAGTTAAGTCTCCTTCATTTTGATGATTAGATGTCTTTACTGTAGCCTTATGAACTTGGTTTAAACCAAATTCGTTGGCAATTAATTGATACGATTTAAGTTGAGAGCGAGCGTCATGGGCCCATGTAATGATGACGATCTCATCGGCTTCTAGTTTTGAAGCCAATTTTTCAATTTTAGATTTCACTTGTTTAGCATCCCCCACTAATGCGTTCTCTTTGAGCTGCTCAATGGCATAAAGCTCCTGAGGTGTGAAGTCTCGATCTGCATGATCAGGGTGCAAAAGGGGCCCAATGCGTCCACTATTACGATCGGTTCTCCACCTTGCTCGACTCTTGAAAGCCCACCAGGCTTCAGTTTCAGTTTCTGCGGCCAACGCCCAGACGCAAACAGCAGCATAAGGTTTATCGTAGGATGCAGATGGCTTAAAGGCCGAACGGTATAACTCCATTGCCTGCTCAGCCCCTTGCCCCTCCGTGATGAAGTAAGCAAATGCATAAGGCAATCCAAGGTATGCTGCCAACTGAGCTCCGTAGTCTGAGCTCCCAAGCATCCACACATCCGGCGAGGTCTCAGAACTTGGGTATGCATACACACCGTGACCTGGGTGACCCACGGCAGGGGTTAGCCCGCTGACCCACTGAGAAAGCTCTACGACCTGCTCAGGAAAGCGGTCTGATGCATAACGATCGGGGTTCAATAACTGAGCAGTTCGTCCATCGCTTCCCGGCGCACGTCCGACACCCAAATCAATTCGCCCGGGTGCAAGCGCATCAAGTACCCTAAACTGCTCAGCCACTTTTAGGGGAGCGTAATGGGGCAGCATTACTCCAGCACTGCCAAGCCGAATCCGGTTCGTTTTGGCGGCAATTGCAGCCATCAGCACCTCTGGCGCGGTGCCGACAATACTGGGATGAGAGTGATGCTCACTTACCCAAAAACGGTTGTACCCAAGTTGTTCGCAGTGCTGTGCGAGTTCAAGGGATTGCTGAATTGCAAGCGCGCCGTGCTGCCCTTTTACTGCAACCGATTGATCAAGAACGGAGAGTTTGAACATCAAATTAAATCATCAAGATAAGAGAATTGATAGGGTTTGATAAATGAATTTAGGAGCAAATTATTTCAAAGCCTTAAAGCGTGTTCTCTTTGGTTTTGCACCCTCTTCGCCCAAACGCTTCTTCTTATCGAGCTCAAACTCTTGATAGTTACCGTCAAAGAACGTCCATTGTGAATCGCCTTCACATGACAGAATGTGAGTCGCAATTCGGTCTAGGAACCAACGGTCATGGCTAATGACCATGACACTTCCGGCAAACTCAAGCAATGCATCCTCAAGGGCTCTAAGGGTCTCTACGTCCAAGTCATTTGAGGGCTCATCAAGTAACAATACATTGCCTCCTGCGATAAGCGTTTTAGCCAAATGCAAACGTCCACGCTCTCCCCCTGACAATGTTCCAACTCTTTTTTGTTGGTCCCCACCGTTAAAATTAAAGCGACCACAGTATGCACGACTTGCCATTTCAAATTTACCAACGGTCAAAATGTCTAGGCCTCCTGAGACATCTTCCCAAACCGTTTTATCATTAGATAAATCATCGCGCGTTTGATCCACAAAAGCCATTCGGACGGTCGATCCGACTTTAATCTCACCACTATCAGGTGCTTGCTTGCCAGCCAACATCCTAAAGAGTGTAGATTTACCAGCGCCGTTGGGGCCAATAATGCCGACGATCGCGCCTGCAGGAACTTTGAAACTTAAGTTGTCGATAAGAACCCTGTCGCCAAAAGATTTTGTGACATTAACGAATTCAATTACCTCATTTCCAAGGCGCTCAGCAACGGGGATAAAAATCTCTTGCGTTTCATTGCGCGTTTGGTATTCATGGCTTGAGAGTTCCTCAAACCTTGCAATCCTCGCCTTACTCTTTGCTTGTCGGCCTTTGGGATTTTGTCTAACCCACTCTAGCTCTTTCTTTAAAGCCTTCGATAAAGCTTCTTCGCCCTTTTGTTCTTTCTCTAAACGATCTTGCTTTTGGCTTAACCAAGTACTGTAATTTCCTTTCCAAGGTATACCGTGGCCACGGTCCAATTCCAAGATCCACTCGGCTGCGTTATCTAGGAAATATCTATCATGGGTAATAGCTACTACGGTCCCTGGGTACCTGGAGAGAAATTGCTCCAACCAATCCACTGACTCAGCGTCCAAGTGATTGGTCGGCTCATCTAATAAAAGCATGTCAGGCTTGGATAACAAAAGACGGCAAAGTGCAACGCGACGTTTCTCGCCTCCAGATAATTTATCAATTAAAGCATCCCAGGGGGGCAAGCGAAGTGCGTCGGCTGCGATCTCAAATTGATGCTCACTGTCTGATCCTGCAGCGGCAATAATGCCTTCGAGCTCGCCTTGCTCAGCAGCCAATTTATCAAAATCTGCATCAGGCTCAGCATAGGCTGCATATATTTCCTCGAGTCGTGCTTTGGCGTCAAGCACCTCAGACATTGCGCCCTCTACAACTTGTCTAACTGTGTGAGTAGGCTCGAGTTGAGGCTCCTGGGGAAGGTACCCAATTTTCAGGTCAGCCATGGGCAATGCTTCGCCTTCAATTTCAGTATCAAGCCCAGCCATGATTTTCAATAGTGTGGACTTCCCCGAACCATTTAAACCTAAGACCCCAATCTTAGCGCCCGGGAAAAAACTCAAAGATATGTCTTTCAAAATATGACGCTTGGGCGGGACTATTTTGCCCACGCGGTTCATGGTAAATACATATTGAGCCATGTAACTTTTCTCTTTCTAAAGTTGAAGGCACAAAGCCTTAGTGATTCTTAAGCTAGGATTATCGCTTCTAAGCGGTTTCCTGTTTCAAAACCTCCTCGTTGCGCAAAATGGACGATTTTCAAGTATTTTGAGCACTTTGGGCCATTTCATGAGAGAATCGGACTGTTGACGCCACCAGTTGCCTCAACACCAGCGAATTTGCTGGGATCCATAGCAAAAAATACTTTTTAATTTTTGCACTACTTTGGCTCCAATTGTGTTTCCTGTCGGTCTTTGACTGGATGTTACTTTCTCTTTGTAACGAGCAAGACTGTTATGTGCGCTTAATATTGCGCTTATTAAATGAAATTTGAAGAATTAAATTTGGCTCCGGCCATCTTAAAGGCTGTGCGCGAGCAAGGTTACGACGAACCTACTCCCATCCAACAAAAATCGATCCCAATTATCCTAGAAGGTCACGATCTTTTAGCGGGAGCTCAGACTGGCACGGGTAAAACTGCGGCCTTTACTCTACCACTTCTGCACAAATTGACGATGTCCAGAAGCGCCACGAATAAGTTCGGCGTATTCGGTACACGCGCCCTTGTGCTGACGCCTACCCGCGAGCTAGCGGCCCAGATAGAGGAGTCCGTTCAAAACTACGGTAAATATCTACAATTAAAGTCTGCGGTTATATTCGGCGGCGTTGGTATGAACCCCCAAATTGATAAAATCAGACGCGGTGTGGATATTTTGGTTGCGACGCCTGGCAGATTACTTGACCTACAACAGCAAGGACATGTAGATCTTTCAACCATACAAATTCTGGTCCTTGATGAAGCTGACAGAATGTTAGATATGGGTTTTGTACAAGACGTACGCAAGATCCTTGCATTGATTCCACAAAACAAACAAAGTTTGCTGTTCTCAGCCACTTTCAGCAATGAGATCAAAGAGCTAGCCAATACTTTGCTCAGGAATCCGCAAAGCATTCAAGTCACCCCAAGTAACACAACGGTTCAAAGAATTCGACAAGTTGCGCACCCGGTTGGACGCAACAAGAAAAAGGCCTTACTCGCTCATATCATTCAGAGCAATAACTGGAACCAAGTACTGGTTTTTACGAGAACTAAATTTGGTGCAAATCATGTCGCAGAGTTTTTAAATAAAACAGGTATCACTGCAATGGCTTTGCACGGAAACAAAAGTCAATCCGCAAGGACTCAAGCTTTAGCAGGATTTAAAAGCGGAGACTTACGTGTTTTAGTTGCAACAGACATTGCAGCTCGAGGCATTGATATTGATGATTTACCTCACGTCGTCAATTTCGAAATTCCCAACGTCAGTGAGGATTACGTTCACAGAATCGGACGCACAGGGCGCGCCGGTGCAAGTGGAGAAGCCATTAGTCTTGTTTCTTTAGATGAGCAGGGATTTATGCAAGAAATCGAAAAATTTACACACCAAACTATTCCAAACGAGCCAGTCGAGGGCTTTGGTCCCGACGCAAACGAAAAGGCTGAACCCATCGCAATGGGACGTCAGACTCTTTGGGGTGGAGTGGGTAGACCTCCAAGCCGTGACGTTATGGCACAAGCTGCACGTGCCGCCCGTCAAGAAATGATGGAGCGAATTCGCGAGAAAAAGAAACCTTCGGGCTCTGGCTCAAACGGTGGACAAAGATCTGAGAGACGCACAAATTCTCCCCGCCCGCACCATCCACAAAATGACTCAGCTCAAGCTGAGAATTTGGCAGCCAATGGTGAGCTCAACAATCAAAATAGTCCACGCACTGAGGGAGATTTTGCAAATCGCCCAGCAAGAAACTCACAAGCAACCAGGTCGCCCTCAGGATACAAAGGCCGCAGCGCCTCCAATTCCGGGAATGCTGGCACCTCAAACAACAGAAATCGTCCTCCCCAACAGCGTGAGGCAAGAGAGGCGCGTGAGCCAAGAGATCCTTATAACTCCGAACCCAGAGCTGCTCGCGGTGAAGATGATTTCCAACCCAGAGCCAATGCACATTTGGGCACTCAAAGCGGCGTAAACGCGTTTGGACACAAATCAAGCAACTCTGCTCAGCGTGTTCCTGACCCAACCATGACGACAGTTGACCTAATGTCCCAGGGCAATAGGGGGGGAAGAAACAATAACCGTGGTTCCTCCAACGCAAACTCAGGCCAAAGGGGCCAAGGTGGACCCTCAGGGGGCACTGGTGGCAGGAGAGGTGGAGGTGGCTCCCGCCCATCTGGCAATGGTGGACCTAAGCGCAGTCCAAGCGGATTTTCCAGATAAAACTTGCCATCCCAAAGTATTAATTTGGCAACGTTGAGCTAACGGCCCATATGACTTTTTCTATTTTCTCAGCGATTTCTCCAGCAGGAATAGCAACGTCATAACTTAAAACTCGAGGCCCCGCATTTGGTGGCTCCAGAGTTGCGAGCTGACTTGCCAGCAGGGAAGCAGGCATGTACTGATGACTGCGTGAAGTAACCCTTTCACTGAGCACCTCAAAGCTTGCGAATAGGTGCACAAACCAGGCATCAGGGGCACCCGTCCTTAGGATATCTCTATAACTTTCTTTAAGCGCAGAGCAACTAAGAACCACCGACCTATTACTTGTCTGGGCTTGCCTTAGCTGATTGGCCAAACTCTGTAACCAACCCAATCGGTCCTGGTCATTAAGGGGCTGACCGGACGCCATTTTGGCTACATTCTCTTTGGGGTGAAATTGGTCGCCTTCAATGAACTCAACGCCCATTCGCTTTGCTAACAATTGGCCGACCGTACTTTTTCCGCAACCACTCACGCCCATAATAATTACGGCGAATGGCTCTGCGCTTCGGTTGCTCATAGGGAACTTAATTAGAGCTCATTAGATACGCTGTTGAGAGCTCGCATCAAACAAATGTACCTTCTCAGTTCGCACACCTAAATAGACAATCTGCTCAGGCTTGACTTGCGTTCTACCGTGAATAACAATTGTCAATGAATCCTCTCCTACCTTCACCAAAAGCTCAGTCTCCGCTCCTGTGGGCTCGACCACAACCACTGTGGCAGGTATTCCTTGTTCTGCCTCAGTCAGGTAAATATCTGTTGGCCTAACGCCGTAGAAAACCTCACTGCCTGAGCTGACTTTTGAACCAATGGGTACGGGCCACTGCGCATTGCCAACGCTCACAACCGTCTGCCCTCCTTCAGCGACTGAGACCTGCCCCTTAACGACGTTCATCGACGGTGAACCAATAAACTGAGCGACAAAAAGATTAGCAGGCGCGTCAAAGAGGTCTAAGGGGGTTCCAATTTGCTCAATCACGCCGTCATGCATGACCACAATCTTGTCAGCCATGGTCATCGCCTCGATTTGATCATGGGTTACATAAACAGTCGTTGTCTTCAATCGATGATGCAAAGACTTGATCTCCGCACGCATCGCAACCCTTAGTTTTGCATCTAAATTAGAGAGCGGCTCGTCAAATAGAAATACCTTAGGATCCCTAACGATTGCACGCCCCATCGCAACCCTTTGTCGTTGTCCCCCCGATAGCTCCCTTGGAAATCGGTCTAGTAACTGATCCAAATTTAAAATCTTAGCGGAGCGATTAACTCGCTCCTCGGTAAGAGAAGGATCAGCGTTTCTTAAACGAAGGCTAAAGGCCATGTTCTCACGAACCGTCATATGGGGATACAACGCGTAGCTTTGAAACACCATTGCGATATCTCTGTCTTTGGCATCTAAATCATTAACCACTCGCCCATCAATCAGAATTTCTCCCTCAGTTATCTCCTCTAATCCCGCAATCATTCTGAGCAGGGTCGATTTGCCACAACCTGAGGGACCTACTAAAACAACAAACTCACCTTCAGCAATGTCAAAAGTAATGCCGTGAATAATTTTTGTCTTAGCGTAAGATTTTTGAATATTTCTAAATGCAACTTCAGCCATTGGATTACCTACAGGGTGAATTCTTAAATTGAGGTGGATTAATCGGTCCCTAAGATTTAACAGCGCCTGCCGTTAAACCTGAAACCATGTAACGCTTGAACGTGTAATAAATTGCAGCAGGAGGAAGTGCATAAATAAGTCCAGTCGTCATCAACAATTCCCAAGGGGAGTCATCAGCTGATAAGAAATTCCCTAGCGCAACACCCACCGTGAATGTATTTTCTTTGGAGAGCAATAAAAAGGCGTACAAATACTCGTTCCATGCTAATAACAGTGAATACGTGCCGACTGCAACCAAAGACGGCACCATTAGGGGCAAATACACCATCCAAAACAATTGCATGGGTGTTGCCCCGTCCATTCGAGCCGCCTCATCGAGTTCAAGGGGCAACTTATCAGAGGCCTGTTTTAAAACCCAAATCGAATAGGGTGATGCAATCGTTATCATAGCCAAAATAAGTGCCCACTGATTGTCTAATAGTCCATACTGACTCATTGTCTTGTACATCGGGACAGCCAAAAAAGCAGCCGGTATAAAGTAAGTAAACAAAGCCAAATTAAGGACCGTTCTACCCCCTCGAACTTTTAAGCGTGAGATCGCAAAAGCAGCAAATGTGGAGATCAGCAAAGTTAGAAATCCAACGCTTACGGCAATGAACACAGAATTCCACATTTGTATCCAAAAATAATTTAGATAAAAATGTTTTTGCATTAATACAAATTCAAAATTTTGTAGAGTCGGATGAACAGGCCAAAGATGTCCCGACGTGGCAGAGTCTTTGGTTGAAATAGAGAACAAAAATAAATGATAAACGGGGATAAGCGTCCAAATCAACAACGGGATACCTATCAAAAGCAGTTTCGCTTCCGCTGTAACGCCTTTTAACGTCATTTTTTTCATTTAGAAAGTCGCTTCATCATAAAGAAGACAAGAGGCAGAACAAAAGGCATCGCAATGACAATGGAGGCCATCGCTAAGTCAATTTGATCAAGGCGCAAGTACCGAATTCCAAGAGTCGCCAATACATGAGTCATGTCAGCTGGGCCACCCCCCGTTAGCAAGTACACGCTATTAAAATCACCTAATGTCCAAATCATGGACAAAATGGTTGAGGTGAGATAGATAGTTTTCATGGAGGGCCATGTTATGAATCTAAATTTCTGCCACTCCGTTGCACCGTCTACGGAAGCGGCTTCATATTGCTCACCCGGAATGGATAACCGCGCAGCAACTAAAATTAAAGTCCAAAATGGCAGCGATTTCCAAATATGCATCAGCATCGCAAAACAAAGAGCCAACGAAGGATCATTCAACCAATTAGGTCCGTCCAAGCCCGTTAACTGAAAAATCTGTGTATTTATGACGCCCCACTCAGGATTGAGCATAAAGCGCACAGACAAAATAGTAGGAATCGAAGGCAACGCCCACGGCAATATAAAGATCAGCGATAAAACATTAATCCACCATCGTTTTTGCACAAAAAAACCAGATAGAAAAAGTGCAACAACCATTTTGATATTAATACCCACAATCAAAAAGACGAGTGTATTAACGACCGTTCTATAAAAGATCGGATCCTCAACGAGACGAACATAACTATCGGGGTGGCGTGCCAACCAAAGCCCATAGCCTACAGGGTACAGAACAAATATCAAGAAAATGAGCAAATACGGCACGACCAGCAAGCGCCCCCAAAACTCCCACTGTGATGTGGTGCTTTGACGGGGGAGAGGGGACGGTAGAGTTGTGGCACTCATGGGATTTTGTACTGTATTGGGTAGTTTTGAGATTGATCGAACAAAGAATTTCCCCATCCAGGATCAAGAGGATCCGAACAGTGCACGCAACTAAATATAAGTTGCGTGCAAAGGGGTTAAAACTATTATTTAGCGACCGTTTTGATACGCTCAATCATCTCGTCAACGGCTTTATCAACAGGCACTTTCTCATTAATCACTCGGTTCATTGCTTTAGCCCAAACGTTTTCGTTATTGATTTGAGTAAAGTGGAAGTTCTTCGTGAATTCAAAAGTATTTGTACCCGCTGCGTACTGGTTATAGACAGAGCGACGGTGCGCGTCTTCTTGCCAAAACTTGCGTTTTTGTCCTTCAGTCGTTACAGGGAACCAACGTCCAAGCGAGCCCTCTACATAGGGAGTTAGGTTCTCCTCTTGAAGTAAGAAACTTACAAACTCTTTTGCTGCCGCTTTGTGCTTTGCGTCTTTAAAAATAACGCCCGTCTTAATTGCACTGCGGTACTGCATCTTGGATCCATCTGGTCTGTTCGGCCAGCCGGCTGTGCGAATGTTCTCGGTATAGTTTTTCTTCGCAGTAGCGCGCTGAGCATCTGTCAGGGCTGGATTGTTCATATCATCCATCCATTTAGCAGCGATGGAGATAGTTGCGTTATGCGTCATAACCGTTGTCCGGTTGTGAAAGGCCACGTTGTTGTCCGGATCTTTCCAACTTGTTGAGGACGGCGGCGTGCACCCTTTTGAATAGATCGCGGTGTAATCAGTTAACGCATTAATCAGACCTTTTTTAACATCAGGATCATCGACCAATAACTTGCCAGACTCACTCACCAACTTGACGCCGTATGCATCCATGTAAGTTAAGAACGAGAAGAAGGAGTCGGTCGCATCAACCCCCATAGGCTGACCGATCCCAAATACGCGAGTACCCACTTTTTGTCTGTAAGCGGGTTGAACTTTGTCACACCAAAAACTCCAATAGTCTTTCCAATTTGTAGGGATATCGGATTCTTTGAAACCTGCTTCGTTCAGCATATCTACCCAATACTCGATATGCATAGTTTGTTGCTTAAGGGGAAAAGCGTAATAGGCGCGCTTGTTCTCTTTGGCGTTTAACAAAAATGTGGTCTCAACCGTATTGGGCGCAAAGTGAGAGCGGATGGGATTGATAACACTACTAATGTCCTCTAATTTACCCTCATAGGCCCAGTAACCTGTAACCTGAAAATCATAGGGGTCCGCGTAAGCCACGTCAGGTGGATTGCCAGAGTCAAGTGCGGCAATCGTTTTAGGAAGCATGTCCTGAATAGGATATTGGGAGAGCTCAATTTTGATGTTTTTATGTTTATCTTCAAACTTCTTGATAGCTGCAAATAATGCATCGTCCTCGGATTTATAAAAACCCTTGACCCACCAGACATTTAATTTTTCTTGCTCTGCAGCATACCCATTACAAATGAGGCCAGAAAGAATAAGGGCCATCGTAATTTTGCTTTTCAATTTCATCTAATACTCCTTGAATTCAAACAAACGTATCACAAATAAAATTAGTCAGCCAATAAAGCCTTACACTCAGGAACTGGCGCCGGCAATTTGGAGCCTTTAAAGTGAGCCTCCAAATTAGCTAGCACAAGATCGGCCATCGCTCTTCTAGTCTCAAAGGTGCCGCTGGCCATGTGAGGCGTCAAGACAACATTGGGTAGATGGCGGATTTCAGGAGAAATACGAGGCTCGTCGTAATAGACGTCTAAACCCGCCCCAGCAATCACCTTGTCTTGTAAAGCTTTTATCATTGCTGGTTGGTCCACAACTGAGCCCCTGGCTACGTTGATGAAATAACCATTAGGCCCAAGGGCCTCAAAAACCTCCATATTAATCATCCCCTTCGTCGCAGCCCCACCCGGTGTGATTGCTAAAAGAAAATCTACCTCAGCGGCCAAGGCCTTCGCAGTGGGGAAGTAGGGGTAAGGCAATTCTGGTTTCGGGGTGCGCGCGGTATAGGAGATTTTCATATCGAAGGCACTCGCTCGTTTCGCAATAGCTTGCCCAATTCGACCTAACCCAACAATACCGAGTTTGGCCCCAGTTAATTTTTTGGTCAGGTTAAAGGGACCATCCACCCAGTCTCCAGCCTTAACAAATTGATCCGCAGCAGGGATTTGCCGAGAAACGCTTAAAAGCAGTCCCATGGCTAAATCTGCTACATCGTCATTAAGAACTCCAGGCGTATGCGTCACAACAATCCCTCGCTCAATTGCTGCTTGGACATCAACACCGTCGTAGCCCACCCCGAATACGGAGATTATCTTGACATTGGGTAAGAGCGCCAGCAGTTTACGATCGACCTTAGTCTCACCACCTCCAACCACAGCCACCACCCGCTTTAAAGCTTCTGGGTCGTTGATATGGTTGTGGTCATGCATGATGTATGCTTTATTCAAATCATCAATCAAAAATGTATGAAGATTTGAGACCCGCAAAATCTCGATTGGTTCCATTTTCATCTCTCTCTGGTTTTACCCGATACATATTTGTATCTAATTGGATTAGTATATATACGCTTTTAGACTAAAAGTACCCAGTAATTCCCTAGTAAACCCCTATAAATTTGTTATTTGACAATAAAAACTCAAACAACCGATCTATCTTCGCCATTATTTGAATAAATTGACTGTTAGTCATTAAGCTTTGTTTTTTTCAACCTGTCATTAATTTCTTATGAGTCAATCTTTTAAAAAAAATCCCAAAGACCTACGTAGCCAACAATGGTTTGGTAGACAAGACAGAGACGGTTTTGCATATCGCAGTTGGTTAAAAGGAAAAGGAATTCCTCACGATCAATTTGATGGTCGTCCAGTTATTGGAATTTGCAACACCTTTAGCGAGCTAAATCCGTGTAATTCACATTTCAGGACCATCGCTGAACAAGTCAAAATTGGCGTCTATGAAGCCGGTGGATTTCCACTAGAGTTTCCCGTCATGTCTTTGGGCGAGGTCCTGCTAAGGCCGACAGCGATGCTTTACAGAAACCTTGCTAGCATGGATGTTGAAGAGAGCATCAGAGGAAATCCTATTGATGGCGTTGTGCTTCTCATGGGCTGTGATAAGACAACGCCCTCTCTCATGATGGGCGCTGCTAGTTGCGATCTTCCAACCATCGGGGTCAGTGGAGGCCCTATGCTTAACGGCAAATGGAGAGGTCAAGAACTTGGATCTGGAACCGGTTTATGGAGTATGAGCGAACAAGTGCGCGCCGGCACACTTAAGTTAGAGGAGTTCTTTGAAGCCGAGAGTTGCATGCACAGAAGCCACGGCAGTTGTATGACCATGGGTACCGCCTCCACTATGGCGAGCATGGTTGAAGCACTTGGCGTTGGCCTGCCCGGTAATGCCACATACCCCGCAGTTGATGGACGAAGAAACGTTTTAGCTCGTATGTCTGGGCGGCGTATCGTTGAGATGGTTCACCAAGACCAAGTGCTCTCTCAGGTGCTAACACGCGAGGCTTTTGAGAATGCGATTCGAACACTTGCGGCTATCGGAGGCTCAACTAACGCTGTCATCCATCTCACTGCAATTGCTGGTCGTATTGGGGTACCGTTGAAACTTGAGGACTTTGACAAACTTGCAAGCGAGTTGCCGTGCTTGGTTAATCTGCAGCCCTCAGGCGAGCATTTGATGGAGGATTTTTGTTATGCCGGCGGACTTCCTGTCGTCATGAAAGAAATCGAACACTTATTGCACAAAGACATCATTACTGTAAGCGGTAAAACGGTTGCAGAAAATATAGCAAACGCTGTTAACTATGATGCCCGAGTGATTAAAACCTTTAAGGCGCCCTTTAAAGAAAAAGCTGGTATCGCTGTTCTCAAAGGGAACCTGTCTCCTCGTGGCGCGGTTATCAAACCTAGTGCTGCTACAGAATCTTTAATGATTCACAAAGGCCGCGCAGTCGTTTTTGAAGATATTGAGGACTTTCACGCGCGTATTGATGACGAGAACCTCGATGTTGATGAAAACTGCGTTTTGGTACTTAAAAATTGTGGTCCCAAAGGCTATCCTGGTATGGCTGAAGTCGGAAATATGCCACTTCCCCCAAAGGTGCTGAGAAAAGGCATCACGGATATGGTTCGTATTAGTGATGCTCGTATGAGTGGCACTGCATACGGCACAGTTATCCTGCATACAGCCCCCGAGGCCGCTGCAGGGGGTCCTCTAGCTTTGGTTCAAAACGGGGACTTAATTGAATTAGATGTTCCCAAGCGTAGCTTGCACCTGCATGTTAGCGAAGAAGAATTAGCACGTCGCAAAGCCCTTTGGAAGCCACCTACGCCTAAATTAGAGTCTGGCTACTGGAAGCTCTATATTGACCACGTACTCCAAGCTGACGAGGGTGCCGACCTAGACTTCCTCAAAGGCAAACGCGGCGCCTTTGTACCCAGAGACAACCACTAAACTTAGCGCTCAAGCGCTACTAACTAAGTTCAGTTTGGGGGCCTAGTTACTAGCGCCCCAAACTGGAGCTCAAACACTAGACTTGCTTAGAACATTGGAAATCAAAGTGTCGATCACGCAGGTTTAGAATCTTCGATGTACTCCCGAATGATACTTTCAAAGTTCTTCGCAGGCTGAAGTCCAAGGCGGTGCGCCCGCATTGAGGCTGCACCTTTGGGCCAATTGGAAACGATATTGGCAATTCGCTCATTAAATTCAAATTTAACCAACGAACGAACTTTTGAGCCTGCAACGGCCTCTAATGCATCGAGCATCTCTTTCACAGTCACATTGAGTGCTGGAAGATTGATCCCACTTCGCCCTAAAAATTCTTCCCGAGTTGCCTCAAACACGGCAGTGAGCCCTTGAACAGTCAGTGAGGGGCTTGAGACTGGATGTGAAACAGAATCGAGGACCGGACAGATCGCCACTTCGCCTGCCAAGGGCTCTCGGATAATGCCACTAAAAAAAGATGAGGCAGCGCCGTTCGGCCGCCCTGGTCTGACTGTAACGGTCATTAGCCTTGCACTTCTACCGTCAATGTAGCCCTTCCTCGTGTAGTCTGAAATTAAATGTTCACACATCAATTTATGAGTGCCGTAGGACGTTTGTGGCGTGGGCAAGGTCTCATCAGTAACAATATCTGGAATGGGATGCGCAGGGTCCGGACCAAATACTGCAATGGAGCTTGAGAAAACGAAACGTGGAGAATTCCCGGCTTTTCTTAAAGCGTCAAGTAAAGCGCGTGTGGTATCTAGATTGGAGCGCATCCCTAGATCAAAATCATCCTCGCACTCCCCCGACACGGCTGATGCGAGGTGAAATACGCCATCAAATCGGTCCTCATGCAAATTTGCACATTGCTCTAGCAACGGGGCCGTCCTGCTTTCAACTCGAGCATCGTTTCGCAAAAACTCAGGCGGTGCGTATTGATCAGCTATAACCAATTTATCAATCTTCTGCCCATTTAGGGATCCGTTTTTTAAGAGGCTTCTAGCTAATCTAGATCCTACAAAGCCTGCTCCACCCGTAATCAATAATTTCATTCAAAAGTCCTCAAACGTTTTGTTACTTATCTTTAACTTTTACACCCAGCGCTAATACTAAGGCTACGCCTAATGCTACACCCAACCCGTCACCCACAACCCTGAGGATTACGCCAAGATACACGCTTAAAAATATCGCATAATCTGTCTATGGTATCCAAAAAAATCATCTCTAACCCCCCAAAAAGTATCCCACTAACTCGACCATTAATAGCAGTTGATTGGGGCACCACTGCGCTGCGCGCTGCACTGATCCAAAATGGGCAGGTGCAAGAGGAGCGCTCTAGCGAGCAAGGCATCATGAATGTAGCGCCTGGGGACTTTCCCAATGTGCTGAGTCAAATTTGCAACCAGTGGCTAGACTTAGAGGATGTGCTGATCCTTATTAGTGGGATGGCTGGCAGTGCACAGGGTTGGCAATTAGCCCCTTATTGCCCCTGTCCGGCCTCAATCCACTACTTGGCCAACCACCTTCACTGGATCAATCCGCATAAGATCGCTATCGTTCCAGGTTTGAGCATTGAACATGAACAAGCACCTGATGTCATACGGGGAGAGGAAGTTCAGGTACTGGGCGCCCTCTCAATGCTAGGCAGAGAAAGCGCAAGACTGGTTTTACCGGGAACCCACAGCAAATGGGTTGATGTCGAGCAGGGAGTTTTTAAGGACTTTTCCACTTTCATGACTGGCGAGTTCTTCTCCCTTTTGAAAGAGCACTCCATACTCAGTAAGACATTACCCAACTCATTGGACTCACTTGAATTTAATGATGAAGCTTTTGAAAAAGGTTTAAGCCTTAGCGTGCGCCCTAAGAGTCCGCGCAAGCAAAGTCTCTCAGGGGATACATCTGAGAAATCCCCGAGCACTAAAAAGGCGAATTACAGACCCAATTTGCTGCATGATATTTTTGGTATTCGAACCCTTGCATTATTTGATCGACACTCGCCTGAATACTTGGTAGATATGTTGTCTGGAATAGTTATTGGTTATGAATTGCAAACTCAGCAATTCAAAAAAAATGAAGAGATTATTGTCGTCGGCTCTCATGCACTGCAACTTTACTACGCACACGCACTAAAACGCCTAGGCACTCGCCCCGTCACTCTTGGATCTGAAGCTACTTGGCGTGGTTTTCAGGTGATTGCTCACTCAATGGATTAACCCATCATGTGAGCTATTCAATCATATTTCAATCATATTTCATGGGTATTTGAAGGCTATTCCAAAGACTCCTTAAAAGCTTGCTCTTCAGGAAATCCGGAAAATATGAGATGCATAAAATATTCCCACCGCTCGTTTTGATTTGCTTTGAAGCGCGCGCTCAAAGCGGATACTTCATCCTGAGTTAGTGTCTGTTTATGGCTTGACCAATACTTCGTAGCGAGCTCTCTTGACTGAACTAGCCAGGCAGCTGTATTTTTTTTCTCCTTGGTTTTTTTATGATTTTCCCAGCACTGCATGGGCGTAAATCCAATAGACCCCCCTTTCAGCTGAGTCAATGCACTCCGAAAATCTTTGGCTAGACCTTTGATAATCGGTGTTAGTTGTTGAAAGCTCTCAAGATCCTCAAATTCTTTACACTCAATGGTCTTTGTATTTGAAGTAAGGTTGACATTACTAATTAAATTTGGACCTTCTACGGCGCCGGCAATATAAAGAGTTAGTTTTAACTTATTCTGGCCTAAGAATTTATAAGCGAGACCAATGAATTGAGTTCTGATACCAGAGAGTGGCATCTGCACACCAAAATATAGCAATAATTTCCCGTCTATATAAGAGGGGGTTTTGTCTGATTCTCCCACATCCTTTCTGATGACGTGATCAAACTGAGGAATTTGCTTGCTGAACTCCAGTACAACTTCACGCAATAAAGTGAGGGTAGGCTCATCCAGACAGTTAAATTTTAGTTTTTGAAATAGGAAATCGTAAATCTCATCGCCAAGATATTTTTTATAAAAAGTAAGTAAATCTGCAACACTATCTAAACCGCATTTTTGTAATTGATGATTCATCGCTGCGTAACCCTTTGATGTTTTTTTAAGTGAACGACCATAGCCGCTGTGAGCAATTCATAATTATCCTTGCAAGATCCGACATACGGCGTCTATTAAGTTCGGCTTGTGACTTTGAGATAATTTACTTGCGCGTCAAGTCAATTGAAATCAATTATAAATTTAAAGGGTCTCACTGCTGAGGGTTTAATAAAGGGACAAAGGGACAAAGGGACAATGGCACTATATTCCTAGGTACATAGGCAACATCTGCGCTTGCAAATTGTTGATTCGCTACAATGTTTACTCATTAGATAAACCAACTCAATAGCGGTTTTCCTAACTCTTTTGACCCGATAGATTATTCATGTCATACATAAAAATTTATCCTAAAAGCCTCAACTTACTTCGCGTTGAGCCCAATGCCTACACCGGCAAGGTGCTTTTTGACATCGAGCAATATGGGCAGTTATACCCCAACCAGTTTTTTGAAGTGCGTGTCGCAAGGTTCAATATAACTGGCACCCATGAAAGTGAATGGTCTATCCTCTCTGTTCAGGATCATCCGGACATTAAAAATTTTGACTCTTTCTTAAGAGCTTTAAACTTCTTCGTCTTCAACAGTCTAAAAATACAAATTCCCGGGACAACCGACCCACACGCGCCCCCCTACTTTGATGTGGAGCTCAGAGAGGTGTATTTTGCGTTGGACCCGGATAGCCCAACAGCTGCCCCCGACTACAGTTGGGAGGATGTTGGTTAGCTCCTCTGGCCTGGGTTAATCGAGTGAGTAAGCTGACAAATCGAATTTTGGCTTGGGAACCTTGAGTTGCATTTGCTCTAAAGTATGTATCAGTATTTGCGTCAAAAGGAGATCCCTATAGTGCTTAGAGTCCGCGGGGATGATGTACCAAGGGGCCTCGATAGTTGAGGTCTCCTTAATAGCATCTTGATACGCATGCCCAAACTGATCCCAGAGCTTGCGATCTTCAAAGTCCGAGGGCTGTAACTTCCACTGCTTGTGTGGGTCCTCCATTCGTTCTTTCAATCTCCTCCTTTGCTCATCGCGCGATATGTTGAGAAAGCATTTAATGACTTTAATCCCTTGATCGTCCAGCAATTGCTCAAAAGCTCGAATGTGCTCGAATCTCCTCTCGCAGACCTCCTTGGAAATCCAACCCTTAACCCGGGTGACCAAAACATCTTCATAGTGGCTACGGTTAAAAACAACAATCTCCCCTAGGGCAGGGGTCTTTTGGTGAATGCGCCAAAGAAAATCATGTTCTAGCTCGTGCTCTGTTGGGGCCCCAAAGGCCTCTGCCCTTACGCCTAGCGGGCTAACATGGCTAAATACCCGCCTAATCGCTCCGTCCTTGCCAGCGGTGTCCATGCCCTGTAAAACAAGTAACAAACCCCTAGTTTTACTCGCATGCATAAGAGACTGGAGTTGTCCTAATTTTTCACCCAACTTTTGCATATTATCCGCCTTGAACTGCTCCTCCCAAGGCTCATCTGAGGGGGGGCGAGTATCAAATGACTTGAGGTTCATTGCGGCTTTATGACTAATAAGCCACTGGCTGAAATCTTTGTTACTCATCTAATCCTCTCCCTTTAAGCCTTCGAATTTAAACATTAAAAGGGGGTTAGATTAGAGCGCCACAGCCTACCTTCCCCCCTCCCACTTGACGCGAATTTACAAGAGACATACGATTTTCCCCCATTTTGCCCACGGCTTGACTACAATAACCGTCTTTCCTGCTATTGGCAAGGATTAGGAACCCAACTTACAACGGAATTCACTTATGTCAGAACTAAAAAAGAAACTCTTACAACACCTAAACGAAGAGGTGTATTGTCGCTTAGGGGTATCCAAGGTTCACGGCATCGGCGTCTTCGCCATCAAGCCGATACCTAAGGGCGTTAATCCCCTTAAAAGTAAAATGAAATACAAAGACGTTCCTTTTACGCATAAAGAGCTTAAGGGCGTCCCTGCATCCGTTAAAAAGCAGATGAAAATATTTTGTTACTTTGACAAGGATAAATTTCTTGTTCCATCTTTGGGCCTGAACTCAATGGACTTAGCTGTTTATCTGAACCACTCAAAAAATCCTAATGTTCAGTTCAAAAAGAACGACAAGCTTGTCACCCTCAAGTCCATCAAAGTTGGCGAGGAGTTGATGATGGATTACGACCTCACCTTTGGTGAAAAGCACACTTTCAAATGAAATTTGCCCCTATGCAGGGGCAAATGACTGATCTAAATACCGCAGGAAAAATTAACCTACAGCATTCACAATTTGCTGTTCTGGTAAGTTGCGGTAAATTTGATTGAGCTCATGCGGCTTGAAGTCAATATTGATAGGAGAAGTTGGATCTAAGACAAGTGGATGATCCATATCCGTGATGGCTAGCGCATAAATTGGCTCAAACTCGGTGACGAATAGTGACTTGTAGCCGTAGTCATCTACTGGGCCTAAATTGTAGAATTTGTATCCATTTTTAGCAGCCCAACGACTTGCTAACAAACATGCGTAGATGCCGGGAGATCTGTTCTTAAAATCCCTATTCCACTGGCAAAAACTTCCATAAACCTGGTTGTATTCAGGCAGTAGGATTGAGACATCCGTTAGCACCAACTCACCTTCGCTGTCATGCACTCGCAAAACGAGCACATCCAACTTACGCACATAGTCGATAAAGCCCTCAACCTCTCGGTCGTCAATGCAATAGTTTGCAAAGTGTTCACCGCCCATTTCAAAAATATCGGATACAGATAGCTCATACCCTGGAATGACCTCCTCGGAGTACTCAAAATTGCGGTACTGCTTGTCCAATTCCTTAAATTTACGAATTCTGCGCTCATCGGCCCAGAAATTCTCATCTCCGACATTAACCAACCCGTATTTATCATTGATTGGAACGCCAAATGGGCTATCCGGAGGAATGGCGTAGACCACAAAAGGCTTAGGAGCCATATCCAGCATTTCCTCCGTTACCTCAATATACGGACAAAGCGCATCCCAACGTGTGGTGTAGTAGCGAATGTTGTTGTGGTCACTTTTCACAACCAAATTCTTAGAAGTCCAGCTCTGGTTCCCAACCTCCTTAACCCGCAGGGCAGGCTTAATGCGCTTAACCTTGGTTGAGGCCTCCTTAACAGGAGCGACATTTGCATCTGCAGTTGAATTATTGGTTTGTAACGGTATATTCACTGAGGTTAAAACTTCACTCATTTGGATGCACTCCTAGTTAAAGGTTTTGTGGGGAGCTTTTTCAAATCGAAATAATCAATATCGATTTCATAATTGGTCTGAAGGAACTCAGGATCAATTTTTTCAAGTTTTTGGATTTGCTTTGCAACCAAATCCAGATGCTGAGATGCCTCACTGGCTGGGTTGCTTAACTGCTCAAAGTACTCGGGCATTAGGGGACACTCAGTATCAAATGAGAAACTGCGTGATTTGGGGTTGTAAGAGAGGGGGTACAAAGTGCAACTAAAAGGCTTTTTGGAGCCTAATGTACAGCCTTTATCGCCTAGATATTGGCAATTACCGTCGAGGCAGAATTCCCCGATTTGGTCGGCTTCTGTTGCAGTCAATGTAATTTCAAGGGGAGCTTGTCCCTGCTCAGTATTGCAACAACGTCGGCATTCTGCGCAGTGATCAAAAAGCACGCATCACCCTAATAGCTGGAAAGATCAATGTTTTCTGCCTTTAAAACTAGATTCGCATATTTGAAGTTTAAAAGTAGCCGCCATTTTGCTTAACTACCCTCAAACGTTCAACAAACTTCTTAGACAACTTAAATATATTTTGTCCAATATTGCTCATCCGATTTTTGGAGTGTAACAAATAATTCATTGAAATTCAAAAAAAGTGAACCATTTTTTTTAAGAAAAACAACACATCGATGTTTAATCATTTTTTTGAGTCTCATAGAAACTTTAACCAAACGCAATGATTATCAAAATGCTAGCTCATTAATTCAAGCGAATTGAATTCATGAGCTGAACCCAGACTAGCCATTTCATTTGCTTTAATCACTGTCGAGATCAACTATTCAAATAAATTATTTTTAAAAAAATTCAAAGAAATCAATTATTTAAATGCACTACATCCATTCACTTCTAAGAACACCATCAGGAACAACTTTCAGCGGCTTATTCACTACGCATCAGTTCAATCTAATACTCGAGATAAAAGTGTTCATAGATTTAGTGCTTAAAGTCGATAAAAGACTAGGGATTTCCTTAGGGCCTGTGGTCTGCGCCTCAATCCAAGCTAATGTTTTTTCGCTCAATTAATTTTTGATACACCTTCTCTTTCAATTCAGCATTTTTCCTAATTTCCTCTGGCGACCATGAAAGCCCCTCAAAGGCAAAGGTATCAAATCTAGCCTTAACCTCTGGATCGGATAAAACTTTGATCACATCTGAATTGATTTTAGATTTAAGCTCAGGAGAAATTCCTTTAGGGGATAACAAACTGACAAAGGAGTTGACCGCAAAGCCCTGCGGCCCGCCGGCCTCGGAGACCGTAGGAACGTCGGGCATGATGGAAAGCCTCTTAGATGTAGCTACAGCAATATAGCGAATCTTCCCAGCCTTGAAGATACCCTGACTCGAGGGAATACTTGCCAAACTCCACTGCACATCACCCGACCCGACCGAAGTAAAGAGTTGCGAAACCTCGCGATATGCCACATGCGTCATCTCAGTGCTTGTCAAAAGTCCAAGCTCCTCCCCCCCTAAGTGACCAGGACTTCCAATGCCCCAAGAGCCGTAACTCACCTTTCCCGGCTCCAATTTAGCTGTTGCGATTAAATCTTTCATGTTTTGCCATTTAGAGTCTGTTGCAACAGCAATAAGAAAGGGGGTCCGAAACATGGGAGCAACCGGATCTAACGCATTTAAAGTGACGAATCCCTTAGACTTATAAAGGTGCGGTAATGCGGCTAAATGCTCACTATCGAGTTGAATCAAGGTATATCCATCAGGCGCTAACCTAATCACTGATTCAATCGCTATAAAACCACCTCCCCCCGGTTTATTTTGGATATAGACAGGTTGGCCCCACAACTTGGAGAGTTTTTCAGTAACTTGCCGCAACACAGCATCTGGCCCGCTCCCGGAGGCAAAGGCCGTCACAATCGTTACGGGTTTGGTTGGATAGGTTACGGTTTGCTGTGCGTATCCAAAGCAACTAAATAGCCCGATCAAGCCGCATGCGCCAAACCTCAAGATACCAAAAATCTGATCCAAAAGGGTTTTACTCATAATGTCTCCAAATAAAGAGTGGGGTTAAAAATTACACCATCAGAAATTAATTTGCACTCCTCACCTCATAAACTCCGAGCTTTCGGTGAAGTGGAGATTCATCTGTCATGAAAATGAAAGTAGGCTTATCGGTGTGAAGGTTAACTAAAGTGACCTGCGTATACCCAGGAGCGCAACATGTATCCGCTTCGCATAATTCAAATTCCTCTTGCATTACTCTAACCTGTGTAGCGCCTTCAATGACGTGATAAACGCACGAGGGCGAACGGACCGGCATCTTTAGGGTCTGACCTGGACGAAGCATGAGCGCGTAAAACCCCAGAATATTTTCTACGTCCGCACCCGTCTCCGGATTAACATAGGTCACCATAACTGAGGTGAGCTCAGGCTCCTCAGCCCCAAGCACAAGCAAAGACTCTTTGACTTCAACCCATGGATAGCGAATCATGGGATAACTGCGAGTACTACGGTCAAAGTCACGTGTTGGAACAACGCCCCCGTACTTATAGATTTTGTCACCCCTAACTGCATCAGTTGCTTGTCTATTTCCATTAATATGATACGAAGTCTCGGTGTAATAAACGAGTGGTAAATCAAGAACATCTAGCCAGACTACTGGCTCGCTCCCGTCGTGACCGTGCTCATGCCACTGTCCGGTTGGGGTCAAAATTAAATCACCGCGGCTCATAGGGCATTTTTCTCCGTTCACGGTTGTGTAAGCGCCCTCACCTTCAACAATCATCCTGACAGCATTAGGGGTATGTCTGTGGGCTGGCGCCCACTCACCAGGGAGTAAAAGTTGCATGCCTAAATAAATCGCAGGACTTGCCTGCATCTTCTCCAATCCATGCCCTGGATTGGCCAGAACTAGGACACGACGCTCAGCCTTTTCTATGGGTGTCAGCTCCCCTGCCCTCAAAAGCAGTGGCTTTATGGCCTGATAGGACCAAAAAGCTGGAGCCGTTTGCGCCCTGGGCTTCTCAGGGGGTAACACACCCCTTAAACTTGGCCATAGGGGAACTAAATTTTGATCCGTAAGCGCTTGGCGGTAATCAACGGGTAAATCCTCTAATCGTGCTAAATCTGTCATTGCTGATTCCTACATTGAATGTCATTTACGAAGCATCAAATACTAAACGCTAAGAATTAGAGTCAAAAGATAGAGCTCAAAATCTCGTCGCAGCGCAAAGTTAAAACTTGTATCCACTTGATTAACTATATCGTTTTTATTGCCCCCACTAGAGTTATAAAGACTAACCTAGGGTAACTCCGACCAAGGACCTTACACCCAGGACCTAGTAGGGTCAACGATGCAAAGATTAGAGAGCACTGCGTCCACCTGAAGCTGCTAGATGTAAAAGCCATTCAGTTGTATTATGTAATATTTAAATCAGTATACTCATTCAAAATATACCCTTCTGATCCTGAATTTGTAACCCAAGAACGCTTTTAAGCGGTTACCCAAAAATGACGCCTTCTAGTCGCATCTATATTGAGAAAATTCAATCCAAACATGAGGATGAGTATCTGCGAGCCGTTAGAGGCAGTATCAAAACCCTAAAACCTTGGATTGAAGTGATCAAAACCCGCAAAGCCTTTACACAGCTGATCAAGGCTATTTCAGCTCCTGAGGACAAGGCCTACCTCATCCGACGCATGGGCGACGGCGCCCTTGTGGGTGTTATTGAAATTAGAGACATTTTCATGGGGCATTTTAAATGCGGGTACCTGATTTACTATGCTTTTAATGGCTTCAGGGGCGAGGGCTATATGAAGGAAGCACTGTCAATCATCATTGAAAGGGCTTTCAAAAAATTCAAACTTCATCGCCTGGAAGCAAATATTCAACCTAACAACAAATCTTCTATCGGCCTAGCCAAATCAGTTGGCCTTTTGTATGAGGGATATAGCCCAAAGTTTTTAAAAATAAATGGTGATTGGAGAGATCACGAGCGCTGGGCGATGATAAATGATAAGGTATAGCCCCCCTACTGATAGTATCCCCTTAGCTTTGTCCTGCCAACCTTTTGCTAGGCATTAACTTAACTCCTGTACATCTTCTTATATCTTGAACCCACTTGCCTTTATTGATATCGAGACCACAGGATCGAATTTTGATCTAGACCGTATAACCGAAGTCGCTGTAATTACATTACAAAACGGGGTGACTGAAAATTTCGAAACCCTACTTGATCCCCATACTTTTATCCCAACAGGCATCACAGCCCTCACCGGAATTAGCCAACAAATGGTTGAAGGACAACCCAGTTTTGAGGAGATCGCGCCAAGACTATACAAGGAGCTAGAGAAAAAGGTTTTTATTGCTCATAACGCACATTTTGACTACGGATTTTTAAAAGCCGCATTCAAAAGAGTCGGTATTGACTTTAAGCCCAAGGTCTTATGCACGGTTAAGTTATCCAGACTCCTGTTCCCAGAGCAAAGTCGACACAATCTTGACACCATCATTTCAACACATGGCCTCAAATGTCTGGCGCGTCACAGGGCAATGGGGGACGCCGACATCCTTTTGCAATTTTGGCAATTATGCGTTCAAAAATTTGGCGAAGACAGAATACAAGAAGTTCTTGAGAAGCTCTTAAAGCAAAAGTCTCTCCCTGCCCACATTGACGAATCTTTGGTCTCATCGATACCGGACACACCTGGTGTGTATATTTTTTACGCAGACAACAAAGAATATCTATATATCGGCAAAAGTAAAACCCTTAGAACAAGAGTGCTTAGTCATTTTCAAAGTGCACTCACGCAACGAAAAGAAGCAAAGATGTCTCTCAGGATTAAGGACATCGAATGGATTGAGACGAGTGGTGAGCTAGGTGCTTTACTACTTGAATCCAAATTAATCAAAGAATATTTGCCCACTATGAATATTCGACTTCGAAGAACTACTGAGCTTTGCGCCTGGCGGCTTGTCGAAAATCGGAGTGGGTATTTGGTTCCAACTTTGATTTCAAAGCATGACCTTGCGCCCGGAACTCAGAAGCATATTTACGGGCCATTTAGGAGCAAGCGAGAGGCCTTAGAGATTTTAAAGAAATTAGCACAAACCAACGGGATCTGCGAGGCTACCCTAGGAATAGAGAAAGTACAGCCCGGAAAACCGTGCTTTGGATATCAATTAAAAACTTGCTCCGGCGCATGCATAGGACTAGAAAAAAAAGAATTACACAATTTAAAACTTACCTCAGCTTTGAAACAACTCGAATTGGCGATATGGCCCTACCAAGGAGCAATCGGCATAAGGGAGGGCGAAAGCCATCATTTGTTTTATAAATGGAGTTACCTTGGCATGGCCAGTGACCAAGATTCTATCCACGATCTATTAGAGAACTCATTACCCGAATTTGATTTAGATACTTACAAAATCATTCGGGCATTTTTAAGAAAAATAAGCAAGAAAAATATCTTTATTTTCAAAAAAATGAATGAGCCTCTTGGCGCCATTGATCAACTCTGAGCACTGTTTTTTAATTGCGCCGTGACCCATCCCGCATTTTTATCGGGACAACAATATTTACTAAAACCCATTTTTGTAGACTTTTATCCAGCCCAATTTCCCATTAAGGACGGCTAGCCAATTACCCTGTAAAATCGTAAGCATATTAATATTCCGTTGGACCAGGAGAAAGAATGAGCGATTTTGATGCTGAAAAAGAAAGGGAAGTTGAACTTCTAAAAAACTCAATTGACCATCTTAAAAGTGTTCATCTAAAGCTTGAAGCTACTGCAAAAGCTGCGAGAGAGAGAAAAGAAAAGGCTCAACAAACTGCTCAACAAACCGCTCAACAAGATACTCAAGGTTCCCTCCCCTTAGCTGGCTCAGGAGACAAGACCGCCACAATTGCAGCAAATGAAATAAATGCATTGAGCCCTGCGACCCCTACCCCTACAGGAAAATTTGATGAACATCTTGAAATAAATGCAGTCGTTGACTCCTTAAAGCTATCTGAGGATGAACTTCCAAAAGATGAATTCCACGGGATTCATTCCAAATAATGCCGACCGCTCAAAATCTGTATCAAATCAGTAATTGCCAATATAAAAAGCCAACAACTTACACAAGTTCAAAATTATGATAATTTTCAGAAAATTCATTGAAACTGTATTATCAATCTTTCATAATTTTTTAAAATTCCGCCGAGATAATAAAACCAAGCCGATCAGAGCGCAAATTTTTTCTCTATTTAATGCAACACCGCATTCACATAGTCTTAACAAATATATTGACTATGTTGTTATATTCGCCGTTTTGGTATCTGTCATTTGTATTGTTCTTGAAACTGTTCAAGATATTGAGAGCGTTTGGTCCAAAGAGTTTCACACCCTTGACCTTATTACAGTTGTTATTTTCTCGCTTGAATATGTGCTCAGGGTCTACAGCTGCTGCGAATCAAAACAATATGAGCACCCGTTTAAGGGACGAATTAAATATATTTTCTCCGCCAGTGCGCTAGTCGATTTGATTGCAATCTGTCCTTTCTACCTCGATATTTTTTTGGCGAAATCGATCGACCTGCGGTTCCTGCGGATATTTAGACTTACACGACTTTTAAAGTTAACCCGCTACACGGGCACCCTGAATACATTAATGAAGGCCGTTCAGCGTGAGAAATATGTTCTTTTGGCTGCCGCGTTCATGATGTTCCTCATGATCATTTTGACCGCTAGTCTGGGGTTTATGTTCGAACACGACGCGCAGCCCGACAAGTTTGAGAGCATCCCAACCTCCATGTACTGGGCAGTCGTCACGCTTGCCAGTGTGGGTTACGGCGACATCACCCCCATCACCCCACTTGGACGCTTAATGACCGTAGTGGTCAGCTTTGTAGGAATTGGTATTTTCGCAATCCCCGCTGGTTTAATGGCCTCTTCTTTCACCGACCAACTGCGTTTGGACAGGAACACCTTCGAGGATGAGGTTAGAAAGCGCATCACTAGCAACAATTTCTCTGAAGAGGACAAGGCAGATTTAGCGCTAGAGGCTGAACGTCTGCATTTATCTCAAGCCGTCTTTGAAGAAATTATTCAACGTGTTGATTTAGAGAGGAAATTGAACCCTGAGGCTTCTCCAGTTCTAGGCAAAGTCTCTACTGAACTCACACTTGAAGATTACAGACAACAAATCAGCACTCTTCGCAGCCTAGCCTTGAGCGAACACGCTAATGCTTTGAGTGACTTAATCAATAACGAATCCAAAACCACTCAACTGGAGCGTGAAATTTGGAAATCATTGTCGGCGTAGCACTTCACTATGTGTGCCCATTTTGAGTCGGTTAAGGACCCTGATCGGTTTAAATCAAGATTTAATGTTGCCCTACCCGCCAAATCAAATGTTGATGTTTGGCCTACCTACGCTAGTACGTTTCTAAGACTTACACAGCAGGCTCATCTTAACCCAACCATGCTCCCAGAGTCCGAGGCACTTATAGGCAGTTTTGGATTGATCCCGCATTGGTCTAAAGACACCAAGATCGCCAGACACACCTATAACGCGAGAATTGAGTCAGTCGCAGAAAAACCTGCCTTTAGGGATGCCTGGCGCCTAAAAAGACTTTGCATCATTCCAGCGGAGGCGATCTATGAACCCGACTGGCGTTCAGGAAAGGCAGTGAGCACAAAAATTCAACGTATTGACCACGAACCCCTTGGCATAGCAGGTATTTGGACGGGCTGGAAATCGCCAACAGGTGAAATCACAAGAAGTTTTAGTATGCTAACGATCAACGCAGACGAGCATCCTTTGATGAGAAACTTTCACAAACCAGATGAAGAAAAGCGTATGGTCGCTATTCTCGATGAAAGCAACTACAGGGACTGGCTTGAGTCTAGGGACGACGGATGCCTTAATTACATTCGTCCCTTCCCCGCAGAGAAGTTAAAAATCAATCACTCCTCGCTATGAGCAGTTAGTAGTTCTGAGCGATCTAGCCTTATTTACCAACTCCAGGCCACCCCCCGCCCAAGGACTGATAAAGGGCGGCGGTATCACCTAAGTACAAGGCGT
The DNA here is from genome assembly GCA_903830725.1 of uncultured Burkholderiales bacterium. GTDB lineage: Bacteria > Pseudomonadota > Gammaproteobacteria > Burkholderiales > Burkholderiaceae_C > Limnohabitans. The sequence continues at coordinate 40,818 of CAIKVH010000086.1, read as the reverse complement.
AGGCTTGCATTTTGTTGATCTCCGCAACCAGGTAGGTCTGTTCAACCCCCAATAAAATGGGCTCAGAAACATATCCTTTTTCAAACTGCAATTGCGTGTATTCGTAAATCTTTTTATTAGCCTGTGCGTTGTCCCGGGCGATCTCCCAACTCCTCTTATCTTGCTCTAAAGCATAGAGAGTGTCAGCCACGTTTTGAAAAGCCGTAAGCACTGCAAACTTATACTGACCCAGTGAGGACTCTAGGTTCGCCTCCGCTGAGCGTTTACGGGCGAGTAAAGTTCCACCTGCAAATAAGGTCTGATTTACATTAAGCGTTTCGGACCAGCTTTTGTTTAAAGAATCTCTTAAAGCAGAAAAAGCTCCAGCAGTTGCCCCGGTAAATCCACTGATAGAGATCTGAGGAATCATATTAGCAATGGCCACTCCAATCTGTGCGTTGCTGGATTTAACCATCTCCTCAGCGGCTTTGACATCTGGCCGCTTCTCTATCCAGCCACTGGGCACAGCAACAGGCAAATCACTAGGAATTTTCAATGATTCGATGGTTGGTATCTCAAGCTTAGTACTCGGCAATTCTCCGCACAAGACGCTCAACAAGTCTAAGGTTTGTTCGTGTAGTTTGCGCAGACTAGGCACCTGCGCTGCTGTAAAAGCATAGGAAGACTCCTGTGCCGCCAACTCGATACCGCTAATGTAGCCAACAGCGGCCATTCTTCTTAGATGCTCTCGCTGTTTAAAAGCGGCCCGCTCGGCCGCTTCGGCCATTCGTAACTGCTCTCTAAGCGTTGTTTCCTGCGATACCGTTTGGATAACATTGGTGACAATCGTTATTTGAAGTGCTGCCAATTGATACTTTGCACTATTCTCTAGCCCCCTTAGTGACTCAACCGCTCTTCTATTGCCACCGAAAAGATCAGGCACAAATCCAACGGAGAGTCCAGCACTATTGACCGTGTAGGTTGGGGCTCCATTTCCAGGTCCTGCACCGCCGACACCATTCAGCGAGGAGCCACCAGATACGCCGTTGTTCAAAATGGTTCTGCTAGTTCCCGCGGTAATTGTGGGGAAATAAAAGCCCTGCTGTGCAATCGTATTTTGTTTCGCAACTTTTAAATTCGCGGTAGCAGTCTCCACGCTTGGGTTGTGCTTAAGAGCCAGTTCAATGAGTTTATTCAACTCACTACTGTTGTAACTCTTCCACCAATCGGCCTTTATGTCAGCTCCCCCCTTTAGCTCTAATCCAGAGGACTCACGCGTAAATGAAATTGCTTTGGGGAGCTCAGGTTTTTTAAAATCTGGACCTACCGCGCATGCACTCAAAGCAAGGACGACTGCTACGACTGCGGATGTGGATGCAGTGGATGCGACGGTGGCAATTAGGGTGGGTTTTCTAAAACTATTGATAATCATTTATGACTTTCTGCCAAAGATTGATTTGCCAGCTCAATGGGCTGCCCACATATCCAAACCAAAACAAATAAAATTAAAGGCGCATGACCAAGAAAGGTAGATAGGAGGGGCGAATGAAAATACAAACTCATGCTCATTGCAAGGTATGTCCACACAGTACATTGAAATAACAAAATCAATAACGTAGAAACAGGCGATAACCCCAGATCCATGATGGAAAGACTTAATATTTTAAAAGGATCGCGATCATCTAAATTTAACCTGTAAGCACAAGTCGCAATGAATAAAACAGAGAATGCTTCAGCAAGGGTAAAGGGGAGCAAAGTATTCACAGAGTTAGGTAACTCATCCCATTCAAAATGCATCCAAGACAATGCCTCCATGAGGCCTCGAAATAGAATTAGGCTTAAGATGCCGTATAGAACTAAAGCAATGAGTACTTCGCCTTTTGACTTGAGAGACTTTAAAGCGTGTAGGAGATATTGCATTCTTTCCAAATTTTGGCCGCCCTGGTCTTTTGCGGACTGCGCGCATAAATAGACCAAAAAAGGCCAGATGATCCAAGACACAAAAGGTAAAAACTCAGCCAACACTTGGACTGATGCAGCAAGCAATATCAACCAACCTATACCTCTGTTCATATGTTTATTAAATCGAGCGAAATAAATAACGCGAGCAAAGCAATCTAGTTTCGTTATTTTGAACAAGGTCATAATATTTTGAAAGCCCTGCAAAACATGGGCGCCCCTAAGATTGTTAAGCTTAATGAAATTAGGCATTTTTTATTTTTGAGTCGCCGCAGTTTTTGATCCCACTTGGGATCCCCCTTCAGGAGACACATTACTTTTAACAGAGGGTGTCGGTAAACTGGACGCAGTGCTTGGTCCGCCTAGACTACCGATAGATTTTTGATTTGGATTCGTAGCTCCGCCGACTTGTCCCTTTAAATTAGATGCGGCAGTGGGCAAGGCTGATTTTTGTTTACTCGCGCCGGTCAAAGGCATGTTGGGCCGCGATGGAATACCAGCCCATACACAGGGCCCTATCAGCAATACTGCATAACAACCAAAAATTAGAAATACGCGTTTATATTCAATCATGATTTGGATCTTGTAATTCAAATTGATGAAGAGTTACTCTCAGTCTTTTCGTCAATAAATAAAGTACACAATGCGGGAACTACGACCAACAACATGATGGGGCCTATCAAGAGTCCGCCAACTACTACAGTGGCTAATGGCTTTTGAACCTGGCTCCCTATTCCATGAGAGATGGCAGCAGGGAAGAGCCCGATACAAGCAGACCAAGCCGTCATTAGCATGGGACGCATACGCTGGCTGGCAGCGTGAAACATTGAGTCAATAACGTTTTGATCAGTAGATTCAAAAGTGTGATTGAAATAAGTGGTCATCAAAATCCCGTTCATGATGGTAATTCCAAACAACGAAATAAAACCAATTGCAGCGGAAATACTAAAATCCAAACCAGAAATCGCCAGACCCAGTATTCCCCCGCCTATTGCAAACGGCAAACCAGCAAGGACAAGGAAGCTGTCCCGCCAGGAATTAAACAAGCAATACAACAAAATAATAATCAAAGCCATGCTGAGGGGCACGATTAAGATAAGTCGAGCTTTTGCCTTTTGCAAGTCCTCAAACTCACCGGCCCAGACAATTTGGTAACCGCGTTCTAAATTTATTTTCTTCTCAATGAGCTCTTGCGCCTCTGCGACTGTGCCGCCTAAATCTCTACCGCGAACACTAAATTTAATGGGTATGAACCGAGCAGTTGACTCGTGATAGACGTAGGCCACACCTGTTTCGAGTGTGATTTTTGCGAGTTGTCCAAGAGGTATATAAGCGATTGTCCCGCTTGGGGTTTGATACCCTACTTTTAAAAGCTTTACTTTATCAATATCGTTTCTAAAGGGCTCTGCCATTCTCACGGAGAGGTTAAATTGGCGCGGACCCTCTAGCACTGTAGTCGCACTCGCTCCAGCCAATCCAGCTTGAATGACAGCGTTTATATCCCCGGTATTCAAACCATACCGAGCGGCCTTCTCGCGATCGATTTTGATATTCAAATTGGGTTGCCCCATCACATTGAAAATATCTAAATCCTCGACACCCTTTACCGTGGCCATCAGGTCGCGAACTTGGGTGGCATATTGCTCTAGATGTTCTAAATTGGGTCCGATAATTTTTACTGAGTTTGCGCCTTTGACTCCCGAGAGGGATTCCTCTACGTTGTCTTGAATGTACTGAGAAAAGTTAAATACAATGCCGGGTAATTCGTTCTCAAATTCTTTCTGAACTACTTTAACCAACTGCTCTTTAGTTTCCCCGTTTGGCCACTCGTCAAAGGGCTTTAAGGGAACGAAGAGTTCCACATTTGAAAAAGGTGAGGCATCACTTCCGTTATCAGGCCGACCGTGTTGTGACACAACGGTTAGTACTTCGTCCTTATGCCGAAGCAAAATTTCTCGCATTTTTGATGCAGGATCCGACCCTGCTTCTAAAGACATGGTCATTGGCATAGAAGCTCGAATCCACAAATTCCCCTCCTCCAACGCAGGGAGAAATTCGGAGCCCAGTCTTGCCCCCAAGACAACAACGAGCAGCATGAAAACTCCCCCAATGGCCATCATTTCCTTTCGGTTTTGAAGTGACCAATGCAGTACTGGTTCATAAATCTTTCTCAGCCATGCAACGAGAAACGTTTCTACATCCTCAATATGCGCAGGCAGCATATAAGACGCCAATACTGGGGTAACGGTAAATGTGGCGATCAAAGCACCAGACAAAGCGTAAGCATAGGTTTTAGCCATTGGACTAAAAATTTGGCCCTCAACCCCTTGCATGGTAAATAATGGGATGAATGCAGCCACTGTGATGGCGACTGAGAACATAACAGCTTTGTCGACTTGACAAGCACTGATCAGAATCATTTTTAGTCGATCAGGCCACGGCGGAATTGAGTGCCCGTCACCATCGCCGGTTGAAGGATCAACGTTTAATTTACCCGCGGCTAGTTCCTGAAGCAGTTGTTTTTGATTACCCTGAAAATTTCTAAATATATTTTCGACCAAAATGACCGCCGAATCGACAATAATTCCAAAGTCAACGGCACCTATTGAAAGCAAGTTGGCATCCTCGTCCCTGAGCACCAAAATAATGATGCTAAACAAGAGCGCAAAAGGAATATTAACTCCAACAATAATCGCACTTCTTATGTCCCCTAAAAATATCCACTGAACAAGAAAGACTAGCAAGCACCCAACGATTAAATTCTCCAACACAGTATGCGTGGTAACACCAACTAGACCCGACCTGTCGTAATAAGAGATGATTTTCACCCCGGCAGGCAATGTACCGTCAGAATTCATCGCATTAATCATCTCCCTCACCTTAGGGATCATATTGTTTGTATGCTGATTCCTAGCCATCACAACGATAGCTGCAACCACGTCATCGTCGAGGTCTCGCCCAGCCACTCCCAGACGAGGCACAAAACCAACTTCAACCCGTCCAACATCCTTGACCCTAACTGGTACACCGTTGGTCTGGTTGAGCACTACATTTTCAATATCCTTGGTATGAAAACCCTGGGTAATATCGTCATCACCACCGGTATTAATCAGGCCAATACCTCTAATGTTCACAGACTGTTGGCCAAAGGAAATTTCTCGTCCCCCCACGTTTATATTAGAGTTACCAAGGGCACTGATAATTTGTGGGATGGTAATGTTGTAGGCTTGTAATTTAGCCAGATCAACTTGAACTTGAAATTCTTTCGTTGTCCCACCCCAAGTGTTAACTTGCACAATGCCCGGAATGGTTGTTAAGCGTCTGGAAATAATCCAATCTTGAACCGTTCTTAAATTTGTTAATCCGAAATCTTTCGGTCCAACAACTTCATATCTATAAATTTCACCCACCAAGCTTGATTGCTGAATAGTAGGAACCAAATTCCCTGGCAAGGTTATATTCTGTTGAATGCTTAATCCAGCCTGCGCATAGGCAAAATAAAAGTCTACCCCGTATTTGAACGTTACACGAACAAATGAGAGTCCGTAAAAAGAGGTCGACCGGATGTTATCAATACCGGGGGTTGAATACAGACCAATCTCCATCGGAATGGTGTAGTATTTCTCCATCTCCTCTGCGGATAAGCCGGGTGCCTGTGCAGTAATCTCCAAAATGACAGGTGCTGGATTTGGGTAGGCTTCAATGTTCAGCTTAGTAAACGCAAGCAATCCAGCACACAAAAAAACCAGAAGTGCCAATAAGATAATTGGACGTCTCGAGAGTGAGAAAACAATAAGGGACTTGATCACGTTGGTATCTCTAATAAATTCACTAAGGATGTATTTTGAAATCTGAGAGTTTGCTTCACGCTTGGCTCTTTACTTATTCTTGAATAGCATGTTACTCAGAAAAATTGCACCCGTAGTTGCGATCTTCTCGCCCTCCTCCAAGCCACTGGTTATTTGAACCAGTCCATTTGTTTTGAGGCCTAAAGTGACTGCACGACTGACCCAGTGTCGCCCGTCCTCAGTCACCCAAACCGTCATCGTGCCGTCGCCCTCCCTAACAACTGCGTCCTCAGGTACGCCGAGTCCCTTCACCACTTTGTCGCCTTTCACCAAGTAGGTGGCGTACATACCTGATCTCAGTATCCTCTTAGGATCACTGATATCAGCTCTAACAAGAACCGTCCTAGTAGTGGGATCAACAATGGAGCTCACAATTTTTATACGCCCCTTGAATGACTCGTCAGGGAGTACCGGGACCTTGACATCCAACTCCTGCCCAGTATGCAACTTGGTACTGTCCTCTTCGGAGGCGTTGATGATCAGCCATTTGTTTACGACATCAGCAACAACATAAGGGGCGGGGGAGTTACCGGGTTGGACCAGCAACCCTGGCTGAGCGCTACGAGTGACTACTTGCCCATTGATTGGACTGGGCACAACTAGAACAGCATCCAATTTACGGTCATTTTCAATTTTTTGAATTTCTACAGTTGTTTTACCAAATAAACGCACCCCCTCTCTAGCGGCTTTCAAAGAGGCTTCGGCTGCATTTTGGTCCGCAGTATTTTGCTCCAACTCTTTCAAAGAAATAGAGCGCATTTGGTACAAATCTTTTGCTCTATTCAGGGTTGCGCTTGACTGATCAAACACCCCTTTAGCGGACAAAAGCGATGCCTCTGCTTGGGCTAGGTCAGAACTATCCACCGTATAAAGGGGCTGTCCCTTGCTCACAAAGTCCCCAACATCAGCGAAGGTTTGAATAATCTTGCCCTGATAGGGAGTGAATACCTGTACAGCAGAGTTTTCGTTAAAGTCGATACTTCCGTAGGCCGCCAATTGGGAGGCGAAGCTTGACCTCTCAACGGACTTAACTCTTAACCCAGAAGCTTGCTTTTCGTTTAAATCCACAAAGTTATAGTTGGCTACAGCTTTTGCTAAGGGCGACTCCACTGCAGTTTTACCTTCATCCTTTTTGCAGGATACAAGTCCTACAGTAGCAGCTAGGATTAAAAGTCCACCGGTTAAAAGGTATTTTTTATTACCTTTTATTTTTAAAACTATTTTCATAATTGGGCGAATTAATACGTGCTGAAACTTTGATAAATTCATTTTGAATAATAGAGATTAACGTTCAAATCTTAAAAAGAAAAAACTACCTAGGCGCAGGTCAAGTTTAGAAATTGGAATATTTTAGGCAAGCTAAGCTTAATAAATGCTTAAAAAGAAAGACTATTTAATTAATGTACAGAAGTTGTCCTTAAAACCCCCGTCTGACTAAGGATGTATTTGTAAGCTCAATTATTAAATACAGATCCCGCACACGATTCTAATCAATTGGTTTTACAAAAAAAATATTTTCCAAACTTTTGTAATTAGTCACGCTACGGACATTTACCAATGCAATGGATCCTTGGATCCTTGGATCCTTAAATTCTTAATTAAGAGTAAGAGAATCAGGACTGATACCCGTATAACCAGGGCATATCAAGTAACTTCGGTCCAAATAGTTGAAGAGAGCGGTCTCTAGCCCATGCGAGCGCATGATTGGCGTGAAAAATATCAGCATTTAGTAACGCCCTCTTTTGAACCTCTGCACTTCTCGCCCAACGCTTTGCAGCGTAGCCTGCGAGAATGTTCTGAACGCAATATGGGCGAGCACTATTTGTTTTGCCGTTAAATTGCTCGCCCAACTCAAATGCGTCCTCAATAGCCATTCCAGCACCCTGAGCCAAATAGGGGAGCATCGGGTGCGCGGCATCCCCCAACAGTCCTACCCTTCCTTTGGCCATTTGAGAGCTGCTAGACAGGGGTTCGGATTTCATTAAGGGCCAAACATTCCAAGTCTCAATAGCTCTTAAAGTATCTTGAACGATTGGACAAGTTTGGTGAAGAATGGATTGAATATTAAGTGCTTTTTGATCTTGACTCATGTTAATGGTCCAGTCAAGCGCTGACAATACGTCCTTGGGCACGGCGTCTCTAGCTCTCAAGTGTTGGCTGGGGCTTAAAATCAATACCGAGTTAAGCCACTCTCCCCTCCTAATAGGATACTGAACCAAATGCATGTCAGGACCAAGCCAGACCTTAACAGCAAAAGTCCTCAAATGAGGGGGCAATAACTTTTGCAATACAAGCGAACGGTAAGCCAAGTCACCAGAGAATGAGACTGCATTGGAGCCAAATTGAGCCGGGTTTGATGTGAAAAGCACATCCCTGACTCTACTCCAAACACCGTCTGCGCCGATCAAAGCTTCGTAATCTTCAATGATTGGGGATGGCACAGGATCTACCCCTTGCCCTTGCCCTTGCGACTGTACTTTAACTTGAACAGCATCGGGACCGTTTTGAACGTCATGCACCCTTTGATTTAGATGGATATCTGCATAGCCATGCTTTTTAACGCTTGAGAGCAACAAGGCATGGAGATCGGCACGATGAACTGTTAAGTAAGGTGATCCGTAGCGGGTTCTAAAGGACTGTCCCAACGGTAAATTAGCCAACAGCTTACCGCTCTTAGCGCCGTAAACCTCAAGGCAGTTGGGCTCAAAGGCATAAGCCTCTAGAGCTTGGTCAACACCCCATCGTTTTAAAATTTTGGTGACATTGGGGCCAAGCTGCACCCCCGCACCCACCTCTCCTAATTGCGAAGACTGTTCGATGATAGAAACTGATTTGTTGGCAAGCCCTAAAGCGATCGTTGCACTTAGACCACCTATGCCGGCCCCAACAATTAAAATTTTATTGCTCATCGCTCTTAATCAAACATCGTTTCTCAGCTGGAATTACTACTAAGCATCATTTTCCACAAAACTCTCAAAGCAGACTTTCAAGTCATGAAAACACTTCTCTTTTTGGGCAACTGACATAAAGCTGGCCTCAAAGCTATTGTGCGCAAATGCGTACGCCTCTTTAGCGCCTAATCCCAAAGCCTCAAAGGTCTGCAAAAAATTTTCATTAATATACCCACCAAAATATGCGGGGTCATCAGAATTAAGGGTCACACACAATCCGTAACTTAAAAGCTTTGCAGCATTGTGCTGAGACAACTCCTCAAATACTTTGAGTTTTAAGTTAGACAGTGGACACACGGTTAACGGGATCCTCTGGGCCCTAAGACGCTTTATGAGCTCTGGATCGTTGATTGACTGAACGCCGTGATCGATTCGCTGAACGCCGAGAACATCAAGCGCAGACCAAATATATTCGGGCGGCCCCTCCTCCCCTGCGTGTGCGACCAACTTAAAACCAAGTTCCTTGCATTTGGCAAACACTTTGGCAAATTTCTCCGGAGGATGCCCCACCTCACTCGAATCCAATCCTACACCTACCCAGTGCTGCCTAAATGGGAGAGCTTCCTCTAGGGTTTTAAAAGCATCGTCCTCGTCCAAATGCCTAAGAAAACAAAGTATCAAACAAGAGGTAATACCTAACTCTTGCTGCGCTTGCTGGCAGGCCCGACTTAAGCCCTCAATAATGGCCTGCATGGGTACACCGCGAATAGTGTGCGTCTGGGGGTCAAAGAAGAGTTCCGCATGGACAACGTGGTCCTGTGCGGCTTTTAAAAAATAGGCATAAGCCATTTCATAAAAGTCTTCCTCATTGATAAGAACACTGGCTCCTGCATAGTAAATATCTAAGAAACTTTGCAAGTTAGTGAATGCATAGGCTGCGCGAAGTGCCTGAACACTATCATAGGGTATGGCTATATTATTTTTCTTTGCTAGTTTGAAAATCAACTCTGGCTCCAAGGAGCCCTCGATATGAATGTGAAGCTCTGCTTTGGGCATTCGCTTTATGAGTTCGGGGATGCGTTTGAGAGGGACGGGATGAACGTTGTACATAAACAATTAACCTAATCTCATATATTAAAAATATTTAACTTTAAGACACAGTTTACAACTGAATCACCATTAAAAATGCCCTTGAACTCGAAAGAGTCCAAGGGCATGAGTAGATTTAACTTGATAAGGATTAGATAAGCAAGAATCGACTCTAGCAATCAAGTTACTTGTTAAGGCAACTTGCTTGCTTGTAGCATTACTTCTTGTCACCTCCAGGCACTTTACCCTCTACGCCTTTTACGTAGAATTTAATGCCACTCAAGAAACCGTCATCAGCAATTTCGCCGTCTTTTAATACAGCCTTACCTGTATTGTCAGTGATTGGTCCTTTCCATATCGCAAAGGAACCATCGGTCAAGCCTTTTTTGACTTCATCAATTTTTGCTTTGGTATCAGCGGGCACATCGTCCGCAATGGAGACAATATCAATTGCGCCATCTTTAACGCCCCACCATGAATGCGTGCCACCAGTCCATTTACCTTCTAAAGCGTCTTTGGTTGCTTTGATGTAATAGGGTCCCCAGTTAATCACTGCAGAAGCCAGATGGGCTTTAGGTCCATAGGCGGTCATATCGGAGTCCCAGCCAAAGGCACGCTTGCCCTTGGACTCAGCTGTCTTTAGGACGGCTGGTGAGTCTGTATTTTGGAACAAAATATCAGCACCCCCGTTGATCAGCGATGTAGCTGCCTCAGTTTCCTTTGGTGGGTTGAACCACTCGTTCACCCAAACGACCTTGGTTTTAATTTTGGGGTTACTTGACTGAGCGCCTAAAGTGAAACTGTTGATGTTGCGAATCACCTCAGGGATTGGCACGGAAGCAACGACACCTAGAACGTTGCTCTTAGTCATCTTGCCTGCAATGACACCAGCCATGTAAGCACCTTCATAGGTACGGCTGTCATACGTTTTTAAATTATCTGCTTGTTTGTAACCCGTGGCGTGTTCAAACTTAACGTCCTTGAAATCGCCAGCAACTTTGAGCATTGGCTCCATGTAGCCAAAGGTTGTACCAAAGATCAATTTATTGCCTTGGGAAGCCATGTCGCGAATCACACGCTCTGCATCTGCAGACTCAGGAACATTCTCTACGAAAGATGTTGTGATCTTTGATCCAAATTCTTTCTCTAAGGCTTTACGTCCATTGTCGTGTGCAAAAGTCCAGCCACCGTCACCCACTGGGCCAATGTAGGCGAATGCAATTTTTAATGGCTCAGTTGTTTTAGCTTCAGCTGCAGGGGCTTCAGTTTTTGCTTCTTCTTTTTTACCGCAAGCTACTAAAGCTGCGGCAACAACTGTAGCAATAGCTGCTTTTTGAATCCATTTACGTTTATACAAATCTGTCATTTACATTTCCTTTTTAAAAAATAGCCAAGATTACTCAATCACAAAAACTTAAGCCCCGGGATAAAAAGGTTTCCCAATTGACGCCGGCATATTCACTTTAATCCAAAGAGGATTGCGCGAAATAAGCGCTAACACAACAATAGTCGCAACGTAGGGGAGCATACTTAGCAACTGACTGGGCACATCAACCCCAATCGTTTGGAGATGGAACTGCAACATCGTCACACCTCCAAACAAGTAAGCACCCCACAAAACTCTCATGGGCTTCCAGGTTGCAAATGTAGTCAACGCTAAAGCAATCCAACCCTTACCCGCAATCATACCTTCAACCCACAGTGGAGTATAGATTAGAGAAATATAAGCGCCTGATAAACCGCACAAAGCCCCCCCCATCACTACGGCACCAAGTCTGATCATTCTGACGTTATATCCAAGCGCATGGGCAGACTCCGGAGATTCACCAATACTTCTAAGCACCAAACCGGGGCGTGTTTTGTTTAAAAACCATATCAAACCAACGGCAAAAATAACGGTAAGGTAGACCATCGGGTGGTGTTGAAAAAATGCAGTTCCAAGGAAGGGGATGTCCTCTAGCACCGGGATTGAGAAATGGATACGGTCAACTAATTTAGCTTGGACATACCCAACACCTACGAACGCAGAGAAACCGGCTCCAAATAGGCTAAGTGCCAGACCCGTTGCGTATTGGTTGGTATTTAAAAAGATAACCAATACCCCGAACACAAAAGCCATAAAACCGCCAACTAGAGCCCCAGATGCAAACCCAAGCACATCACTGCCCGAGTGCACACCCGTAGCAAAAGCGGCAATGGCTGCACAAAGCATCACGCCCTCAGCCCCTAAATTGACGACCCCCGAACGCTCGTTGATCAACAATCCCAGTGAGGCGATTGCAAGAACAGTTCCTGCATTGAGCGTTGCAGCAATCAGTAATGCGTAGGTTTCCATAGGGGCATATACCTTATGTTTGGTTAGACTGGGGTAGCTTCAGGAGAGTTCGAGTGGACATACGAATTCGGTATGCAATCAGCACATCACAAGCTAAAAGAGTAAATAAAAGTAATCCTTGAAACACGCCAGTTAAGGACTTGGGAAGACCAAGGCGAGACTGCGCCAACTCACCCCCAATATAGAACATGCTCATCAGCAAAGAAGAAAAAATCATACCCAGGGGATGCACCCTTCCAACGAAGGCCACAATGATTGCAGCAAAACCGTAGCCAACTGGAATAAAAGGGGTTAGTTGTCCAACAGGCCCGGCAACCTCTAGCGCACCGGCGAGCCCAGAAGCAGCGCCCGAGCATAAAAGCGCAGCCCACAATGCTTTGCTAGAGGAAAAGCCAGCGTACCCTGCGGCCTGAGGGGCAAGACCCCCGACTCTCAAAGCAAACCCTGCACGAGTTTTGAATAAAAATACCCACAAACACAGTGACCCAAAGAAGGCAATAAAAAGACCTATGTTAATTCTCGAACCCTTAAAAAGTCGAGGTATTTGTGTAACAACCTCAAACGTTTTGGTTTGCGGAAAGTTGTACCCAAGTGGATCTTTCCAAGGGCCGTAGACCAAATAGTTCAGCAACATAATGGCAACATAGACCAGCATTAAGCTGACGAGGATCTCGCTCGTATTAAAACGATCTCGAAGCAAAGCTGTAATGGATGCCCAAACCATGCCGCCCAATATGCCTGCAAGCAAAATCGGCACAACGATCCACGCACTCGTGTCTTTCTCGGCCAAGAGCGCAACACCGGATGCAAATATAGCTCCTAATACGAATTGTCCCTCTGCACCAATATTCCATACGTTAGATCTAAAACAAACTGCTAACCCCGTTGCGATGATGAGCAGTGGGATTGCCTTGACCATTAATTCTCCAAGTGCATAACCCGTTTTAATTGGCTCCCAAAAGAAGACCAATAAACCTTTAACCGGATCTTTACCGAGCAAAAGAAATAAAACCATTCCTAAGATCACCGTAATAAGAAGTGATAAAAGAGGGGAAGCAATACTCCAAAACTTAGATGGATAAGGTCTTTGCTCTAATTTAAACATTGGATATTGAGTATTGAAAATTGGATGTTGGAATTTGAATAATACGCTTATTAAATTCAAGCAAAGCTTGTATTTATGTTCGAATCCCGGTTTGCGCCTCGCTTTGGGACGATTCTGTTGTTTCCCATAGTCCACTCATCCAAGAACCAACAAGCTCCTTTGTTGCATTCAAACGGCTAATAGGAGGAGACAGACGCCCCTGAGAAATAACCTGTATGCGATCCGATATTTCAAAGAGCTCTTCAAGCTCCTCGCTCACCACCAAAATGGCGCAGTCTGCATTTCTGAGTCTCAAAATCTCGGATCTTATTTGCGCCGCTGCCCCCACATCCACGCCCCATGTAGGCTGACAAATAATCAGCACATCAGGGTTTGCATCGATCTCCCTACCCACAATGAACTTTTGCAAATTACCGCCGGATAAAGAACTCGCGGTCGCTTGTGGGCTACTTGCTTTGACGTTGAAATCGGAAATGATTTTTTGAGTTTGCTGTAAAAGGGTTTTTTCGTCTATCCAGCCCCAAGAGCCACAGGACTCCGTCCTAGTCAACAGCAGGTTGTGCATTAAGCTTAAGGTGGGCACAGCCCCTCTTCCAAGCCGCTCCTCAGGCACAAAATGAAGCCCTAGCATTCTGCGCTGGGATGGACCTAATTGCGCAACACTTTGCCCCTTCAAAACGATCGACTCAGGTTTAGCGCGAACATCCTCCCCGGACAATGCGTAAAGCAACTCGCGTTGCCCGTTACCAGAGACCCCTGCTATTCCTAAAACCTCACCTTTTCTAAGATCTATTTGAATGTTCTCTAAATTTACGCCAAATTGATCTATTTTTTGCAAGCTCAGATCATTAACTTTTAAAACAGTTGCACCGGTTTGATGCGCTTCATGCACCAAGTCAGAAGGCTCGGCACCAATCATCATGCGACTGAGAGACTCATTTGTTTCAAGATTTGGGATGCATTGCCCGGTGACTCGCCCAGCTCTCATCACTGTACAAACATCGCACAACGATCGAATCTCGTGAAGTTTATGACTGATATACAAAATACTACAGCCACGCGTAGCTAGTCTTTTGAGAACGACAAATAATTTATCTACTGCTTGCGGCGTTAAGACGGAAGTAGGCTCATCCAAAATCAACAAATCAGGATCTCCTAGCAGAGCTCTGATGATCTCTACTCGCTGACGCTCGCCAACGCTCAGGGCGTGCACCGGACTTCTTGGATCAACATCCAGACCATATTCATTTGCTATAAGTTTGATTTTCTCCTCAACCTGGGGTAATTTGAGCTCCTTGCCCAGACCAAGCCATACATTCTCAGCAACGCTAAGCGTCTCAAACAAACTGAAATGTTGGAAAACCATACTGATCCCAAGGCGTCTGGCTTCTTGGGGATTTTTTATATGAACAGGCTTTCCTTTGAACACAACCTCACCAGCATCTGGCTTAACAGCCCCGTAGATGATTTTCATGAGCGTTGATTTACCGGCCCCGTTTTCGCCTAAAACGGCGTGAATTTCACCCTTTTTTACCTCTAGGGAAACTTGGTCATTTGCCGTCACCAGTGGATATTTTTTGGTAACACTGCGAATACTCAACAAGGAGGTAGTCATATGAACAAGCGAAAGTCGGATGAAGTAAAGGGATCAAGTGGGGAGTTTAAACCAATCGGCATAAGTGAAAAGTTAAAAAAGAATGTGATTACCTAAAGCTACTTTCAAGCCAACTCTAGCACTTTAAGGGGACTGACCAAACGCTCAGCGCGGTAGAGTGCTTGATCAGCGAATCAATATCGCCCTGAAATCATTCACATTCGTGTAAGTTGGCCCCGTAATAACCAAATCTCCCAGGGCCTCAAAATAAGTAAAAGAGTCATGTCTAGCAAGGAAATCGGAGGTATTAAGGCCGAGCTCAACAGCTTTTTGCAAAGTTTTAGGGGTCACTAAGGCACCTGCATTGCTCTCAACTCCGTCTATCCCGTCCGTATCAGCTGCTAAGGCCCAAATTTGAGGGTGTCCTTCAAGCTCTTTAGCCAAGCTTAAACAAAATTCGCCAGCACGCCCTCCCCGCCCCTCTTTGGCCTCTTTTTGATTAGCGTTGGTTTTATCTATTTTATGTATCGTGACCGTTGTCTCCCCCCCACTCAAAATCACACACGGCGGCTTGAATGCACAAAATGAACCGCTACCTAAACCGTGCGAGGGGGTTGATTTGCCGGTTTGATTGACATTTTGTTTCGCTACTTCTTTGGCCAGTGCCGCGTGGACCTTAGCAACCTGGCTGGACTCCCCCTCCATTTCATCGGACAAGATATACGCGTTAAATCCAAGTGAAACTGCCAACTCAGCCGCCGCTTTTAGGGACTGCTTAGGTGTGGCGATTAGTCTAACGGGTTCACAATGACTAAACGCATCGCCAGGCTTTGGTGTCTCCAACTCACCGCGCTCAAGAGACTCAAGTATTGCCGTAGGCAATTCAACCTTGTATTTTTTTAAGATTGCAAGTGCGTCCGCACAAGTCGTTGGATCTGCCACAGTCGGTCCACTAGCTATCACTGACGGATCATCCCCTGGAACATCACTAATCGCAAAACAGACTAACTGCGCAGGGGCACAGGCAAGCGCTAACCTCCCCCCTTTAATTTGAGATAGATGTTTCCTCACACAGTTCATCTCATGAATGTTGGCTCCGCTTTTTAAAAGTGATTGATTGAGGGCTTTTTTATCCTCAAGTCTTAGACCTATTGCGGGTAATGTGAGCAAGGAGGACCCGCCACCCGAAATCAGACATATCACCAGATCACTTGAGGTGAGTCCTTTGGTCAAAGCTAGAATCCTCTCGGATGCAGCCACTCCGGCCTGGTCCGGTACGGGGTGAGCGGCCTCAAGCATTTCGATTCGGGAGGTTTTATTTTTAGCACCGTGTAAACGTGGTGGTATATGCCCATACCGAGTTACAACTAACCCACTCATGGGCTTATCCGCAGGCCACAAATCGTCTAAGGCCAAAGCCATAGATGCCGCCGCCTTACCAGCTCCAATCACTAAGGTACGTCCCCTCGGGGGCTGAGGGAGTATCCCGTCAAGCGCTTTAGCAGGTAACGCGGCATTGACTGCGCAATCAAAAAGATTTCGCAGAATTTTTATTTCAGTAGATTCAGTTTCCATCACTTCTTACCCAAACCTAAAAGGGACGCCCCTTGGGTGTACAACTGAATGCGTTCTTTCATGAAGGCATCCATTTGTTCGCTACCTATGTTGATGAGCTCAAAGCCATTTTTTGATGCAAGTTCTTTCATCTCGGGATCAGTGTTGATCTGCATCCAAAGCTGAGATAGTTTTTTGATTTGCTCTGGGGAAGTCGATTTTGGAACACCAATGCCCCTGTAAGCGCCGTCAACCCAGGTTGCGACACCCAACTCTTTAAAAGTTGGAACATCAGGCATTAAGGGGTGACGCTTTTCCATGCCCACCGCAAGCGCTCTCACACGTCCTTTGTTATTAATTGCAAAAGGTGTATAGGTCATCGCAGAGTCGACCTGACTGCCCAGCAAAGAAGTGGTCATATCCCCGGTTCCTTTGAATGGAATATACGTGGTTTTAATACCAAATGAAACATCTAAGCGTTCATGCGCTGCATGATTTGCAGAGTTGAGCCCAGATCCGCCTACAGAGATACTTGAGGGGTCTTTTTTGGCGGCAGCAATAAAATCTGCGAATGTTTTGTAAGGGCTATTCACCGGCACCACCAAAATATCGGGCGTGTAGTGAAACCAAAAGACTGGGGTTATATCGCTTGTCTTGTATTGAACCGTACCCTCAATAGGCTGAAAGACGATATGGGGGAAATTGATTCCAACAACATTGAGCCCATCCCCCGCCAGTGAGTTCATCTGTGACCACATGAGTGCCCCGCCCGCTCCAGCTTTGTACTGAATGATGGTCTCTATGTTGGGACACTTCTTCTTGATCAAAACTTGTTGATGCCTGGCCGATAAATCTGACTCACCACCCGGTGGAAAGGCTTGCCAGTATTGAAGATTTTTATCGGGACAATACTGCGAATTGTCTGCGCTTGAGAGGGTGCTGAATGTTAATGAAAACACAGGAACCACAATCATTCCAAAGTGAATCGCAGCGGTCCACACTTTATTGAGTATGCACGTATTAAATCTCATTTAGAAACTCCAATTTAGAGGCTCATCAAAAGAATAGGGCATGAGTAGAAAATATTTTGACTTACTTTGTTTTTAAAATTTCGCACACTGCGCGAGTCACGTCTTTGGTCATCGCTGAGCCACCCAAGTCACCCGTGTGCAAAGTTTTATTAGCCGTCACTTGCTCGATGGCTTTCATAAGTACTGAGGCCGCTTGCGCTTCGCCTAAATGTTCAAGCAACATCACGCAACTCCAAAAAGTGCCGATAGGGTTGGCAAGCCCCTTTCCCATGATATCAAATGCAGATCCATGAATAGGCTCAAACATACTCGGATAACGTCTCTCTGGATCGATATTGCCCGTTGGAGCGATGCCCAAACTACCGGCTAAAGCAGCAGCAAGATCGGTCAAAATATCGCCGTGAAGGTTAGTTGCAACAACTGTGTCCAGTGTTGACGGTCGATTCACCATGCGAGCCGTCATTGCGTCTACCAACTCTTTATCCCATTTCACGTCAGGAAACTCTTTTGAAACCTGAACAGCAATCTCATCCCACATGACCATTGCGTGACGCTGAGCGTTAGATTTGGTCACAACTGTTAAATGTTTTTTAGGTCTTGACTGCGCGAGTTTGAAAGCATAACGAATCACACGCTCTACGCCAACACGGGTTAGAACAGAAACGTCGGTGGCAATCTCGATTGGATGCCCTTGGTGCACGCGACCGCCCACTCCGGCGTATTCGCCCTCTGAATTCTCGCGAACAATCACCCAGTCAAGATCTTCAACGCGACAGCGCTTCAGGGGGGCATCAATGCCGGGCAAAATTCTCGTGGGTCTGACGTTTGCGTATTGATCAAAGCCCTGACAGATCTTAAGCCTTAACCCCCAAAGCGTAATGTGGTCTGGAATATGAGGGTCACCCGCTGATCCGAAAAGAATGGCATCTTTATTTTTAAGCGCCTCCAATCCATTGGCAGGCATCATCTCACCATGTTTTCTGTACCAGTCCCCGCCCCACATGAAAGTTTCAAAATCAAATTGAAATTTGCCCTGCTCATTTGCAAGTACTTTCAAAACCTCCTCACCAGCAGGGACAACCTCTTGACCAATACCGTCCCCGGGGATACAGGCGATTTTGTAAACTTTCATATAACACCTTTATTTTTCTGATTTCAAACCTCTTCATTGTGCACAATTTTGGACGACCGAAACGGTTTAGACAAAACAAATGAGGGTGAATTACCCTAAGGAATTTGTCAGGTTAGGTCTCTCCTTGTCCAATTGGCGCTTTGCCTTAACTATACTCACAGGGTATTTAAAAAATTGAAATGAAATGACCACTTTACTCATACACCGCGCCAATTGCATTGCCACTCAAGATGACTCAGACACTGAGTTACGGGGTGCCTCAATTTTGATAGAGGACGGTGTGATCAAGCAAATTTTCTCCGCCTCAGAGAACATTTCACATTTGCTAAGTAGCGTAGATGAGGTCATTGATGCTACCAAGCATGTCGTGATTCCTGGAATGGTCAATACCCATCACCATATGGTCCAGTCTCTAACGCGCGCTATCCCCCAGGTGCAAAGCTCAGAGCTATTTTCATGGCTGAAGGGGCTCTATCCCATATGGGCTGGCCTCACACCGGAGATGGTGCGCGTATCCAATCAAGTCGCAATGATTGAACTGCTTATGTCCGGTTGTACAACCACCAGTGATCATCTGTACATCTACCCTAACGGTGTCAACTTAGAGGACAGCATACAAGCAGCCCAGTTAACCGGGATTCGTTTTACAGCGACCAGGGGAAGTATGAGCGTAGGACAAAGCAAAGGCGGGCTACCTCCCGACAGTGTTGTGGAAGACGAAAGGTTCATATTGAAGGAAACACAAAGGCTTATCGAAACCTGGCACAACGCAAAGCACGGCTCCTTGCTACAAATTGCGGTTGCACCTTGCTCCCCCTTTACTGTGAGTAAAGATTTGATGCGAGAGTCCGCGCTCCTAGCAAGAAACTTCGGGGTAAGGTTGCATACCCATCTCGCAGAAAATGACCATGACGTGCTTTATACAAAAGAGCATTTCAACTGCACTCCAGCCCAGTACGCTGAGGAACTTGGCTGGGTGGGTGAGGATGTATGGCACGCTCACTGCGTTAAATTGGACACAGAAGGCACTTACCTTTTTGCCAAAAGCAGAACAGGCGTTGCACACTGCCCTTGTAGCAATATGCGTCTTTCTAGTGGCATTTTGCCTCTTCGTAAACTCATCAATGCAGGCGTTCCAGTTGGGCTAGGCGTTGACGGGAGTGCGAGTAACGACGCAGCAAACATTTTGAATGAAGCAAGACAAGCCATGCTACTTGCACGCGTATCCAAAGCTTTAGAGCCTATGGGCTGTGATATAGGTCCATCAGAGATGACGCCTCGTGACGCATTGAAAGTTGCGACCAGGGGAGGCGCACAGGTGCTCGGCAGAAATGATATTGGGCGAATCCAGGTGGGGTACTGCGCGGACTTTGCAATGTTTAGAACCGACACCCTGTCTATGGCTGGAGCAGCAGTGCATGACCCCATAGGCGCCTTGCTACTTTGCTCGAGTTCACCTGCAGATTACACCATTGTGAATGGGCGCGCCTTGGTGCGAGAGGGTCGTTTTACACCCTTTGATGTCGAGCCCCTGGTTGAGCGCCACAATCTTTTGGCAGGCATGCTAGCAAATACTGCTCGTTGATTGAACTACTAAAAAATTCAGCGACGATGTATCACTTACCTAGACTTGTGAGGTGTTTTACATCTGCCCCCGAATTAAACCAACGCCCAATCGTAGCTCGCTCTTCTTCTGTAATGCCAGTAGCATTATTCATAGGCATTTGCTTTAGAAGTACGGCTTGCTGATAGATATTTTGCGCATTCTTCTCGACCAACTCTGGCGCATCAAGCCTCACATTTTTCATCTGCATCTGAGAGCCGTGACAGGTATAACAGCGTTGCTGAAGAATAGGTTGAACCTGTGAGTACGTCACGGCATTGTTCAAGGTCTGAGCTGTCTCAGCAGAGGGTTCTTTTATATCGGGTCTCAATGCATAAATGAAGACAAATATGCCAATAACACCCAAAACTGCGAATGGCCAGGGATGCTTAGCGCGTTGATTGTGGTGGGCATGCATTTGAACAAAATACTGACGAATCAAAGCGCCGCATAACATCATGCCAAAGAGCACCGCTGCTGGATGCGCATTTGCGTATAAAAAATGATAGTGATTAGAGAGCATCGCAAAGAGCACAGGTAGCGTAAAGTAGGTGTTATGTACACTTCTTTGCTTGCCGCGTTTGCCAAATATTGCTAAATCTTCTGGGTTATAGGACTCGCCGGAGGTCATCACTTTCACGACAGTCTTTTGACCAGGAATGATCCAAAAAAACACATTTGCACTCATAGTGGTAGCAATTGATGCACCGACTATCAAAAACGCAGCACGTCCTGGAAAGAGGGATGTAGACACGACTGTAAAAGCACCAACAACGACAAGCATTGCAATGCCAATATAGAGCTCTGATTTTTCTTTAAATCCAAACCACCTGCATACGCAGTCATAAATTAACCAAAATCCGACTAAAAATCCAATCGCTGCAAACCCGGCCTGCACCGGGGACCAAGACATCAAGGATTTATCAACCAAGAAGCTACCTGCATTCCAAAGATACAGAACTGTGAAGAGGGCAAAACCGCTTAACCAAGTGGAGTAGGCCTCCCAATAAAACCAATGCAAATGTGAGTCAATGGATTTGGGCGCAACCATGTATTTTTGGGGGTTATAAAAACCCCCACCGTGCACGGCCCACAAAGCACCGTCAACACCCTTTTCTTTCAAGTCAGATGCTGTTGGTTTGATTAAATTATTGTCTAAAAATACAAAGTAAAAAGACGACCCTATCCAGGCAATGACGGTGATGACGTGAAGCCAACGCAGTAAAAGGTTGGCCCAATCCAGTAGATACGCTTCCATATATGTGTGTTTCAAATCACTCTAAGTGATCTGCTCCATGATGAGTCTATGACTGCAATTTCCCATCACCACTGCGGAGGCTGTGAAGGTTGAATCTGCCGTGCTGCACGCTTTTGCGACCCCGCTACGACTATTTATCTACAAGTGTACCTAAATTTATGTATCCCTTTGTCGCCTTCAAAAGGTCAATACAGATCACAAAGTATTACCCAGATATAGACCCTAGGGAAGACCTCAGTTATAAATACTTTTCAATTAGATCAACATGTTGAAAAAGCTAGCCAAACCCTCCTCCTTTAAAGCCTAGGATTTCATTAAAACATCTTAATTAAAGTCTATCGTTTACGTACCGATTATTCAATACCAATCGGATTCAACATGTTTAATTACTTTTCTATCCCCAAATTCACACTTTCAACCGCTCTAGCGCTTGGAGCCTTTGCATACACGCCCGTATGTTTAGCCGCTGAAGGGGATTTAAAAATTGCGAGTCTTGAGGACTCACGTTCATCTTTGAACCCTTTGCTCCAAAGCCCTATCAACCGCGAGCAATACCGCGTTCGTGCTGCTCAGCATATCTATAAATTAAACACTGAAAAGGTCTACACAGGCCGCATGCCTCCCCTACTGAAAGCAGTTGGTGTTGTTGAGATTCAGTTGAACGGCACGGGCGAGATTAGAAACATAAAATGGAACCGAGCCCCGTCGCATGCTCCCGATGTAATGCAAGAGATCGAGCGTACCCTTCGCTCAGCTGCGCCCTATCCCATCGGACTAAAGGGGGAATCGGTTGTTTTTACTGAAACCTGGTTATGGCATAAAAGTGGGAGGTTTCAGCTTCTTAGCCTTACAGAAGGACAGGACTAATTTAGTTAGGAAACTGTCCTCGGTGGTTGTATTAGCTATTTATCAAGATCCCCTGTAGGTCGAGTAACTCCAAGGACTCACTAACAACGGTACATGATAATGTTCCAGGGGACGAGAAACACCAAAGTCTAAATTCACCATGTCTAAGAAGGTTGGGCTCTCTAGCTGCACGCCCCTTAGCTCGAAATATTCGCCTACATTAAACTGCAAGCGGTAGCGTCTCGCCTCTAACTTGTCGTGCTCTACCAATAGACCATCAGGGTTTCTTCCGTCAGCGTTCAAAATAAAACGCTTCATCAGCTTAAACTCCCCCAAATCACTTTCTTGGCTAAACAAAGACACCTCCATGCCTTTGGCAGGACAACCGTGCATAGTGTCTAATACGTGTGTACTCAAGCCCATTGGATTTAAACTTTCAAATATAGCGTTAGTAGAGCATATTCCCTCAGAAATTGTATACAATTTTCTAACAAAATCTCGACTCAAATGACATACGACACTACCCTACCCTACCCAAGAGACCTTAAGGGATACGGAGCGCACCCGCCTGATCCAAAATGGCCAGGAGGTGCCCGAGTCGCTGTGCAGTTTGTTCTCAACTTCGAGGAAGGGGGGGAGAACAGTGTTTTACATGGTGACCGCGCCAGCGAGCAATTCTTATCCGAAATGTTCAATCCACCTGCATTTGAGGACAGACACCTAAGTATGGAGGGTATTTACGAGTATGGCTCTAGGGTCGGAGTTTGGCGAATACTTAAAGAGTTCGAAAAAAGGAATCTACCTCTAACCGTATTTGGAGTGAGCTCTGCCCTTGAGCGTTGCCCCGATGTGACTCAAGCGTTTGGGGAACTTGGACATGAAATAGCGTGTCACAGTTGGAAGTGGGTTCACTACCAGGATATGCCCGAGGAACAAGAACGAGAACATATCTCAAAAGGCGCGGAAATCATTAAAAAATTAACGGGGCAGGCCCCCCTGGGTTGGTACACCGGCAGGGATAGCCCAAGGACGAGACGACTGGTTCTTGATCATGGCGGCTTTGAGTACGACAGTGATTATTACGGGGATGACCTGCCGTTTTGGATGAAAGTGCGCAAAACTTCCGGTGAAGTCCTTCCGCACCTAATCGTGCCCTACACGCTTGATGTAAACGATATGAGATTTGCTCTTCCCCAAGGATTCTCACAGGGTGAAGATTTTTATACCTACCTGCGCGATACCTTTGATGTTTTATACGAAGAGGGTCTGGAGACGCCAAAAATGATGAGTGTGGGTATGCACTGCAGACTTCTTGGACGACCTGGGCGCATCATCGCCTTGCAACGTTTTCTTGACCACATTGCAAATAAGGATAGGGTCTGGGTATGCCGCAGAATAGATATTGCTAGGCACTGGAGGCGAACGCACCCCTATGTCGAACCCTTACATAAATAAATTTGTTAATTAAAAAATGACTCTGCATCTAACTGATTTGAATCAAGCTAGCGAAGCGGACGCGCAAGCTATGCTCAGCGGCATCTATGAGCACTCTGATTGGATTGCTAAAGAGGCTCTCAGTCAAAGGCCTTTCATATCGCTGGTTGCGTTAAAGTTTGCAATGACTGAGGTGATCTCCAAATCGAGTCAAGAACAAAAGCTAACTCTACTAAGGGCGCACCCCGAGTTGGCTGGCAAAGCGATGATCAACAACGCATTAACTTCAGAATCAAAAAATGAGCAAACACAATCCGGACTGACTCATTGTTCTGAGGAGGAGTTTGCGCTCATTCACAAACTTAATGCTGAATACAAAGAGCGGTTTGGATGGCCTTTCATACTTGCAGTTCGCGGCCCAAGGGGGACAGGGTTAACGAGAAAACAAATCATCGCGACTTTTGAGAGACGGGTGCGCGGAACTACTCAATTTGAATTGGAGGAGTGTTTACGCCAAGTCAACCGAATTGCAGAAATTCGCATCAATGATAAATTCAACTACACGCCCACCCTGGGCAATGAGCTATGGGATTGGCACGAAGCATTAGCAGCGCACAGTGACCCAGGGTTTAAGGAAAACGACCAACTCACGGTGACTTACTTGACTCAGGCTCACATAGCCTGTGCAAGGGACATCAAACAGTTGATGAACAACTCTGGTTTTGATTCAGTCCACATCGACGCAGTCGGCAATGTAGTTGGTCGCTACTTAGGTCGCAATTCAGATTCAAATGGGATGTTTCTCATGACGGGGAGCCACTACGACACAGTTCGTAACGGGGGCAAATATGATGGGCGTTTGGGAATCTTTACCCCCATCATGTGTGTGCGCGAACTCTCTCGCTCGGGCACGCGGCTAAAGCACGGCATCGAGGTTATCGCATTTGCAGAGGAAGAAGGACAACGCTACCCCGCAACATTCTTAGGATCTGCTGCACTGCTAGGTGGGTTTAACCCAGATTGGTTAACTCAGTCGGACAATGACGGCATTACGATGTTAGATGCGATGAAAAGCGCCAACCTTGATATCTCAGGTATTGCCTCCATCAAAAGAGATCCCAAGCAATACATCGGCTTTGTAGAGGTTCACATCGAACAAGGTCCAGTGCTCAACGAACTGGGCATGCCCCTAGGTGTAGTTTCCTCCATCAACGGCAGTTCCCGCTACTTGGTTGAGATAACTGGGACTCCTGCTCACGCGGGCACGACTCCAATGGACAGAAGACACGACGCTTTATGTTCGGCAAGTGAGCTTGCGCTTTTTATGGAAAAACGTGCATCTAGTGAGGAGCACTGCGTTGCTACGATTGGACAAATGCAAGTGCCTAATGGATCCATAAATGTCATACCCGGTAAAGTTAAATTCTCTTTAGATATCAGGGCGCCACTAAATGGCCAAAAAGATCGATTGGTTCAAGATATTTTGGAGCAATTAGAAAATATATGTAATAAACGTGGCGTGCGTTACTCCATTCAAGAGACGCTCCGGGTGAGCGCTGCCCCAAGTCATCCTGATTGGCAAGGATACTGGGAAACAGCAGTTACCGCTCTGGGTCTGAAGGTTCACACGATGCCTAGCGGGGCGGGTCACGATGCAATGAAAATTCATGAGATTTTGCCCCAAGCCATGCTCTTTGTTCGAGGCGAGAACTCCGGCATTAGTCATAACGCACTTGAGAGTACAACGAGTGATGATATGCAGTTATGCGTTGAAGCTTTCATGAACTTAATCTTAAGTTCCTGCGTTTGATTCAAAGTTAGGTGGCCTTCCCTACTTTCGGCTAACAATACCAATACCCCTTTTTTACTTACCCCAATCCGCATATGACTTTCTCAACCGCACAATACGAACAACTAGACCACTGGATTGACGCGCACTTTGATGAACAGATTTCGTTCCTAAGTGAGCTTGTCAAAACGCCCACCGACACACCGCCCGGAAATAACGCACCTCACGCTCAAAGAACAGCTCAATTACTTGAACAATTCGGAATGAAAGCCAAGCAAATACCGATCCCCAAAGACGTTGTTCAAAGTGCGGGTATGGAGTCCATCACCAATTTGATCGTAAGACGCGAGTACGGGGAGGGACCCACAATTGCGCTCAACGCGCACGGTGATGTGGTTCCACCAGGTGAAGGTTGGACACACGACCCCTACGGGGCAGAAATTGTTGATGGTTTTATGTACGGACGTGCAACGGCAGTCAGTAAATGTGATTTTTCAACTTTCACGTTTGCTGTCAGAGCCCTAGAATCTTTGCAGACCAAGCTACAAGGGAATATTGAACTCCACTTTACCTATGATGAAGAGTTTGGAGGAGAACTCGGTCCAGGATGGTTGCTAACCAACAACCTAACGCATCCAGATCTTATGATCGCAGCAGGGTTTAGCTATCAAGTGATTACGGCCCATAATGGTTGCCTGCAACTTGAGGTTACGGTGCACGGTCAAATGGCACATGCAGCCATTCCAGACTCGGGGGTTGACGCATTGCAGGGCACTCTTCCGGTGTTGCAAAAACTCTATGAACAAAATATTTTGTATAAAAATATCACATCCTCTGTCGAAGGCATAACGCATCCTTACCTTAACATTGGAAAAATCGATGCCGGGACCAATACAAATGTTATACCCGGAAAAGTTGTTTTTAAACTTGATAGAAGAATGATCCCCGAGGAAGATCCAAGCGAAGTTGAAGAATCTTTGAGAATGCTCATTACGCAAACTGTTGACGCATACAACCGTCCCTTGAATGCCGACAAACATATTCGAGTAGATATCAAACGTATTTTGCTAGCCCGCAGCATGCGCCCTCTTGCAGGAAATGCTCCCTTGGTTAACGCGATCCAAAAACACGCAAAAACAATTCTTCATGAAGACATTCCAGCGCTGGGTACCCCACTTTATACAGATGTGCGGTTATATGCAGAGCACGGCATACCAGGGGTAATTTACGGCGCAGGGCCCAGGACCGTTTTGGAGTCTCATGCAAAGCGGGCAGATGAAAGATTAAATTTGGACGACTTGCGCGCCGCTACGAAAATTGTTGCACGAACACTTGCAGATTTGCTAAGCCCCCAAAACACCAGAATGTGACCTCCTGATAGAGCCCGCAATCCGGGGGGCGATCATTAATTAAGGAACAAACAGGGTGCAAATCTTCTTTGCCTTAATTGGTGCGTCCAAATTCACATACATCGATGCACCGAGCGGTAAAGTGTCATTTTCAAAACTTCTTTTATTGCTGTTGGTGCATTTCGAGCTTAAAAATCCATAAAACGCACCAATTTGAGGGATAAACTCACCTATAAATGGGCATCCTTGTTGCTAAACTAATGGATCTATTTAGGAGAATTCTCAAATGTCTAGACGTCTATTCAATAAATCACTTGTAATTGCTTCGCTTGCCCTCGTTTGGGGTGTTGCAAGTGCGCAGTCAGTACCTATTAAATTTCAGTTGGACTGGCGCTTTGAAGGACCGTCGGCCTTATTTCTAGTGCCTCAATCAAAGGGCTACTTCAAGGATGCCAACTTGGACGTAACGGTAGACGCTGGAAACGGTTCTGGAGGAGCAGTAACTCGGGTGGCCTCAGGCTCCTACGATCTTGGTTTTGCTGATTTGGCGGCCCTGATGGAGTTCAATGCAAACAACCCCGATGCACCGAACAAACCGATTGCCATCATGATGGTCTACAACAATACTCCAGCCTCAGTGATGGTCCTGAAAAAATCAGGGATTAAAAAACCTGCAGATTTGAGTGGTAAAAAATTTGGTGCCCCGGTATTTGATGCGGGTCGTCGCGCATTCCCCATTTTTGCAAAAGCCAACAACATCTCTAATGTCAATTGGACTGCAATGGACCCAACTCTTCGCGAGACGATGTTGGTCAGAGGAGATATAGACGCTATTACAGGGTTCACCTTCACCTCACTGCTTAACATTGAAGCCAGAGGCGTTCCCGCCTCGGATGTCGTTGTTATGCAATATCAAGATTTTGGTGTGAAACTCTACGGTAATGCGATCATTGCATCGCCTAAATTTTTAAAAGAAAATCCTGCAGCCGTCAAAGCATTTTTAAAAGCTTTTACAAAAGGTGTTAAAGACGTCATTGCAGACCCTTCCAAAGCCATAGAATCAGTTAAGGCTAAAGACGGCATTATCAACACGGAGTTAGAGACGCGCCGTCTAAAACTCGCTATTGATACAGTTATCAATAGTTCTGATGCACACAAGGAAGGTTTTGGCCAGGTCAATGCCCCAAGATTGGCTCTTATGGCCTCACAAGTTTCAGATGCCTTCAATACCAAAAACCGCGTAAGCGTTGACTCATCTTGGAACGGCTCATTTTTACCTTCTGAAAAAGAATTAGACATTCTTCCTAAAATAAAATAAAGCGTTTAATGCCATGTCCAATGTAAACAGTGACTTCGTTGACTTTAAGAATGTTTGGTTGGCTTATAACGACGAGTTATTGGCTAAGAATCAATATGCCGTAGAAGACATCAACCTGCAGGTTAAACAAGGCGAGTTTATTGCCATCGTTGGTCCCTCAGGGTGCGGCAAATCCACTTTCATGAAGTTAACCACAGGATTGAGAAAGCCCACACGAGGTAGTATTCAGGTGGACTCGCAGCCTGTCAACGGACCATTGAAGATTAGTGGCATGGCATTTCAAGCCCCCTCCTTACTCCCATGGCGCAGCACCTTAGAGAATGTGCTCCTCCCGCTTGAAATTGTTGAACCTCACCGTTCTCAGTTCAAATCTAGGCGCGATGAATATGTGCAGCGCGCTCTAGGACTTCTTAAGTCTGTGGGTCTTGAGGGTTACGCTGATCAGTATCCATGGCAACTGTCCGGCGGAATGCAGCAAAGAGCCAGTATCTGCAGGGCTCTTATTCATGAACCCAAGATGCTGCTATTAGATGAGCCCTTCGGCGCCTTAGACGCATTCACTCGCGAGGAGCTTTGGTGCATTTTGCGCGATCTTTGGAGTGCCCAAAAATTCAATGTTATTTTAGTAACTCACGATCTGCGTGAATCGGTGTTTCTTGCCGATACCGTATACGTCATGAGCAAGAGTCCTGGACGTTTTGTGGTCAAACGTGAAATCAATTTACCCAGGCCCAGGGATTTAGAGGTCACTTACACACCAGAATTTACCGAGATTGTCCACGACCTCAGAGGCCATATAGGCGCAATTCGTCAACAAAATAAAGCAACTCAATCCGTTGCAAGCATTGCACAATAACATCTATGCATCAAAAATCTATTGAACGTTGGTCGCCTTGGATCTTACTGATCACAAGTGTTGTGATTTGGCAAGTTATTTGCTCAGTCTTCAATGTATCTGAATTTATATTTCCCAGTCCTCTGCGTATTTGGAATCAATTGATTGAATTTAGAGCAACTATTGCCGCTCACGCTTGGCGCACCTACTGGGTCACTATGACTGGTTTTGGCCTAGCCATTATCGTAGGGGTACTGCTTGGTTTTGTGATTGGGAGTTCCCGATTGGCATACGCAGCGGTTTACCCGCTCATGACCGCCTTCAATGCACTTCCCAAAGCGGCATTCGTTCCGATTCTGGTGGTCTGGTTTGGCATTGGAATTGGACCGGCAATTTTGACCTCATTTTTGATTAGTTTTTTTCCAATCATGGTCAACATTGCTACTGGACTTGCCACCTTAGAGCCAGAACTTGAGGACGTTTTGCGTGTTTTGGGGGCTAAAAGGTGGGACGTGCTCATCAAAGTCGG
Source organism: uncultured Burkholderiales bacterium (assembly GCA_903830725.1). Taxonomy (GTDB): domain Bacteria; phylum Pseudomonadota; class Gammaproteobacteria; order Burkholderiales; family Burkholderiaceae_C; genus Limnohabitans. The sequence continues at coordinate 11,340 of CAIKVH010000086.1, read as the reverse complement.
CTTACCCCGCTCCATGCCCTATTTCTTTGCCTCACTCAAAGTCGCGATCACCCTTGCCTTTGTTGGAACAACAGTTTCTGAGATGACCGCCGCCAACGAGGGGATTGGTTACCTTCTGATCTCCGCGGGCTCTGCCATGCAAATGGGTCTCGCCTTCGGTGGATTAGTCGTCGTTGGCGCTATGGCCATGGTCATGTATGAACTTTTTAATTACATTGAGCTGCATACAACGGCCTGGGCGCATAGGGGTTCCCAAAACAACTAGTTTTACGATGCCGGGGATTCAAAATTCACCCCCGAATGTAAGAGAATACGCTTTGTGAATATTTTGTAGTTAGGCAAGCATTCAAATCCCTTGAATTTAAATGTTTTCACCTGACTGAAAATATACTTTCAGTCACTCTTTCATTTCAAATCTTTGGGTTGACTGACATGTTCTGTGTTCACTCAAAAACCAATTTCAATAAAACTCTGAAGCGTTCATTCCATGGAAAATCATGCAGAAACCTCTGTCCCTAAGAAATTAGGTCCTACGTGGGCCGATATCTTATTTCTTATCTTTCTCGTTGGAGTGCTCATATCAGTCACGATGCTTGGTCGTCTTGCCTTTGAAGAGGGCATGAAAACTGAGAGCTCAAAAGAAAACGGTGAAGCCTGGGTAAAGTGGATGTCAGACGCAAGTGCTGATCGTTTTAAAGAGGGCTTTCAACCGGCTGCATGTGCGGGTGGCCCTAGCGTTGCCGCCGCAGTTGAGAAAGAAAGAAAAGACCTTATCAGAGCCGCGAAGATACTTGCTAAAAAAGAAGGTTTAGAAAACGAACCCATCACCATTGGGGATATCCAAAGCGGTTCGTGGGGAGCGTGTTTCAAAGCACTTACGCAAAAAGGCGGGCCCCTGTCTAATTTAAAAAATGCTTTCACGCTTGAGCCTTTGTCGCTTGTCGCCAAATGCGATCCAGGAGACTTCTCCACTGCAGGGGGCTTTGTGCTCGAGAAAAATATTAACACGCCCCTTGGATCTGCGGTTCCAACGGTGACTAGCTCCTTGGCTGACAATGATTCAATCGTTGACAAAATAAATGTTCGGGTAACGATCTGCGATAAGGGCGCCTATCCAACCAAAATCGCAGAATTTGACTTCTGAATTTAAATTTAAAAGATTTACCCAAAATGACTGAAGAACCAAAACTCCGTGGCTCCGATTACAAGGTTGAAATTCCATCAGGCTTGCCATTTAAAGAATGGCTCTACAAGTGGCTATTGGATCCAGAAATAGAAGGAAATCACCTTGAATCCGTTGATAAGTGGATTGGACTCCTAATTGTTGGGAACATGTTTGCGCTGCTGTTTGAGCATGTTCCAGCTATTTTTGAGCCCAACAAAATATGGTTTCATCTCTTTGATATTGTCTCCGTCGTGGTGTTCACTGCGGAGTATCTAACTCGTTTGTATTTATCCCCCGTAGACCATGAGTTTAAGGACAAACGGTTTCCAACACTGAGATACATCTTCAGTCCCTTTGCGATCATAGACTTCTTGGCCATCATTCCCTTTTACCTGCAATCGTTTATTGCTGTAGATTTGAGGATCTTAAGAGCGCTTAGACTTTTGAGGATTTTGAAACTCTTCAGAGTGATCATTCCTGCAATTCAAGACTTTAGAGTCGCCAACCGAGAGCGAACCTTCCGCCAAAAGATGCATGCCATCATCTACCCATCGGAATACGGTGGGAAGCTTCACGAACTCTTTGATTCGTTCATCGTTTTATGGGTTGTGGTGTCTGTGATTGCCGTAATCTTAGAATCTGTCCAAGGCATCCATTACATCTTAAATATTGAATTCGTGATACTTGACGCCGTTGCTGTGGGCGTGTTTACTGTTGAGTACTTTCTTCGTCTTTACACATGTGTTGAGGAACCCGGCTTCCAACACGCCGTATGGGGTAGGCTCAAGCTGGCAAAGACCACGTCTTCAATCATCGACTTTTTAGCGATATTGCCATTTTTCTTAGAAGTATTTTTACATCACTTGTTTGATCTGCGTTTTTTAAGAGTATTCCGTTTGATGCGGCTCTTAAAACTGACCCGCTACACAGAGGCCACAGCAACACTAGGTAAGGTTATCGCGCGTGAATGGCCTTTTATGGCAGCGTCTGGTTTTATCATGCTTTTGCTGGTTGTCTTAACCGCTAGTTTGGGTTATTTGTTTGAACATGAGGCTCAACCCGACAAATTTGAAAATATTCCTCAAGCCATTTACTGGGCTGTGATTACATTGGCATCTGTGGGTTATGGTGACTTAACGCCGGTTACGCCCATGGGGCGGGCGATGACGATTATTTTGGCTTTGATGGGTATTGGAATATTTGCAATTCCAGCCGCTCTTTTGTCCGCCGCATTTAGTGATCAATTGCGAATTGATAGAGAAAAACTCTTAAACCGTCTCTATGAAATGCTCTCTGCAGGAAAATTATCCATCGAGGATGCAGATATCATAAACCGGGAGGCAAAGCGACTTCACATGTCCGAGGAGGAGTTGAACCGCTTGTATGAGAGGGCCAAAAAAGACCGAGAGATGATGGACGACATATCCGCTTTACCGCTGCATAAAATTGCCGCGATTCCTGAGCACGCGGTTGAGCACTACAAGAGCTTGATAGCAGAGATCAAAGAGCTCAGCGTTTTAACGGATAGAAATCGGTTTGAGGAGGTTGCCCAGACAAGGGACCGAATTACCGCATCAGATCTCGCTTTATGGCGATTGATCATGAATAATTTACCTCTTAGTCCAAACAGCCCGAATGATCCCCAAAAGGGCGCAACCTAAGTCGTGAGTTGGAACGCTCGTCTTGATCTGCATTACAGCCGCGAAAATATAACCAGTCAAGTTAAGTTTGAGCATGTTGGCCCACTGCGTATTTTGCGTAGCCTCTACCCCGAGGGGCCGGGGATATGCCATAACGTCTTAATTCATCCCCCTAGTGGCCTAGTAGCAGGTGACTCGCTAGACATCAACATAGATGCTAGGGACAATGCGCACGCACTCATCACGACACCTGGTGCGACTCGTTTTTATAAGTCCACCAGTGAGTGGGCTACCCAAACAGTTGACGTTCAGTTGCGAGACTCCTCTAAACTCGAATGGCTCCCCCTTGAAACCCTTGCATACAACGGATGTAGAGCGAGAAACACATGTAAGTTTGATTTAAAAGATAAATCAGAATTAATTGCATGGGACATTACAGCACTGGGTATGCCAAGCGCTAACCTTCCCTTTCAGACTGGCTTAATTGAGCAGCATTTTGAGCTTAAAGATCACTGGCTAGATAAAGGTCGGATTCGCGCAGAGGACTTAAATTTACTTAATAGTCCTCTTGGATTAAACGCCAAGAAGTGTTTGTCTACGCTTGTATTTGCCAGTGCAACTCAAAAGAATCAGGAGCAAATAAACCAACTCTTAGAACTGGCTCGCGGAGTACTATTGAGCGAGCAAGAGGGTATGCAAACAGTTCAAGCGGGTGTCACATCTCCGAATCCAAACATTGTTGTCGTTCGAATGCTGTCTGATTTGGTGGAGCCTTCGATGCAACTTATGCGAGGTATTTGGCTTTCTTGGCGATCAAACGTGTGGGGGCTTGAATCTGTGATGCCTAGAATTTGGTCGCTCTAGATCGCAACCATTTGACGAATACCCTTGGATTGCATTTCAGAACCCAGCCCACTCGCTACCACCTCACCACGTTCCATAACGATATAAGCATCCGCTAACTCTTCTGCAAAATCATAATACTGCTCGCAAAGCAAAATGCCCATGTCGCCGCGGGAGGCTAGCATTTTGATCACTCGCCCAATATCTTTAATAATGCTTGGTTGGATACCCTCTGTTGGCTCATCTAAAACCAAGAGTTTAGGACCACTCGCGAGAGCTCTTGCTATTGCAAGTTGTTGTTGTTGCCCACCCGATAGGTCCCCCCCTTTGCGGTTCAACATTTGTTGAAGAACCGGAAACAACTCAAACAACTCACGCGAAATGGGCGTAGATGCTGGCTTTGCCGCCAACCCCATTCGCAGGTTATCTTGAACCGACAGACGATTGAAAATCTCGCGCCCTTGGGGAACAAAGCCAATGCCAGCTCGAGCTCGCTCATCACAGGACGTATGTGCAATTTGCACACCATTAAAGAAAATAGAGCCTGAGCGAATCGGCACTAAACCCATTAAGGATTTGAGTAGCGTCGTCTTGCCCACACCGTTTCTACCTAAAAGCACCGTCACTTTACCGATCTCAGCACTGATACTCACGTCCCTAAGAATGTGAGAGCCACCGTAATACTGATTGATATTTGAGAGTTCTAGCAATTTCATTCATCGACCTAAATAAACTTCAATCACTTTTTCGTTCGCCTGAACTTGATCAAACGTGCCTTCCGCCAAAACCGATCCTTCGCTTAAAACAGTGATTTTTTCTGCGATGGTTTTAATAAACGTCATGTCATGCTCAACAACAACGAGGGAATGTTTTCCTTTGAGCGTTAAAAACAGTTCCGCAGTCCGGTGCGTCTCTTGATCCGTCATACCCGCTACAGGTTCATCGAGCAACAAGAGTTTAGGCTCTTGCATTAAAAGCATTCCAATTTCTAGCCACTGCTTTTGTCCGTGACTTAAATTGCCTGCCTGATGATAAAGCGCGTCCTCTAATTTGATTGTTTCCAACACCTCAATCAATCTAATTTTTTGCTCCGCATTGAGTTTAAAAAATATAGATGCAGAAACGCTTTTGTCTGACTTCAATGCAAGCTCTAAATTCTCAAACACGCTGAGTTGCTCAAACACAGTTGGCTTTTGAAATTTACGCCCTATCCCTAACTTTGCAATTTCAGGTTCATTAAACTCAAGTAAGTTCACGTTGCTACCAAAGTAAACTTGACCCGAATCGGGTTTGGTTTTACCGGTGATGATATCCATCATGGTCGTTTTACCCGCACCATTAGGGCCAATGATGCAGCGAAGTTCACCGGGGGCTATATCAAGAGACAAATGATTGATGGCCCTAAAACCATCAAAACTCACGTTAACGTCCTCTAAATAGAGAATTCTTCCGTGCGCAAGATTTGGCTCCGTAGAGCGCTTTAACCCCGTTAGGGAAACTGAGGAGCTTTGATATGTGTTTGAGTTCGCAATAGCATTCATAAAGTAGCCCTCTTATCAAGGGCTGCTTTGGTAAGCTTACGGATAAGTCCTAAAACACCATTTGGCAAAAACAAGGTCACCGAAATAAATAACGCACCTAGGAAATAAAGCCAAAATTCGGGGGCCGTCATAGTGAGCCAACTCTTAGCGCCGTTTACGATGAATGCTCCAACTATCGGCCCCAATAATGTTCCTCTCCCCCCGACGGCAGCCCATATAGCAATCTCAATTGAATTAGCCGGACTCATCTCGCTTGGATTGATAATACCAATTTGAGGCACATACAAAGCCCCCGCTACGGCGCACATGACAGCAGATAAAGTCCAGATTGCAAGTTTATATGGTACCGGCGAGTAACCGCAGAACATCACTCTACTCTCTGCATCACGAATGGCTTGGAGCAGACGACCAAATTTACTTTGAACCAAAAATTTTGCTAATAAATAAAAACCCAACAAAGTCAGAGCAGTCAAAATAAAGAGAACCATCCGAGTAGTCTGGGTCGCAATTGGAATATCAAGGATTCTTTTAAAGTCAGTGAATCCGTTGTTGCCACCAAATCCAGTTTCATTTCTAAAAAACAGTAACATCGTTGCGAAAGTTAGAGCCTGTGTGATGATAGAGAAATAAACACCCTTGATCCTGGATCGAAAGGCAAAATACCCGAATACAAAAGCAACCAAAGCAGGCACTAACACTATCAACACCAGTGTTGCGACAAAGCTACCACTAAGCATCCAGTGCCAGGGCAATGTCTTCCAATCCAAAAAGACCATAAAGTCAGGTAACTCGGATTTGTAATTCCCGTCCAGTCCGATTTGACGCATCAAATACATGCCCATGGCATAACCACCAAGCGCAAAGAACAATCCATGCCCCAGCGACAAGATACCGGTGTATCCCCATATAAGATCCATGGCCAATGCACAAATGGCGTAGCACATAATCTTGCCTACCAGCGCAACCATAAAGTCACTGATATGAAAGGCGCTCGTAGGCTCTACCCAAATATTCAGAACTGGAACAAGTGCCGTGAGCAAAGTAGTTATCACTAGAAAAGCGGTCCACCCCAACTTGGTCAAAAGAGGAGAGGATTCAGGGAGGACGATTGAATTTTGCATATAAATGAGGCAATATTTTTAAGCTTCAGCGCTACGGCCTTTGACCGCAAAAAGTCCTTGAGGTCTTTTCTGAATGAAGACCACGATAAAGACAAGTACTGCAATTTTCGCAAGTACGGCGCCTGTTAAACCCTCTAATATTTTGTTAATAACTCCTAACCCAAGCGCCGCGTATACGGTGCCGGCCAATTGCCCGACTCCGCCGAGCACGACGACCATAAACGCATCAACAATATATCCTTGACCTAAATCGGGACCAACGTTTCCAATTTGGCTGAGCGCACAACCCGCCAATCCAGCAATCCCGGATCCAAGTGCGAAAGCGTAAGTGTCAATTCTGGCGGTATTAACGCCCATACACGCGGCCATAGGTCTGTTTTGAGTCACTCCACGTACAAACAACCCCAGACGTGTTTTGGAGATTAGGAGCGCCATACCGATCAACACAAATGCTGCAAACACAATGATGATAATCCGGTTCCATGGCAGCGTTAAATTCGGTAAGGCTTGTATGCCGCCACTCATCCACGACGGATTTTCAACCGCTACATTTTGAGCTCCAAAAATGGTCCTCACAAACTGCATCAAAATCAAACTAATGCCCCAAGTGGCTAATAATGTTTCTAAAGGCCGACCGTATAGAAAACGAAGCACACTCCTCTCTAGCACAGCACCTACAAAAGCCGCAACTAAAAATGAAGCGGGCACAGCAATAACAAGGTAGTAATCAAAATATGCATTTAAATGGTGATTAAAGAACGTTTGTATGACGTAGGTCGCATAGGCCCCGACCATCATGAGCTCACCGTGGGCCATATTAATGACGCCCATTAAGCCGTACGTAATTGCCAAACCAAGCGCTACCAATAAGAGTATTGAGCTCAAACTAATTCCAGTAAATAAAGCGCCAAGTCGATCGCCCCAAACCAAAGAGGCGGCGATTGTTTTGAGGGACTCTTGCAAAGCAGCCTTGACCCTAGGATCAGTCTCCAAATCAACACGCTGATTAAGCAATAACTGCGTTTCTGGCGTGTGGCTTTCAGATAGTTTCTTTGCTGCAAATAGTCTTACACCAGGATCTGCATCGCTTAATAAAACACTGGACTTTGCTATGTTAATTTGAATGCGAATGTCTTGCACTTGCTCTAGTTTAAGGGCACGCTCGAGCACCTCCAACTTATCTACATCCGGCTCTTTTTGAAGATCCTTTACGGCAGCAAGCCTTAGCTTGGGATCTGTACTGAAAAGTCTCAGCGCAGATAATGCAGAGTCTAATTCGCCTCGCATTCTGTTGTTACTGACTACGTCTTGCGCGTCGACGGGGACTTGTACTGGTTCGCCTGTTAAAGGATCAATCCCAAGATTGTTTTTGATGATGAAAGCGTGACCATCTAAAATTTTTACGCTGTCGTCCGATAGGGCTTGAAGAAAAACAAGCGTTCTCGCATCAGGCTCTTTAATAACTTGGTTTAAAACTTGAATTCTTGTGTCAGTCTCACCAATAGATAATTTTTTAACCTGCTCCAGCGACAAAGCAAAGGAAGAGTCCACTGAAATAGAAATTATTGCGATAAGAAGAAAATTCTTTAGCAGTGCTTCAATTTTATTTAATTTAATCATGCCGAAAAATGATTTCTTTGATTTGCATATGAAAAAATAAATATATAACTTATCCAACTTATCCAGCTTATCCAACTTATCCAACTTATTTTATGCGCAGGGGATTAACCCTCGTGCTAATTTATTTTAAAGTGGCGCTGGTAAATCTACAGTATAAAAAAATGGAGGATTCGCACCAAGCGCTCCTCCCCCATCCTGTGTACACATCAACTCAATAGGTTATTTTTTAACTGGCTCATCTGGCTTTTTATCATTGCCCTCAATATAAGGGCTCCAAGGCTTAGCTTTTACAGGGTCCTTGGTACTCCATACGACGTTAAATTGACCATCCGCCTTAATCTCGCCAATGAAAACTGACTTGTGTAAGTGGTGGTTCTTAGGATCCATCATAGAAGTAATGCCACTGGGTGCTTTAAAGGTTTGACCTCCCATGGCGGTAATCACTTTATCAACATCAGTTGATTTTGCTTTTTCAACAGCTTGTTTCCACATGTTGATACCAATATAAGTAGCTTCCATTGGATCATTTGTCAGTGGTTTATCCATGTGACCGGGAATTTTGTGCGCTTTTGCGTATGTAGACCATTTCTTGATGAACTCATCATTGGTTGGATTCTTAATGCTCATGAAGTAATTCCAAGCAGCCAAGTGACCAACCAAAGGCTTAGTGTCCACGCCGCGTAACTCTTCTTCACCGACTGAGAAAGCTACAACTGGGACGTCCTTGGCTTTTAAGCCTGCGTTGCCAAGCTCTTTGTAGAAAGGTACATTGGAGTCACCATTGATGGTTGAGACAACGGCTGTTTTGCCACCCGTAGAGAATTTTTTAATGTCAGATACGATTGTCTGATAGTCTGAGTGCCCGAAAGGCGTGTATTTCTCATCAATGTCCGTATCCTTAACACCCTTGCTTTTCAGGTAAGCGCGAAGGATTTTGTTGGTTGTGCGGGGATATACATAATCTGTGCCGAGGAGAACCCAGCGCTTAGCACCGCCACCCTCTTTGCTCATCAAATAATCAACTGCGGGTATGGCTTGTTGGTTTGGAGCCGCTCCTGTATAGAACACATTTTTGGACAACTCCTCGCCCTCATATTGAACTGGGTAGAACAATAGACCGTTTAACTCTTCATATACGGGTAGTACTGACTTGCGACTTACTGAGGTCCAGCAACCAAAAGTCACCGCCACCTTGTCTTGAGTGAGCAATTGCTTGGCTTTTTCTGCAAATAACGGCCAATTTGAAGCCGGATCAACCACAACGGGCTCTAACTTCTTGCCCAACACACCGCCTTTTGCATTGATCTCATCAATGGCCATCAGAACCGTATCCTTGAGTACAGTCTCAGAAATAGCCATCGTTCCAGAAAGGGAGTGCAAAACACCAACCTTAATGGTGTCCTCAGCCAATGCCGCAGGTGCAAAGACCAAAGATCCAGATACCATTGCCGCAGCAGCAGCAAGGGCTTTCAAATTACCTCGTCGATTCAACATAAACAACTCCAAGGTTGAAGAAAAAATATAAATAAAGCTCAAGCAATTTTTTAAAATGCTATCCCTTAACGCAACCGTCGTGCCCATCAATAGAATGGCCCAACCCCGAAAAAGTCACCTTCAAATAATGCTTTTTAATTACCAAATCGATAAAATCATGAAATACCCGCCCACCGTAAACTCAACCAATCCCAAATTAGTGCGCACGAACTGGTGCGGGTCGCACCGATTAAGGGCGTTTATTGAAGCACTAAAAAGAGTATTGAGTCAAAATTCTTTAGACAAAACAACTTTTAAAAAACAGCGCCTGGGGCGGATAATAAGTAATTAAGAGAGCCCTAGCGTAAGAAAATACGAGGTTCATTGCTATCTATGAATACCGTTCCTTCAGCGGACTAAATTCAGCTATTTGAAAGATTTGATATGGAACTCACCCCAAGAGAGAAAGATAAGTTATTGATATTTACGGCCTCCTTGCTCGCAGAACGACGTCGTGCAAAGGGCTTAAAACTGAATTATCCAGAGGCCGTAGCTCTCATCTCTGCAACTGTCATGGAAGGTGCCCGTGAGGGCAAGACCGTAGCGCAGTTAATGAGTGAGGGGAGAAACATACTGACGCGTGCGGATGTGATGGAAGGCATTGCAGAGATGATTCCAGACATTCAAGTCGAGGCGACGTTCCCAGATGGAACAAAGCTTGTCACGGTTCATCAGCCCATCGTTTAACGTTTGATGTTTAGCGTTTGACTGATTTCACAAGCATTTAAACTACAGCCCACAGACTTAGAGAAAGAGAAACGAATATGATTCCTGGAGAACTCTTCACTCGCCCTGGCTCGCACGAGATCAATACCGGACGAAGAACAATCACCGTTGTTGTTCAAAACGCAAGCGACAGGCCTATTCAGGTCGGATCACATTATCATTTTTCAGAAACCAATGGCGCCTTGGTGTTTGATAGAGCACAAGCGGTTGGTATGCGTTTAAACATCCCCTCTGGTACCGCCGTTCGGTTCGAGCCTGGACAGCAACGCACTGTGGAGCTCGTGGATTACGCAGGCGCTCGAGTTGTTTACGGATTTAGAGGTATGCATCAGGGCCCAGTTGGACAAAGTAGCCCCTCTGTCGTCAAAGGGGGTAAGTAATGAGCACCATTGACAGACGCGCTTATGCGGAAATGTTTGGTCCAACTACTGGGGACCGAGTACGACTCGCAGACACAGCCCTCATCCTGGAGGTAGAGGATGATTTAACGCTTCGTGCGGGCGCCTACGGCGAGGAGGTTAAGTTTGGGGGCGGTAAGACCATTCGAGACGGCATGGCTCAAAGTCAACGTTCAAGTAGTCAAGGCGCAATGGATACTGTGCTAACAAATGCGTTAATCTTGGACCACTGGGGAATCGTTAAAGCCGATATAGGACTCAAGGGTGGTCGAATCGCAGCCATCGGCAAAGCTGGCAACCCCGATACGCAACCGGGGGTAGATATCATTATTGGGCCAGGTACGGAGATCATTAGCTGCGAAGGGATGATCGTCACCGCAGGCGGTATTGATACTCACATCCATTTCATTGCTCCCCAACAAATTGAGGAGGCGCTTACGAGCGGCGTCACGACAATGATTGGCGGCGGTACGGGGCCTGCAACGGGAACATTCGCAACGACTTGTACACCTGGTGCATGGAATCTAGAGCGAATGCTCCAAGCAGCGGACGCATTTCCAATGAACCTTGGTTTCTTGGGTAAGGGAAATGCATCGTTACCTGAAGCACTTACAGAGCAAATTGATGCAGGCGCTATTGGGCTTAAATTACATGAGGACTGGGGAACTACACCGGCTGCGATAGATAACTGCCTAAACGTAGCAGAGCAAACCGATACCCAAGTCGCAATTCACACGGATACGCTTAATGAAT
>CAIKVH010000085.1 GCA_903830725.1 uncultured Burkholderiales bacterium | reverse complement strand
TCCCACTCAATTGTCGCCGGAGGTTTACTGGATACATCATAGGTTACACGGTTTATTCCTCTTACTTCATTGATGATCCTGCTAGAGACCTTTTTCAACAATGCATAGGGAAGCTCTGCCCAGTCAGCGGTCATAAAATCGAGGGTCTGGACAGCCCTTAGGGCAACAACATATTCATAGGTACGTCCATCACCCATCACGCCCACGCTCTTCACCGGTAGGAAAACAACAAAGGCTTGACTTGTTAATTCATACCAAGTTTTACCAGTAACAGGCTCATTGAAATTATGCAGTTCTTCTATAAATATCGCATCAGCTCTGCGAAGTAAATCTGCATATTCTTTTTTAACGGCCCCTAAGATGCGAACCCCTAAGCCTGGGCCTGGGAAAGGGTGTCTGTGAACCATCTCTTTTGGCAGTCCCAGTTGGACTCCTAACTCTCTAACTTCGTCTTTGAAAAGATCCCGCAGTGGTTCTAAGAGTTTGAGTCCTAATTGCTCCGGTAAACCACCAACATTGTGATGACTCTTAATTGTTACGGCTTTTTTGCTCTTACCCCCGCCGCTCTCAATAACATCAGGATAAATAGTGCCCTGTGCTAGAAAGGTCACGCCCGGATGGTGCCTTTCGCCTTGCTTCAAAATTGTGGCTTGAGCCTTAAAAACCTCTACAAACTCTCGACCTATGATCTTTCTTTTTTGCTCTGGATCGCTAACATCTTTGAGCTCACTCATAAAGCGGTCTACAGCGTCGACACGAATAACCTTCGCGTGAAGTTGGCCCTCAAACATATTCATCACCATATCGCCTTCGTTCAAACGAAGCAGGCCGTGGTCAACGAATACACAGGTTAGTTGGTCCCCAATTGCTCGGTGAATTAGGGCTGCGGCGACAGACGAATCAACGCCGCCTGACAAACCCAGAATGACTCTTTCTGAGCCCACCTGTTGTTTGATTTTTTCTACAGCCTCTGCGATGTAGTTACCCATCACCCAGTCGGGTTTTGCGCCGCATATCTCTAACGCAAATCTCTCAAGAATTGCTCCCCCTTGAAATGTGTGCGTTACCTCTGGATGAAACTGAACCGCATAAAACCGCCTGTCCTCATCAGCCATGCCAGCAATTGGACAATCCGGTGTGCTTGCCATGACCTTAAACCCAGGAGGTAGCTCAGTGACTTTGTCGCCGTGACTCATCCATACTTTGAGCATTCCGTGCCCTTGCGGGGTTACAAAGTCCTCAATGCCTTTTAAAAGCTTGGTGTGGCCATGCGCACGCACCTCAGCATAACCAAACTCTCTTGTGTTTCCACTCGCGACATACCCGCCCAGTTGCTTGGCCATAGTTTGCATACCGTAGCAAATACCAAGGACTGGAATCCCAAGTGTAAATACGCTCTCAGGTGCATGGTCTGTACTATCCTCATAAACACTCGCATGTGAACCCGACAAAATGATTCCCTTTAATCTGCCGTCTCGGGCAAATTCTTGAATCCATTCATCTGAGACATCGCAGGAATGCACTTCACTGTAAATATGAGCTTCGCGAACACGCCTAGCAATTAACTGGGTTACTTGTGATCCAAAATCAAGAATCAGTATTTTGTCGTGTTGCATTGAATAGAGAAAATAAAATTTAAGAAAGACGAACGGGGCGAGCCAAGCACTCTCGCGCTAGAAGAATACTTGGGTTCAATTGCAAATACTAGTCGGCTCTGTAATTAGGTGCTTCTTTGGTTATCTGAACGTCGTGAACATGGCTTTCACGCATTCCTGCTGCAGTAATCTGCACAAACTCAGCCTTCGTACTAAGCTCATGAAGTGATGCACAACCGCAGTAACCCATAGACGCGCGAAGCCCCCCTGCGAGTTGATAAGCAATACTCACCATTGAGCCCTTGTAAGGAACACGTCCTTCTATGCCTTCTGGAACTAACTTATCTGCGTTAGGGTTTCCTGTAGAGGATTCTTGGAAATATCTGTCAGCACTACCCTGCTGCATGGCGCCGATACTGCCCATTCCCCTATAGCTCTTATAACTGCGTCCCTGGTAAAGTATGACCTCGCCTGGCGCCTCCTCCGTACCAGCAAACATGCCCCCCATCATGACACTTGCAGCGCCAGCAGCGATAGCTTTCGCCAAGTCGCCACTGAAGCGAACGCCGCCGTCAGCAATCAAAGGGACCCCAGTTCCCATTAGCGCCTGTGCGACATTATCAATCGCAGTGATTTGAGGCACGCCCACACCAGCTACGATACGAGTTGTACAGATGGAGCCAGGACCAATACCCACCTTTACGGCATCTGCGCCTGCCTCTGCCAAAGCAAGTGCAGCAGCGCCAGTTGCGATGTTCCCACCAATGACATCGATTTGTGGATACTTGTTTTTAATCCAACGGACCCTATCAATGACACCCTTACTGTGGCCGTGGGCAGTATCTACAACGATAGCATCAACACCCGCATTTACCAAATGCTCAACGCGCTCTTCGGTGCCCTCGCCTACGCCAACCGCGGCGGCTACTCTCAGGCGACCAGCACCGTCTCTCGCAGCGTTAGGGAAACTGGTTTGCTTGGTGATGTCTTTTACGGTGATGAGGCCTTTCAACTCAAACTGATCGTTAATGACGAGCAGGCGCTCTAATTTGTGTTTGTTAAGGAGTGCCTTGGCTTGCTCTGCGGTGGCCGTCTCAGGGACAGTGATTAATTTATCTCGCGGCGTCATGATCTCGCTGACTTTGACGTCAAACCGTGTTTCAAAACGAAGATCACGCCCAGTCACAATGCCTACCACTTTGCCGTTTTCACACACTGGGAAGCCGGAAATACTCAGTTGATCGGATAATGCCATGACCTCACGAACGGTATGGTTCGGGGTAATGATGACTGGATCCCGCAGAACGCCGCTTTCGTAGCGCTTTACTTTGGACACCTCAGCCGCTTGCTGGGCAGGGGTAAGGTTTTTATGAATAACTCCTATGCCGCCCTCTTGCGCTATAGCGATTGCCAAACGAGCCTCAGTCACAGTATCCATCGCAGCTGATACCAGAGGCAAGTTCAGGGAGATATTTCTGGAGAATTGAGTTTTGAGAGACGTGTCTTTAGGCAGTACTTCAGAATAAGCGGGCACTAAGAGAACATCATCAAAGGTGAGTGCATTGCCGAGAAGACGCATTTGAGTTTGCTCCAAATCGACAATTGTAGCGATTCAAAGGGTTTTTTCAGTGAATTGATGCAACCAAAAGTGGAATAGACAACACAAGAGCAAGGCGCGGTGGACGCCTAATAGCCAGCTTTGGAGCCAGGCCTTTGCTTGGCAAACAACCCTGCCCCCTTTGCCCCTTTAGCTCCTTGCTTTTTAAATCGCTCCCGCCTCGCTACTTTCGGGTCCACTTTGATAGGGCGTAGAACCTCGATCCGGTCCAAATCTCGCAAAACGTGGTCAGTAGCCACAGTTCTGGACCAAACAGCAGTTTGGTAGCCTGGCTTCAGAGCAAAGATGGCTCCATTGGCGTCCTTAGGCTCCAAAAAAAGCGATGAATCCAAGTGTTTTAAAGAAACCAGAGCTTGCATTAGGCTAGCCCCTTTGGGCATTGATAACTCCTCCTCTAAGACCAAACGAGGTGCTGGAGAATGATGAATAATCACTTTAATCATGATTATTTGTCACTTGAATACATTTTCAGCTCGTTTTACGAAGGAATCAACCAAAGAATCGGCAATTTTGTCAAAAATTGGCCCTACCAAACTTCCAAACATACCTTCGAAGTCGTAGTTAAGTGTCAGTTCCACCCGACAGGCACGTTCATCTGCGAGTGGGACAAAATTCCATAAGCCGTCAAGACGCTTAAACGGTCCGTCCACCAATTCGACTTTGATTTGTCTACCCAGGACCTGGGTGTTTCTCGTTGTGAAGGACTTTTTGAAGCCCCCCAATGACATTCCTATCCTAGCAGTCACTCCGTCTTCGTGAGGCGTGACGATCTGACCTGAGTCACACCAGGGTAAAAACTCAGGATATTTCGGTACATCAACCACTAAAGAAAACATTTCTTCAGCGCTGAACCAAATCATGACAGACTTATGAATAGTTTTCATACAATAGAAGGTTCGCCAAAAGCGATAACACTTATTGTAGATATCCTTTGTGGGATACTGACCCAAGAGCTATGGCAACCCCTAAAAAACCCTTACCTGCCCGAATCGCCGAGAACAAAAAGGCCCAATTTAACTACTTCTTTGAGGAGCGGTTTGAGGCCGGCATGGTGCTTCAGGGTTGGGAGATCAAGGCTGTTCGGGAGGGGAAGGTCCAACTGACCGATGGATACGTAGTTGTTCGAGCGGGGGAGCTTTTTTTAATTGGTTGCTTGATTAATCCTCTTAAAACCGCCTCAACCCATGTAAACCCGGAGGCTGCGAGAACTAAAAAGCTTCTAATGCATAAAGATGAGATCAGACGACTAATAGGAAAAGTAGAGCAAAAGGGCTACACCTTAGTCCCCATCAATTTGCACTGGAAAAATGGGCGTGTCAAGTGCGAAATAGCATTAGCCAAAGGCAAAGCCGAGCATGACAAGAGAGACACGATCAAAGACAGAGAAGGTAAACGAGAAGTGGAGCGCGCGCTTAAACACCGAACGAGGTAAGAGAAAAATACCACCCCTCAACGGTCCACGGCTAAACTAAACCTCACTAAACAGATTAATTATTTATTGATGCGTAATTTGACTAAATATTTAAAGAAACCTCCTACACCGGGGCATTGGATCTCGCGGGTTCGGGTTAGGGTCAAGGTAGCCTACTCATTTATAAAAAGAAATGTCACCATTGCTTTACTCACAAGCGTCGGAGTGGTTCTGATTGCATCTATTTGGGTATTTATTTATATCAAACTTGAAGCGGAATATAAGTTGATACAAAATAGCTCCAAATCAGAATTACAAAATATCGTAAGAAGCTTTAAAGAGCACACTGAGTCCTGCATTGCCGTTACAGACGAATTGCTCAGAATTATTAAATTCAATTATGAGCAAAGCTCCACAGCTGATTTTAAAATGCTCAATGACTACTTCACAAAAGGCGTTTTGGATATGAAGTATTTCAACCAAGTCGGGGTTATTGACAAGGACGGGTTGTATACTTTTACGAATCTAAAAGATCAAAAGAAGATTGATCTCTCTGATCGAGAGCACTTTAAAATTCATAAAGAGATATACCCGTACAACGTGTTTATCAGTAAGCCCGTTCTAGGACGAGTCAGCCATCGGTGGTCGATACAAATGACCCGCAGAATCAATAAAACGGGTTGGATATTTAACGGTGTAGCGGTTGTATCTTTTGACCCTACATACTTTTTAAATTTCTACAAAAAGATCGATCTTGGCTCCAACGGTTTTATTGCTTTAATTGACCGTGAGGGCTATGTAAGAACTATTCAGACAGGGACAGTATCCTCCTACGACGGATCTGTTGCGCAAATCAAGTTGCCTCAAAACATAACGGACACAACTCAGGGCTTTGAAACGACGGATAAGATATTTGACGGAGTAAAGAGAATCTATGCCTTTGAGCGAATTACTGATCAGCCCTTAATCGTTTTAGTCGGCATCAAGGAATCGGATGCGTTTGCAAGTTTTGCGGAAAATAAGACAACCTACCTATCTTTTGGATGGGCGTTGACCGCATTAATTATTATCTTTACTAGCACCTCCATTTTGATGCTCTCCCGAGCCAAGAAGCTTAATCATATCTTGCAACGCAGGAACCGGGAAGCTGAGATTGCGAATAAGGAAAAGGTCGAGTTCTCCAACCGTCTAACCCAATCTGAAAAATTAGCCGCACTTGGCCAACTCTCAGCCGGTGTTGCTCACGAAATTAACAACCCTATTGGGTATGTCGCCTCAAATATTCGAACGATGAAAAAGTACTTTGAATTTATTCAAAACGTACTCAATCTTTACAAAACGAAGGAGGAGAATACCGATAAAGTGGTCTTCGATGATGTGCATGAGCTTAAAAAAGCGGTGAACTTTGACTTTATTGTTGAGGATGCAATCTTTTTAATGAATGAGACTGAAGAGGGCATCACCAGGGTTAAAACGATTATTCAAGATCTAAAGAATTTCTCTAGAGCGGACGCTGACAAACTGTGGGAGAGTTGTGACCTGCACAAAGCAATACGCTCGACTTTAAACATTGTTAACAACGAAGTGAAGTACAAGGCCGATGTCATCCTTGAATTTGGAGAAATTCCTAATATCGAGTGCATTCCCTCTCAGATCAATCAAGTTATATTGAATTTGATCGTTAATGCTGCTCAAGCAACTCGCGATGACACACGGGGCAAGATTACAATCAAAACCTACCAAGAGAAGATATCAAGCACTTCGAATACTGAGATCGCCAGGGCTGAGGGCGACTATGTTGCAATTGAGATTTGTGATCAAGGCACAGGTATTAATCCCGAAAATCTAAGCAAAATATTTGATCCATTCTTTACAACAAAAAAAATCGGAGTTGGAACCGGTCTAGGCTTATCTGTCTCACACGGCATCATTCAAAGGCACGGGGGTGAAATAACCGTTAGCTCAATTATTGATGAGGGTAGTTGTTTTAAGATAGTTTTACCCGTAAACCAAAGTTCCTGACACAGTTACTCTGGCGTCTCCCCGTGAATGTAAAACCAGGTTTCATCCTGTAAAACAAAATGACTCCTCTCATGCATCCTGTGCCCTTTTCCTGAAATCCTGTACCTGGCTACGAATTCCACATCCGCAGTTGCGTCTCCCGTTAGAGTGTGTTGTTTAACTTCCAGTCCAAGCCATTTGATATCCTCATCAAACTCAATGTCTTGAGGCCTATGATCAGCGCGCCACGTCTGTAGCAGATAGGATTTTTTCTCAAGCACATACGCCGTGTATCTGGAGCGCATGAGAAGACTAGCGTCGGGTGCGATTACACCGTCTTCAATGAACCTGGCGCAGCAGTTTTGGTAGGAAATGAAGTTCCCGTTGCCTACCCCTTTATTTTTGGGATTGGTATGGTTGTTCTCTTTTGAATTTTCAGCCCCTCCGCAAGGGCATCTAATATTGGCAAATGACATCATAGAATCAGTAGCCTTCAAGTAGACTCTTTCTTTAACTGTCCCGCTTCAATAGTGACTATTCTGGAGCACCGTTTTGCTAATGCACTGTCGTGGGTCACCAGAATTAAAGCGGTATGAAATTCCTTATTCATCTCAAAGATGAGGTCCATGATCAATGCACCTGTTGCATGATCTAAACTCCCGGTTGGTTCATCAGCCATTAAAATTTTAGGCTGAACGACAAATGCCCTTGCAAGTGCAACCCGCTGTTGCTCCCCCCCACTCATAAAACGAGGGTAGTGATTGATTCGGCTTGAAAGGCCAACCCGCCCTAGCATATCAGTGGCTCTTTTTCTGATCGCATCGGAGGAAGCAGTCCCTAAAAGCTCGAGTGGCAACATGACATTTTCAATTGCAGTCAAGTGGTCTATGAGTTGAAAATTTTGAAACACGAACCCTATGTAAGTTGCCCGTACCACTGCCCTAGCATCCTCATCTAAATCTGTGATGTTTGTCCCGCCTATCCACACCTGCCCGTCAGTAGGAGCGTCTAAACCGGCCATAATGGAGAGTAGAGTGCTTTTGCCCGAGCCCGAGGCTCCTACAACCGAGAGCGTTTCGCCTTTGGAGACGCACAAGGAGATATCATGCAAAATAGATAGATCTCCTGTGGCATCATTCACAATTTTGGATACATGGGAAACCTGTAACAGACATTCAGACATTTTTAATCCAAACAATTCATTAATGTATTTTGTATTTTTCAATCGTCTTTACTCAGCAGTGTTATCACTAACATTACTAACTTTACTATTGCTGAGCGGTGTATCCTTGTCGCAAACTACTACAAGCCCAGTGCCATCAAGGGAGCCTGTTCAAATTGTCGTACTTGGCGACTCCTTGAGCGCTGAATATGGGCTTGAACGCGGCACGGGTTGGGTCAGTCTACTTGAAGCCAAGCTTGGTCAAACAGATCCCAAAAGTATTATCAACGCAAGTATAAGCGGTGAGACCACTTCTGGAGGGCGTTCACGGTTGGCACTTTTGATATCTAAATACCATCCTAAGGTCGTCATCATTGAGTTGGGCTCAAATGATGCTTTGAGGGGGATTTCCATTGAAGCCAGTAAGGCAAATTTAGACTGGATGGTTCAACAAACTTTACAAGGAAAGTCAAAAGTACTTATTGTTGGGAATCTAGTGCCAGCTAATTACGGTGCAGCTCTGAACAAAGAGCTATCCACCATGTATCAACAAGTTTCTCAGAAATACAAAGTCCCCTTGGTTCCATTTATGTTGAAGGGGGTTGCAGACGCGCCAAACGCGGGGGCTCTTTTTCAAGCCGATCAATTGCACCCACTAGCTGTAGCGCACCCTACAATACTGGGTAACATTTGGCCTGAATTAAAGAAGTTACTTTAAATCTGCGGTCGATCACTTGGGTTGTGGGAATAAGCCTTAAACCCCATCAAAATAGACAAACATTCCGAACAACTATAAAGAGTTACCCCAATTGAGCGTACAAACCATCAACGTTGCTGAAGCACTAAAGCATATCAAGACTTTCGCTAACCCTCATCACGGAACGGGTACTCAGAGCAATATTAAACTGTCACAAATCATAGACGCAAGAAGTCCATCAGAATTTGCACTCGACCGGTTGCCTGGGGCAGTCAACTGGCCAGTCTTAAACGATGAGGAGCGCGCGCTGATTGGAACGATGTACAAGCAGGTGAATAGTTTTGAGGCTCAAAAAAAGGGGGCCGGCTTAGTCGCTGCCAATATAGCTCAACACATTGAGCAAAAGGTGCTCGAATTACCCAGAGACTGGCAGCCCCTCATCTACTGCTGGAGGGGTGGCAAAAGAAGTGGTTCACTCTGCACAGTGCTGGGAGCGATTGGATTTAAGGTCGTGTTGCTTGAGGGCGGGTACAAAGCATTTAGGTCCGCCATTATTGAAGATATTCCGCTTTGCGTGGAGTACCTAAACTTTAGAGTTGTTTGCGGACCCACCGGGTCTGGCAAAACTTATTTACTCCACAAACTCAAAGAACAGGGTGCTCAGGTTTTGGATTTGGAAGAAATTGCAGTCCACAGAAGCTCCGTGCTGGGCAAAATTCCAGGCACCTCCCAGCCCTCCCAAAAAGCGTTCGAAACCAGTCTTTGGTTTGCGTTAAATCAACTCGACGCATCAAGGGTTATTTACGTGGAGTCTGAGAGCAGAAAAATTGGGAATCTAAATATCCCTGAGTCTCTCATCAAAAAAATGCGCTCAAGCCCTTGTATTGATCTGCAACTGTCTTTGCCAGAGAGGGTGAAACTGCTGTTGAATGAGTATCATTTTTTTGTAAAAAACAGCGCACTTTTTATGCAACGACTTGAGGCCTTAATACCGTTACTGGGCAAAGAGGTGATCTCCCGGTGGAATGCTTGGATTGAGCAAGGGGATACTCCAAAGGTTGTTGAAGAGTTACTGAGTCTTCACTACGATCCTGCTTACAGTGGATCAATAGGTCGTAATTTCGAACAGTTTGGAGATGCAAAAGTCTGCACCGTTGAAAACTATTCAAGTGAGGAGTTTGTGCGCGCAGCTCGGGGGTTAATCGCTTAGCACATAGGAATAGGCATTTAATGAGTTTGAAGGAGTTGAAGTCTACCGAGACCGTAGAGCGTTCTCTGTCTTGGGACCTCTCTCTTTAGTCCCCACTCAAATGCAGGGATTAGGTAATTAATCAAAAGCTATTTGTAAACTTCTTTTTAAATCATCCCACAAATCTGCCTCGTCCTCCAAGCCTACACAAAAGCGAACCAAACACCCCTGGGCTAAAGTAGATTGCTTTTCAAATCCGGGCCTAATCGTATTCAAATCATAAGGCACGACTAGGCTCACCGGTCCCCCCCAACTGTAGCCAATTTTGAAATACTTGAGCGCATCACAAAACTTGTCCACTTGGGCTTGGGTGTACTCGGGCTTGAAGATGACGCTAAAGATACTTGCTGCAAGCCCCTGCTCACCGGCTTGAACACAGCACTCGCTCCAATGCAAGTGTCCAGGGCTACTCACTAAGGCAGGATGCAACACCTGGGCAATAGCGCTCTCATTGGATAGGGCTCTCGCGAGCTGACGAGCAGTGCGGTCCTGGGCTTTGTATCTGAGCGCCATAGTGGGTAGCGAGCGAAGCACGGTTTGCGCATCATCTGATCCCACGCCGTACCCCAAGCGCATATGGGTCAGTTTAATGTGCTGATCTAATTCTGTATTGCGGGTGCAGACACTGCCCATTAAAACGTCTCCCCCTCCGCTGGGGTATTTGGTTAATGCTTGAACAGTCAGATCTACGCCAACACCCTTCATATTAAAAGCATTAAACGCTAACCCAGCCCCCCAGGTGTTATCAAGCGCACTGATCACTCCTTTGTCTGCGCATAACTTTGTTATCCCTATTAAGTCAGGAAACTCCATGGTCACTGAGCCAGGTGCCTCGATCCAAACGAGCCGGGTAAGGGGGGTTATTTTCTGGGCCAAGTCACCCAGCGAGAGTGGATCGTAGACTTGGTGAGTGATGTTGTAGCGCTCTAGTTCACCCTTGGCGAGGGCAATATTAGGGCCATAAACGTTTGAGGGTATCAGTACTTCGTCACCAGACTTTAGCAAAGAAAGGTTAACCAGCGCTATCGCTGCTAAACCACTGGGGACGAGTTGACAGTACAAAGCCCCCTCTATGCTTGCGATCCGCTCCTCAAGCGTAAACGTAGTTGGGGTGCCGTGGAGCCCGTAAGTGTATCCCGTCTTGTTCTTCCACTGCGTGCTTCGCATAGAGGCCACACTTGGAAAGATAACGGTTGAGGCCTGATAAGTGGGTACTTGTGGGGCTTCAAACCCCTCTGGAGGCTTGTAGGGGTGATGGATCAGTTTAGTCGTGGTTACCATGGTGTTACATGATACGGGCCGTGGGTTAGAACTGGAAGCTTAAATCTTCCATTTCTCAGCCAACTGAGTTGCACTCATTGAGTCGTAGGCCTCAAAGGGCTGATGAATCCAAGGGTTGGTTGGCAAATATTCAACTGAATAATCAGGCGTAAATGTAGAAATACTTTTAGTCCAAATCACAGCACTTCTAAGCTCGGTGATAGGTTTGTAGTTGGTTTTGAGTTGCGTAATCACCGCGTTAAGCGTAAGCCCAGAATCCGCAAGATCGTCTACGAGTAGCACCCGCCCAGCTATCTCACCTTGTGGCGTCGTAATGTAGCGAGCGATATCTAAGTGCCCTTGCACAGTACCCGCTCCAGCTCTGTAGGAACTTGTGGACATGATCGCAAGAGGCTTGTCAAAGATACGCGACAAAATGTCGCCCGGGCGCATTCCGCCTCTAGCGAGACAGAGTATGGTGTCAAATTCCCAATTAGACTGGTGAATTTTGATTGCCAGTTTCTCTGTCAAATTATGGTATTCGTCGTACGAGACGTAAAGGTGTTTGCCATCTTCAGTCAACATGGGGGACCTTTAAACTATGAAAATAAAAAAAGAAATGATAATCTATTATCCTAAAAAAGGATGGCGAATCATGATGGTGTGATCCCGGTCTGGACTCGTTGAAACCAAATGGATAGGTACACCAGTTACTTGTTCGATGCGTTGAAGATAAAGTCTTGCCTCAATGGGGAGTTGATCATAATTCGTTATCCCAACGGTTGATACAGACCAACCCTGCATGCGTTCGTAGATGGGCTTACATTTGGAGATTTCATCTGCGCCCATAGGCAAAATATCAATGTGTTCGCCGTCAAGCATATAGCCAGTGCAAAGCTCCAAATACTCAAGTCCATCAAGCACATCTAGTTTTGTAATGCAAAGTCCAGACAGTCCGTTAACTTGAGCGCTGCGCTTGAGCAAAGCAGCGTCAAACCAACCACAGCGTCTAGCGCGCCCTGTGGTCACCCCGCGCTCAGCGCCAACAGTAGACAGGTGGTACCCAACGGTGCCCGGCTTTTCCCAATCAAGCTCTGTGGGGAAGGGACCCCCACCGACGCGCGTGCAATAAGCCTTCGTAATGCCTAAGATGTAGTGCAAGAGACCCGGCCCAACACCGGCCCCAGCGGCAGCGTTACCGGCCACGCAATTGCTTGAAGTTACAAATGGGTATGTGCCGTGGTCCACATCAAGAAGGGTCCCCTGTGCGCCTTCAAAGAGTAGATTGGCGCCGCTCAAATTGGCATCATTAAGTTCACGGGAAACATCGGCTGCCATCGGTAAAACTTCCGCAGCATGTTCCAGGGCTTCTTTCAAAACCTCATCAAAGTTAACCTCTGGTGCGTGTAGGAAATTCTTCAATACATGGTTGTGTAGTTCAAGATTGGTCTTCAGCTTTTCAGCAAATCTAGCCGGATTTTTCAAATCTTGAACACGCAGTGCACGCCTTGCAATCTTGTCCTCGTAAGCCGGGCCTATGCCTCTTCCCGTTGTACCAATTTTGGCATTCCCGGAGTGTTCAATTGCTGCCTCACGGGCTACATCAAGGGCGGCGTGGTAGGAGAGAATTAGAGGGCAAGCTTCGCTTATCCGAAGCCTTGAACGGACCTCAACCCCAGCGCTCTCGAGGCCGCGAATTTCCTCCAAGAGTTTACCCATCGAGAGCACAACGCCGTTACCAATGTAGCACTTCACCCCTTCGCGCATAATGCCACTCGGTATTAAATGAAGTGCCGTTTTAACACCGTTAATAACCAGCGTGTGGCCAGCGTTGTGTCCGCCCTGGAAACGAACCACGCCCTGAGAGGACTCAGTCAACCAATCAACCAATTTACCCTTACCCTCGTCTCCCCACTGGGTACCTACGACAACTACATTGCGACCACGTATTGGATTCATAAAAAACAAAAGGTTAGAGATTGAAAATAAAAGGAATATTCAAAAAAATAGGAACTCACAAATCTGATTTAGAACGCTCTTGTACAGTCCAGCTTGCGTTGACGTTAACCAATTCCCGGTCATACAAAAACTCGTCTCCATCAATATCTTGCCCCGGCAATACACGCAGTACGGTCTCGCCCTGAATGCGCAAGGTTTTAATCTTTGCGTTTAGTTCTGCGTCTTCTGACCACGGAGCCTTGATCGCCCTTCTCGCAGGAGGCCTAGCAAGCAACTGGACCCAGTCTTTAAGATCAAGACTGAAACCTACTGCAGGCCTGAGTCGCCCAAAAGCGGCACCGACCTCATCGTAGCGCCCGCCTCTGATCAACGCGTCAGAGAGTCCGCTGGTGTAAACAGAGAAGCGAATTCCTGTGTAATAACTGTATCCCCTCACATCGGCCAAATCAAAGACAACTGGAACATTTAAACGAGCCTTGAGCCATTGAAGTTGCTCCAATGCTTTGAGCGCCTCGGGCCAATCTTTTAACACTACTGCACCACGCGTTAAAACTTCCTGTTCCCCGTAGAGTTCCAACAAAGCCTTTAAAGCCACGGCGTTATGTTGCGGTAGGGACTTGCAAACCTCACTCAACCCAGGCGCATCCTTGCCAGCAATACAAACCTTTAACTGCTGGAGCTGCCCATTGCTGAGTTCAACTCCCTTCAAAATGGCGGGCAAAATTCGCGCGTCCCCGAGATCAATCTGAAACTCCAAAGGCTTACCCATCAAACCATGCGTTGACTGCGCCAGGCAGTGCATAGCAAGCTCAATCACCTCCAAATCGGCCTCTAAACCTGCGTGTCCATAGATTTCGGCTCCCATTTGTAGGGGCTCTCGCGTAGCAAAAGGCTTACTAGGACGGGTATGAAGAACAGGTCCGCAGTAACACAAACGAGTCACCCCAGAACGGTTTAACAGATGTGCGTCAATCCTTGCGACTTGGGTTGTGGTGTCTGCACGAACCCCCAAAGTTCGTCCAGACAGTTGGTCTATCAATTTGAATGTTTGAAGATCCAAAGACATGCCCGAGCCCGACAAGAGGGACTCTAGATGCTCAAGCAACGGAGGCGCAATCAGCTCATACCCAAAAGAGCGAGCTGAGTCTAAACAAAGACGTCTAAGTTCTTCTATGTGCCGTGCCTCAGAGGGAAGCACATCGGCAATATGATCCGGCAGGACCCAAGCGGACATAAGCAAATGGGGGGTGCTGTTAAAAAGGTAATTCTACAGACCT
>CAIKVH010000084.1 GCA_903830725.1 uncultured Burkholderiales bacterium | reverse complement strand
GTTCGTTTCTCGCCCATTTGGACACCTCCATAACTATATTTTCACCTATAGTTAAGAGGTACGTTTTTCAGGGGCAAGGTCAGAATGATAAATTAATTAATGTTTTGTGTTTGTCAAAATATTAAGTTAGTTTTGCAGACTCTGAAATTTAAAAAGTTGTTGTGGCGTATCCCATAACAATTTTTGTCGCTCTTCAATTGTGAATCTTCGCTCTACCCATTTAAGCATAGGACCGTAATCGACTCTATAGGGTGCTTTCAAATAGGGCCAATCAGATGCCCATATACATTGGTTTAGTCCAAACGCACCAAGTAAAGCATCAACATAAGGGTCAATATCCTCAAAGGGGTAGCCAGTGCGAGAAAATTTCGCAAATCCTGATAGTTTTACAAATGCTTTTCGTTCTCGACCGAGATTCAGGAGTGCTTTGAATCCCTCTTGATGAATACCCTTGGAGATAATTGGACGACCGCAGTGATCAATCAGTATTTTGACATTGGTTCGTTCAAGCATTGGGAGCAGTCCAAGTAGCAAATCTCCTTCAACCTGAAACTGGGCAAACATGTCTAAGTCTTTAAGTTGGCAAAGCAAAGTCTCAATATCCGCATAAAAATCTAAACTATGAAGTGCTACATTGAATGCAATTCCTATAATGCCTTTTGACTTTAGCTCTTGAAGTGTGTTGATATTACACTTATTGTCAACGACAGCGATGCCTTTAAAGCGACCCTTACCACTTGCAATAGCATCTAACAAACAACGGTTGTCTGTAGCGTATCCAGAGTTAGGACCAACTAAGAGGGCATGTTGGACACCATACGAGTCCATTAGGTGCGAAAAGTACTTTGCCCCTCCCATTTCTTGACCAGCAGGCTTATAAGCCACATCTGTGAAGTACGGAAAGCGCTCTGGATCAAGAACGTGACAATGAGTGTCGATTTTGGGTTCGTCGAAAATACTCAAAACTTAATTTACTTTGTACTGTGTTATGGTTTTTGAGGGTCAGTTTAGTTGCGATACTGATTCTGACTTCGAAAATGAGTTGGAAAAATTAGAATGTTGCGGCAATTGCCTTGCGTAAGTCTGGAGTGATTTCGGGAAGTACACCAAACCATGCTTGAAATGCTGGTCTTGCTTGGTTGAGTAACATTCCCAAACCGTTAACTGTTGGATTTCCTCGCATTCTTGCGCTTTCTAACAAAGGCGTTTCAAGGGGTATGTATATGGCATCCGAAACCAAAGCGCTTGTTGGCAAGTCATCCAAATGCAGATCTAAATTAGGTTGGCCATGCATGCCCTGATTGGTAGTATTTACCAACATGGAAACACCACTCAAGGCAGTATGTCGCTCGTTCCAGTCGAAAAACTTAACAACTGATCCAAATTCATTGGCTAAGTCCTCTGCTTTTGACTTAGTACGGTTGATCAGACGAATTTCACTAGCCCCTTCATTGATCAAGCTAAGTACTATTGCTCTTGCAGCACCACCCGCCCCTAATACGGTGATTGGTCCGGTATCAGCTTTCCAATTAGACTTAGCGTCTCTTATACTTTGAATATACCCAAATCCATCGTTATTAAATCCGTGGAGCGCGCCGTCCGGTTGAACAACTATAGTGTTTATGGCTCCCATTTGCTTGGCAACAGGATGCAGCCAATCCATAGCCTTCATGGCTTCAACCTTGTGAGGGATCGTAACATTACAACCTGCAAAACCCAAGGCCTTAAGTCCTCGCAGGGCATCTTGCAAATTGGCGGGTTCAACGGGTAATAAAACGTAAGATCCCTTGAGGTTGTATTGTGCAATCCAATGATTATGGATTACGGGGGATCTTGAGTGAGCGACGGGATGACCCATGACGCCTGCGAGTATAAATTTTTGGGATGACAAATCGATACCTTTAGTGATTTATTTAAATAGGGTAATTTATTTTTAATTGATATTTCAAATTGTATCAAGCACAACTTGCTTGCAATTAACAACTTAGATCATAACGCCCGCTTAATCATAGCAGTAAGGCAAGCGCCAAATAATTAAACCGTCCATTAGATTGTCTTTTGATATTATTTTGCGATTTTTTGCTTAGTTACACAAAATTGAATCTAAATGATTCAATTTTAGTTAAAACAAATAATTAGTGGTAGTTATGGGATGTTCTGAATGAGATATTTTAGTATTAATTAAAATATCAAATCAAATATTTTTCTTTTTTAGCTCTGAACGCCAGCTAGTGGAACAAAACTAAACGGAAAAATAACAAAATTACTTTAAATGATATGAAATTTAGGTACGTCCTCCGTGTTAACGAGATCCCTGGATTTTGATACTCCCATTAGATCCGTAATTAATACTATCCTGATTATTTGTAGGTCC